>CAWGMP010000007.1:0-649911 GCA_963823755.1 uncultured Actinomycetota bacterium
GACCTGGACCACGTCACCGAAGACAATCGAAACCGGCACGAGCGCTGCGCCTGGGCGCGCGGTCGCCGCGCCCAGGCGCAGCGACGAAGAAGTCCAACAGCATGTCGGCCCCACCGGGGGCTCCGACAAGCATGTAGCCACCAGCGCCCAAACCTGTGAGCAGCGGCTCGCAGACGAAGGACGCACACATCGCGGCGAGGGCGGCATCGACCGCGTTGCCACCCGCACGCAGCGCGCTCGCGCCCGCTTCGGCGGTCAGCGGATGCCCGGCGGCCACCACTCCCCGCGTCATCGCCGCAGTGTTACCCAAGTGGTCCCGCGGGTGAACCGCCGGGGTCGCGCTTATCCGTGGGGATGAACTCAGGAACCTTGACCTCCGTGGCGCTGCGCACGCCAGCAGGCCCGCGCTGAGCACGATTCTGTACACCGATTCTGCCTGAATGATCGTTTTGGCTAGAGCCGGTCTTTGTTGTGATCTTGTTGTTGGGGTGGGCGGTGGCGCGGCACCGAAGGTGCTCATCCGCCCCTGAGCGCCATGCGTCTCGTGGTCAACCGCGACGAGGTGACGAACGGGGCGGCGCCCGGCGTGCGGTACCGGGTGTCTTCGAGCATCCGAGAAGAGGAGCAGCGACTGTGAAACACGTCAAGCTGAGAGATCTGGACATCTCCCCCATCGGTCTGGGCACCATGGGGACGTCCTTCGCCTACACCGGAGCGGGCACGGATGACGCCGATCCGCCGGGCCCACGCCGTGCACCCGGTCACCACCGTGCAATCGGAGTACTCCCTGTGGACCCGTGACCCCGAACCAGCGGTGTTGCCGCTGCTGCGCGAGCTGCGCATCGGCTTCGTGGCCTACTCGCCGCTGAGCCACGACGTCCTCACCAGGAAGATCCGCTCGACGGAGCAGTTCGACGCCACCGATTTCCGCGCGACCAACCCGCGCTTCACCGGTGAGAAGCCCATCCGTCGTACGCTTGAACGGCCTCACCTGCTGATGCCGCGGCCCGTCAGCCACTCGGCTGCCTCATCGAGGACTCCAGCACTGTGCCCACGTCGTCGTACTGCAGGCCCGGCTCTACGGGAGGATTGTCCCCGACGGATCGCTCGCACCAACCCGCTTGCTCCGCTGGCAACGGAATGCAACTATTTCCCGAAGAACTTGCTCAACCGAAACGCTCCCCACACCACCAGGCCGGAGGTCGATGTGCTTACACCGACCCCGCCTGAGCGGGAAACGGACGTGCTCCGTCGGGGTATCAGCCTGCTCACAAGTAGGCTGCCGGCCAGTTGGCGGGCCGACATCACCGAGCAAGTGCGGGTCAGCCCAGGGAGTCGACGAGCTGACGCGATCGTCGATCTGACGGCTCCCGACGGATCGCGCGCCGCCCTGGTGTTCGAAGCGAAGCGCTCGATCGTCGTGCGAGATCTACCCGCAGTGCTCAACCAACTCCAGGCGGTCATAAGCAAGCTCGAACGTCCGACAGAGACGATCATCCCGGTCATTGCGGGGAGATACTTGGCACCGTCGGTGCGGCAGTGGCTCCAGGAGCACCAGGTGTCCTACGTCGACGCAACGGGAAACCTTCGGGTTGCGGTGGAAAAGCCCGCGCTCTACCTGCGCGACGCCGGCTCAGATCGGGACCCGTGGCGGGGCCCGGGTCGACCTCGCGCCACACTCCAAGGTCCAGCCGCCGCTCGAGTCGTCCGCGCACTGGTCGACCACCCCCCGCCAGTCACCGTGCCCAAGCTCGTCGCTCGATCACGGGCCTCGACCGGCGCCACATACCGGGTCGTGGAGTTCCTAGAACGCGAAGCGCTGATCGAACGGGCGGCCCGCGGCCAGATCGTCACAGCCCACTGGCGCCGGCTACTCCAGCGCTGGAGCGAGGACTACGGCTTCCAACAGAGCAACACAGTCAACGCCTACCTGCAGCCTCGAGGACTGGAGGCGTTGGTTCACAACCTGCGAGACTCCATGGGGCTGCCCTATGCGCTGACTGGCTCGCTCGCGGCCCAGCGAGTCGCCCCCTACGCGCAGCCCCGTCTGGCGATGTTGTACGCCCACGTCGCCGCTGACCTGGTCGGCACACTCGGTCTGCGAACCGTGGAGGGCGGGGCCAACGTGCTAATCGCCGAAACCGACTACGACGTCGTGTTCGACCGCACGGTCGAGGCCGACGGTCTGCGGTTCGTCGCACCCAGCCAAGCGGCCGTCGACCTTCTCACCGCTCCCGGCCGTGGCCCCACCGAGGGCCAAGCCCTCCTGGACTGGATGGACACCCATGAAGCCGACTGGCAACGCTGAGCTGCTCGTCGCCGCCCGACATGCACTGCTCGACGCGTTGGACGCTCTGACGGCGCACCGGCAGTCGGTGATCGTGATCGGCGCCCAAGCGATCTACCTGCACACCGGAGCCGCCGCGGTCGGCCTTGCCGAAACCACGAAAGACAGCGACCTCGCGCTCGACACCAGATCACTGTCGACGTGCCGCTGCTCGAAGACGCGATGAGCGAAGCGGGCTTCCGCCGAGACCCAGATTCACCACAGCCCGGATCGTGACTCAATCCGGCTGGAATTCCTGTCGATCTCATGGTCCCGGAGACGCTGGCGGGAGGATCAGGACGGCGTGGCGCCCGGATCCCTCCGCACTCAAAGCACGCGGTCCGACGCGCCGCGGGTCTGGAACCGGCACTCGTCGACAACTCGCCCATGTTGGTGACCTCGCTCGGCAACGGTGACGACCGTGCCTATACCGCCAACGTCGCCGGCCCAGCGGCGCTGCTGGTCACCAAACTCCACAAACTCGGTGAACGGCAAGCAACGCCAGGACGCCTCGTCGATAAGGACGCGCACGATCTGTACCGGCTCCTGGTCGCCACCCGCACCGAGGACATCGCCCAATCGCTGCGACGACTCCAAACCGATCCCCTCGCCGGTCCGACCACCGACCAAGGCCTCCACTACCTCGCCGACCTCTTCGCTGCCGGACCAGAAGCGCCCGGCTCCGTGATGGCGGGCCGAGCGGAGGAAGGCATCGGAGAACCGGTTACCGTTGCGACGTCTGCCGCCATCCTCGCCACGGACCTGCTCAATGCCATCCGTAACCCGTCGGCATGAACAGTTGATCAGCCACTCGGAGCGTCCCCCCCAGTGCTCACCTACCCACGGTGGCCCGCTCCCCGCACGGTGGCCCGCCCCCCGTCAGCATTCCTCAAATATCCACAGTAATCGTTCTGACCTCCACATCGGCTCCGGTGGACGTAACTCCGTGTCACGCGTGGTGTCACGTCGGTCGCGCTGGCGGTGTGATCTTCAGACTGATCCACTCGGCCACCACGGCACGGCTTGCGTCGGCACCCACGCCCAGACAGCGGCATGGTCGGACGTTGCTCATGCGGACGCGAGCGAGATGCGGATCGCGACCCTCTTCTACAACAGCAGAAAAGGGCACTCGCACACCGTAGAAACGTGAGTGACCAGGTCAGAGACCTGGTCACTCACGGTGGAGGTGCCGGGAATCGAACCCGGGTCCTCCGTCGCCTCGTCAGGGCTTCTCCGTGCGCAGTCCGCTTAGCCTCTACTCGGATCCACCGGTCACGCGGACGAGCCGGTGTGACGATCCCAGTCGCTGTAGGTGTCCCATCCAGGCCCCGCGACCGGGCCTGGCGGTTGAGTCCCCTAGTCGATGCCGGGGTCCGGGGCGGGGACGCCCCCGGTCCGACACAGTCACTCCTCGCTTAGGCGGCGAGGGCGAACTGAGCGCGATGAGAATCGGCGCTTATTGATGTGCGATGACGCTTACGGTGGTCTCTCGCCTGCACCGGCACGCTTCCCACTGACTCAACATCCGGAGTCGAAACCGTTCACCCCCTTGACGGGCTGGCCAACCATGCCAGGGTAACGCATCGACGTCCAGCATTCATCCCCTGGCAGCCCGTTTCGAACCATCAGCTCCCGAGCTGCAGTAACCGGGCGGGGGTGTCATGCACCACTGCGCGCAGGAAACCAGCACCCAACCGGTCGTCAGCAGCCGCCCAACCTGCGACGGCACGCAGTTGGGTGGCGTAGTCGTAGGGGATGTTCGGGAAGTCGGTGCCGAGCACGATGCGGTCTGCCACGTCGGCCAGTCGTGCGGCCCAGTCCGGCGGCAATGGGGCGAACGCATCGGTGAACGGCACCCCGACCATCGCGGTGTCGAGGTGGACCCTCGGGTAACGCCGCACCAGCCGAAAGGCATCGTCGTAATCGGGTGATGCGGCATGAGCGAGTACCGCGACCAGCCGGGGATGGGCAGCGAGCACCTCACCGAACACGTCCAACCCGGTATAGTGCCCGGCGACCGGTCCGTGACCGCAGTGCACCACAACCGGCACACCCGCCTCGGCTAGCAATCCCCATGCCGCGTCGAGCAGCGGATCACGCGGGTCGAAACCACCCACCTGCACGTGCGCCTTGACGCAGCGCACGCCATCGGACAGCACCCGCTCCAGATACCCGGCAACGCCCGGTTCGGGATAGAACGTGGCAGTGGGCACGGCCTCCGGCACAGCGGCGGCGAATTCGGCGACCCAGCTGTTGAGCCAGTCCGCCATCCCCGGTTTGTGCGGGTAGACCAGCGGCGCGAACACCCGCACGTCCATCGCGCGCAGCACCGCGAGGCGATCGTTCTGAGGCAGCCGGTAGTGCACGGGCCATGGGGTGCCGTAGTGCTCCGAGGCTTGGTCGAAGAAGGCCCATACTTTGGTCATCACCTGCTCAGGCAGGAAATGCACATGCAAGTCGATCAGCCCGTCCGAGCCCAACGCGGCCGCCCAAGGCGCGACATCGGAGTCAGAGACGGGCAGCGCAGTCAACGGGTCGCGACTCACCGGTATCGACTCACCCCATGGCCGGCTCATCTCATACCCTTGGCCCGCCGCCCCAACGCCCGCGCCACCTCCCGATTCGCATCGCGTTTAGCCAGGTCAGCGCGCTTGTCGTAGGACCGCTTGCCGCGGCCCAGTGCGATCTCCACCTTCACCTTGCCGTCGACAAAGTACATCGACAGCGGAACCAGCGCCAGCCCCTGCTCCCGGGTCTTGCCGATCAGCCGGAGGATCTCCTTGCGGTGCAACAGCAACTTGCGAGTCCGTCGGGGCTCGTGGTTGGTCCAGCTACCCTGCGTGTACTCCGGGATGTGTACGTTGCGTAGCCATACCTCACCGTCGTCGACACTGGCAAAGGCGTCGGTGAGTGAGGCACGGCCGGCTCGGAGCGACTTGACTTCCGTGCCGGTGAGCACGATGCCCGCCTCGTAGGTGTCCATGATCTCGTAGTCGTGCCGGGCCCGCCGGTTCGACACGATCACCTTGCGACCGTGCTCTTTCATGGCGCCCTGGGGGCGCTCTGTGAGTGGCGATGAGGGCCGTAGCCCTCATCGCCACTCACAGAGGCGCAGCGCATCACGTCCGCACGTAGAGGCGCAGCGTCAGATAACCGGTCAACGCGGCGACCACGGAGCCGACGAGGAGCAGGATCGGCGCGACCGAGAAGATGTCTGCATAGCCCAACCGCGGCACGATCGCCGCCTCGAATACCCCGGCCAGCACCCGGTCGACGAAGGCCACTTTGCCGACCACCAGGCCCACGATCGCCAGCAGGCCACCGACCGCACCGGCGACCACCGCCTCGAGGAGGAAGGGCAGCTGGGTATACCAGCGGGAGGCGCCGGTCAACCGCATGACGCCAACCTCGGTGCGCCGGGTGAAAGCCGATATCTGGATCGTGTTGGAGATCAGCAGCAGCGCCGCGAGAGCCTGGATCAGCGCGATCACAAAGGTGGCGTTGCGCAGGCCGTTGAGGGCCCGGAACAGCTGCCGGAGGTACTCGCCCTGGTCGGTGACCCGATCCACGCCCGGTCGACCGGAGAACTCCTTCGCGATGGAGGGGAAACGTGCCGGGTCGGACAGCTGCACCCGCAGCGACGCCGGTAGCGCCTCGGGCCTGGCCAGCTGCAGTAGCTCCGGCTGGCCTTGGAAGATCCGCTGGAACCGCGCGAAGGCGGCCTGCCTGCTTTCGAATATCACTGACTGCACGCCCGGAGACGACTCCAGCTGCCCGCGCAGACCCGCGCAGGTGCTCGACGTGCAACCGGCGTCGTTCGCGCTGAGATCAGCACTGAGATAGACCACGGTCTCGACGCGCTGGTAGTAGTCCTGCTGCATCCGGTCGATGGTGCGGACCACGAGCAGGCCCCCACCGAGCAGGCCGAGGGAGATCGCCGTAGTCAGGATCATCGCCACGGTCATCGTGACGTTGCGACGAAGGCCGGTGACGACCTCGCTGAACACGAAGCTGGCGCGCATGGGAAGTGGGCAGTCCTCGGGTCGGTGATGGGAGGCTTAGCGGCCGACACCGTACACGCCGTGGCTCTCATCCCGGACCACTTGGCCGAGGTGGAGCTCCACGACGCGGCGGCGCATGGAGTCGACGATCGCGTGATCGTGGGTGGCCATCAGTACCGTGGTGCCGGTCCGGTTGATCCGTTCCAGCAGCAGCATGATGTCGTGGCTGATGTCGCGATCCAGATTTCCGGTGGGTTCGTCGGCCAGCAGCACCAGCGGCCGGTTCACGAAGGCTCTGGCGATCGCCACCCGCTGCTGCTCACCGCCGGACAGCTCGTGGGGCATCCGGTCCGCCTTGCCTTCCAGGCCGACCAGCTCGAGTACCTCGGGCACCACCTTGCGGATGGTGTGCCGGGGTTTGCCGATCACCTCGAGGGCGAACGCGACGTTCTCCGAGACGGTCTTGTTACCCAGCAGCCGGAAGTCCTGGAACACGCAACCGACCCGCTGCCGCAGCTGCGGGATACGACGCTGGGACAGCTTGCTGACGTTGAGGTCCGCGACGTAGACGTCACCTTTACTGGGCACCTCCTCCCGCAGCAACAGGCGCAAGAAAGTGGACTTTCCCGATCCGGACGGTCCGATGAGAAACGCGAACTCGCCCTTCTCCACCTCGACTGTGACGTTGTCGAGAGCGGGTCTCGTGGAAGTCCGGTAGGACTTGCTGACGTGCTCGAGCCGGATCACGAGCGGCGAGTCTACTCATCGCGGCCGGGCACACGCCCGGCAACACGGCCGAATCGTACCTGCGGTCGCCGGCGAGCTCAGCCGGCGACTCGCGCTTCCTGCTGGCGGCGCCACCGGATGCCGGTTTCGAGGAAGGCGTCGATGTCCCCGTCGAGCACCGCGGCCGGGTTGCCGACCTCGTGCTCGGTCCGTAGATCCTTGACCATCTGGTAAGGATGCAGCACGTAGGACCGCATCTGGTTGCCCCACGAGCTGCCCTCGCCCTTGAGCGCATCCAGCTCGGCCTGCTGCTGCTGGCGCTTGCGCTCCAGCAGCCGGGACTGCAGGACACGCATCGCCGCGGCCCGGTTCTGGATCTGCGATTTCTCGTTCTGGCAGGACACCACGACCCCGGTGGGCAAATGGGTGATGCGCACCGCGGAGTCGGTGGTGTTGACACTCTGCCCACCAGGTCCAGAAGATCGGAAGACGTCGATGCGAATCTCATTCTCCGGGATATCGACGTGGTCGGTGGTCTCGGTCACCGGCAACACCTCGACGCCGGCGAAGGACGTCTGCCGGCGGCCCTGGTTGTCGAACGGTGAGATCCGGACCAGCCGGTGGGTGCCCTGCTCGACCGAGAGGGTGCCGTAGGCGAATGGCGCCTTGACCACGAACGTCGCCGACTTGATCCCGGCCTCCTCCGCGAAGGAGATGTCGTAGACCTCGGTGGGGTAGCCGTGCCGCTCGGCCCAGCGCAGGTACATCCGCATCAACATCTCGGCCCAGTCGGCGGCGTCCACTCCCCCGGCCTCGGAGCGGATCGTCACCAAGGCGTCGCGCTCGTCGTACTCGCCGGCCAGCAGGGTCCGGATCTCCAGCGACGCGATCTCTTTGCGCAACCGGTGGTGCTCGACCTCGGCCTCGCTTCGAGCACCCTCGTCAGCGCCTTCTTCGGCCAGGTCGTAGAGGACCTCCACGTCCTCCAGCCGCTGCCGAAGCCCGAGCACCCGCCGCAGATCGCCCTGCTTGTGGGCGAGCTTGCTGTTGACCTGTTGGGCGTGCTCGACGTCATCCCACAGGTCGGGGCGGGCGGCCTGATCCTGCAGCTCGGCAACCTGAGCACGCAACCGGTCGATGTCGAGCACGGCCTCGATCCCGGCGAGGGTGCTGGCGAGATCTTTGAGATCGGGGACGACGTCGGTGTTCACATCGAGTCAGGATAGTCGCCCCGGTGCTCAGTCCGTGGGGATGGCGTCGAGCAATGTGAGCACCGCGCGCCGGTGGGCCACGGTGAAATCCGCGGCCGCCTTGAGGTAGGGGTTGGTGGCGGCCTTCGCGTCGACCCTGGCCTCGTCGAGGTAACCGAGGTAGTCGGCCCGGGCGCTGCTGACCAGGTTGGCGCGCTGCCTGGGCGTGAGGTGTCCGGCGTGCACGAGGCGCAGGATCAGCGGGCTGCGCAGGTTGTCCGATCCCGAGGTGGAGTTCAACCAGGACTTGAAGGCGCGCTTACCGGCGGCGGTGATGACGTACTGCTGGCTGGAGCGCGCCCCCCGCTTGCCGAGCCGCAGCAGACCGGCCTCGGTGAGCACGGGAAGTTCGCGGTAGACCTGGCTGCGGGTGATACTGAAGAACGACCCGAAGCGCTCACCGGCGGACTCGACCAGCTGCCCGCCGGTCATCGGGACCGTGTGCAACAGCCCCAGCAGAGCGGCTGAGGTGGCGTTCAGCTCACGCATCCCCTTACGGTGCCACGCCCGCCGGGATCTTGTCCACAATGGAAGGATGGGATCAATGCAGCGGCGTCGTCCTTCTTGCCTGCCAGGTAGCGGTCCTGAATCGCGTCTCGACTGGAGCTTGGTTATCGGCGGTTCTCAGTGTGGGTATCGCCGACGCAGACGCATCCCCGGTTGAGCCCGCCGGCGACCGTCGCAGAGCAGTACCTGGTTCCGATCGGATCGTGGGCGTCCCATGCGTGCGGGCACACGACACACGTGCGGTCGCCGACATCCGGTTCGGCGACGAGCGGTTTCAGCTCAGTCGCAACGCCACGATAGATGCCCATGTGTTGTCTCCTGCCCTGGTGAGGATGCACACCGATTGATCGGGCCGGAGCGTGTCGCCCGGGCTGCCCGTCGGTTCACTCTGTGTCGTCGCCGAGGTCTGGAGCGATGCCCCCACGATACCCCGAAACCTGCGATCGAGGTTCGCTGGTCACCAGCCGCGGCCGCAGGTCCACGGCCGACACAGCGCCCAGGCCGTCGCACTCGACGCGCTGGGCCAGCGAGCGGGCGTGGCCCGCCAGGCTCGCGGCATCCAGCCCGTGCGGGGGATCGGCAGCGTAAGGGTCGATCCGGTCCGCCGCCCGGCGCAGCAGCGTCACCGCGCCCTTCGGGTTGCCGCGCTGCACGTGGGTGAGACCGACCGCGAGCTGCGCCAGCCCCTGCCACAGCTCGCGGTGGTCACCCGAAGTCGCCTTCCACACACCTTCGAACACCTCGTGGGCATGGAAGGGATAACCGTCGTCGATGAGCCGCTGGGCTTGCCGGACGGCGTCGTCCGGGCTGAGCACGACGTCCTCGGGAACCCGATCGACCCCGGACGCTCCGGGGGGCAGCGGCCGACCCTGGGCGTCTCGGGGACGGGCGTTGCGGGCCCGTCCGGTGCTGTCCCGGTCACGGCTGTCCATCCCGACATGATGGCCCGCCGCGCGCCCCTGGGGTAAGAGACGCCGCGCGCCCCTGGGGTAAGAGACTGCGCCAACCGCAGGCAGGATGGATACATGGATCACCACGGACGCCGTGAGTACACCGACCGGATCCCGGCTGGGCGGCGCCGCGCTGCCGGTCGTCAGCCCGGCCCGGCTCTACGTCTGTGGAATCACCCCGTACGACGTGACTCATCTGGGGCACGCCAGTACGTTCGTGTGGGCAGATACCGCCGCCGCCGTGCTCCGCCTGGCCGGAGCGGAGACCGTGACCTGCCGCAACATCACCGACGTCGATGACGTGCTGACCCATGCCGCCGTGCAGCGCGGTCGGCATTTCGACGAGTTCGCGCTAGAACAGGAATACCTGTTCGGGCGGGACATGGCCGCGCTACGGGTGCGCCGGCCCGAGTACGAGCCGCGGGCCCGGCACCACGTCGGCCGGGTCGTTCAGCTAGCCTCGGCGTTGCTTACGACGGGTCATGCCTACCAGCGCGATGGTACCGTCTACTTCCGCGGTGCTGATGTCCCGACCAAGACCGGGCTGACGGTGGAGCGTGCCACGCAACTCGCTGCCGAGTTCGGTGATCGGCCCGACGATCCGGTCCGCGACGATCCTTTCGACGTCCCGGTCTGGCGGCCTTCCGCCGACGACCAGCCCGGCTGGCCCAGCCCTTGGGGTCGCGGCCGGCCCGGCTGGCACGCGGAGTGCGCCGCCATGGCGCTGGGCATGCTCGGCTCCGCGGTGGACATCCTGGCCGGCGGCGCCGACCTCAGCTTCCCGCATCACGCCTATCAGGCCGCCATGGTGCAGGCAGCCACCGGCATCAGCCCCTTCGCGCGGACCGGGTTTCCGGTCGGCACGGTCACCGTCGACGGTACGAAGATGGCCAAGTCGGTCGGTAATCTGGTGCTGGTCTCAGACCTACTCAGTCATCATCCCGCTGCCACGGTGCGGCTGCTGCTGCTCAACCGGCCATGGCGCCAGACTTGGGAGTTCCGGCCCGCGGACATCGCTGCCCAGACCGCCCAGCTCGATCGGCTGTACTCAGCGGCTGGGACAGCACGAACCTCGCAGGCCACCGTGGATGCGGTCACTGCTGCCCTGGTAGATGACCTCGACGTCCCGGCCGCCCTCGCGATCGGCGAGGAGTCCGGAGGTGACGCGGCGCGATTGGTGCTGCGCACGCTGGCGCTGGAGTAAACGGGCCCTGGAGTTGACCATGACGCGCACACTCATCCTGATCAGGCATTCGAAATCGGCCTGGTCGCAGGACGCTTTCGATGCCGCCCGTCCACTGGCCGGGCGCGGTCGCCGCGACGCCCCGGCCGTCGGTCGCTGGCTGCGTGAGCAGGCCACCAAGATCGACCTCGCGGTGTGCTCTCCCGCGGTTCGAGCTGTCCAGACTTGGGAGCTGGTGGCCGGCCAGTTGGATGCGCTACCCCGGGTCCGCCACGACGAACGGCTCTACGCCGCCTCAGCTGAGGACCTCCTAGAGGTCACGCAGGAACTACCACAAGAGGTGTCGACAGCGGTGCTGGTGGGCCACAACCCCGGACTCGAGGACTTCCTGACCCTGTTGACCGGTGCTGCCGAGCGGCTCAAGACCTCTGCTGTCGCCGTTGTCGCGATGTCCGGTGGCTGGCAGGAGGCCCGCTGTGGTTCGTGGACGTTGGTGGCGCTGGCGACTCCACGCGGTCAGTGAGCTCCGCTGCGGCGCAGCGCGCGGAACCGTATTCTCGGCCTCGGATTAATGTGTCGTCCGCCCCCTAGAGGCGGTTTCGTAGAAGGCGAGCGGCTAAGTGCCCACCCTGAGTAACGGCCGCGTGGCGGCCCGCGAGGCGCGGCTTGCGGTTACCCCGCCAGAAATCATGTTCACGTCTCTACCCGAACAGCTCAGCAATGTCCGACGCTGGAACGAAGAACGCGGGTGGGGCTTCAACGCCGGCGATCTGCACTCAGTGGATCTCACGCCCCGTGCTGGGAACGACCCACTCGTCGTTGATCTCGTCGCAGTCTACCTGGATGCCAACGAGAAGATGAACGGTGTCCAGCGAACCTGCCATGAACTGTGGACCGTGGCCGCCCAGCAGCAGCCCCACAGCTGGTCTTGGGATTGGTACGGGGAGAGGTGGGAACAGCGACCCAAACCGGTGTTGCTGGTTGACGGCTTCGTCCATCGACCCGGCATCCGCCGGGTGACCATCGACTTGGGCGCTCATTTCGAACCGGGACGCTACGTCCGGCCCAGCACTTTGCGCAGCCCAGACTCGGCGCACGCCGAGGTTCTCGCTGCCGCTGCCCACTTCCCCCGGTGGATCCGGGCCATGGACGGCAAGGATGTGCCATACACCTGGCTCGCGGGCTACGAGGTGCTGATCCGGGGTCGCCCGACCCCATGGCGCCTGCCGGCGCTGAGTTGGAGCAACCTTCGCCGCACCATCAACCTCACCGCTGCGTGGACCAACCACTCCTATAGTGGATGGGCCGCACCGGTCTGCGTCAGCTGATCGTGACCTTACGCCGCTAGGTTGTCACCGCCCACCACCTCGCTCCGATGAGCATCTATCCTTGTGAGGTGACAGTCCCAGGTGGCATCCGAGCACTGCCGGTCTGGTCCATCGCGCTGGGCCTCGTACTCACCGCCGGTTGCACGGCCTCGCCAGATCAGAACGAACAAAACCGCCAGGGCCTCCCGACCGACTGCACCCAGACGATCACCAGATCCGATGACGTGCGCTTGAGTCTGGACGCCGCTTCTCCGGGGAACACCCTGTGCTTCACTGGCGGTGACCTCACCGAGGCTGACCTGCCGATGACCAGATCGGGCACCGCGGACTCGCCGATCAAACTGATCGCCGACGGTGCCACCGTCAACAATATTCACGTCACTGCCGATCACATCGTTATCGAGGGGTTCACGGTCACCGGCGGCGATGGAATACTGCTTGAAGGAACCGGGATCACCGCGCAGCACAACACGATCCATGACACCCAGCGGGACGGTATCGCCTGCATGCCGTGTACCGATTCGACTATCGCGTCCAACACCGTACAGCATGTATCTACGGCCGGTATCTACATCACCGGGCAGCGAATCACGGTTACCGGCAACACAGTAAGCGACACAGTTGCCCGAGATGATGGCGACGCCGACGGCATGCGCTTTTTCGGCACCGGGCACCGGATCACCGGAAACACTATTCGAGACATTTCTGATCGCGGCTACCGGGCTCCTCCGCACCCCGACTGTTTCCAGACCTACGACCACAACCCCTCCACCTACGACGTCGTCATCTCGGGCAATACCTGCCAGAACGTCGACGCTCAATGCTTGATCGCCACTGACGACCAGCCCGGCAGCAGCGACGCCCCCAGCGGAGCCCCGTCGATCACGTTCGTCGACAACATCTGCGAGCCCAACGGTGCCCAGGCGATCAACCTTCGCCGCTGGCCCAATGTCGAGATACGGCAGAACAAGTTCTCCGGCCCTCATCTGGAACGCGCGATATTGATCATCGACGGCTCGACCGGCTGTGCCGTGATCGGCAACACCACCGATGGCAACGGTCCTACCGTGGATGTCGACGGTTCGTCTCGACGAGGCTTCCGCCAGAACGGCAACAGTCCTGCCTGATCAGGCAGGACTGTTGCCGTTCTGGCAGGGCGTCTGATCAGACAGGCGTCTGATCAGGCAGGGCGTCTCAGTGCTCACCAACGGGACCAACTGCCTGCCCGCGTTCCTACCACGAGGTCGTCGACGCGAGCAGCGAAGCGCACACGGACTTCGATGATTGCGGCGGTCCAGCGCCCCACCGTCCAGCACCCCGCCGTCCCCACCGTCCAGCACCCCGCCGGGGGCAGTGTTCAAGGTCGCAAAAAAGCTTGCCAAAGCCAAAACAGAGTCAGGAAGCGGTGTGCAGAGACCGCGGATGATCACATCGGTCCACTGGTATGACCACCGCTTTGGTGTCGCCCGACCGAGAGCCCCATAACGTACAGCGATGGGGTCGAGCCAGAAAGGGCCCGACCCCATCACACCTCACCGGCAGGTGAGGTCACACGCCTTCACGGAGGATCACTTGCTGGCCTTCCCGGAGACCGGAAATCACCTGAGTACGGTCATCACCCATGAGGCCTGCCTGGAACCTGACCTGCTGCTGAGCACCGTTTGCATCAATGATCGTGACGGTGCTCTGGTCACCTCGTTTGCGAACCGCAGAGTTGGGAACGGTGAGGACATCCTCGACCTCGTTGGTTATCACACGTGTCTGCGCGGTCTGGCCATCCTTGAGCCGGGGGTCGGTCTCATTGAGCACGACGGTGACGTAATAGTTGATGACGCTGGAGATGTTACTCCCGGAGGGGGCCACGGAGACGACGGTTCCAGCGCGGGTGAGATCGGGAACGGCATCGAAGGTGACGTTGACCTTTTGATTCGGGGTGACCTTGGCGGCATCGGATTCCTCGAACGGAACGACGACCTGGAAGGTATTGACATCATCCAGAACCATGAATTGCGTACCACCCGGGCGCTGGGCTCCGGTGGCGGGGTTACCCAAGGAACTGCTGCTGCTCGACGTGACACCGTTAAGCCCGGGAATAGGGGCGACGACGCCCGGTGCCAGCGGGCTGGTACCTGAGCTGGGCTGGACGAACTCCCCCACCGTGCCGTTGATGACCGAGACGGTGCCGCCAACCGGTGCGCGTAGCACAGTGTTGTCGACATCCTTCTGGGCCGCGGCGACCTGCGCCTGAACACTGGCCACCAGCGCGACCTGCTGATCGATGTTGAACGGCCGGTCCGTAGCCGAGGACTCGAGGCTGTTCTGCGCGGTGACCACGTTCTGGCGGGCGTTCTCGATGGAGACCAGACCCTGGGCGCGGTCGATATTCTCCTTCTGCTGAGCGGCGTCCAACGCGGTCTTGTCCGACAGCACCTGACGGCGAGCGTTGACAACATTGGTCTGGTCCTGCGGTATCCGGTTGCAGGCAGGGTTGCCGGTCGCACCACCCGGCGCAGTGGCGCCCGCGGTCACCGGACCCACGCGGGCGGGGTTGTCCACACCCGCCTGAGCCGGCCCCACTCCGACGGACGAGTTGGACCCGCCGTTGCCGCTGGGTGAGCCGTTGCTGGCCGGGGCCGCGGTGTAGGGGACACCTCCGGTGGCAGCACAGGAGACCTGGTCGGCACGCAGTTGTTCTTGAGCCTTGTCGAGCAGAAAGCCGTCGAAGTCCAGTTGCTTGTGCGCACGATCAGTCGCCGACGCATCCGCGACAACCTGCGTGTCGACCAGACTCTGTGTCGAAGACAAGATCTGATGGGCCTGGTCCAGGGTGGCCTGCGCGCCCTGGACCGCTGTGCCGTTGACGATCTTGCCGAACAACGCCTGCTGGGAATTCAACTGACCCTGCAGCTGGTTCAACGTCGCTCGAAGCGCGAAGTCATCCAACCTCGCCAACACCTGGCCGGGCTGTACCCGATCCCCCACCTTGACCATGAGCTCTTTGAGCTGACCACCCTTCGGAAAGCCCAGATTCTGCTCCCTGATGGCGGACAACGAGCCCGAGGCCGACACCTTGGTCACCACCATGCCCCGCTCCACACGTCCGGTCGGCGGCGGCTGCGGCTCACTGCCGCAGCCGGCCGCCCCGAGCGCAGCGACCAGCCCGAGCGCCACCAGAACCCTGGCACCGGAGCACCGGGCTGAAGACAGCGTCAATGAACTGGCTTGGATCATAATCACAGTGATGTCCCCCTGCGTCTTCGGTTTCACGCTGTGCAACGCCTCAGAAGGCAGGGGGTTACGGGTTGCCGCGTGTAGGTCAGATGAGGCTTGGTGGGTTACTGGAACCTGAGGGCTTCGATGGGTCGTAGCCGGGCGGCGCGGTTCGCCGGGTAGCCACCGGCGACGAGTCCGATCACGAGACTGATCGCGAACGAGATCGCCACTGAGGGGATGGTCACCGCGGGCGCGAACGTGGCGAAGGTGGGACCGAAGTTGGGCGCAACGGCCGCACCGAGGATCGACAACCCCACCCCGACCAGGATGCCGATCAGCCCGCCCAGGCCTGCCAACACGAGGGACTCGATGAGGAACTGTTCGAGAATCGCACGGCGGGTGGCGCCGATGGCTTTGCGGATGCCGATCTCGCGAGTTCGTTCGGTGACCGAGACCAGCATGATGTTCAACACTCCGATGCTGCCGACCAGCAGCGAGATCGCCGCGACGGACGCGGTGAACAGCGTGAGGATCCGCAGGATCTGGTTGAAGGTGTCCAGCCGGCTACGCAGCGATTGGACCTCGAAGTCCCTCTTAGCGGAGTCCTTGATCCGGTGCCGGTCGCTGAGGATCCGGATCACCTCATCTTGCGCCGCAGGCACAGCGGCCGCCTGGGTGGCCTGCACGATGATCTGGTTGACCTTGTCGCCGCCACCGAAGATGTAGCGGCGGGCGGTGTTCAGCGGCATCACTGCGACGCCGTCGCCTGGCTCACCGACGGACTGCATCACGCCGGTGACCCGAAATGTCTGGTGGTTGATCCGCACGGTATGACCCAGCGCGGCCGCGGGGTCATCGCCGAACAGGTAGCTCGCCACGCTGGAGCCCAACACCACCACTCTGGCCGTGGAGCGGACCTGGGCCTCGTCGAAGAACGAGCCCGCCGCCATGTCCTGATTGTTCACCTCGAGCCAGCGGTCTGTGGAGCCGACGACGGTCGCCCGGAACCGCCAGGAGTCAGTCTCGGTCAACGCCTTGCCGGTGGTGGCCGGGATCACGGCAGTGATCTGCCGGGACAATCCCGGATCCTGCAGCGCCACGACGTCAGCGTCGATCAGATCCTTCGGGGGTGCGCCGCCAGGGACGTTGCCGGTGGACGGCACGATAGTGATCAGGTTGGCCAACGGCTGGATCTTCTCATTGACCGAGGACTGCACCCCGTTGCCGATGGCGACCAACAGGATCACCGAGGCGACCCCGATGATGATACCGAGCATGGTCAACACAGAGCGCAGCCGGTTGGCGCGCAATCCACGCAGGGCGATGCGCACCGCCTCCCGCAGGTTCACGCGCCGACCTCCGTCCGGTCCCGCTGCACCTGGTCACTCTCGACACGCCCGTCACGCATCCGCACGACCCGCTTGGCGAACCCGGCGACCTCCTCTTCGTGCGTGATGATCACAACCGTACGGCCGGCCTCATTGAGCACCCCGAGCAACGTCATGATCTCGCGACTGGACGCGGTATCGAGATTGCCCGTGGGCTCATCGGCCAACAGCAACGCAGGATCGTTGATCAACGCCCGGGCGATCGCCACCCGCTGCTGCTGACCACCCGACAGCTCATTGGGCAGGTGCTTGTGTCGCTCACCCAACCCCACCTGCTCCAGCGCCAGCCGAGCCGGGTTGCGCCGAGACCGCACCCCGGCATAGACCAAAGGAAGCTCCACATTGCGGATCGCGCTGGTCCGCGCGACCAGGTTGAACGACTGGAACACGAACCCGATCCTACGGCTACGGATCTTGGCCAGCCGATTGTCCGACAACCGGCTCACATCGGTGCCATCGAGCAGGTAACGCCCACTGGTCGGGACATCCAGACAACCCAGGATATTCATCAACGTGGTCTTGCCCGAACCCGACGGACCCATGATGGCGACCAGCTCACCATCATCGATGGTCAGGTCGACACCGCATAGTGCCCGCACCTCGACCTTGCCCATTCGGTAGACTTTGGTGACGTCCTCAAGCTGGAGCATGCAAATCCCCCCACTTCCCCATCTGACCCCACTCCCCCATCTGGGCCTCATCCCCCTGCCGGCCCAATCTGAGTACCGGTCGCTTCCGAGTCCCCGGCGGTCGGCGGGCAGCGCCCAACCTCCCGTGCCGGACCTCGGGGTGGGAGGGGACGTCACCCACCGTACGCGGCCCACATCGACGCTACCGTGTTGTGCACGTCACGGAAAGTACACAAGCTCACGCATTTTGGATCTCCAGCGATTCGCCCTCAGCCTGAGGCCGGGCGGATCTGTTCATCGTCGCTCGACGACTCCAGGAGCAGACGCAGCGTGGCCGGGAGGCGGCGGGCAGGCAACACCGGCGAGGCCGCCACGGCGAGTCACGTCTATGCGCATGTCCTCCAGTGCCGGCCTGGCTCCTCACAACGGAACCTTGACCGCTTCCCACCCCTGCTGCACCGCCTGGGATTGGTCGCTGGCCGCACCGTAGGTCTGTTGAGCATGACTCAGAGTGATCCGCGCGAAGTCGCGGAACGTCGCGTTGGGTCGCAGTTGCGGGTCCCGTAACGCGGCGTACCAGATCGGCCCGGCAGCGTCCCAGGCATGCCCACCGAGTGTGGTGGCCACGACGTAGAAGGCGCGGTTGGGGATTCCGGAGTTCGTGTGCACGTCGCCGCCGGGTACGTAGCCGCTCATGTCGGCGGGCTGGTCGTCGTGGGGGTTGGCGGTGCCGGGCTGCTTCATCGACCGCAACGCCGGGCGCAGAGCCGGTCCGACGATGTCTGCCCCGATGAGCCAGTCGGAGCTGTGCACATCCTGGCCGAGGGCATGCTGTTTGACCTGGATTCCGAACACGTCGGACACCGACTCGTTGAGCGCACCGGATTGACCGGAGTAGGTCAGATTCGCCTCATGTTGAGTGACGCCGTGGGTGAGCTCGTGACCGATGACGTCGATTCCCGCCGCGGTCTGGGTGAGGATCCGCCCGTCGCCGTCGCCGAAAAACATGTGACCGGCGCCGTCCCAGAAGGCGTTGAGGTAATGCCGCCCGTAGTGCATCAAACCGAGCATGGGCATACCGGCCCCGTCGATGGAGTCACGCTCGAACACTGTCCAATAAAATGCGTAGGTGGCGCCCAGGCCGTCGTAGGCCTGATTGGCCGCCTGGTCCTCGCACAGCGCTTGACCCTCCACGCGCAGGACGGTGCCGGGTGTTTGGGATTCGCTACCCTGCTGATCATAGATGGTCCGCTGCGGCTGACCACCGAGCCGGGCGAAGGTGACCGGGCTCGACAGCCGGCGCAGGCTTGCCGCCGACTCCGCGCGCGCCAGCCGGAAGCGGCCATCGACCGCCAGCGCGTTGAGCGCAGCATCCCGAATCCCTTCCTCGTCAGCGCGGGCGAGTCGGCGCAGCATGCCAGGCGGCAGAATGCAGTTCCGTGCACGACGAGCAGTCATGGATCCTTGGGCTCCTCTTCATCCGGGTGGGGTAGGGCGTGGCCGTGGTGCACGATAAGAAAACGTCGACCGCGGGCTTGCAACACCAGCGAACTGAAACGTGCGATGGGGAAGGGCGCGTGCACCTTACCCGAACGGAGACCTGGGACGGCACTCATGGGGTCTCCCATTCGCAGCGCCCGTTGCGTTCGGTCCACCCTCCGCAACGCCCTCGGCGCCTGCCGCCCTACCCCAACCCGTGCGCGCCCTTGACGTGCGATTGAAGGGTCACCGGCCCGCCTTGTCGACCATGGTTCGACCTGGTCCAGGTGGCGAGCTAGCGCTACCGAGGGTGGTGGCCCGGGAGCAGAGCGGGCTGATGAGATGCTGTCGGCCATGTTTCATCCGCAGCAGTGGGTGATCTCGAGCGCGCTGTTTCGACGCGCACACCAGTTGTACCGGAGCATGCTCGGCGAAGACCCCAGGGGCTCGGTTCACAGCCTCGCCGTCGACCAGAGCACACTGGGCGAACGCGAGCGAACGCGCCGACTCATCGAGGACGATCTGACCCGCTGCCGCCGGGCTCTGGGTGACGATCATCCTGACACTCTGGTCTGCGCTCATGACCTCGCCGTCGATCTGCGGACGTGGGGTGAGTACGAACAGGCCCGCGCACTCGATGAGGACACTGTGAGCCGGCGTCGCCAGGCCCTGGGCGAGGACCACCCCGACACCTTGGCCTCGGCTCACAACCTCGCCGTCGATCTGAGCGCGTTGGGGGAATGTCAACGGGCGCGCCACCTCAACGAGGACACCCTGACCCGCTACCGCCGAGTGCTAGGCGACAACCACCCTCGCACCTTGCGCTCGGCGCACAACCTCGCCAACGACCTGCGCGCACTAGGCGAGCACCAGCAAGCCCACCAACTCAGCGGAGATACCGTGCGCCGGCGACGCCGGCTACTGGGCAAGGACCACCCCGACACCTTGCGCTCGGCCAACGACTTCGCCATCGACCTGCGAACCCTGGGCGAATATCATCAAGCCCGCGCACTCGACGAGGACACCCTGACCCGCTACCGCCGAGTGCTAGGCGACGACCACCCCCACACCCTGACCTCGGCGCACAATTTCGCCGTCGACCTGCGGGCGTTGGGTGAGTACCAGCACGCCCGCGCACTCGACGAGGACACCCTGACCCGCTACCGCCGAGTGCTAGGCGACGACCACCCCCACACCCTGGCCTCGGCACACAACCTCGCCGTCGACCTGCGCGCACTGGGAGAACACGAACAGGCCCGCCAACTCAGCGAAGACACCGTAACCCGGCGCCGCCGAACACTGGGCAAGGACCATCCAGTCACCCTGGCCTCGGTCAACAACCTCGCCCTGGACCTGCGGACCCTGGGTGAGTACCAGCACGCCCGCGCACTCGACGAGGACACCCTGACCCGCTACCGCCGAGTGCTAGGCGACGACCACCCCCACACCCTGATCTCAGCGCACAACCTCGCCAACGACCTGCGCGCACTGGGAGAACACGAACAGGCCCGCCAACTCAGCGAAGACACCGTAACCCGGCGCCGCCGAACACTGGGAGACGACCACCCCGACACCCTTGCATCAGCCAACAACCTCGCCCTCGACCTGAGCGCACTGGGTGAACATCAGCAGGCCCACGCACTCGATGAGGACACTCTCACGCGCTGCCGCCGCGTGCTGGGAGACGACCACCCCAACACCTTGATCGCGGACTACAATCTCGCCGTCAACCTGCGCGCACTAGGGGAACACGAGCAGGCCCGCCCCAGCGAGGCACGGTGACTCGGCGTCTCCGAGTACCGGACGAAGGCAACCCGGCACATCAGCCGATACCGTAAATGGTCCTGTATCGCAACATAAGGACATCATTCTCTGCCAGCATTGTCTGGAGTTTCAATGCCACGGGTTCAGGAAGCATGGATCCAGCAATGATCCGCCCTGCCCCGGGCCCCGCGAGGCAGGGAGCGATTGTCAGGCAAAGCTCGTCAACGGCTTCCGCTGCAACCAGAGTTCCCAGCAGGCGCGGACCGCCCTCACAGAGTACGCGCAGGAGTTTTCGACTCTTCAGCTGCTGAAGCACCTGACCGACGTCCACCGTACTGCCGCCTACTACCACGACGTCCGCACCTGCTCTGATCAGCTGCTCCCGACGGTCGGGCGGCGCGTCTGACGTTGTCAGAATAAGAGGAGGGACTACGGCATCGACGAATAAGGGCCCGGCGGGGTCAAGACATGCAGAACTGGACACGACCGCAAGAGGTGGCACGGGGGCTTGCCCACGGCTAGTACGTCGGTTCTGCGCCTCGGTGGCCAAGACAACGCCACCGTAGCGCTCGGCCCGCGCCGTGCCGGCACCTACGAGTATCACATCCGCGAGCTCGCGCAACATATCGAATACGCGCTTGTCGGGCGGCGATCCCAAACCCGCCGTAAGTCCGTTGATTTCTACGGCGCCGTCGACACTTGAGACGAAATTGACCCTGACCCAGGGCTGATTCAGCGAATGAGGATAACCGTAGAAAGTGGCGAGATCGGCGTCATAAGTGTTGAGCGGCCAGTTCGTGAACTCGTCCATGTAGTTATGCTCCGCGTAGCTCGTGATGGAGACCCTGGAGGACATCGACGACTGCGTTGTGCGCCTGCGCGGCTGCACGGTAAGCCGCACGCAGCTTGTCGCCCAATTCGGTGGTTAGATCCAGGACAGGCGCCATGGCGACGTTCCGTGAAAAATCGACGAGTGTCAGGCGAAAATCCTGGACAGCTTGAAACAAGAGTCGTACACGTCCCCACATTCCTCGATAAGCAAGCTCACTCGCCGCCAGGTTCAGCCGCGACATCGTTAAATCGGTGTCATCGCGCAGGCGCTCGGCCGAATCGCACCATCGGGCGCAACTAATCCACAGACCTACTGTCGACACCAAGGTAGCGTAGCAAACCAAGACCAGCTGCGGCACTCACGCCACTACCTCCTTACCTAACTCGACATTCAATATGTCGGACACACGGTCTCCGGTACCACCGCGAATGATATTTCGACGGCTGACCAGGTGCGACTGTGACCACGGCGGCGGCGTGGGACAACGCGGGGAGAGCCGGTTCGCGATCTGCAACCTGGACCTGACTGTGTGCGGAACCCACCTGCTGGTGGACTGTTGACCGCTCGAAGCGATCGACGACGAATTGCTCTCAGTGGCTTCGAAAGCGAGATCATCGAGCAAAACAGACTGCTGCCGACGCTGGAGCGCTGGCCGAGACGACGCTGGCATAGCGCGACACAACAACGCGAAATGCTCCATCCCGACCTCAGCGGCAGCGCCACGGTCAGCCGCTCACCGGACGGTGAGCGCCGGTGAGCGGCAGGCCTGTGCTCAGGTTCGCCGGTGACTGACCAGATGCGAATGCGGCTGGTGTTCTGCCGGACACCTGGCTGGGTGGTGGACGCGGCGACACGACCAGGCACGTGGTTAGACGATCTTGGGGCCACCCCCGGTCGGGCACGCGCTGGGCCGATGACGAGGGACAGTAAACGCCTGCGACCCGCCGCAGGTTTCCGCGGCGAAAGGGTTCCGCCACGCGACGAACGTGCGATCGGTGGCGATCTGGCGTTAGTCCGACGGTATCCGCGTCGGAGCGCACCGAGAACGCTCGACGCATCAGAGCCACCGATCAGCGACATCAAGCGGATAGTGATACCTGGGCGGTCTGGGTGAGGTGTTGAGTGACGCCGGGAAACAGTCACAACGAGCGATGGGGGCGAGATGGACTGGACGGACACCTGGAGAGACGCCTTCCGCACCGAGCTACGAGCGGAGGCTATCGACTTCGCCCGCCACGGCTGGCCGGTGGTCCCCGGCAGATACCACCGCGGTGCCCACTGGGTCGGCATGCCCTCGTCACTGCGTATCGGCATGGGGCAGCACGATGTGACGCCGGTGCACTCAGACTGGGCGCAACTGGCGGGCTGCGGTCCTGAGCGCGTTGCTGAGCTGTGGTCAAGTCACCCGTTCAGCGTGCTGCTGGTCACCGGTATGGGCTTAGACGCGCTCGACCTACCTGCCGAACTCGGTCGGGCCACCGCGATCGGGATGCGGGTCGCGGGCGTCCCGGTCCCCATCGCCGCCACGCCGGCCGGGCGGTGGCTGTTTCCGGTGTTCGGGGGTGGCACACTGCACCGTGAGCTAGCCGACCACCCCGACATCGTGCTGCACGCCCAAGGCAGCTGGGTACCGCTGCCACCGTCACCCTGTCTGCCGGGCGTCGTGCATTGGCGGGTCAAGCCCGCGATGTGCGGCTGGGAGCTGCCAAGGCTGGACGAGGTGACCGACGCGGTGCTCGCCGCACTCGACGAAGTACGCCCGCTAGCAGCGAGGTGAGCACGGCATCGAGCACCACCAGCGCGCCCGCCTTGCCCAGCAGGATCGTTGCTGATACCGCATTTGGGCGGCTGCGGCCCCTTTGGATTCCAGTTAACGTCGGTTCACCGGGGCAGGAGGGTAAGCCGCTACGCGAGTGGCTAGGGGTTGCGCAGCAGTGCCCTGAACTGGGGTCCCAGCCTGGGTTTGCGGCCCCAAGCGAGCAGCTTGCCCTGGGCGATCGCCGTCCACTGACTCTGCCGATTCCACACCACCATGAGGAACGCGACAGGATCAGCCGAGATATGGCAGTCGACTCTGCGGGATGACGGCTCGACGATGTGCAGTTCCCCGCCGTCGAAGAGGAAATGGAAGCGATCCCCGCCCCGGATCCGGAGGTCGTAGGTGGCCCGGACACCGGCTGCCTTCGCGGCGTTGACCATCGCCCGGCAGTCAAGCGCTTGCAGGACCGGGACGATGAACCGTCCCAGCACCATCGCAGCGGCGACCGGGTCGATCCGCCAACGGCGCCCAGCGGCATGAGCAATGTCGTAACCGTGCATGACCGTCTCGTTCAGCAAGTGGTAGGTCAAGGTCGACTGCCCGACGGTGACGCCTTGCACCAACCACGCCCGCGGGGCATCGGGGTCTGCTCCTGCGCATTCGCTGAAGTACTCCTGCGCCCGGGCCTCGATGCGATCAGCCAGGACAGCTGGATCACGCTCGAGGTCGGAGTTCACCGCCAGAGTGGTCGTGTCGGCCAGGTCCCACATGTCCTGGATCAGCGAGTCACCGGCCACGCCGGCCAGGCTGGGTACCACCTCGTGGACGCTGGACAGGTCCCGCCTCGCCAGCCCGGGCACGGCCACCCAGGCCTGCGACAGATGCATGGCCACCTCCGCGAGGTTCCACTGACCCACCGCATGGGGCCCCGGATCGTGGATGGATCGCAGCAGGGTAGTCACCCGTGCAACCTCGTCACGGAGGGCAATCTGACCCTGCTGCCATTCGACTTTCGATCCGCTTGCGGCCACGTCAGCCCCCTGACTCCAACTCGTCGTCGGCTTGGTGTGCGCGGGTGACCTTCAAGACTACTCCGGCCCCTCCACATCGGGCACATAACGGAGCCTCCTGACAACGGATGCGCTTCCCCTGCGATAAGATAATGAGGAATTGCTTGAACCAGGCCTGGCACTCGTCTACTTCGATGAGAATCGGGTGAAGCCCAAGCTCTCGCCGGGAGGCTAACTCATCGGTGACTTCACTGTTCGGGCACTGTTCGCTGGGCAGTGAGCGGATCACCCTGGCCCGACGACGGCGTTCGTCATGTAGCCTACGCATCACGGCCAGGTGCTCGGCAATGTCCTCTTCTTCCTCGCTGTCACTGTAGTAGTGAGCAACCAGCTTCAAGCAAGACAGGTCGCCCGTGCCCTTGAGTTCGAAGATGTACTCCTCGCCCCGAACGTCCAAAGCACAAACTAACCCTAGTTCCCGCTGAAAGACGTCTTGCCCATCCGGGAACCGCACCGATGATGCCACAGGTGGTGGCAAACCTAAGCTCAACCCACTCGCCCCGCTGGTCGGTGAACATCGGAACCGGCCTAAACACGTTCACGCTGCCGTGCTTCAACAGCGGCCAAGGATCATGTTTTGCCTTACTCATATCCTGATGAGAGATGAACAACACCAGATGCCCCTCGTGCCGCTCACCAACCGACGGCCACACCGTCCCGATGCCACGCTGGAGCGCCGAGGACAGCTCGCGACGCTTCTCCATGACCGAGATAGCGGTGACGCCGTGCGGCAGTATCAAGTCGATGTGGTACCGACCCGGGCGGGCTTCACGGCGTACAGCAGCTCGATCTGATCAGGTCTTGTCATCTTCGGGATACCCAGGCTGCACAGAGCCTCCATTACCAGACTGTTGGTCAACGGGGTGTCTCCGGTGGGCGTGGTAGCCGGGATGATCAACAGCTTGCCGTCGCGGGGACGCCCCACGTAACGTAACCCAGAGCAGGCACCACGAGCACGAGCAACGTCCACGGCACCCAAGCTGGGGTCAGCCACTTCAACAGCAGCAGGCCGACCAGGGCCAGCCCAGTGAGGACGGCCAGTACCTTCCAGCGGCGACTGATCCGCTCCTCAAGCAGCTTGGCGTTCTTGTAGTGATCATCGTGGCTCTTGTTGGCGATCGCATCCTGACGCAGGGAGCGGTGCTCGTAGTCGAACACCCACCCCCAGATGCTGACGACAACCCGCCAGAGCCCGCGCGGGGCGAACCACAGGACTCACAGAGCGTTCGCCGGGGCATGCCACAGGTGCCACAGGGCAGCGCGCACGGTCCGCTTGGCAAGATCACCGATCTTGCCAACGAACTCAGCACGATCGCGCGTCCACGGCGCCATGATCGGCTTCTGCTCGCTGTGCTTAGGTACGGGCTGATAGTCGTCAGGAGCACCGCATTGGGTGGGGATCATTGGCTCCCCTGAGGTGTTATCTACGACAACCTCTCTAGAAGCGCCGCCTAAGGAAGAGGGTTGATCGGTAATCATTCTCATCGCATCCCAGTGGTATGATGACAGCTTTAATCATGGGGCCTCCGGTAGTAGACTTTATAATTTCTCCAAACCATCCCGCACTCGGCGGAGAAGATCGGGGTTTTGAGCGAACTGCTCGGTTGCTGGCTGCGGAGGGTGGCTTGGGCGCTGAGGGAGTACTGGCAATTCCACCCACACTACTTTGCCTCTTGGTGTCGGGTAGTAACCGCGCTTTACGGGTGACTCGGTCTCCTCCGGTAGAAGCGGTGGATTAGGCGCACTGTCCCACACCTCGATGCGAACGCTCTCAAAAGAGCCGTAAAGCTGTATAGTGATGTACTCGATGCGGGTAAGCTCGGTCCAGTGCATACGCTCCTGCGGTATGCCGGTAGCGTTGACGGCCACCGTCACCAGTGCTTCGGTTTCTACTACCGCGCTACGGAGGATAGTTCGCATTCCCCATTTCGTGAGGGTGGATACCGCGAACAGGCTAGCACAGTTAATGGCTGTCCGGGTAGACACAAGCCTCATGCCGTCGTGGAAGCGTGGCGTGCTCACGAATAAACTCCGCACTTCTGGCAGCGCTTGCGTTTGGCCTTGACCCAGTTCTCACCAGTACGCCGGACGTGTGCCATGTCAGTCCAGCCTTTAGGCAACACGGGGATGGTATCGAATACTTCGACCTTCAGCGGCTCATCCGGATAGGTCTCTAGTTGCTTGCCTTCGAAGATATAGGCGACGTTGTCGCCACGTTGCCAGCGGATCGTACAGTCCCCCGAGGGGAGGTACGCCCAGGCAGTAGGCCGGTAGGTCGGCGCAGCCCCGCCGTGACTCATGGCGTGTACCCGCGCGCTTCTTTAGTCGTCTGGTTGATCAGCTCCACCAGGGTGTCAGCTTGCGCGGTCTCAAGGATGGCCACGCAGATGAACGGGCAGTCATACGTAGTGATCCAGACCCTGCTCCGACATGCCTCCATCGTGAAGGTGGCGCGGGCGTCCGGGCCTTGAGCCTTGACGGTGATCTTCCGTTGCGCCATGTGCACCGTCCCCCAGGCTCGTGTGTGGTGGCCGGGCCTGATGGCGGCTTTGGGGGGGCAGCAGCACCACCAGGCCCGGCTTCAGGGTGGGGGTCTCAGGAGGGACCACGACCACCGCGTGCAATCATGCCTTCGAAACACTGCAAACGCAAGCATTGCGTTCATATTCCTACGTTTGCAGAGGTGGCGAGTGTAGACCAGCTTGATCAGCAGCTTCGGGGACGGTCACACTCGCGTAGTTGAAGACTCAGGGGGTGAGGAAGGATCGACACTGTGGCACCACCCAAGCGGCACCCACCTACGGTCCGGCTGAGACGACTTGCGGCTGAGCTGCGCCGTCTCCGGAGCGCTGCCGACATGAGCCGGGAGGACGTCAGCGAGCAGACCGGCATCAACGCCGCCACGCTCTACCGCATCGAGACGGCCCGAGCACGACCGCAAATGCGCACTTTGACCGCCCTGCTCAACCTGTACCACGCTGACCAGGAGCACCGCGAGTATTTGATCACCCTGTTCCGGGAAGCTGGCAAGCAGGGATGGCTGAGGCCCTACCACTTTGATCTCCCGGAGGAGTACACGGCCTACATCAACTTCGAGGCTGAGGCGGCCGGGGTCCGCAACTATGAGTCGCTGTTCATCCCTGGCCTGCTTCAGACGGAGGACTACGCACGAGCGGTAGTCCGCGGCGTACTGCCCATGGCGAGCGATCAAGAGGTAGAGGACCGCGTACAAGCGCGCATGGAGCGGCAACAGGTACTCAGCAAGGAGACACCGCTCACGCTGTGGGCGATCGTCGATGAAGCTGCCCTGCGCCGGGCAGTGGGTGGCACCAAGGTGATGCACCGCCAGCTCGTACACCTGGCGGACACGGTGAAGACACCGAACATCACGTTCCAGGTGATCCCGTTCGATGCCGGCGCTCATCCTGGCATGCCTGGCTCATTCGTACTGATGGACTTCAGTGATCCAATGGATACCGACCTGATCTACATCGACTCGATGGCCGGTGACCTCTTCCTTGAGTCTGAGATTGACGTACGACGGTACTCCGCAATCTTCGACAACCTACGGGCCGTCGCCCTCAGCCCAGATGCTTCGGCAACATTCCTTGCCGAGCTGGCTTCAAGGTGAGGAAGGAGGGTAAGCATGGACGAGATTGATCTCTCTCAGCTCCGGTGGTACAAAAGCAGCCGCTCTAGCGGCAACGGCCAGTGCTGCATGTGCGCGCGACTAGACGATAGCGGCATGGCACTGACGGACTCGAAGAATCCTGATGACGGCATCCTCATCTTCTCGCGCGATGAGTGGCAGACGTTCATCAGTGGTATCAAGCTTGGTGAGTTTGACTAATATCAGGCAGCTAGAAGCCCGCCTCCAACACGTGCGGAGGCGGGCTTCTTGCTACCAAATAACCAAGGCGAGATATGGCTAGACGGCACAACGTGCTGCGTCTCCTGGCTGGGCCGGACCGCCGCGTCGGTGTTTCCGGCCACTGTCGGTGATGCGCATGAGCGCGTAGCCTCGGTGCGCAGCAGATCGAGCCGAGTCGATGTACAGACCATCGAGCACATCGAAGCCGTGCTGTGGCACTGTCGGCGGCAGGACCACGCGCTGCGTCCGCAGGCCGTCCTGACCACCGTCCTTGCCCAGCGTGACCTGACGCGCATACTGGTACCTGATTGTCCGGCCGACTTGCGGCCTCGCTCGACCGACAGCCAGTAGGCAGTCCGGGGATGAACGTATACGCGGGATTTCTGCGGTTATTCTCCAAAAAGATCCTCTGAGATCGTTTCGCGACGACGCGGGTGAACTTCCATCATTCGCACTGTGCGAGAGTAACGCCGCAGTACAGGAGAGAGCCGTGATCAGATCAACCGCACCTTGACTGCGCTGAGGTGAGTCTCCCCCGAACCGGCTCATCCAACTCCCCCACCCGCGTGGCTACGCCGGAACCGGCCGGACCGGCCACACCGCACAGGGGTAGCCGATCGCCGCTGTAACGTGACCCGCGTCGATCTGGTGACATGCACGCGACGAACTGATCACCACGATCCCCCGCACCAGCGCAAGGGGGATGGGCAACCCGTGCGGCGGCTGTTGGCCGGTGCAGCGGTACGGCACTCTGAAGTGTGATGCAACTTCCTCGGCAGAAACACCTCAATCAAGCCCTGATGCAGATTCCGCGACGCGCGGAGAGCACGGACCGTTCCACCCTCGCCATGACGTTCGTCGCCGCCGGATCGTTCTCCGCCATGCTGCACTCGACAGACCATCAGATCCTGTACGGACGCAGAGGAACCGGGAAGACCCACGCCCTGCTCTACTTGAGCGACCTGATCGAACACACCGGTGATGTGGCGGTTTATATCGATCTACGCACCATCGGCTCCGCGGGGGGAATATACGCCGACAGTAACCTGGACCCCACTGTGCGCGGAACCCACCTGCTGGTAGACACGCTCGAAGCGATCCACGACGAATTGCTCTCAACGGCTTTCGAAAGCGCGATCAGCGACCAAAGCAGACTGCTGCCGGCGCTGGATGCGCTGGCCGAGGCGGCGACCGCGGTCGAGGTCGTCGGTGAGGTGGAACGGGAGACCACATTCGGTGGCTCGGCCGAATCCTCGGTTGGCATCGAGTTGACCGTGTCGCCGAATGCCAAGGTGTCAGCGACGCGACGCAGGTCGGCCACGGCCGAGAGCCGGTTGCGGCGCACCGGAATCGAGCGGCATCACGTGGTGTTCGGGCCCCTCAGCAGGGCCCTCAAAGGCATCACCAGCGCGTTAGGTCCCGCGCGACTGTGGTTGCTGCTCGACGAATGGAGCAGCATCCCGCTCGACCTGCAGCCCCTGTTGGCCGACCTGCTGCGCCGCAGCGTCCTCCCCACTGCGGGTATCGTAGTCAAGATCGCGGCGATTGAACGCCGATCACGGTTCAGCCAGCCCGCGCCGAGCGGGGATTACGTCGGGATCGAGGTCGGCGCAGATGCGGCCTCCGCGGTCAGCCTCGATGATTCCATGATCTTCGACAATGCCCGCACACGAGCACAGGAGTTCTTCGGGCAGCTGCTCCACAACCACGCCAGCACACGACTGTCCACAATGATCGCCAAGCCGCCGCCGGACGTGAACAGCTTCATCGAGGCCACCTTTCGTCGAAACACCTTCCCCGAGCTGGTGCGCGCAGCGGAGGGCGTACCCAGGGACGCGATCAACATCGCGGCGCTCGCCGCGCAGCACGCCCACGACGAGCCGATCGGCCTGCCGGACATACGCCGGGCGGCACGCGACTGGTACCTGCGCGACAAACAGACCGCGATCAACACAAACGAACCGGCCCGCCAGATGTTGAAGCTACTGATCGACGAGGTAGTAGGCCGGCGCCACTCCCGCACCTTTCTGCTCGACCAACTGGTCGCGCGCCACGAGACGATCGACGAGCTCTACGACGCGCGCCTGCTACACGTGCTACGACGCGGCATCGCGGACCGGAAGAATCCGGGCACGCTCTACGACGGATTCGCCATCGACTACGGCTGCTATGTCGGCCTGCTCTTAGACGGCGACCTGAACTCCCGGCCCCGCGACCGCGTCGGGTGGTTGAACTCACCAAACGGCGTCCCGCCGGACGAGTTCAGCCTCGCCAAAGAAGCCATCCACCTAGCCAAGCTCGAATGATGCCCTATACACCTTCGTCACCGCCGCCCTGGACACGGAACCCTCGCTGCGTGAGAAGCCGTGGCGCTGCTCGTGGTCATCGACCCCCGGACCCGATCAACACCGCCCCAATGGGAGCAGATCGACGAAACTTGCATACAGGACGACACTGGCGGGCAGTGGTACCTCAGTCGTCGTGATTATCGGGGTCTCCTGGTAGCTAGTCCGCGCGTTCCGCCGGGCGACCGGCGCCGATGGGGCGCCCTTGGTCCCGTCCTGCCCTGGCTGGTCGGTGTCCGACCTGGTTGCGCACCTGGGCGCTGTACACAGATACGTGACCCGCGCCATCAGGGAACGGCTTCTGGAGCCGCCGGACAGCACGAACCTCACCTTCCTCGAGCTTCCCCGCGGACCACGGGGGCTGGCCGATGCCGGAGCACGCACCGAATCGGGGACCGGTGCCGGTGGGCCTGACCGACTAGTTCGCGGATGGGGCATCCGCTGGCGTCACTGTTAAGGATCAGCGGTCCGGGCGAGCCGGTGTGGACCTGGTCGCGAGAGCAGACCACCGGATTCTGGCTGCGGATGCAGATGATTGAGGCGGCCGTGCAACGCTAGTACTACAGCGCTAGATCATTAGGGTCTGGAGGTGGAGGTGGCGCCGGACGTGCGCTCGGCGGGCTTGGGCTTGGTGCCAGCGCCGAAAGATCGACCAGTGCAGGCCGTGGTGGATTTTTGGTTCGCTGCTGTGCGCGAGGTTGAGTAGTCGACGGATTTCGGCGAGGGTGAGCGCGATCAGGCGTCGGTGGATGGGTGGAGTGGTTTCCGGTTCGGTCGAGGGGGTGGATGGATTTTCCTGCTGGTCTGGTTGTGTGGCGTGTTGGGCCCCCTTTTTTTGGCGTGGTGTGCGGTGACGGCGAGGAAGGTGTGGGTGAGCATGGCGAGGGTGATATGTCGATGCCAGGCGTTCCAGGTGCGGACTTGGTAGTTGTCGAGTCCGACTTCGTTTTTGCTGGATCCGAAACATTCTTCGATGGGCCAGCGCGCCCCGGCCACGCCGACGAGTTCTCCGAAGCGTGCGTGGTGTGGGTTGTAGCAGTGGTAGAAAGCGAGTTCACCGTCGTCGATGGATCGGCGGATCAGATACTGGTGGTCGGGATCATCGGAGTCGATGAGTGCCCAGTCGTAGACGCGGTGTCCTTTCGATCCGATGCCGCAGGCGCGGCGTTGCCAGGTGTTCCTGGGTAACCCTCGCGCGAGCTCATCGACCTGGGTCACCTGTCCCGCGGTGTCGGCGAATCGGGTGTTCTTCGGGACGGCCATCACATACGGGATTCCGACTGCTCTCAAGATAGTCGCACAGGCCGGGGTTCTGGCCGAACTCCTCGTCCGCGGTGAACCAGGCGAACGGCATCCCGGCTGCGCGAGCCGCGCAGATCATCTCGATGACCTGCTCCGGCCTGGTCGCGAACGCCAGCTCCGCCGGGACACCGGCCCCAGCGCAGCGAGCCGGGTCAGCCATCCACGACTTGTCCGGCATGTACAGTCGCCGGTCAACCAAGACGCGATCCCGTGTGGGTGTCACGTAGCACAGGAACGTGGCGATCTGACAGTTATCGATCCGCCCTAACGTTCCGGAATACTGCCGTTGCACGCCGACCGACTTGGTGCCCTTCTTAGCAAATCCCGTCGGATCCGCCACGAGGATCCCCGCCGGGTCGGCCAGATGTTCCATCGCATACTCACGGTTGCATTCCAGCAACGCATCCGCATCCCACGGCGACAGGTTCAGAAAGCGCTGCAACGCTGTCGGGTCCAGCTCGCCACCATGCTCGGCGATCGTCCAGCCATTCTTCCGTTCTAGTGGTGACAACAACCCCCGCACATACTGTTCGGCGTGCTTCTTCGACTCCGCCCGGTAGAAAAACGGCCGAACCCGCGCGAGCAAACTCGCCAGCTCGGATTCCCACCGACCCACATCTTCCCGGGACACCGCATCATCGTACACAACTGGTTGACTCGTCGACGTCAGAGGCACAGAAATATCGTTCCACGCCCCGGCCTCGATTCAGTGGAGGCGCGCAGACCGGCACGGCAGATCACTATTTCTATCGAAACACGACATGCGCTCCGACGCTATCTCTCCTCATTCAAAAGTGGTCGCGGCCGACAAGGCACAATCTCGCCCACGGCAGCGGGGTGGGACCGGGCTCGCCGACCGGCGCACACCGCGCACCCGTCAACAGCGTCCGGCCGGCCGAACTCGCCAAGAACGCGCTCACCTGCACCGATGACACGCCAAAAGAAGATCTAGCGCTGTAGTACTAGGACGCCGAGAACGCGATCGGGGTGGCCCAGCCGGTCGAGGCCGAGCTCACGGGAAACGCCATCGATCAGACTTTCGAGGTTATGGCGCCGGCCCGGCGAGCCTGGACGCAGGCGCCGCCCGGATCGGGCGAGCGGTCCCGGTTCCGACAGACCGACGGCACAGCGACTGGATCGTGCGCTTCGAAGGCGACGACGTCCGGCTCAACGAAAGCACCGGCCCCTGCAACGTTGAGTTGGCCGGTACGGCGTCGGACCTGATGTTGTTCCTCTGGAACCGGATCCCCGCCAACCGGCTCGATGAAGTCGAGGGGGATCGGGGTGTGCTCGGCCGCTATTTCACCCTACCGCCCGTGTGACCGTAAGTGCCGAATTGTGCCGATCTCAACCGGATCGGCCTGTCGGTAAGGAACTTCCACCGGTAGACGAGTGTGCACACCGCCGCTCAAGCTTGTCCAACCCCCAAGCACGGCGGCCACCGCCCTTCCTGGTCAGTGAGCCATCCTGGGATGGAAACCGCTCAGCGAGTGTGACCAAACCGCTGGTCACGAGGTAAACGGCGGCAAACTCGGTGCCGTCGGCGGGCGGATCGTGGCCGAGGTGTTCCACCGTGCCATGGAGGTCAGCACCTACTCCATCGTCCGCGAGCCCCAGTGGCGGCCCACCTTAGGTCCGGACAACAATACATTCCGCATGGCCGACCTCCTGTTGTTCGCCTTCAAGGACGTCACCGGCCTCAACCCCCTCGGCGACGCCTAACACTGCACGGTGTGACGACCCGTTGGTCTGCCCGTCCTGTTCGTCGTGGAGCACGCCACCCGCCGCGTCCACCTCCTGGGCATCACAGCGAACCCGAACCGAGCCTGGGTCACCCAGCAGGCGCGCAACTTCTTAATGACCTCGGCGACCGCGTGGCGAGCTTCACATTCATTATCCGAGACCAAGACAGGGCAGTAAGTTCACCACACCCTCGATGCCGTGTTCGCCAGCGAAGGCATCCGCATCCTGCGTACACCAGTGCGAGCACCGCGGACGAACGCGATCGCCCAACGATGGATCGGCACCGTACGCCCAGAACTGCTCTTCTACTAAGTCGTACGCCGCACCAGCGCCCCAACGACCAAGGATGCCGTCACCGATCGCGCCGCCGACTCCGCCGATGAAGCCGCCAATAGCTGCGCCCGCTCCACCGAACCACGCGCCGATGGCTCCGCCGACAACAGCGCCGCCCTTCATGCCGAGCCAACCGCCGGCGAGCGCACCAGCGATCCCGCCCCCGCCCCGGATGGGCCGTCCGCGGCCCCTGGCCCCTCCTCGGCCTCATACACTTCCCAAGTGACGATTACGACATCCACCGCAATCAGCAGCCAGCCATCGATCCTCATGGATCCGCTGAACCTGTTGACCTTGGCCGATGCCCGTCCGCTCTTGCCAATGATGTCCTCAGGTGTCTTGCCCCTTGGGCTGTCGCTGCGCCGGGTTGTTCTGCGCCAGGCGTTCCTGCGCATGGAGGCGGCCGAGTCCAACCAGTAGCGCCATCTGGTGGCCCACCACTCTCTCGCCCAGCCTGGGGCCATCCCGGAGCGAGGCCCACCGGAGGTGCGACATCCTGGGACGGAAGCCGCTCAGCGCGTGACCGAGCTTGGCAGGCGTGACCCCGGGACGCCGCGTGGTAGCCCTTGTGGGGTTCCAGGAGTTGTCCTACTTCCGCGACCTGTGGTGATCGGTGTTCGTTGGTGCCGGTGGATGATCGTGTGCCGTGTCGTTGCGCCTGCTCTATCTGATCTTCGTCTAGACGCTCGGCTGGTTGGTGTTGCTGGGCCGGTCGTCGGCGTCCAAGGATGCCGAGCTCCTTGTCGTGCGCCACGGCTGAACGCAGACTAGGCTGACCGGACCTCATGAGCCGATCCGAACCTGCGGCCTCTGGGTAATGAGCAGTCCCCGACCCTCTCGCCTGTTTCACGGTCGATGGCCCGGGTGCTGCAGGAGTGGGTCGTCGGTGTCGCGGATTTTTCACCACACGTCTCGGCCACATCTGGATGAACTGGAGCTGTCACGGACGCTGGAGTCGGCCGCTGCGATGCTCGGTGGCGGCGACAAGCCGATCGTGCGGTCCCCTCGCGGCGCACGTCTCATCCCCAACCGGCAACGCTTGGCGCCGTGGCAGTCCTGGGCGAGCGTGAGGCGCACCTGTCCGCAGTGCAGCGCCTCGCCCTGGTCGATGCCGCCGCGTGGTAGCCCTCGGAACCGAACGGCGGCGAGGAGTTTGCCTACGCACGGGGTGACCTGGGGGTTGGTGGGGACGTGAGAATGTCGAGTTGGACGGGGAGCAGAAACACTGCTCCGGAGATGCCGACCGGCGTGGTCACGACGAAGATCAGCAGCCCAGCGGCGAATCCCAGGTTGCCAGCTCACCGGCACTCCCGTCTCCTGGAGGCCACGTAGGCGGATCACACCCTCCCGAGGCTGTGGGGGTCGGCTCTCGGCGGCGTCCGGAGCGTGCCCTTGCCTTGTGGATAAGGCGGTGGAAGGTTACGTGTCGTGAGCTACCGGGGATCTGCCCCCACAGCGGTCGGGCGCTGCGTCGTTACGCCGACCGGCAGGCGATCGAACGGGCCACCGCAGATGGGCGGCTGGTCACCGCCGACTACGCTGCTGAGCGGCTTGGAATCCGCCGATGCGACATTGACCACCTGATCCGCACCGGCTGGTTGCAAGCCACGATCTTGATTCACGCCAGCCATCATCGACGCAGTATCGACCCGACCGTGACCGACCGGACCGTATCGCTATATCAAACGGCTGACGTGAACGCCTTGCTGGAGCACCCAGCGTTCGACTGGGACGAGATCCGCACCACCCCCCGCCGCCGCCGCTCAGCCCTCGCTTATCTGTCCATCCTCACCCCCTATCCCCGGGAAGATCGCGAGCGGTGGTGATGCGTTGGGGTCGGTCGGGTTGGATTGGCAGCGGCCGGACGTCGCAGCCGGCCTCGCGCAGCACGGCGCCGAGTAGTAGCGAGTTGGTGTCGAGGACCTCGCCACACGCGAGGCTTGTACCGATCGGGCGGATCTCGTCGCCGGTGGGGATGATCGCGACGACGGGTCGGGTGTGGACGACCAACCTGACATGACCGGCGCTCGCGGCGAGCGCCGCGTCCATAGGTCGGAGCCGGTGGTGCGCGAGCAAAGGGAGTTCTCCAGCGCGGAAAGCCTCGCCGATCTGCCGCACGTGCCAGCCCCGTGCTGGGGCTGGGATCTCGACCGTCCGGTCGGGTGATGCCGGATGTGCTCGCGCATGACGACGGTGTCTCGCCCGGCGGGCACCACGTCGCCGGTGTCGATCGGGTCGTATTGGTCTGGGGGCAGGATGACCGGCGCGTGGGGGTCAGCCGGGTCGGGGACGGTATCGCGCGAGTGGACCGCGATACCGTCCATCGCGGCGACTGGGTCGGCGGGACCGACCATCGGGAATGCACCGCTCCCGCGGTGACCCGACCGACCGCATCCTCGACCGCGACCGTCTCGGTGGGAAGCAGCATCTGGCAGCCCGCCTTGATGCACGCGGCCAGCCAGGCCGCCAGCGCGGCCTTGACATTGAGGAGTCTCGGCTCAGCCATGCACGGGAGACGCCGCGGTGATCCGCTCGGCGCCGGTGTAGACGTTCATGGAGGTGCCGCGGAGGAAGCCGACGAGGGTGACGCCGGATTCCTCGGCGAGATCGACGGCGAGTGAGGAGGGGGCCGAGACCGCGGCGAGGAGGGGGATGCCGGCCATGACGGCTTTTTGGGTCAGTTCGAAGGACGCCCGGCCGGAGACGAGCAGGGTGCAGCCGGTGAGGGGGACCCGGTCGTGGAGCAGGGCCCAGCCGATGGTCTTGTCGACGGCGTTGTGGCGGCCGACGTCCTCGCGGGCGACCAGCAGGTCACCGGTGTGCGTGAACAGGGCGGCGGCGTGCAGGCCGCCGGTGCTGTCGAAGACCCGTTGTGTGGCGCGCAGCGTGTCGGGCAGCGCGGTCAGGGTGGCTGCCGGGATCCGCAGCGGGTCGGCCGCCGGGGGGAATCGGGTGTTGGTGCGCACTGCGTCGAGCGAGGTTTTGCCGCAGATGCCGCAGGAGGAGGTGGTGTAGAAGTTGCGTTCGACCCCGGGTGACGGTGCGGGCACACCGGCGGCGAGCGTGAGGTCCAGGACGTTGTAGGTGTTGGAGGCGCTCGCGTCGGAGTCGCAGTAGCGGGCCAGGGCCACGTTGGTGCGGGTCGTGATGACGGCCTCGGTGAGCAGGAAGCCGTGGGCCAGCTCAAGGTCGTGACCGGGGGTGCGCATGGTGACGGCCAGGGCCCGGCCGCCAACCCGCAGCTCCAAGGGTTCCTCACCGGCGAGGGTATCCGGTCGGTGGGCTCGGCCCTCCGCGGTGATCCGCAGCACCGGGCGGCGGGTGGTGACTCGTCCGATAATGCACCCCCTGACACCTGACAGAGATCATCTGGCCTTGAGATCGCCCTGCTGACTTGGCCTTGGATCAGATCCAAGGCCAAGTCAGCCATCGGCCGGTTCACCGTTCGAGGCGCTCGCGCTGTGGGACGACCACGTACTTGGGATCCTTGGTCGATGCGACGCCCGCTTCGAAGACGCCGAACCGCTGCAACGCGCTGCCCACCAGTAGGGCCAGGCCCGAAGCCGCGGCCACGGCACGGCTGCGGCGGCCAGCGAGCGTAGCGCCGATCAGCCCTACGGCGGTCAGGCGCTGGGACCATGTCCGCAGCCGGTGCGCCCGGCCGGTCGTGTAGGCCTCGCTGGCGAGACCGAGCCGCTGCTCCATCAGTTTGGAGGCAACGAGTTCGCTGACGCCGCCATACCAGGCGAACATCCGCGCCGGGCCCGCCTCGTCCACGGGGGTCAGCACCATCGCCAGTCCACCCGCGCTCGCCGCAGCCGAGCCGGTGAAGATGAAGGGCAGCTGCGGGTGCGCCTCGTGCCAGGCGGGCGCGGCGGTCTGGGATAGCAGGACTGCGGTGTAGGAGGCGACTGCGGGCGCGAGGGCCGCCGACGAGACCGCTGCCGGTCGCGCGATCCGCTCCAGCAGCCTGCCGGGCATCGTTCGGCGCGCCTTGGACGGCAGCAGTTCGCTCAGGGCAGCGATGCCGACACCCGGTGCGTACATGGTGAGGATCCACGTGCCGACGCTCATCGGTGAGGTCGGCTTGGCCACCCGCAGCATGTGGTGAAAGCGCTCAGGGCGCCCGAGATCGGCGATCAGCAGGTAGGCGCTGACGAGCAGGGTTATCAGGGAACTGATGCGGCTCACCCGGCGCAAAGCCGGCCTTCCGGTCAGGTCGGCACCTGCAGCCAAGACGGCTGAACCAGCGGACAAACCTCCGGTGAACAGATACGCGGGAACCTTCCACTCCCACACCGGTGGCTTGAGCACCGGCCTTTCGTAGTAGGAACGAAACTCGGCGCGTGGCACCACGGCCTGCTCGCGGCTGCCGTCGTCGCCGCGGCGACCGCGTGCACGGCGTCGCTGATCGCGGTCGGGCGTCCGCGCGACGGCGCCGTCCGTATCCGCGCTGTCGCGTGGTCTGGCAGGCGGCGGATCGCCCCGGGAGTTGCCCATCAGCGACCGCTCCCAGCGAAAACTGTGACCGCGGCGGCGAGGAACGCCGATGCAGCTATCCCGGCGTATTTCCACATGGTCGGCAGGTCGCGCGTCGGCACGACCGGGTCGGGAGGCAGCCCGTAGACCTCGGGTTCGTCGAGTAACAGGAAGAACGCGCCGGTACCGCCGACGCCGTCGTTCGGATCGTGGCCGTAAAGCCGCGCTTCGGTGACTCCGCGCTCATGCAGTTGCTCGACGCGCTGGGCGGCGCGGGCCCGCAACTCGTCCAGCGGGCCGAACTGGATGGAGTCTGTCGGACATGCCTTGGCGCACGCGGGCTCCAGGCCGTCGCGGAGCCGGTCGTAGCACAGGGTGCATTTCTGTGCCCTGCCATCGTGGGGACGGCGGTCGATCACGCCGTAGGGACACCCGGACACGCAGTAACCGCAACCGTTGCAGATGTCCTGTTGCACGACGACCGTGCCGAACTCAGTGCGGACCAACGCACCAGTTGGACATACATCGAGACATCCTGCGTGAGTGCAGTGTTTGCACACGTCGGAGGACATCAGCCAGCGGAAGTCCGTGCGACCCTGCGCTCCGGTCGCCGCACCGGGCAGGTCGAACGAGGGCATGCCGAGGTTCTGGGGTCCCGGATCGACGGACAACGGACCGGTCCCGAACTCGTCGCCGCCGCGCTCTGCACGCCGCAGAGCCGGCGAGACCACCTCGGTCATCTGCCCGGTTCCCGACGGCCCGGTTGGCAACTCGACAAGCCCGGCATCCTGGTTGCCCAGGGGGACCTGCTGCTCGATGAACGCCACGTGCCGCCAGGAGTTGGCACCCAGCATCCCGGTGTTGTCAAACGACATCCCGAGCAGGTTCAGCCCATCCTCAGGCACCAGGTTCCACTCCTTGCACGCTACCTCGCAGGCCTTGCAGCCGATGCAGACAGACGTATCGGTGAAAAACCCGACGCGCGGGGGGTGGTCGAGGTGGCCGGCGTCGGCGGCCACCTCGTCGAGCGGTCCGGACAAACTGTGGTCACCGATCATGATGGATCCTCAGTCGATGGTCGGGCGGGTTCGGTGTGCGTCGCTACGGTGGTCCCGGTCTCCAGCGGAGTACCTGTCGCGGCGGTGATCTCAGCGCGCCTGCGGTAATCGGCGAGGTAGGACAGCAGCTTCGACCCGCGCGGCCGGCGGCCAGGCTGAATGTCGCAGGTGGCCACCTTGCTCTCCTGAATAAACACATTCGGGTCGACGACCACGCCGAACAGGTCGTTGACGACGTCGCCCCGAACAAGACCGACCGATCCCCAGTGGTAGGGCATCCAGATCTGGTGCACGATCCGGTTCTGCACGCGCAGCGGGGCCAGCCGGTCCGTGACGACGACCCGGGCCTCGACGGCCGCACGGCTGGTGATCACGTGGGCCCAGCCGAGGTGCTGGAGACCGCGCTGCGCCGCCAGCTCCGGGGAGACCTCGACGAACAGCTCCGGTTGCAGCTCCGAGAGGTACGGCAGGGTCCGGCTCATCCCGCCCGCAGTGTGGTGCTCGGTGAGACGTGCGGTGGTGAACACGAACGGGAACACCTCGCCGTGCAGCTCTGGCGGTGATGGGTTGTACGGGTTGTCCGGGCGGACGTAGATCTTGCGCGTCGGGTTGCCCTGCTGTCCGTACAGCAGATTGCGTACCGGTGACTCGTGCGGTTCGTAGTGCGTCGGCAAGGGACCGTCAGCCAACCCGGTTGGCGCAAAGAGCCAGCCCTTGCCATCCGATTGCATGATGAACGGGTCGTCCCCGCGCAGCGCGTCCGGGCCCGCCGCGCCTTGAGGCGGCAGGTAGGTGGGTGGCTTGTCCTTCGGGAAATCTGGGACGTCGTGGCCGGTCCACTGTCCGCGCTGGGCGTCCCACCACACGAGGGCCTTGCGGTCGCTCCACGGTCTGCCCTCGGGGTCGGCGGAGGCCCGGTTGTAGAGCACTCGCCGGTTCAACGGCCAGACCCAGCCCCACTCCAAAGCGTACAGGTCCTGCTCGAAGCGGGACTTGCGGCGCGCGGCCTGGTTGACGCCGTCGGCGTAGACACCGCTGTAGATCCAGCAACCACACGACGTCGTGCCATCCGCCCGGAGGTCAAGGTAGCCGTTAACCAACCGGCCGGTGGTCAGGTCATGGCCATTGATGTGCCGCAGCACATCCTCGGCCGACGGCTCGTCTCCGTGCGTCTCGTAGTCCCACGCCAGGTCCAGCACCGGCCGGTCCCTCTGGTCGGCCGAGTCGGCAAGACGTTGCTTGATCCGGCGTCCGAGGTGGTAGAAGAACCATAGTTCTGAACGCTGGTCGCCGGTCGGTTCAACGGCCTTCTCCCGCCACTGCAGCATCCGCTGCGTCTGGGTGAATGTGCCCGCTTTCTCCACATGAGAAGCCGCCGGGAAGAAAAACACCTCGGTGCGGCACTGCTGCGGGACGATCTCACCGGTCTCAATCTCCGGTGCGTTCTGCCAGAAGGTGGCGCTTTCGATCATCGTGAGGTCCCGCACCACCAGCCAGTCGAGGTTGGCCATGCCAAGCCGTTGGAGCCGGCCGTGTGCCGAGCCCACCGCCGGGTTCTGACCGAGCAGAAAGTAGCCGAAGACCTTGCCGTCGACCATGTCCATGACGGTGCGGTAGGTGCCGTGGTCGCCGTTGATGCGCGGCAGGTAGTCGAAGCAGAAGTCGTTGTCCTGGGTGGCCGACTCGCCCCAGTACTCCTTGAGCAGTGACGCGACGTAGGTGTCCACGTTGCGCCAGAACCCCTTCTGCTTGTCGCCGCGGATGCTGTCGATGTAGGCGGCCAAGCTGGAGTGCGCTGGTGTCGGCATCGGCAGGTATCCAGGTAGCAGGTTGAACAGAGTCGGGATATCCGTCGAGCCCTGGATGCTGGCGTGGCCGCGCAGGGCGAAGACCCCACCCCCCGGCCGGCCGATGTTGCCCAGCAGGAGCTGGATGATCGCACCGGCGCGGATATACTGCGCGCCGACGCTGTGTTGGGTCCAGCCAACGCTGTAGACCAGCGCGGCAGTGCGGTCCCGCCCGGAGTTGGACGTCCACGCGGTGCAGACCCGCAGGAACTGTTCCTTCGGGATCCCGCAGATCGCCTCCACGACCTCCGGCGTGTAGCGGCTGAAGTGCCGCTTGAGGATCTGGTAGACGCAGCGGGGATGCCGCAGCGTCGGATCCGCCGCTATTCCGTCAGTAACGCCGTTGAGCAGCGGGCCGCCCGAACCGTACTGGTAGGCGGCCGAAGTTTCTTTAGCCTCCCCGGTGTGCCGGGTTCCCGGCGACGGGCGCGCCGATACGCCCTCGTAATGCCATGTCGTTGAGTGGTACGCCGCCTTCGCCTGGTCGTAGCCGCTGAACAGGCCATCGAGGTCCTCGGTGTCCTGGTAGTCCTCCCTGATCAGGAACGAGGCGTTGGTGTAGGCAAGCACATACTCGCGGAAGTCGAGCTCGTTGGACAGGATGTAATTGATCACTCCGCCGAGGAAGGCGATGTCGGTCCCGACACGCAGCGGTACGTGCAAATCCGACAGCGCGCTCGTCCGCGTGAACCGGGGGTCGATATGGATCACGGTGGCATCGTTGGCCTTGGCCTCCATTACCCACTGGAATCCGACCGGGTGCGCCTCGGCCATGTTGGAGCCCATGATCACGACGCAGTCGGAGTTACAGAGGTCTTGCAGGTAGTCCGTCGCCCCACCACGACCGAAGGAAGCTCCCAGACCGGGAACCGTGGCGGAATGTCAAATGCGGGCCTGGTTCTCAATCTGCAGCGCGCCCAGCGCGGTGAACAGCTTCTTGATCAGGTAGTTCTCTTCGTTGTCCAAGGTGGCGCCGCCGAGGCTCGCCAACCCCATCGTCCTGCGCAGCGGATCGCCGTTCTCGTCGGTGTCCTGCCAACCCTTGCTCCGCGCGTCCAGCACCCGATCGGTGACCATCTCCATCGCGGTGTCCAGGTCGAGCTCAGCCCACTCGGTGGCGTAGGGGGCGCGGTAGAGCACCTTTTGCTCGCGGTGCGGGCCGGTCACCAGCTGTTTGCTGGCCGATCCCTTCGGGCATAGCCGTCCGCGTGAGATCGGGCTGTGCGGATCACCCTCGATCTGAACGACCTTTTCGTCCTTCACGTACACCTCCTGCCCGCATCCCACGGCGCAGTACGGACACACCGAGCGCGCCACCCGATCCGCGCTGGCCGTTCGCGCGGTCAGCGAGATGTGCGAAGGTGACTCAACAGCCTTGCCGCGACCGAGTGGATCCGCACCCGTTAATTGGCGGTAGACCGGCCAGGACTGGATAAACCTGCATAAGCCCACTCACAGCCCCTTTCCGGCTGCCGAACCAGAACACTGAACGTGACTGGTGGAGATCTCCTCGGTGGTCTGCACCGCACGATCATGCCTTGAGACCGGCCTGGCGTGATCCTTGCGTCTTCGACGCCAGCGCCCATCTGCGCTTACCCTTAGCTGCAACCCGTCGTACATGCTAGCTGCAATGAGTGAGACCGGCAGTGCATCGCCAACGACGCGCCTCGACGCCGTGACAACTCCTACGGGCGCGACTGCTCACCGAATTGTGCTGCGCCCCATAGCGGCGTCCAACGGCAGCCTCGCGCCGCGCGGGAACCGGCCGCATGCCCCGCGCGAGCGCTTGCGGCTGCATCAGCACAGCGCCGCGCGGCGCCACCAGGCGCCGCCTTGAACAAGGATGGAAGGTCGCTCGGGGCACGCTCGGGGTCACTTAACGCTTCGGTCGGATGGCCGCCCCGAGACTAGCGACTGTGCTGACGTGCCCCCTCGTGATGCCCAGTCTTGATGACAAACGATCAAGAGGCCGGATTCCCTGAGTGGGAATCCGGCCTCTGACCTGCTACAACGTGGTAGCGGGGGTAGGATTCGAACCTACGACCTCTGGGTTATGAGGCGAACGGAACCCGTCCCAGGCCTCGCATCGCGTCCTGCGGCGTGCTGCCCAGCCAGAGCCGATCGTCCATGGCGTCCACCTCGTCCACCCTGCCCGACCGCAGCCCACAGCGTCCTTACTACCGTTTCTACTACGGCCGCCCGAGGATCGGCGCGGAGAACGGGTACTCACGTTTCTGCTCCAGGTACCGGACCCCAGGCCCATCTGGGCCGCGCTGAGGCGGGCCAGCCCCGGCGACCTGTGCGCTGCACGAGTGCCAATGTTCGTCCCGCACCAAGATCATTTGATCGGGCCTTCGAGCAGAGTGCGGGCCATGACGAGGCACCGGATCTGGTTACATTCCGCAACGTGGTGCTCGCCCGTCGGGGGGCTGTCACGGTCACGCGGCGCTGGCGTGGGCAGCCACGACACGCCAGCCGTGGTCATCGTCGTGGATCCAGGTGCGGTGTAACGCATCCGTGCAGCGAATGATGCGGCAGCGAAGGTCCCTCCAGCGTGCCAAGAACCAGGTGACACCGGTGTGTCCCTCGACGAGCACGGTCAAGGAGCTGCCGGTCAACAAACAGCATCCCGGCACCGCACCGGCTGACCAACTTCCCTCAGACGCTGCCCAACCTGGTAGCCGCCTCCGGCAGATTTGGCCATCTTCAGTCGGACCGGACACCAATCCTGGCCTTCTACGATCTTGTAGTGCCCGCGTAGATCTGGGTGATCTCTCACGGGGTCCGCACCGACCACGCGATCGGCCATGAAAACTAGCCTTGAGGAGCGGAAACACCTCTTAGTAGTTCTCATGGGTTCTCACTTCTGCCCGACGTTGGAGGGCCCCACGAGGGCCCCAAAGTTGATCAACCATGTGATCCGTAGTCGCAGGCGATGCCTCACCACTACCTGGCGGTTGTTCAGGATGGGGTCTGAACCTCTGGTCCGGGTCCGAGGACGTTCCCGGCCGTCTGTGTCCGTTGATGTAGCGATGGATGTAGTCGGGGGCTTTCGCCCGAATGCTGATCGGCCATGTGCTGTCCGCGAGTGCCGCTGGTCTGCGGCTACGCGCTTGTGTGCATCTTCAAGGCCAGCGGTCGAGCTACCCGATGACCGTACGTCGGCGGCGACCACTGAGGCGGGGCGGGAGCGGAGTCGCTGACCACTCGGCTCGTCGGCGGCGAACTGCGGGTACTGGTTTCCTACCGCGAGGTTCGAGGAGATAGGCCTGGTGGTGAACCAGTCACTGCCGCTGGAGAATCGACGTTTACTACCAGTTGAGATCGGGTAACTGAGCGCAACCACGGTTCTTGGCTTTCCGGAGCCGACGCCGATGGTCAAGGGCAGGCCCGCGCGTCCCACCGGGGCGGCACCGAAGTTGTAGGAGGGAGCTGGAGATGGCGCTATTACCTGGCACGCTGGCAGGGCAGGACCGTTGTCCTCCGACATCCTGGATCTACAGGTGGCCGAGCACGGTCCCCATGCTCGTGTGGTCACCGTAGTGGGCGAGGTCGACGCGCTGACTGCGCCGGAACTGGCCGCCTTTGTGACTGCGCAGCTGGTCGTTGCCCAACGTCGTGGTGGTGAACCTTGATGGTGTGCGGTTCCTGTCTTCTGCGGGTTTGCGCGCGCTGTTCGAGGCGAATGAATTCGCTATCCGAGAAGGCCGCGACCTGCGGTTGGTGTGCAATTCTCAGACTGCCAACTGGGCACTGGAGACTACCGGACTGCGGGAGCACTTCACGTTCACCGACAACGTTCCGCGCAGCGCCGGCCCATGGCCGTAGCGGCAGAAATCCACTCCACACGCGTCGATCACACCGGCACCAGGAGCAATCGGCCGCAGATCGTGTCCTGATCCGCAACGAGGGCAGGTGCCGGGCCGGGGCGGTCATTGGTGGGGTGAGCCAGACGACGCCGGCTAAGCGCGGCGACCGAAGAGGATTCGAACTACTACAAAGGGAGTAACCATGGAGCACAGTACGGTGCGTAAGCTGATCAGGGCGGCGACCTTGTCGCTTTTTGTGCTAACGACATCGGGCGTGGCGGGCTTGGAGGTAATGGCCGCTAGTTCCGCTATGTCTCAGGCGGACGGTCCGGGCGGTGGTTCGGCCCAGGGATTGGGCTTAGATCAGCCGGATCCGCCGTCCACTCCCACTCCAGTCCCACCCCTTCCTATCCCGTGAGTTCCCGGGTGGGTTTGTTGTAGGTGGGTGCGGCACCATTGATGGCTGTTGCCCGCGGCGGGGTGGGGGTGGTTGGTGCAGACAGACCGGGCTGGAAGATCCGCGCAGCAACGCGCTGCGTTGACTCTGATGGCAGGCTGACCGGAGGTTTTCAGATTCTACGGAGACAGTCCACCTCCTCCTCGCCGCAGGAACACGCTCGTCGATGAGGATTGGCAAGCTATGCCCGCATCCGTCAGCCTCGCCGCACCTCCAATTTCGCGTACAACTCCGATATTTAAGTGGATCGAGTCGCTGGTGGATGCTGACGTCCTGTCGTCGCCCGCCTTTTGCGCTCGGTGATGTTGCCATCGGAGATCTCGGTATTGCCGAGAACCCCGATTGTTAGCCCTCGGGGAGATCGACGGGATGCCACACCCCAAGCCCTGATACGTACCGGGCTGACATATGTGTCTGCCATTCTGGAGATCCGCCTGGGTACGGGGCGGCGAGCGCCCGCGATTGGTTCCGCCGAACTTGGTACCCGGCTCAGCGCAGGACACCAACCTGCGATCTAGCGATTACCAGAACCCACTACCGGACAGTGCTGGTCATGACCGAACAGTTCGTCTGGCCAGCGCTGATACTTCTGGAAGGGACGTGCTGATGCGGGAGGTTACCCGCTGTTTCAGGTAGGTAAGTGGTGGAGATGATCATAGACGCGTTTTCTTCCGCAGGAGGTAGGGGTGTGGGTATCTCGTCGCGTCGGCGAGCTTGCTCGGAGGGGGCCGCCCCTTGGTCTGCTATGCCTTTGGGCGCCGACGTGGCGGGGATACCCAGACCCTGGTGAGCCACCGCTTTCTGAGCATCAGGCCTGGGAGCCATCTAGAGTCCGCCCATGGCGAGCGATAAGTGGCGGCGCCTGAAGTGGTGGCGGCGACAAGACCACGCCCGGGGCCGGTATGCACCATCTCTGTGGCCTGTGTGGCTTGTCGCGCCTATCTGGGTCATGCTAGCCAGCGCCCTAGCGGGGGTCATTTACCTGCAACTGTGGGCGGTCGCTGTGCCACGTCCCGGGCCCAACGGTGGGCCAGCTTCTATCGATCCGCTCGACGTCATCAAGACGACGATCACCGTTGCCGGGTTCGTCGGTGCTGTCCTTGTCGGCGTTTATGGCTACCGCAAGCAGCGACTCGTCGAGGGAGACGCGCACCGAGCCGACGCCGATCAACTGGCTCAGCGTTATACGACAGCCGCCGAACAGCTCGGGCACGACAAAGCTGCAGTGCGCCTCGCTAGATACTACAAGCGAGAAGCACCGCGAAGGTGAGCCGGAAGTCCGGTACACCATCATCCGCCTCATTCGCGATCATCTTCGAGAGCCCGACGCTCCTATCACCTGGTGTGGTCGTGACCTCGACTTCTCGAACGCCACGTTCGATGGTGGTGATTTCCGCGGCGCGAAGTTCACTGGCGGTTAGGTCTCTTTCTTCGGCGCGGAATTCGCTGATAGCTTCACCTCTTTCGGTGACGCGGAATTCATCGACGGTAAATTTTCTTTCTTGGCCACGAAGTTCACCAGCGGTGAGGTCTTTTTCAACAACGCGAAGTTCATTGGCGGCGAGACCCCTTTCATCAATGCGAAGTTCACTGGTGGCGTCGTCTCCTTCCATGATGCGGAGTTCACGGGCGGTGAAGTTCGTTTCACCGGCGCGAAGTTCGTTGGCGGTGAGGTCTCCTTTGGTGCGAAATTTACTGGCGGTGAGGTCTCCTTCTGCGACGCGGAATTCTCCGGTAGCTGCATCACATGGGGTCCTTTCGAACCCCCGGCACCCTGGACTGCGCTACAAGCGAGGGAGCGGCGACAAGATGAACCGTTCCCGTAATTCTTGTTGTCGCTTATGCCTTCGGTGCTGACGAATCGAGACGCATCGATGCCGAGACCAGTGGGGCTTGCCTGCATGCGGCGGCTTGTTGCGGACGTGGCGACCCGTGCTGCTTCACACTGTCATACCTCAGCGCATGAGGTCGACCCAGAATCCAAGGATTCTTAGACCATGATAGTGGTCGTTAGTGGATAGCACCGATTACCTGGCGTTTTCGCACTGCAAATGCTGGTGTTTGTGGGCCCTATGGCGTTATCTGGACGTGTTTAGTGACCGAAAAGTGTCCCAGGCGTTGCTGCTCCTGGCGTGTTGGCCACGAGCTGCAGTGCAGCTGCCCGGCGATGGCGCGGGGAGACTTGGCGACTGAACTGCACCTTCTAATGGACGGTCGCACCCGACCTCGATGTGAACAAGTCGCATCGCGCTGACCTGCCAGATAGTGCTCGGTACTTGTCATCGTTCGTCACACCTCGCCGACGTCTCACGGCATGGAGACGACATGATCTTGGTCATGGGTCCAAGCGAGAGCGCCAGCTTGGAAGACTGCGCTCATTGCCCCTTAGAGGCATCGAGCGGTGGTCAGGCGAGTCACGGGGTACCGCTGTTGACCGTGGTTGACCGGGGCTAATGGCACGCTAATGGCACACGCGGGGTGTGGGCCTGCCGCAGGACGGGAGAGGCGAGGAGCGGGTATCCCGTCGCGTCGGCGAGCTTGTCTCATAGCGGGTCGGGGAGCAGACATCCAGATGGAGCACCCCACGGCTGAACGATCTGGATGTCTGCTCCCCGACCCGCTATGCCTCCGGCGCCGACGCGATGGGATACCCGCTCCCCTGTTGACCCCCACTCTCCGGTCCCGACCCTGGAGCCATCCCGGAGTGAGGTCCGCCAGAGGCACTGATTTTGATTATGTGCTTGGGAACTACATGAACTGGGGCAGGACGGAGCCGTTGAGCAGCGGTTCCGGCTGACCGTGGTTATCCGTGAAAGACCGTGGGTATTTGCCCTGTAGGGCACGTGGAGGGTACGGAACCTTGTCTGTACATTTGCCGAGTCCGACCTTGGTCCTGCCCCGTTCCCTGGCCCTGGCCGCTGGGCTCGTCGTGGTGACGGGGGCAAGGGTGGTGCTTGGCGCCATCGCTCGCGACGCGGATAGGCGCCCTTGCGGCCGGCACCACGACGTGGATACTGAGCGGCCAAGAGAACATGGCGGCTGGCCATTTGATTTGTAGTCACGAGCAGGAGCCCCTTTACTACCTGCAATTGTCCGTGGACGGGTCTGATCTCCGGTTTACGTCCGAGGATGTCCATGGTCGTCCGTAGCCGTTGATGTACCAACTGATGTAAATCAGGGGGCTCTTCGGTCGGGGGCGCTGACCGGCGGCCTGCCTGCGCCAAAGAACTGATTCTTTGTCAGAGTTTTCCCGACCAGGCTCTTAACAGTGGCGGGATCACCGGTGACTTGCACACTGGAGCTGTGGGGCATCTCGTCGACAGCCAGCCAGCCTGACCATACGGCGCCTCGGGGGTAGCCCTAAACAGAACCGGTGCGTACGTTGTTCGGCTCTGCCCCCGAGGTGCCGTGTAGTAGCCCTTTGGGAGGCCGAGGGATGCCACACCCCGCCCACCCGACTTAGCCACAGCAGTTCTCGTGGCCGGCCATCTCGGAGACTTACCCGCCCGGCGAGGGCGTGGTCCTTAAGGTCTGACCCGCGCATTGACGACCAGCAGTACCCGGGCGGAGGATGTCCCGGACTTCGTAGATTTTCGCCGGCGGCCCGGTGATCGTCAGGCGACGTTGCTGGTGTGATTGTGCTTGGTGGCTGCGGCGTTGTCAGCAGGGGTCTGCCGTTGGAGCGCGGTTCGCAGTGTGCGGAGGTGGAGGTGGCCGTTGACCCCGCGGAATTGGGTGCCGGCTTCGACCATTCCGGCGGCGCACCAGCGCAGCGCCATCTGTCCATCTCGCCAGCGTTTGACGTTGCGGGCGTGGTCACGGCAAATTTCGATCATGCTTTCCACGCAGTTGGTGCTGCGCAAGGTCCGAGCCAGGGTGGGTGGCACTCCCAGGCGCAGCACGGTCAGCGTGTCGGTCAGGCCCTCGCGCAAGGATGCCGCCGCGCTGGGATGGGTTCGGTTCAACTCGCCGGCCAGCGCGGTGTCGGCGTGGTAGGCCGCCCGCATCCGCTTGGCTACCACCGAGCGCAGCGTCTTCGGGAGCCGATCCTCCACATTTCTGATCTTGTGCAGTTGGCATCGTTGGATCACCGGATGGTCAAAGACATCTACCACCGCGTGGCGCAGCGCCTTGGACCCGTCGATGACCACCAGGATCGGGCGGGTGACATTCAGGCCGCGTTCCCCGCAAGCCCACCAGTAACTCGGTGACCAAGGTGGCGTTCTCGGTCGAGCCTTCTACCAGCGACAGGGGGTGTTTGACCCCGTCGATGTCGATGCCCACCGCCACCGCACAGCAGTGCTCGGCGAAGTGCACTCCGTCGACCATCAGCGCCACCAGATCCAAGCCGGACAGATCCGCAGCCAACAGCCAACGCCGTTTCGGTCGCCGTGACAAATCGGCGCGACACCGCGGACTTCGGGGTTGCCCGGGCGCTGTGTGCTACCCGAGTCCCTACCGGCTCCAATCCAACCGGATAGCGTCGCGTCGATAACCTAGCCAGCATCCGCTCCATCGCCATCCGACCCAGGACCTCGGTCTGGCTAAACAGCTCATAGGCCGCCACCGGCAACTCGCCCGAGCCATCACTAGCGCGCATCCGCGGCCGCACCACCGGTACCCGACGCCCGCCCAGGGGCACCGAGCCGGCGCCGTGGCCATGCCGTGTCGCCGTCCGTGTCGGATCGTGACGGCCCTTCACCCCACACCGGGCGGTCACATCCTGTTCCATGAGCGCGGTCAACACTTGTAAAGCCGGTGCCCACCGCCAGGGCCAACAGCCCTTCGTGAACCTCACCGGCCAGCTCGGTCAGCGCCACGCTCACCGCTTCGAACACGGTGGATTGGTTCGTGTCGATGTCCTCGTTCTGGTAGGTCTTCCGCACGGCGGTCCCTCTCCTCGTGGAGTTCTTGGCCGATCACCCGAGTACCTACCGCACGGCAGGATTCAGACGAGGGACCGCCGCCTGAAAATCTGTGAGTGTCGTTGCGGTGCTCCTGGATGGAGGACTACCAGGCTCGGCGCCGGTGACCCGACGTGACTCACTGAAAATCTGGCCGTTTGAGTGTGCCTTGTTGTGGACTTGTCCGTCGCGGTTGCCGGCACCGGCCTGGCCCACCAGTTGGCTTGATCAGAAGCATGCCCGCGTGAGCGTGGCCCATCACAGAGATGCCGGTGACCTCGACCCAGGCCGGTGCCAACGTTGCCCGTGCCTAGGAAGGACTACCGGCCAATGGCCATGCTCGCAGACGTCGTCGATGCAGTCATTGGGTGCGACACGCACCGCGATACCAACCATGTCGAGATCGCCTACCCTAGCGGTGCGGTGATTGCGACGCGTTCGTTTAGCAATGACAGCGCTGGCCATGCCGAGGCGTTGGCGTGGATGGTCGCGCACGCACCTGGATCAAGGCTGGTGTTGTCCATTGAAGGGACTCGCAGCTACGGTGCCGGGTTGGCCCGCGCGGCCGCCACGGTGGGGATCCTGGTGATCGAGGCTGAACAGCCCACTCGCAAGCACCGCCGGGGTAAGGGCAAGTCCGACCCGATCGACGCGCACCTGGCCGTGCTGTATGCGCTCGGTCTGGACGTTGCCAAGCTGCCCACTCCGCGTGCCGACGGGGACCGGGAAGCCCTGCGCATCCTGCTGTGCGCCCGCGAGGAGCTGACCACTACCTCGACCGGGCAGATCAACCGACTCCGTGCTCTGCTGCGCGACGGGGATGACACCGACCGCCGCGTGGCCCGAGCGCGGCTGTCCGACGCCACCCTGGCCAGCTTGGCCCGACGCCGACTGTCCCGCGAGGCGAGCCGACAGCAGGCCGTGCGCCATGCCGAGATTCGCGCCTCGCGATAGCGCTACGCCAGGCGCGACGGGCGTTGAAGGCCAACCGCGCCGAGCTTGCCGCGATTGTCTGCGACCTGGCCCCCGGGCTGACCGACCGACGCGGGATCGGCCCGGTCAGCGCTGCGCAGGTGATCGTGTCGTTCTCCCACGCTGGACGTTGTCGCAACGACGCAGCATTCGCCAAACTCGCCGGAACTAGCCCCTTGGAGGCATCCAGCGGGCAGACCACCCGCCACCGCCTCAATCGAGGCGGAGACCGAGCCCTGAACAAGGCCATCCACGTCATCGCCAACACCCGGATGCGCATTGACCCCGCCACCCAGGCCTACGTCCTGCGCCGCCGAGCCCAAGGCAAAAGCGACCGCGAGATCCGTCGCTGCATCAAGCGCTACGTCACCCGCCAACTCTTCCGCGCCCTCACTACCGCGATGACCCCCAGACATCGCGGCCAGCGCATAAACCAGCCACAGCGGCTCACCCGACAGGAGCAAGCATCACAAGCGATCTTGACACAACATAGAAGCGTCCACGAGACCCGGGACAACCTCCCCGGGCGGCGTTCAAGCTGAGAGTTATCAAGCGTCCGGGCTAGCCTCGGACGAGTCCACGTGCATCCTCGGGCTTGGCGGGCAGTACGCCGTCGACTACGCAGCAGCGACAGACCGCCGCAACCGCGACCAGGTGGCGCCATCATTGGTCGGTGTACGTTCCTCGACCTTGGCGAGTCCGAGCATCATATTGACCCGGCCGATGTCAAGCAGGTCTATGCTGGTCGAATGACGTTGGTCAGCGTGCATTCGGTAGCGGTTAGGGCAGTTGTGGCTTGCGGGGTTGCGCTGTGTGTCACGTTGATCGCCAGTGGATGCAATGACTCCAATGACGCACCACCGGGGGCTCCCCCGGTGTCGTATGAGCCAGCGCCGCCAGCGCCGTTACCTGGTGGGGATGAGCTCCCGACTGTTTCCACAACGCCCGGTGTCGCAGGTGGTGGTGGTCCTGCTAAGCCGAGCAAAACCGGGAGCAATGTTGGGCCGATCGGGCCGGGCGATCCCGGCTTCAACCCACCGGCTTCGCGACCGCCAACCACTTCGCCGCCGCCCCCGACCTTCGGGTCGGTGGAACCATCGCCTGAGTCCTCGCCCTAGTGAACCGACTACCGGCACCAACGGAGGTCCACGCCGACAGCGCCTCTCTTGATGCTGTGACGCCGGCCCTTCAAGAACAGAGGCGGGCGGCTGAGGCCAAAAGTCTGCTCGCCATCGTCGGAACCATCGCATCGGAAACCGTGCTGTTGACCGGGGTGCTCTACTACTTCGGTTGGGTGCGCGCCCATGCCTCCCTCGGCTATTTTGGAGTCGACCCCGGTCTGGTCGGTTACAGCACTGCGGAGTACGTGTTACGTAGCATCAACGTCGCGTTTCTGCCATTTTTTTACGCGGCGATTGTTGCTCTGGTGCTAGTCGGCCTTCATCGGTTTGTGGTGCTGCTGGCGCTGAATCGGGCAGGGGCGGACTTGCCTCGGCCTCCGGATACCTCCAGCGGCGGGATTGATCCGGGTCGCCCGCTCCTCGCTCATCGGATTTTCATCCGGCTAGTGGGTCATGCCCAAGCGTTAGGTGATGACGGTAGGCGGACGCGGCGGGGAATGCGGTGGTTCGTTGGCACCGCACAGACTGTCGCTGGTGGGCTGGGCCTGGTAGTGATTATTGGGGTGTTGTTCCAGGAGCAAGTGGGTGTTACGTTGGGGCTCATCCTGCCGGTGCTGCTGCTCATGAGTATCAGCTTGTTCGGCTACGTGGCGTACCTTCGTTGGAGATATCCGGAGCAGCTCGCCAGGACGATGCATGCACTGCGCGGTGACCCACCCTCCTGGGTCCAGCCCCTGTTCCTTCTCTCACTTGGCCTGCTCGCCAGCCTGTGGGCGGTGAGTCTTTACGGTGACCAGGTCGGTAAGCGTATCGCCACCGACTTTGAAGCCCACCGCCTGCCCAACGAATCCGAGGTCGTGGTGTATAGCACTGCTCGGATCGCCCTACTCGGTCCTGGCGTTGTGGTCAGTGAGATCGCTCAGCCAGGCGCCAAATACCACTACCAGTACACTGGATTGCGGTTGCTCGCCCATTCCACGGATAAGTACTTCCTTGTTCCCATGTTGTGGCGGCACGGCCGTGATCGGGTCTTTCTGGTTCGGGACGACGACTCCGTCCGGGTCGACATCACGGTTCGGTAGATCACCAGGGTTATCGGCGACTACACGGATAGTGGCGATCGTCGCGGCCTAGGGTACGGCGGTTGGCAATTCCACTTTTGATGGTCCGCTGTCGGTGGCAGGCGTGTCTCATGCTGCTGCGGAGTGCTGTCCGAGCGCGGCCGGCCGAGCACGGGCCGAAGGCCCGCGCGCAGAGCCGGACCGATGGCCGGACAGCAGAGTCAACGCAACCGACACGCGCCGCCAACGGCGGCGCCTTGATCCCATAGAGGAGAATTCGGCAACACAGTGAACGATCACGTGATCCCCTTGTGGACGACAGCCGTCGCAGCTGCGGGTAACCGGGGGGACGATGAACCGGGCTCCGGCATCGCGGTTGGCGGTCGCGGTGGAGTTCACCCGCGGTCTCTGCCGTGAGCCACCGTGTCGACTCGGACCGCTGCTGACGTCCGGGAAGATGAGAGTCGTGCCCTGGTGCGGCGGGTGCCAGCCACAGAAGTCGAAGGCAAGGTGGCTAGAGGCCACCGCGGCAGTACCTTGGTGTACCGGCCTCCAGGATCGCAGGCGCGCGACACGTCTCAAGTCAACCGTGGTAACCGTGACCGTCGTCCCATCGGCGATCCGTAATTCGTCGCCTAGGAGCCCGATGAATAACACTCATTCTGTGGGACATTGATCACACGCTCATCGAGAACGGTGGAGTGAGTAAGGAAACATACGCGCTGGCCTTTGAGTTACTGACAGGTTGCGTTCCTTTGGTATGTCCCGCCACCGACGGCCGCACCGACTTTCAGATAATGCGTGAACTTCTGTCCGCTAATTCCGTCGACATTGAGAAGTACGCAGAAATCACACAGTTTGAGAGCGCTCTTAGTAGCCGGAATGAATTAACCTATTCAATCCGTGATGTAATTGTGTAGTTCCAGTCCTCATGGAAAAGGTGTCGGGCAAGGGGTATCGAGTTCTTCTGCTGGTTGGTGAGTTTGATTTTGGTGGGGTAGAGCTTGGGGTCGAGTTCGCAGCGGACGGTCAATCCTGTAGTGGTCGTGGTGTTGGCGATGAGGTTGACGATTGTTTGGTATGTCTCGAGCGGTCGTCCACGCCAGTTGTGGGTGATTCTGGAGAAGAGCCGGTGTTCGATCTTGTTCCATTTGCTGGTGCCAGGCGGGTAATGAGAGACAACGATTTCCAGCCCGGTCTCGGTGGCGAGTCGTGCGAGTTCGTATTTCCAGAGCCAGGGGCGATGTCCGTTGGATCCTCCGCCGTCGGCCGTGATAAAAATTCGACGGGCATTGGGGTATTTCACCTTGCCCATGTGTTGCCACCATTTCCTGATGGTGGCAACGGCGAAGACCGATGTGTCGTGGTCGATACCCACGGAGACCCAGGCGCTGTTGTCGGTCAGATCGTAGACTCCGTAGGGAATGGCTTTACCGTCGGCTTCGCTGGGGAAATCATAGGTGGACACCTCGACCGGTTCACCCTGTGGATGCCATTCTTTGCCGGACTGGGCGTACCGTCCGACGAGTTCCTTTTTCTTGGTATCGACGCTGATCACAGGGTCGCCGGCGGCGAGGAACTCCCCTGCGAGCGTGTTGATGTATCGAAACTGGTCGTCCCGGTCCGGGTGTTGACTTCCCTCCAGCTTTTTGCGGGTGCCTTGTAAACTGTAGCGAAGAGAATGGAGAATTTTCGCGACGACAGAGTGGCTGACGGAGTGTCCCATCTCGGTGAGCTCACCGGCGAGATGACGCGTCGATTTCGTGGTCCATCGCAACGGGGATTCGGGATCGCCCCGCGTTTCCGGTTCGATCAAGCTCTCCAGTGCATCAACCAGTTCCGGATCGGCGACTTCGACTTTCTTGCGACCACCCCCCGGAGCCCGGACTCGATCGGAGGACCGCTCCGCAGGATCATCGGCGAGTTCGGTCATGCCACGTTGAATCGCGCTCCGCGACACACCGGTAGCTCGATGCACGGCACTGATTCCACCATAGCCCCACGATTTCGCCTCGGTCGCCAACGCCAGACGGCGATCGCGCTCGTTCAATCGGGGCAACAGATCTGCCAAACGCGCCTACATCGCCTCGAAAACCTCATCATCCTCGATGGTCACAATGTCAATTTTTTCAAAGATCGTCAGTGTCGATTGAAACGACACGCGACACCACACGAGATTCACCCGATCGAATTAGTTATTTAATTATGTCGCCTTACACAGGCCATGACGCGGAATGCCCCTCAACTTCCACAACGTGGACATGTTCTTCCTGGCGTAATTGGCGCGCTAACAGTCTTGTCTGCCGTGCCCACAGTAGTCCAATCCGTCCTGACTGGAAATATCGCGCCCAACGCGCACGCAAAACTAAGTGCTTTCAACTTGGATGCGTGGATTGATGTGGAGGTCGGCGGCTTCGGTTCGGATGATAAAGTCCGATCCAATCTCGTTGACGCTGCTCGGCGGAAAGTTTCGAAGAAGTACGGGATCCGGTTCGATCACTCGTCAACAATTTTGATTGGAGACACCTTATTGGATGTCAAGGCGGCGCATGACGGGGGCGCCCGAATAATCGCAGTAGCCACTGGCATATACAGTACTTCCGAATTGATCGAAGCCGGCGCCGACGTGGTTCTCGATAGCCTCGCCGACCTCGATCGATTCATGACCGCCCTGCTGCATCTCCGAACTGGCGCAACCTCGGCCTAGCTTAGGAGCCGGATGCCCGCCCCCTTGCAGACTGTGGAGCCACCCTTGATGCAGACGCTCGTGACACGCCGCGCTGCGGGGCGTTGTCGTTGCGCGGTCACCGCGGCGGTGGCCTGCGCAAAACGGACTGTACCGGACAACCGCTGTGACCGATGAGGCGAAGTATGAATCTTGAGATTGTCACCGAGCGGGGACGCAAAGTGCTGCTCGACGCCGTTACGTCTGCCGCTAGGAGAGGACATGCTGAAGTTGAGCCGGCGCATCTGCTGTTAGCCCTGGTAGGCGAGACGGGCGGTACGGTTCCCATGTTGCTGCGTGCGGCGGGCAGCGAACCGGCCACAGTCGAGGAGGTCGCGGTCGCTGCCCTTGCCGGCTTGCCGTCCGTGCCAGATGGGGCTGATGCCGAGCCGGAAGCGGCCAGCGCGCTGCTGGAGGTGTTGTCGGCCGCTGAGCACATCGCTCGTGTGCTCGGCGACGAGCGGGCTTCCCCTGAGCACTTGCTCGTTAGTCTCGCACGGGCGGGTGCTGACGTGTCGATTGGGTTGCGCAGAGTCGGCGCTACTGAGCAGATGCTTTTGGGTCTGGTCGCGAAGCCAGGTCGCCGTCTGACGACTAGTAGTTGGTGGCAGTCCGAGCGAACATACTCCGAACTCTCGAAGTATGGCGTAAATCTTACCGAGAAGGCTTTCAACGGTGAGATAGCTCCCGTAATCGGCCGCGACCAAGAGATTGAGGAGGTCATAGGTGTCCTGTGCACCCCGACGAAGAGCCCGGTGCTGATCGGTGAGGCGGGGGTCGGCAAGACCGCTGTGGTGGAGGGTCTTGCTCTGCGGATCGTTGCTGGTGAGGTCCCCGTTGCCCTTCGTGAGTGCGACCTGATTTCGCTGGATCTGGCGGCGATGGTCGGCGGCACACACTGGCGCGGCATGTTCGAGGAGCGGATGGCGGCGGTCCTTAAAGAAGTCAAAGAAGCAGGACGAAAGGTCGTCGTATTTATCGACGAGCTGCATAACATCGTGGGCGCTGGCACCGCGAAAGATATCGTCATGGACGGAGCGCAGATGCTCAAACCCGCGCTGAGCCGGGGCGAGTTTCGTATGGTCGGCGCGACCACGCTGGATGAGTACTGCGAGCACATCGAGCCCGATGGAGCGTTGGAGCGTCGGTTCGAGCAGGTGCTTGTCAGCGAACCGAGTGTGGACGACACTATTGGAATTCTTCGTGGCCTGCGCGAGCGGTGTCAGGATCGTCACGGTGTCGCGATCACCGACGCTGCGCTGGTGGCCGCCGCCACTCTTTCTAACCGTTACATGACCGGCCGCCGCTTACCAGACAAGGCGATCGACCTCATGGAGCAGGCCGCGTCGCGGCTACGAACTGTGGCAGCGAAAGGCCCGGCCGGCGTCGAAGAATTGCAACGCGCCGTCGATCGGCTCACCATGGCGGAGCGGGCGCTAGACAGCGAGTCCGATCCGGCCAGCAAGGAGCGATTGCACCGCATCCGGGAGGACCTCGCCGACAAGCGGGAGAAGCTCTCTGCGCTGGTCGCACGGTGGGAAAGGGATCGGACACGCCTAAGCCGGGTCCGCGAACTAGAAAAGCAGCTCACCGAGCTCCGCGGGCAGGACGAGCGGGCTGAGCGCGACGGCGATTTCGCTAAAGCGTCCGAGTTGCGCTACGGGCGGATACCCGCGTTGGAGGCCGAACTGGCCGTGGTCACGACGACCGAGGTGGGCGGGTCGATGATCCGGGAGGAGTCGGCGCTAACGACGTGGCTGGCGTCCTCAGCGCCTGGACTGGTATCCCGGTCGGCCAACTACTGGAGGGCGAGACCGACAAGCTGCTGCGGATGGAAGACGAACTCGGCAAGCGCATAGTCGGTCAGGTCGAGGCAGTGCGCGCGGTTTCCAAGGCTGTGCGGAGCGCCCGGTCCGGCGTTGCTGATCCGGACCGCCCAACCGGCTCGTTCCTTTTCCTCGGTCCCACAGGTGTCGGTAAGACTGAGCTGGCCAAAGCGCTGGCGAAGTTCCTCTTCGATGACGAGCAGGCGATGGTCCGCATCGACATGAGCGAGTACAGCGAAAAGCACACTGTCACCCGGTTGATCGGGCAGCCGCGAGGGTACCGCGGCTACGAGCAGGGCGGGGAGCTCACCGAGGCCGTGCGGCGCAGGCCATACAGCCTGGTGTTGTTCGACGAAGTCGAGAAAGCCCATCCCGACGTGTTCGACGTGCTATTACAGGTGCTCGACGACGGACGGCTCACCGACGAGCAGGGACGGACCGTCAATTTCCGCAATACCATCCTAATTCTCACCTCCAACCTTGGATCGGCAGCGTTCGCCGACGCCGCTCTGGACGAAACCCAGCGGCGCGACACCGCGCTGACGCAGGTACACCAATGGTTCAAGCCAGAGTTCCTCAACCGACTCGATGACATGATCGTCTTCCACACACTGACCATGGACGAGCTGACCCGAATCGTCGACATCCAACTCGACCAGCTCGCCCACCGACTCGGCGACACCCACCGGCTGACATTTGACGTGACACCAGCGGCTAGGGATTGGCTGGTAATCAACGGCTTCCACCCAGCATACGGCGCGCGTAGCTATTCAGCTGGGGGTGAGGGCTGGTGGTAGCCATGCGCCGGTGGTGAAGAGGTGACGTAGTGCCTGGAGTTTGTCGATGCCCCACTTGGTGGCGGTGTCAAGGTAGGAGTGCACGAGGGCGAAGTCGATGAGTCCTTGTAGGGTGCGCCAGCAGCCGCCGGAGGTGCGTTGTTGCACCTTGACCGGGCGGACCGCTCTCTCCGCGCAATTGTTCGTGAACGGTACTGTGAGATCGACGGCGAAGCGCAGGATCATGTCTTCGTAGCGGGTGAACCGCCGGATCAGTCGGCGGGCCTGGACCGCGAGGGCGCTGCGGTGGCCGTGGTTGTCGGTCCGGCCTTTGGCCAGCGCGCCCAGGTAGTGGTTGCGGATCTGTGTGAGGGCAACCGGGTCGAGGTGGTCGGCGCCCGCAGTGCGGGCCTGGTGGGCGGCCTGGTTGGCTTCCAGCAGAGTGTCGGCCATGGCCTTGGCCCAGAGTTGCCCGACCGGGTCGGCGTCGCTGACCGCACGCAAATCTCGAAGGAGATGAGCTGCGCACCAAGCGTGTACTGCGGGCAGGTGCGCGTAACCGGCGTACCCATCACGCATGAGGGTGCCGGTGAACTCCGGCAGCACCCCACCGGCGTCGATATCGTCACTGCCGCGCCCACCCACGTGCATCAGGGTCAGGTATTCGGTGCAGGCCACGTGCACATACGCCAACTCCCCGGCGGCCCGTCCGGTGGTCTCGTCGGCGTGCAGCACCCCGGCGGTGGGGAGCAGGGCTTGCAGGTGCGGGAGGAACTCGGTTTCCAGCAGGGCCGCGGCACGCCCCCGGACACCGGCCATGAACCCGGTCGACACCCGGATCCCGGCCAGAGCATCCAGCACGCTGGTGGCCCGCCCGATCGGAAGGTAATGCCCGCAGGTCAGCAACGCTGCCAGCGCGGTGGTCTGCGGGCCGATCCGAACCGGGCTTCCCGGACGCAACGCCAGCGCCAGCACGGGATCGGGGGCGACCGGAGTCTTGGTGGGCGCAGTGCCAGAGTTGGTCACGGGCTCGGTGGCGGCAGGTTCCCGGGCACCGGCCTCCTGCGGGGGACCGGGCTCGCGTGGGGCACCGGGCTGTTCCGGGGCGCTGGCGGTGGGACGCGTTACGTCACTGCCGGGGTTCACCGGGCGGGGCACATCGGTGGCGGCGGGGTCGTTGACATGCCCGCACCCGCCACACCGCCGCGACACCAGCTGGTACTCGGTGACCTTCGGTGGCGGCGGCGCCTGGACATCCGCCACCTGGCGACGGACCCGCGCGGTCTCGGCAGCATCGTCCAACGACTTCTCACACCGGGCACAGTGATCCGGGGCGACCTCGAACGTCTCATCAGGGTCATCAACCAAACCCCGCGACGCCGACGCCGAACCCGGCTGCTTACCAGGCTTACGACCCGACCGGCTCCTCGACGAACGTTTCTTCGCGGGCTGCTTATCCCACGGCGCATCCGACGACGGCGGACGCGACGACGTCGAGGAATCCCGACCCAAGCGGCGTTCCAGCTCGACGATCCGATCCGCCTGCTCGGCGATCACCCGCCGCTGCTGCTCCACCACCGACTCCAGCTCGCGGACGCGCGCGAGCAACCGCTCAACCAACACCTCCAACGAACCGCAATCCGACACACCAAGATCATCCCAGGCTACGACTTCAGCACTGGTTGCGACACGCCGCGCGACCATCAACCAGCTGAACAGCTACCGGCGCGCGTGCACTGCGGCGCCTGATCCAGAAAACCATCGGCGACCAGCTGGCCACGCAGCTACTGACCGGCAAGATCCACGACGGCGACACCGTGATGATCGACACCGAAACCACCACTACCGACTCTAGACTCATCGTGAAAGCAGTGCACTAAGCAAGCGACCCGGCCCCACCGGAGCTGGTCCAGTTGCTAGCCCCGAAGCTGCCCAGCAGGCCCGCGGATGCCCGGTTGTGGCGATTCTCCAAGGTCGTGCTCACCGAACGCCAGGAGGGCGGCGGGGAAGAACTCCCGCAGCGTCGAGCGCAGCCGCAGCAGGTGCCGGGTCCGCTCCCAGATCAGCTGTTGGTGTGCTCGGGCTACCACCTTGATCGCCTCGGCCTGGTCGGTGTCGCCAGCGACCAGGCGCAGCTGGTGTCGATCGGTGCGCGCCACGTCCGCCAGCGTGTGCGCATCCGCTGTGTCACTTTTCGCGCCGGAGACGCTGTGTCGTTCCCGGTAGCGGCCACCTGCAGCGGGTTGATCGCATAGCCAGCGCAAGTTCGAATAGGAACCGTTGTGACCTGCTAGGACGCCTCTAAGATGTGGTCGGCAAGGTCGAGCGAGGGCGCGTGGTCGGCATAGTTGATCTAGCCGAGTGTTGCTCGCGCGCGGGTACGACCGCGCGGACGCGTGTTCCGAACCCCTCAAGAGAGCAGCGCCTAAGTGCAGGTTGCGTCAGCGCGGCATCGGCGGACAGATCCCGCCGCGTAGCCCCGCTCTCCTGTGCCCTGGCAGGTCGCCTACCAGGACACACACAGCCATGGGTGGGGTAGCACGATCTTTAGTCTTGAAGCAAGACGTGCGGCACACAGGCGTCTAACCGCCCCCGGCTCCCTGTTGACCTGCCGCCCACCGTACGTCACGCTATGGCTAGAAATTTCTCAACTTCGGCCAAGGAGGAGACCGTGCAGCTCAGATTTCTAGGAAAAGACCCAAGTTCGGCGGAAGGCGACTCACCGACGTTGTGGGCAACTGACCGAACGGACCGCAAGACGTACATCGCGCAGGGGTGGGTGGTGACGGACCCGCAGGTGCTCGCCGCGGTCGGCCCCGTCCCGCAGGGTGAAGCGCTTATCGAGATTCCCGAGGATGTGCTGAGGTTTTACCAGCGCAACCAGGGGGTGGACCGCTGAACCTGCTAGTTGGGGAGCAATTTGGTCAGCTGTTCCGCACTTTTGAGCATACGGCGTTCCGCTTGGAAGTGCGGGACCGCTACAACTCGCCGCGCGAAACGGAATCGTCCAGAAAGTTCATGGCTAGTGAACCGGATGATTTGGCGTGGCATCAGAACTGGCTCGCCATGATCCGTGAGGCGTCGGAACAGGGACGCCGGTTCAGGCGGGTACGTGTGGTAAGTCTGCCGTTGAGCGACTACAGCAGATTTGGCTTGTGGATCTCTCAGTTTGCGAACGAGGCCGGCGATGACATCCGCTACCTGATTCGCGACCGAGCCGGGGCCGACCTTCCCGAGCATGACTATTGGCTTTTCGACTCGCGCAAGCTTGTAAAGATGCACTTCGGTGGCGATGATCGTTTCCTGGGCGGGGAGGTGATTACTGACTCCTCGATGATCGTTCAACACAATTACTGGCGTGACGTTGCGTGGCATCACGCCGTACCACGAAGAGAATTTTGCCGGCGAATAGAGCGCACTTAAGCATGACCAGCGTTGACGAGGCGCGTAGCGCGCTGGGCAAACGACTCCGCGAGCTGCGCGAGCAAGCCGGATTGAACGGCAAGCAGCTCGCGGAGTCCTTGGCGTGGCCTGCGTCTAAGGTGTCTAAGCTCGAACTGGGTCGCCAAACCCCCACCGACGATGACCTTCGTGCCTGGGCTAACGTCACGAATTCTGAGGCGGAAACAGATGCCCTACTTGCGTCGCTGCACACGCTAGAAATCCAGCACGCCGAATGGAAGCGCGTCCTTAGGGTCGGTCTGGGCTCACACCAAAAAGAACTGATCGAGCAGGACGGCGGCACGAAACTCTATCGCGTCTTTGAGTCCACATTCATTCCCGGACTCCTGCAAACGTCGGAGTACGCGCGGGTGCGATTCGCGCGTGCGGTGATGGTGCACAAGACACCGAACGACATCAACGAAGCCGTACGCGCCCGGATGCAGCGTCAGGAAATCCTATACCGCCCGGACAAGCGTTTTCATTTCGTGCTCACTGAGGCCGCGCTCCGGTATCGCCTGTGTCCAATTGACGCCATGCTCCCACAGCTAGATCGCCTCGTGTCCCTGTCGGCCCTCAGAAATCTACGGCTGGGCGTCATTGATTTTACTACTCCCTACGTGTCCGACCCGCGACACGGGTTTTGGCTATTCGACGACGACCGGGTGAGAGTGGAGACCTTCTCGGCAGAGCTGAACCTGCGGCAACCCCCAGAGATCGCGCTCTACACCGGCATTTTCGAGCAGTTGGCAGACGTCGCCAGCTACGGCAGCGAGGCGCGCGCGATCATCACCCAGGTCATAGATGACCTGGCAGCGGAGGCTGAAACCAGTAGCTCCTGATTGCTTCAAGCGCCAATGTTCAGATTATTTCGAGAAATAGTTAGAAATTTTCTAGCCAACTGGTGCTAGCCGTCTTACTGTCCTGGAAACCGCTCAACGGCGGCTTAGAGGCGTCCGGGAGTTTAGATGGCTAGTACCCTCGTTCCACTGCTCAGTAGAGTGCAGATCGAGCAACTACCTCCACGTGCTCGTGAGGTTGTGGAGTACCGCAAGAGCGGTTTAAGTCTGAACCACATCCAGGGCTGCCCGTTGGATTGCGCGTACTGTATTCGGCACACCTACGGGTTGTGGGATCAGCGCCAACCCCGTGCGCTAATGTCGGATGCTGAGGCAGTCGAACTGTTGGTGAGCCACCGCTATTTTCAGCGTGATATCACGCCCGTGCAAGTGTTTAACCGGGCGACGGACCCGTTTTTGCCCACCGTGCGACCGCACACATTTGCGGTGCTAGAAGACCTCGACGAGCGCGGGTTACGCAACCACGTCTTGGTGATCACTCGGCATCACATGAATGCGCAGGATGCCGAGCGGTTGAACCAGCTTCGAAACATCAAGGTGACGTTGTTGTTTACCTATTCCGGGATCGACAACAAGCAAATCGAGCCGTATCCGTCCCACGTAGCGGCAGCGTCCCTGAAACTGATGAGCCGGTCGGCGCGGCGCACATACCGCACCGTGTTGTACTGGCGGCCCCTTGTGCGGGGACTCAACGACACTGACGAGCATCTGAGCCGCGCGTATGAGTTGGCGCAGCACGCGGACGCGACGGTGTTTACGGGTTTGTTCTACCGGGATCAGATCGCCGACTACTACAAGGCCAACGGCTTACCAGAACCCTACGTGGAAACGGCCCGGCGCAAGATCGTCCCCGAGACTCTGGAACAGCGTGTGCTCGCGGCGTTCGATGCGGTGACGCCGTTGTTCCGGAAAACGTCGTGTGCGGTGTCGTATGCCCACGGCTTACCCGATTACAACGGGCACTACGGCATCCGGGAACTGTGCGACATCTGCCCGCTGAGCCAAGTGAAGCTATGCGCGGCCGGTCACCGGGTGCCGTCCCCCGACCGGCTTCGCCGCGCCGCTGACAGGCTGCTGGAGGCGCGTGGTGTGGTGGTGGATGACATAACCGACCGGGCCGCCGTGGTGTCCGGTCTGGCCACTGAGCAGCCACGCTATTACCTGCAACACGCGCTCGGTTTCCAGGTCCACGACCAGCGGCACCCACACCGTGAGCGGCGACACGGTCGGGCCGACATTGGATGGAAGGACACCACGACACATGACTGACTGGACGAGCCTTGACTACGTGGTCGTGGACGTGGAGGGCAACGGAGCGCAGCCGCCCGACCTGGTGGAGCTGGCAGCGGTGCCCATCATCGGCGGCGTCATCGGGGAGCCCTCAAGCTGGCTCGTCCGACCGGACACCCCGATTACCCACTTCGCGCGCAGGATTCACGGCATCAGCAACGACACCGTTGCCGACGCACCCACCTTCGACGCTGTTCGACACGAGGTGCTGAACGCCGTAACCGCTGGCGGCCTAATCGCGCACAACGCGCACGTCGATGTTGGCGTACTACAGCGAAAACTCGGCGACTGGGAATGCCCCGAAATCTTCGACACCCTCAAACTCGCCCGCCGCCTCCTGCCGGACACCGACAGCTACAAACTCGGTGCGCTGGTGGACGTCTTCAAACTCACCGATGGGCTTCCCGCCGATCTCACGCCGCACCGCGCCACCTATGACGCCCTGGTGACCGCCCGGCTGTTCGTCCAGCTCGCCACCCTCCCCAACCTCGGCCCCCTGTCACTAGAAGCGCTCCGCAATACCCCAACACGAGGGGGCGAGGATGAACCTGCGTCCCTTTTCTGACCACCAACGGGGTCTATTCATATCTGTAGACGGGCCAAGCGGTGCCGGGAAATCCACCGTTGTGCACCACCTCGCACAAATGCTTGTCGGGCAGGGCGAGAGCGTCCATGTCACCGCTGAACCCTCCGCCGGTCCGATAGGCGCATTGGCGCGGGAACTCACCGAGACCGTTACCGGGCACGCCCTGGCCTGCCTGTATGCGGCGGACAGGTATCACCACATCGAGACCGAGATACGCCCGCAGTTGGAAGACGGCACGATTGTCATCTCCGACCGCTATATTCCTTCCGGTCTGGTCATTCAACGTTTCGACGGCATCGACCCGGCTTTCCTGTGGCAGCTCAACGCCGAAGCCGACCGGCCCGACCTTGCCGTGATCCTGGAAGCCGACCCCGACGTGATCGCGCAGCGACTCACAGACCGTGGCCCGCACAACCGTTTCCAACTCCCACCCGGTAGCAGCCACGCAGAAATTCATTTCTACAACCAAGCGACCGAGCGTCTGATACAAGCCGGTTTCGATGTACTGCGCGTGAACTCCAACCAGTCGGCCGCCCACCACGTCGCATCCCACATCCTTGACCGCCTCACGGCCTTCTTTGTGATCCCGAAGGAGTGAGCGATGCTCGACACTGACCGCAACCTCAGCGAATTCGACGCGTTAGCCAGTCTCGCTACCCGCACGTTTAATACGCACATCAACGACGCTGACCTGTGCGCCGTGTGCGCGCGTGCATGGCCCTGCGAACGTGCCGTACTAGCGGAGCACAACCTGGAGACGCTGAGCTGCCGCCAGAGCCGGACTCCGGCGAGTACGCCGGTCGAAGCCGCCGGTCCAACCCTCCGTAGCGTGGCTACCCCCATGTGGGGTGGTGGTGGGCGGTGAGTCCATCTGTGCACGCCACCTTGTACGCGTCATACAGCCGTGAGCTACGCGAGCTGCTGGACCTTCTCCTGACCGGCGAGGTCGTCACTGACCGGGCAACCGCTGAACGGCTCGTGAGATCAGTTGGGGCGCTACAGAGGTTGCACGATCAACATCGTCTCGATGCCCGTGGCCGGTGCACGGTGTGCTGGCCGGTGCCCCGGACATGGTGGCGTCCCTGGCCGAAGCAGTCGCTATGCACCGTGCATAGCGCGCTGGATTTCTACCTACGCCAACCCGCCCGGTTCGTGCTCCTCAACCTCACCGACACGCCCGATGCGTGAGCAATGCCGTGACGACATCGACCCCGCCCCGCCGTGCAGTGATCCCGTCACCGGCCGCCTCAACGAACCCGGTGGACGGTTGGACCTTCGCCGCATTGCATTCCGCTATCGGCATCGCTGGGCTGTTCACCCACTACACCGTGCGGCGATGGAACCTATCTGAACTCGCCGACACCGCCGAACGGATAGCAGTCGAACTCATCAGCCGTGTGGTGGAAACGACCGGCATCCCGCACCCTCACCCGCTGTGGACCGAACTCGACCGCCTGCAACTGATCAGTATCCAACTCCGCTGGACAGGCCGTAGACTGCTTATCCACGTGTGGGACAGCGACACAACCCCGCCAACCCGCGAGCAGCCACCGCGCGCCTTGTGCCTGGATAGTCACCTACTGACCGTGGAGGAAATAAGCCAGCGATGGGACTGCTACCAGCCGCGCAGCGGCGGGAAAGTCATCTGGGCCGAACTCACCCTACCCTCTCCACACCCCATTAGCTCGCCACTGATTCCCCACTCGCAAAGGACCGGGCAATCGTGAAGGTGTGGAGACGACTCGTGGCGCCGTTGCTGCCGAAGTCCGACAGATCGGCGCGGGTCCGGCTCCGACGGGTTGTGTGTCCGTGCTGCGGTCAGCGTGTGTGGGTCATCGTCGGCCCACCAGAAGTGGCGGACTGCCTGGAAAGTGTGCGCTGTTCGCACACGACGAAAGCTCCGCAAACCCACGCAGTTACCCGTCAGACGTCTACTGCCAGGACCATGGAATCAGTATGGGACTTAGGCCCTGCGTCGGGTGTTGGGTGACGAAATCGATGCTGCTGAGTGCTTGGTTTTTGACGTGGGCGTCGGAGTCGGAGCCGAACAGGAGGGCCATGAGTAGTTCTCGGGCGATTTCTGGCCGGGTTGCGAATAGGTATCGGGCGAAGATCGCGGCGGCTTCTTTGGCTCCAAGGTCATCGCTGTGGCTGAGTGCGATTATTACCGCTGCGGCCTGGTCGGACTCGGATGTGGCCATGTCGAGTAGTTGCTCATCGATCTTCTCTAATCGATTGGTATCACCGATTTGAGCGTACTGGTGTCGGACTTCAAGAAATTCCTCAGCCGATTTGGAATGCCCCCGCATCATATGGATGAGTATGGGCGGGTTAGACATGGCGCGCAAGAATCCGCCTTATTCCCAGGTGATAAAACGTAGTCCGATGGTGCCGGTGGTGGGGGTGGCGCGCCGGGTGATGGTGAGCATGGCTAGGTGGCCTTCGTCGGTTTTCACACAGATGTTTCTGCCTTCGGTGAGGCTGTAGACGTTTGGGTAGGTTTTCCGCGTCCAGCCTGTGACCTGTTCACAGTGGGTGCGTTCTTGCGGTACTGGTTGGGGTAGGACGGCGAAGAAGGCGCGGGTGCTCATCGAATCGAGGTGTGTCGATTTCGATGAGAAGCTGGTATCGACGCCGGGTGTGAGTTGGTCGAGTGTTTTCCCGTCGTCGAGGTCGATGCCTTGGCTGGTGGGGAGGTCGTCGGCGTTCCCGACCACACGCACAGCAGCCAGCGCGGGTGGCGGTGGCGCGCTGTACGTCGCCGATGATGGACCGGCGGTTGCCGGGGGTGGTGTCTGTGATGGGCGCTTGAACATGCCCTTAGCTGTTGCCGCTGTTCCGGCGGCGAGGACGACCGCCACGGCTGCCGCTGCCAGAATCCAGCCACGACGACGCGGAGACTTGCCGCCGGCCGGACGTGCCGCCTCGTGGTGGTCGAGGTCGGTGGAGCCCACGTAGGCGGAGTCGGAGTCGCCGCGTGGGGGCGGCGCGTCGATGACCGGGCTGGCCACCGGCACGGGCGCGCCGGTTCCTGGCGCTGGGGTGCTGGTGGGCGCCGGCTGTGCCGTGTTGGCGGCCGGCACGGCATCGGGTGGTTCGGGGTCGGCCGGTTCGACTTGGTCTCGTGGCTCCGGCTCCGGCTCCGGCTGGGGTTCCGGTTCGGGTTGGGGCTCGGGTGTGGGGTGTTTCTTGGCGTGGCCCCATGCGGTCTGCCAGTGCTCAAGCTCGGTCCGGAGACGGTGAGTGGCGAGGGGTCGGTGAGGTGGTTTCGGGTGCGTCAGGCAGGTACTCACGAAGTCATAGACCCACTCCCAACCGGGCAGGCGTAGGGCGCGTTCGTAGTCGGAGCTGGTGGCCACGCGCAGCCGTGGCTGTAGGTCTCTTACCTCTTCGAGGGTGAGCCCGGACCACAAGCGCAGCTCCCGAAGGGCGCACGCGAACCCTGTGCGCGTAGGTGTGGCGCTGGGATGGGTTGGGTTGTCTGATCGTTGCTGCGCTGGCATCGGCCGTGCCCCCTCCGCTCGTGCGTTGTCTACAGGGTGTGAGTGAGACTGGATCACCGGCACCGTTGACCTGTCCGTCCGGGTACCGGGAAAGGGCGAGCCGCTTTCCGGGAAATGCCGCTTAACCGCTGGTCAACGCGGTGCGCTCCGTTCCGGGATGTTCCCGGTTCCGGCGTTCGTAGCTGCCCCCTACCTTCCTGTCTTCCTATGTAGGTGCGCGCAGGCACGGGCCGCGCGCAGACGTTGCCGACAGGCGGAGGGAGCACGGTGATGCTCGGTTTCATCGTTGGGGTAATGCGGGCTAGGGCGGTACGGCCGCTGCTGCTGTGGACTATGGCGCTGCTGGCCTATGTCGTGGCGCCGATCTCGCAGGGGTGGGTGCTGCTGCTGATTGTGGGGCTGGGCGTGGCACTTGCGGCGACGGTGTCGCGTCTGCGGGAGGGCGGCCGGGGCGCCACGGCGCATGTCACGCACGCGTGGAACATAGCCGAACGGCTCACGGCCGCGGTGGAGGACCGCATCCGCGCCACACCGCCGGGGCCGCCGCTGCACACCGAGCCCCCGCAGTACGCGTCGCCGGCTCTGGGCTACGACGGCGCCGCCTATGACCCCGGCGCGCTGTTGTCGGCGGTGGTGGCCGTGTTGGCGGCCGAGGGACTGCCCACCAACGCCGGCCCCGCGCTGCCGGCATGTGCACAATTGTTGACCTGGCAGGGCATCGGTGTGCAGCCCGGTGTGTCCGCGCCGGCCGCGCTCGCGCTGGCCACCGGACTATCTCCGGGGCAGCAGCGGCGCCACCGGGCGATGCCGGCCGGCCTGCTGGCCAGTGTCATCAGGACGGTGCTCACCGCCGACCAGGTGCTGCCTGCCGCGATCACTACCGACGACGCGGACGCGCTCATCGATGCTTCCGCGCACATCCTGCACGCCCTCGGTATCGCCGTAGACGACACGGCCGGGCCGTTGCAGGCGTGGCCTTTCATCGCCGAGCTCATCACGGCGGCGCCGCTGCCGCCGCCGTGTGACCCGCCGGCCTCGCCCTACCGCTACCAGTGATGCGCGCCCCATCAGTACTCGCCGCCGCTGTTGCGTTCGCCCTCGCCATGGGCGCCTTACAACACGGCGGGTGGTGGTGGCTATGGCTCGCCGTCGGCGCGGTTGTACTGAAAGTGACAGGACCGCGGTTTATCGGGCTGGCCAAGCTGTCGCCAGCCAACCGATATATCACCTCTCAGAACCGGAAAACCCGTCGGCATAACCGAAAAGTTGCACGGAGACGGCGGCGGGAAAATCGGCAGAAAATGAGAAATAGCAAGCGAATGCGGCGATTTCCGCTCTAGGCGACCTACAGGAACATGTTGCATAATACAACGTTCAGCCGCGGACAAAGGTGCCCCTGATGGCGAGTAGCGCGCGACGAATCGATCTCGAAGAACTCCATCAAGCCTTCAAAGAGGCGCGTCGGTGGGGTGTGACCCTGTCCCGCCTCATCGACTATTCACCGAGCCTCATTGAACAGCTCTACCCCGCTGCCGCATACCCCGACCTGACCATCGACGAACGCGCGCAAGCGGTGGAAAAACTCGTAAGGACGGCTCTGGACTCCATCGGCGGTGACGCCAGTCATGCCCTGGCAATTACGCTGTGTCTGGTGCCGGGAACATACGGCCGCAAACTCGACCAGCGTCGAGCGCTAGCCGCCGACCACCTTGGCATACTGCCCGTCACATGGACACGCGGATGGAGGGAACCCCGGCTCTTCCGCGATCTCGTCACCGAAATATACCGACTCCACCAACACAATCCCGCCTTCTACCTGCCGGAGTATGAGGCCCCACAGGCGCCCGAGGCAGCCTGCGGGGCCTCCGCCACGACGAAACCACACCGGGAAACCCGCCATAAGCGAGTCGGGTCGCCGTGACACCTAACGGCGGTAGCCGGAAGTCCTCGACGTGAGACTTCTGGCTTACCGCCCGGCCATATCGGGTAGCTGAAATATGTAGCTGGACGAATCTTCGCCTAGCGTTCGGTCTCCAATCGCTCGGCTTCTTGCAGCAACCTTTGCGCCTTCTCCCACTCCGCGCACGGCCACCTGCCTTTACACGTCTTGCATGCCGGCTCACCAGGCTCCGAGCCCAGGCGATGATCCACCGTGAGCCGGTTAGCCTCCGCCCTCAACACTCTCGCCCTACTGCTCATGCCTGCCCACATTCGGCATTAAGGAGGCATCGCGGTGTCCTGTTGTTTCGAAGGAGTCACAGGGAAAACGTTGGCCACATGTAGCGCAATATTGGTCGTAGGTGTAACCGTCGGAGGATGGCTGATGGATAATCGGCGTGGTTGTCATCGTCCTAACAAACCGTGATATTCACCGGGTGCCCCGGAAAAATTTTCCAGGGTCATCCTCCGAGTTGTGTGGAATGCTGTGGTCATGTCTGGAGTGGGTCGATGCCTCACACTTGGTGAGCGTGTCGCGTGGTATCGCCGCAGACGAGGCATGTCGCAAGAAGTGCTTGCTGGATTAGTTGGTCGTACCGTTGATTGGCTAAGCAAGGTCGAAAACGGGCGGATCGAACTAGACCGGATATCGGTCATCAGGTTGCTCGGTGACGCCTTGAATGTGACTATCGGTGACCTGTTGGGAGAGGAGTCTTTACCGGGATCTGCTACCGACAGCCAGCACGAGGCCGTGCCTGTCCTGCGAGAAGCTCTATTGGATTACCATCAGCTATCGCCGGTACTCGGATCAACACCGAATAAGGCACCGACGTTAGCTGTTGTAGACCGATCCGTTACGCAACTATGGGACGCCTACCAGCAATCGCGTTACAATCTCGTTATCGCTAAGCTTCCGGCCGTGATAGCGGACGCACAAAAACTCATCTACGAGAGTCACGGTGATGACAGAGTCAAGGCATGTCGTTACCTGGCTTTGATTTATCAGGCAGCGGCGGTATTGCTCACGAAACTCGGTGGAGCTGACCTAGCATGGCTCGCCGCCGAACGCGGGTTTCACGTCGCGCAACAAACCGGAGATCACGCCATCGTCGGATCTCTATTTCGTTCCACGATCCATGCTTTGCTGTCGATGGGTCGCTACATCGAGGCTAAGGGCCTAGCCGCAAAAGGAGCCGACTACCTACAATCTGAGCTTGGTAGGGCCTCACCGGAGCTTTTGTCCGTTCACGGAACGTTATTTCTCGTCGGTGCGATGGCCGCAGCTCGCGATAATGATCGCCAGACGGTACGCAGTTTCCTCGCACAAGTCGATGAATCCGCCCGGCGGCTCGGCCGCAACGCCAACTACCTATGGACAGCATTTGGTCCATCAAATGTTGCGATCCACCGTGTCGCCACTGCCATGGATTTAGGCGATACACAGATAGCAATCCAGCTCGGTCCCCATGTCGATACCCGTGGTCTGCCCGTAGAGCGCCGGGTACGCCACGCCATGGAAATCTCTCGCGCCTACAGCGCATGGAACCGCACCGACCAAGCACTAGAGACGCTGCTGCGAGCCGAACTAGAAGCACCCGAGCAGGTACGGCAACACGTCATCAGCCACCAACTCGTGCAGACCTGGATACGTCGAGGCAAAGGCAAGCCCAGCTTTCAACTCGCCGGCCTGGCTCGTCGAGTCCACATCGTCGAGTAGAACAAGCCGCCACTTAAGGTGGTGGTCGTGACCGATACTCAACAATTCCCTACCACTGCCCGTGGGGCAATGGCGGCAGGCGCCTTGTTTGTCGATGATGACCGGCGCATCATGCTGGTCAAACCCACGTATAAACCTGGGTGGGAAATCCCCGGCGGCTACGTGGAGCCAGGTGAAAGCCCGCGACAAGCATGCATACGTGAAGTTGACGAAGAACTAAGCATACGCCCCACTATCGGAGCCCTGCTAGTTGTCGATTGGGCGCCGCATCCGGAGCAGGGCGATAAATTGCTGTTCATCTTCGACGGCGGCCACTTGGACGAAGGTCAGCTCGCGGCTATTCGACTGCAAGAATCAGAACTATCCGAACACCGCTACGTCACAGCAAACAGTATCACCGAGCTGGCTATCCCACGGCTAACCCGCCGCCTCACCCAGGCTCTACTCGCCCAAGCATCTGGCGAAACTCGATGCCTAGAACAAGGATCAGCCCACCCGGCGTGATCAGCCTCCTTGATCGCAAGAAGAAGCTGCGCGAGATAACGAACGCATCGCCGGAGGACTACGACAACACTGAGGGCTTCACAGTTCGTTTCATCCCGGAGAATCCGGATACGCCTAGCTTTCGTGTGAAGATGAAGCATGCGGAATACGTTCGGCTCCACCGCATCGTTACGGGTGTTAACAGCAAAACAATATGGGAGTACCTGAGCCAGCAACAGCCTCTAGACGAGTTGCTTGAGCGGGTACCGGATGAGTTCTTTGACTGGGTACAGGCAACGGTACGAGACCTGAACCAGCAGTACGCGTTCATCGAGGAATCAGCGAGGCAAGAATTCACCCGCCAGCCACAAAAAGATGACCGCAAGACACCGGCCCAAGCATTCGCATCGTCGGATAACGGGCTGTTCTGTTCCGGATGCTTGATAACCGAGACTACGCGACATCATCTGGCGGAACATCAAGCCCGTCGCTGAGCGACCGTTTCGAGTAGACGTAGACGCATAGCGCCGAATCCTCGCTGGCGAGCAATGCGATCTTCGGTTGTCATAAACGCCATGAGGGATCAGGAAGCGCGTCGCCGCCGAGCAGCCTCAAGCTGGCTCACGAAGGCGACGGCTTCGTCGGAAGCAAGTTCGCCAGCGCCGGATTTTAAGGATTTCAACTCAAGTAGAGCTACTAACTGTTTTAGCGCTCTGGCATACTCCGGCGAGTCTTGGGGTGCCGCCGTTAATGCTTTTCGTAGCCTCAGGATTGGTTCGTTGTATTCCGACTCGATATCGCGGAGCGATGGTCCGACAAGAGGTGGATAGCGTTGCCTGCGCTGATCTTCGTGAAATTGCCCATGCCGCCGAGCCGCATCCGCAGCATGTCGCGCCGCAAGAGACGCAGGAGACTCAAGTTTTTGCTCTTTGAGCTTTGCCTCGATAGCGGCGAGTATGTCCTCTTCGGAGTAGCCAGCCAGCCGACCAGCTGTTGACAGCTTGACCAGCTCCATCTTGAAGCCGGACAGTCCCATCTCCACAGTTCCGGTGAGTCATGGCGCCAGGGCGGCGAGAACCATCGCGCCGAGACCAAGAACTGCGAGCCCACCAGCGAGGACATCCTGGCGTCGCACCATCGCGGCAACACACAGCCCCAACAGGACGAGCCCGACGAAGGCCAGCAGTGGGCTGGACGAGCGCTCCCGCTTCGTCTTCGCCATCGGGTCACGGTATCGGGTGCGCGTGGGCTTCCGAACATCGGCTCTTGTGAACGACTGCGGGTACCAACAAAGCCGCCCACTTGAACCAGTGAATCGACGTTCGACGCCTTTGCGGAGCTATTTAATTGATCTTCGGTTATCGATAGCGACTAACGTCTCCGATGTCCAAACGAAGGAGATATTGCTATGAGCAAATTCGCTGGTCGCGCTGTGCGCGCCGATGTGTCGTACTGGCACCAGCGCCACGGTCGTCGGTTGCCAAAGCCAGTGAAGCGTGGGGCCGCGGATGCCGTGCACCGTCTATACAACGAGAAGACCGCGCTGAAGTACGACGGCAAGGATCACATCTGGCGCATGGCCGCTGTTGTCGAGCTTGTACGCCCGGCGTCGGTTAGCGATTGCAGAACGCTCTGTTCAAGTACCTGATCGGCAAGCGTCACGACCATGACGCTGGCGAAGTGCCCGATGCCCTCAAGATGATCGTGGCCTCCAAGGCAGTTACCAGGCGCATCGCTGCTGGCGAAGACGTCTCGCCCGATGATGTGAAGAAGAGCGCCGCTGCCTGTAGTCCGACTGACTCACGGTTGCCCGTCGATTCGTCGTTACGTCAGATATTTGCAGGAAACTTGTATGGGTTTTTGTGGTGTTTTCTGAATGGTGGCGCGTCGGTTACTTGTGCCTGTTTTCGTTGGTAACTCATAGGTTTTTGGCCTTATTTCTTTCAGGTGGTTGAGACGAGGCTTCTCTGTATCGCCGCTGGTCTGAAGCGGCTTTGAGCAGGGGAGGTTCTTTAATGTCTCGGGTTGTTCAGTCTGAGGTCAGTGCCGCGGTGCGGCAGTTGTTGTCGTCGGTTCCGCCGTTCGGCGCGGGCACGCAGCAGCTTGCGAACTATCAGTTTCGTAAGGGCGAGGTTCTGGATTTCTTGGCGGCGACGAATCCTGAGTTCGCAGCACAAGCTCAGGCGTTGGCGGCGCGTGCCCGGTATGAGGCGCGCGCGGTCGCGTGCGACTACTGAGGCCGGTGCGTGATAGTGCCGGACTTGCTGGGTTTCCCGTGGCACGCGGTCGGTTTGGCCGTCGTCGGTGTGGTGTTGGCGGTGTGGGGCGGTCGGGTCGTGGTCTGCGAGGCGCACGGGTGGCGGTGGCGCCGTTCGTTGGTGGCGTTGCACGTTCGCCTTCCCCGCACCACGACGGTGGAGGAGCTGACCGGCTGGGTCGCCGCGCTGCGGACGCTGCTGCCGGGAGTGCGGCGATGGGGCCTGCCGTGGCCGGTGTGCATCGAGGCCACCGGCACCCGTGACGGCATCACACACGTGGTGTGGGTGCCGCGCCGGCTGCAGGCCGATGTGCTGGCCGCCATCCGCGCGGTGATACCGGGCGCACGCTTCGAACACGTACCGCACGGCGTGAACACGCAGCACCGGGTGCGCATCCGCGCCGCGGTGGAGGCGCGGTGCACCGGCGCCGCAGAAGTGATGGCCATTGACAGGGCGCTGGAGACCAGCCGACGCGTCATCGCCGCGCTGCAACCCCTCGTGTCCGGCGAGGTGGTGCGGGTGCAGTGGCTGCTTGCCGGGGCGCTCGCGCCGCGCTGGGTCACCCGCCCCGGCACCGAATCGACGGCCATCCCCGCCTTGTGGAAACAGGGGCATCCGATGATGTCGGCGGTGTGCCGCGTCGCCGTGGCCACCGGCCAGGGCCGGCGCCGGGCCAAAGCGCTGCGGGTGGGGGTGTGGGCGGCGCTGCAACAGATGGACACGCCCCGCGCCCGTATCGGACGACGGTGGCTGCTACCCGGCATGGTGGTCGCCGCGCGGGTGGTATCGCGGGTGATTCCCCACGGCCGGTGGCCGATGATCCTGTCCGCCACCGAACTCGGCGGGCTACTGGGCATGGTCACCGGCGAAAGCCCGATGCCGGGCATGCCCGCCGGAATATCCCGCACGTTGCCACCGCCACCGTCTATGCCCACCCATGGGCAGGTCATCGGAGCAAGCAACTACCCGAACATGCGCACGGTGCTGCACCTGGCCGCCTCGGATCGGCTGCGGCACATGTGGATGATCGGCCCCAACGGGGCGGGTAAATCGACGCTGCTGGCCAACATGATCGGCCAAGACATTCACCGCGGTGACGGGTGCGTGGTTATCGACCCGCGCGGCGATTTGATCGCCGATGTACTCGACCGAATCCCCGACGAGCGCCGCGATGACGTGATCGTCATCGATCCCACGGTCGACGACTACGTGACCGGAATCAATCCGCTCACGGCCGGGCCGGCCGAGCAAGCGGCCGGTTTCACCTATCACGTGCTGCACTCGGTCTACGCGAAATCGTGGGGTCCACGCACCGCCGACATTGTGCGGGCGTGCTTGCTCACCCTCACCAACGCCACCGCGCCGGGCGGTCACGCCTACACGCTGCTCGACGTGCCCGAGCTGCTCACCAACGCCGCGTTTCGGCGGACGGTCACGTCAGCGCCGATGCCGGCGGAACTGGCATCGTTTTGGCACTGGTATGAGTCCATGCCGGCGACGCTGGCCCTGACCGTGATCAGCCCCGTGCTCAACAAGCTGCGCACGTTCACCCTCTCCACTCCGCTGCGTGCCCTGCTGGGCCAATCAAGGGGCATCGACTTCGGCCACGTCATGGCCACCAAAAAGATCGTGCTCGTCGCCCTCAAGAAAGGTCTGCTCGGCAGCGAGGTATCCGGTTTGGTGGGCTCACTGGTCATGTCGTCGGTGTGGCAGGCGACGCTGACCAGGGCGAACATGCCGGCTACGAAACGGCGACCGTTCTGGCTGTACGTGGATGAGTTCCAAGACGTGTTGAAGCTGCCGCTTGACCTCGCCGACATGTGCGCCCAGGCACGCGGTCTCGGGCTCGGTTTGGTGTTGGCGCACCAGTTCATGGACCAACTCCCCCGACAACTGAAGGCATCCATCCTCGGCACCGTCCGCACCCACCTGACCTTCCAGCTCGGTCACGCTGACGCCAAAGACCTCGCCGCCAGCTTCACCCCGCTAACGGCGGACGACCTGCGCACCCTGGGCGCGTATGAGATCGCGCTACGGCCGTGCGTCGGCGGCGTGACCCTGCTCCCGGTCACCGGGACGACGTACCCGCTACCCGAGCCGACCACCGACGGGGCCGCGCTCGCGGACCACAGCAGACGCCGCTACGGCCAACCCCGCGCAGACATCGACGACGCCATCGCGGCCCGAACCCGACCGGCACGCACCCGGCCACGGATCGGCCGCGCGGCCGACACCGACGAACCATCGGCAGGTGAGACCTGATGACCGGGCACCCGCTCGACGACCCGGCCGGCCCCCCGGTCGCGTCGACTCACCCCACCCCATCGGCGCAGGCCACCCCCGGTGTCGGCGTCGATAACGACACCGACTCTCTCCGCTGCGGTCCCCTTCCGTCGATGACCCGCCCCTCCGCGTCGGTGGCTGTGTCTCGTGTCCGTGTCCGTCATGTCGAATGGATTCACCAACGACTGTCCCCACGAGACACAGACATCATCGACACCGTTGCCCGCCTACGGCTCATCACGGGGGAAGGGTTGGGCCGGCTGCACTTCGCTGACCTGAGCCCGGCAAGCCGCGACCGTACCCGCAGGCGAGTCCTGCGCCGCCTCGTCACCTGGCGGGTACTGACCACCCTGGACCGCCGCGTCGGCGGTGTACGCGCCGGCTCAGATGGCCTCGTGTTCACCCTCGACACCGCCGGCACATGGCTGCACCGCCTCCACCAGGCCGAGCACGCCACCACCGCGCCCCGCCGCGCCCCACAACCCGGTGCGGCGTTCACCTCCCACATCCTCGCCGTCACCGCCCTCTACATCGGACTCGTCGAACACGCCCGCACCCAGCACTTCGAGATCCGCCAATTCCAGGCCGAGCCCGCGTGCTGGCTTCTCGACACCACCGGCGGATGGCTCAAACCCGACGCCTACACGCTGCTCGCCGCCGACGGACACCGCGACGCCTGGTGGATCGAAGTCGATCAAGCCACCGAGACCCTGCCCCGGCTGCGCCGCAAGCTCCTGACCTACCTCGACTACGCCAACACCGGCGGCGTCGGCCCCGCCGGTCTCCTACCCCGAGTGCTGATCACTACCCCCACACAGCACCGCTGCACCGCCATCGGAGACCTCATCACCGGGCTACCACCCCCCGCCGGGCAGCTCTTCGAAACCTGCACACACGCCACCGCCGTCGATCACCTCGCCGCCGCACTACACAGCCAATAACCGACAGGAGAAAACCACCATGGAACCGCTCACCTTCGACCAGCTCAATGCCCTGCCCAGCGTTGTGAGCCTCGAGACCGCAGCCCGCGCGCTGGGTATCGGCCGCACCAAGGCATACCAACTCGCCAAAACCGACGAGTTCCCCTGCCGGATCATCCGCGTCGGCGCCGGCTACCACGTCCCCACCGCCGAACTACTCACCCTCCTTGGCATACCTCCCACCCCGCCCAATCGGAGCTGACAACACATCGAAAGGCACGTACACCTGCACCTTCTCGTGCTGCAAGAGCACCGACAGAGGCGCACAGGGATCGACACATCCGCGCACACAGAGCAACGGATGGATACGGCATGAACGTGAACGAAACAGACGCACGCACCAACGCGGCCGAGAGTCCGTCGCCGTCCCCGCGCTACCGTACGATCCTGGCCGACCCGCCATGGGACATCCAACAGGGTGGCGGCCGCAATTCGTATGGCGCGGCTCGCCACTACCCGCTCATGACACTCGACGCCATCTGCAACCTCCGAGTAGACCGTCTCGCGGCCGACGATGCGCACCTGTGGCTATGGGTCACCAACGCCGCCCTCCACGGCGGGCACCAAGTCATGCAGACCTGGGGCTTCACCTACCGCAGCTGCCTCACATGGATCAAACCCCGACTCGGACTAGGAACCTACCTCCGCAACCAAACCGAACACCTACTGCTAGGGACACGCGGTAAAGCCCCGGTACTATTCCGCGGCCAAGGCACCTGGCTATACGCCCCACAACAAGAACACAGCCATAAACCCGAAGAACAGTACGCAATCATCGAACGCTGCTCACCAGGCCCCTACCTCGAACTATTCGCCCGACGCAAACAGCCAGGCTGGCACGTATGGGGAAACGAAGTCACCTGCGACATAGCACTCTAACCACGACCTACCCCCGAGCAGGAGAACACGAAAAAAGCCAAACCCGAACACCAAACCCATGCCCGCCCGCACCGCCCCCTTCGACTATCGACGATCACACAGAATTCGAGAAAAACATTTAACCCTCCGCGAACCAGGGCGGTCGCATAACCGTATTAATCGGGATTCGATTCGGAGCTTTTTCGGTTTTATTTGATTGTCTATAAATAACGTGGCTTCTGTGGTTGTTCAGAGTTATACTTTTTCATACGGAATACAAAAGTATTTCGAAATAGAGAAATATACCAGGAGAAAAAGATGTCTAGAAAGATTGGGCTGCCAGGCAGTTATCCAACTATTGAGGTAACGGAGAGAGCCGCTCCTAGACCATGCTTTCTTATCTTCGAAGTGACTGGCCCAGAGGTATCAGGATTTGTAACATTTAATCTAGAACCTTATTTTAACGGCCCGGAAGAGGATGTATTCGTTACGTCCGGAAAGGTCTCCCGATGGACCTTCAACGGCCCTCAATTTGGCGACCCGCTGAAAGTTGACGGAGCGCAGCTAGGATTCTCCGGCCTCATGCCCCGCGGAAACCCCTTCCCATTAAGAACTAAACTCTTCGGCGAAGGTCTAACATTCGAAGAACCAGGCGTGATGCCACCAGCCAGCCGCGCATACGCCGCAGCCATTATTGACGCCGTAATTGGGTTATGGTATGAGCTCGACAAAGCCTCAACGAGCCTTTCGTAATGACGGCCACGCGTAGACAGATCGATAAGTTGCGCCACTGCGAGAGGAAAGCCCGTGTTATCAGTGGTCGATGTCGTCGAAGATGCTGCGGTCGGGCTCCGATGACGGCGCGAGGCTACTACTGCCCTTTATGGGCGGGTTCGCGTCCCACTCATATCGGCTCTCTGGAGGACTTGGCTTGAGCTGGGAGTAAAGATCCCAGGCATTATCAAATGCCTCGGCCGTTTCGGCGTCTCCTTCATTTTCGAATGCTCTTGAATAGGCGAACAGGGCACTCTCGATCGGGTCGTCTTCTTCGTAGGTGTCGCTCACCCAATCTCCGACGACTGTTTCCAGCCTAGGGACAAGCTCGGTGCGCACGGTGTCCATGAGGTGGGCACGTTCGTCGGGTGTGAGGAGGACGCTCCATGCTTTACAAGAGAGCCATCCGGGGTCAGGGGTGGTGAGGGCTAGATCTGTCATGCGTTTGATGGCTCGGAGGCGCGAGGGTTCACTAAGCAGGTGGGCTTGGTGCAGTCGAGCTAGTACGTCGGGTTCTACTACCGCATAAACATAGGACGTGAAGGCTAGCAGGCGTTCTACGAGGTCGGGGTCGACTTCGAGGTAGACGCGTAGGAACGCATCACTAGAGCGTCGGGCCAAAAAGTTGAGAAATGTACGCTTTACCGCCTCATACTCATGCCGACTTTGTCGCAGTCGTTGTATTGGGCGTTGACCGATAGCGGCCAGCCGTTCGGCGACATCTCGGTAGAGTGCGGGGGGTACACGTAGCAATATGCCATGTTGCTCGTCAGCTGCCCGAGTTTCACAGTCCACCCGAGTGAGCAACCCCTCGTCAGTGAACCCTGCGAGGACCACGTTCAATAGGTGCGGCTGTACGGAAGCCCAGGCGGCGAAACCTTCCCTCAATGTGGGGTGCCGAAATGCCCATCCTGGCTTTGCGAATGGCCCGCTAGTCTCCCGTAGGAATGTACTGGTTAGTGATTGAAGAGCCTTAGCGGTTCCGGCCGGAGTACTACCGGCTCGGGTGATGAGTTCACGCTGTACATCATCTAGGGCCAGTGGATTTTTTAGACTGCCCTCGTTAGCGGCGGTATAGACCAAAGCGAGGGCCGCTTGCTCGTTCGAACCGAGCTGGTCATAGACGTCTCGAAGGAACTGCCGGGGGCTCATCATAAATTCCTCGATACCGCACTGAGTGAGAAGCAAGCTCGTCGTGAAGCTTTGCAGCCCTAGACGGCGGGCCACTTCCGGGCGGAACGGCTTCGCTTCTGCGGCTCGATCGAGAAATTGTTTCATCTGCCGCCGGATCTGGATGGGCTGATCCCCGTAGGCGATATGGTTGTACAGGATTTGCCGACGCTCGTCTAGGCTAAGGTCCTCGACATCCACCGTGACGCGCTGTTCACGCAACCGAGGATAAGCGTACTCCTTGAGCATGCATCGGGCGTCTTCATAAATGTAGCTGCGGGAGGTCAGCACGATTCGTGCGCCTTGGCCTATAGCGGCCATCACATGCGACAAACTCCTCGACCAATCATAGGTCAGCTGTTCTTCATGTCGCACTGCACCAAAGGCATCATCGACCCAGAAGAACTGTTCGGGTTCGTGCGGGTTCCAGTGGGCTACGAGTTCGCTGGCGGTTCTGGCCTTGATGGTCATACAGCCCCAGTTGTCTGCGGCGGCGAGCGCCAGCATTAGGGCGATGACCGACTTTCCCACCGCCGGCTCGCCTAGCAGTAAAACAAATCCATGATCTTGCAGTGCCTGGGCTGCTTTGCGATAGGGTCAGTAACCACGAAGGTAGCGACCTGATCGCGCGCTGACGACATAAGGACCGAAGCCTGGGCATAAGCGCGCTCATCAAGGATCTGCGAAAGGTCACCCAGGCCGTAAACACGCGGCACGAAAAGACGCAATGCCTGATTAGAGGCAATGATGTCGCACAACCACTGGCCGCCGAGAACGCGCGGATAGTTCACCCCGGCCTCATACAAGCGGTCCCGAATTGTTGCCTCAGCGCTGCCCGTGACCCGTGCGTTGGTCAACAAAATATAACTACGACACAAGCCCCGGTTTACCAATGCCGAAACCTTGCTGAACTCGTCTTCAAGAGTCGAGGGAGACAAGGTACTGTCCGGGCTCTTGGTGTGCTTACATTGCAGGACGAACGGACCGGACGGAAGATCCTGCACCCCAGTCGGATTAGACGGGTCCTGCCAGACACCGTAGAACGCACCGTCGCGTCCGGCATCGTTGGAGTCCGCGAATGCCTGTACCGACTGTCCCCACACCTGGCGTAATACCGCTGCACACAAATCCTGAAAAGCCCGCCAACCCAAGGTCTGTAGCTCAAAAGTAGGAGATCCAGGCGCAACGACCCGTCCCGACGATCGCGGCGTCACCGGAGCCCATCGTCGTTCAGGTACGCTGCCAACACCTCGGCGAACGCTTCGTCGTCGTAGCCGGATTCGACCAAGTTCTCCTCGCGCATCCCACACTGTAACCAGCCGATCAGCTTGACATCTGGGGGGATCGGCACGTCAGCGACGTAGCTTACGGGAGAGGCGTGCGCAGTCGGTGAGGGGTGCTGCCTGAACGGTGATCGCCGCAGCTGTCCGGCGACGGAGGGACGGATACGGCGCGCGGGCGGACATTCGAATGAGGCTCGTACTGATGGCATGCGAGACCTGGTCAGCTCGCTACCCGATGCGGGCGACTGGCGGGACATCGCTTAGGGGGCTACACCAGACCCGCAGGACGGATCACCGAGCTTTCGCGTAGTCAGCGGCTGGTCATGGATGTAACCAGCCAGGTCGAGCAACACATCGGACGACCCACCGCCTCGTAAAGACCTCACCGTGCGCTGCCAGGGGCGATGGCATGGGCTCTGCTTCAACCGGGCACAACAGGATCGTAAGGGACCACACTGACGGTGTGAGGCAGCGACGCACCCGCCTGTAAGCCACATGGCCTACGCATCTCTTGCCAACCATGGCGGATCGGCGAGGGCCCGTCCGTGTTTTGTCGCCGCTAATTCAATAAGCTCAGGAATCGAGTCGGTTCTGAGGGTGACTGCCTTCCAGGGTGATTCATGGCAGAAAAGCCACGAGACGCCAGCTTGTGGCACATAGTAGGCTAACGCGCTTGCTGTCGGAGATCTGCCAGCGACAGGAAGAATATGATACCCGTTGGGGTCACCACCGGGCGGGGCGTGAAAGGTGAATCTTAAACTGTCGGGCGTCGCTTGGCTCAAACCTTCAAGAAACCATGGCCCAACCATCGTAGGGTCAGCGATAAATCGGAATCCCTCACTCGTTGTTGCCACCCTAGTTAGATATCCGCCCACTGACTCGACCGGATTGAAGCTCAGCAGCCACTGCATCGACGACATGAGCCGAAAAGCGGGGTCCATCTCTTCCGGCCACTCGTGGTACTGCTGCTGGAAAAGCTCGTATGCATCGTGGTCACCAGACCAGCAACGGCCAACCGAGGACCGTTCTTCAGTAGACCCGGCGGACACCTTCCAAAGCTGAGGCGAAGAGCCGAGTTCGGCGACAACAAAGGACGCGTAGTCGATATTAACCATCGCTTTTACGAGGTCTTCGACTGACTGGTCTCGAAATTCGACGAGCCACCGTAACCCAATGTCAGGATTGTCGCCGGTGATACCAACTACTACATCGTCTCGTAGGATCATCAACTTGAGAAGAGCGTTTTTGAAGACCTGCCGAGTCCACGTCTCATCGAACTTGTGGGTAATTTTGGTGTCCGAGACGAGAGAGATACCGCCGTCGTGAATCTGCGCAACTACGAGGCTCACGCCGACCGTCCAAGCACCAAGTAGGACCCTTGAGTCATACCCTGCCTGGCGACGTTCCACAGAAAACTCCGCATCGTTGAATCCTCCACTAGAGTCGGACAAACGGGGCTACGAGAGCGTGTGGCCGGGTTGGTAGCAGTAAAGTGACTTGGTTGCGTGCTCGGGTCAGCACTACATAGAGCAATCTGCTGGCGCTTTCGAAGGGTTCATGATCTTTCCCGAAGTAGTCACCGGATCGGAAGAGTGCAATGATGGCGTCCGCTTCGCGGCCCTTGGTTTGGTGAAGGTTCATCAGCTGTACTGGGGATTTATCGCCGGCGTCGATTTCGGTGAACGACTCGGCGCGCATGACGTCGACTTGGCGGCGTATGGCATCTACAGCTGTACTGGCTCCGCCGTTTATCGTTAGCAATCGAGTCACTTCAGCGACGGCTCGACGCCACGGTCGATTTCCTCGGCTCAATCCCAGTGCTGGCCAGCTGTCACCTGCGATACGAGCTGCGGTGTCGATATCCGGCGCCTGGGACAGCTGCTCGCGTAGCTCGCCCAGTCGCTTGCCGAGGAGTCCAACAGCGCGACCTGTACCGATTGCAATAGCCACCGCTGGTGCCTGCTTACTGCGCACGGTGGATGTATAGAACACCGCCAGGCGCACCAACACCTCCTCCCAGGCAGCCTGGCCGAATGCGAACTGGAGCATGGTGGTAAACGTGCTCAGTGCCTCACCGTAACTTTCAGATAGGCCAACAACTACGTGATCGACCCCCTTGTCAGTGAGCGCAGCCGACATAGAAGAGGTGGGTTCGTTGCCGTGCACGAAGATTCCGAATGTTCGTGCACCGTTCTGTCTGCTTTCTTCCATTGCATCACACACCGCGTTGACCGCCGGGTCGTCATCAATGCCGTTAACGATACGGAGTCGTCCGGCGTCGAGAGCGCAAGACAACGAGGGATGGGAGAAGTTACGCACACGTACGGCTTCGGCCACGGTGGGCAGCAGCTGCGTGGGATCACGGTGGGAGCCCAGCGGAAGATCGATTTGCACAGCGCTAGGTCGGGCGAGTGCTGTGGTGAGTCGTATAGGGCCGACGCCTTTCCGCCCCGGCAATCTGTCATAGATCATTTGGTTGCGGTCACCAAGCAACAACAGACGGTTCCCCATGGCCGTGAGGTGTTCGAGCATTGTCCACTGATCACTGTCTGTGTCCTGGAACTCGTCACAGATCACCAGGGACCATCGGCGCTGGCCGAGTGGACCAATGTGCGGCAGTTTCAGAATCTTCAGCGCTTCGGGTAGCAAGTCGTTGTAGGACAAGACATTCGGGTCATCCCTGAACAGCTTGCTTTCAGCTTCGCCCTGCAGAGAAGGACGGGCACCACGACCTGCATAGCGCCCAAAATCGCAAATAAGCTGCCAGGCTAGCCCGTGAAATGTGAACACGTCGACACGGCTAGCGACCTCGCCGAGAACACCCCTGCTACGACTCAGGATTTCAGGATTTGGCTGACGGCAGTGCGGCTAAACGTTAAGAACAACACACGCTCGCGGGCGGCCCCTGGTTGTGCGAGTGCGTCTCGTCGAAGAAGGTGGGCACGTGCGGCAGCAGCAGCGGTGACCGTCTTACCCGTACCAGCACCACCAAGAACCAGCAGCGTCGGCGCCTGACTATCACACACATCCTGCTGTTTGCCAATAGGGCGGTAACCGCTTGCGGTCGTCATAACGTTAACGTCACCGGACCTGCGGCCGTGCCCCGTGCCAGCGCGACAGCGGTGTCCAAGAAGCGGGCAGCGATAGGATGCACCAATCCCTCAGGAAGCATAGAGAGGTATTGCGCGTGCAGTCCAGAACTGTGCAATGCCTGCGCAATCCTCTTTTCCAGCTTGCCGTCCTCGATCTGATCGAGGACGGGCAATCCAAGCTGCCACTGTGTGTTCAACTCGGTGAACACATCGATCAAAGCTTGCCGTGAAATTCCGTGAACAAGCGCAAGCTCGATGGCGAACTTCTCCGGTAAACGCACAACATCGTCAGCGACCTGCTGCACCTTTTTGAATGAGGTATCCGCCCCTCCACCGGATTTGTCGAAGTCAAGTCCGGCGATCACACGGAATCCCAGCTGGTGAGCCAGTTTGCACACCTTGATCACCTCAGTGTGCCCGTCACCCTCGACCAGGCGAATCCCGTACGCCGCAGGCGTTGGCTGATCTCGACGCTGGCTCAGTGCGGTCAAAGCCGCGACATCGTGTCGGCCCTCGAACACCACGACCGCACGACTGCTCATGGCTGGGAGCAACTGGAGATGAAGCTGCCGCAGAATCCTCAGCTCGCGCTTGTCACTGGGCTCGACCAGTTGGTGCACACGGCGCACACCCCCAGCTGCCGATAACCGGACCATCTCCGAAGGCAGGAAGCTGCGGGCCGCCTCGGGCCGCCGAGTCGACAACCACAACTGGCCACATGAGCCGCGTAGCTCGCGAGCAAGATGCTCGGCAGCTCCGGCGTCGAGTTGGTCACCAAAGTCATCGCAGACCACCACGGCATCACCCTGCTGCGCGGCACCCAGGGTCTCAGCCGCCGCCAGCACTGCGGCTGTCGTAGAGCCGTGTCGGCGCAGCGGAAGGGCTTCCGGCGTTCCTAGGCGCAATGCTGGCTGGAGTGCCCGCAGCAGTCCCGCCACCGAGCCACCCTCGGCGCGAAAACTCACCACGTCCTCGATCGCGGTCTTGGCGCCTACGTCTAGGGTGCTGCGAACCGGCTCGAAGACACCGCTCAGCACGGTGCTGACGACTTTGGTCGCGCTGAGGCCGTCAGTGGCGCCGTCAACGGCCGCAGATAGCTCTTCCAGCGCGGTGGCCAGATCATCGCCGCCAGAGGTGAGCAGCTTGCGGAAGGCACTACCTGGCCGCAGTGTGAGTGGCTGACCGGGCTCCAGACACACAAACGGCAGCATCAGGCGATCAGGCCGCCGGACACGGTCATAGGACTCGTCGTCGGGGTCCGAGGTCTTGGGGTAGTCCACCCAGTGCTCGCCAACCCCCTCCTCGGGATTCCAGCGCAATCGGTAACACAACCGCAGGACTAACTCGTGACGATCTTTGTCTAGTTGCTCGGCTGTCGACTCGACCACCAGCGCGTCGTCGTCTCGGTCCCATAGTTCGAGCCGACGGAAGAAGTGCTGTTCCAGTGCTTCGCCCAGGTCGGCCAGCACAACCTCGACCTCCGCGCGACGGATGTCGGGCGCCGCCTCCGTCGCGTCGTCGCGGGCATCAGGCACATCGCCCCCGCCGGTACCGCCACCGTCCGTGCAGACCTCGCCGTCGGTGCCCGTCTGTACAGGCAGGTACACATCGAACTCGTCAGGAGGTGTCCGTGTCGAGTCCGGGCCAAGTACCCGCCGAAGGGCCTCAATCAGGTCACTGCGACCCGCGCGGGGCTCCCCCACCACCAGCGCGTGCCGTCCCGGTCGCAGCTCCAGCTCCTGCCAACCACGAAAGGCCGAGCTACGCACCTGCCGAATCCGCATAGCGCAGCGTAACCGCCAACACCCAAAGGCAACTCACGGCCCACTTGCAGGGGGGTTACACAACACCTATCGGGACGACCCCTCGACGTCTAGACATGCCCCCACCGCTAGCGGTCGCAGTAAAGCGCCTATGACCGGCCAACCCGATCAGGACCGTGGCCTGACGCCCAGTCCACGGTCAAACCACGGTCAAACGATCAAGAGGCCCGATCCCCAAACCGGAGACCGGACCTCTGACCTGCTACAACGTGGTAGCGGGGGTAGGATTCGAACCTACGACCTCTGGGTTATGAGGGCCTAACTGCCGTCCTTCCCGCGTGCCGCGAGCTGTCCCACGAGTCTCCCCTTTGGCGTATTATCGCAGGTAGAGAGCCTGTCAGCGTTCCACGCCGCACCCGTGAGTGTTTCCTGCTGACGCAGGGCGTTGATGACAACCTGATGACAAATGATCACTGGAGAGGAGTGACCACCATGGGGTTTGCCAGAGAGCGCGTCGATGATGAGGGCACGGTGCGGTACATGGCCGTCTACCGAGACCGCAAGGGACGGGTGCGGTCGGCGGGGACGTTCCGCACCAAGAGGAAGGCCAACGACGCGTGGCAGAAAATGGAAGTCAAGATCGCTGAGGGGCGAGTAGGCGATCCCGCGCGGGGACGGATGATCTTTACGCGCTATGTGGAGGACACCTGGCTACCCCATCACGTGATGGAGCCCTCCACCCGCGAGGGCTACACGTACTCCCTCCGTAAGCACATCATCCCCGAGTTCGGCTCCATGCAGATGAGCGACATCATGCCCGAGCATGTCCGGGAGTGGATCACCAGCCTCCAGGACAGAGACGTCACCCCCGCGACGATCAAGAAGAACCACATGATCCTCAGTGTGATCTTCACGACCGCCCTCAATGATCAGGTGGTCTTCATCCACCCGTGCAAGGGCGTCAAAACCCCGACCGTGCCCGTCAAATCCTACCCGATCATCACTCCCGAACAGTTCGACATGATCTATCAAGCGCTCCCCGACGCCGAAGCCCAGCTCCTTGTCGAGGCCGATATTGAAAGCGGCCTGCGGTGGGGCGAGCTGACCGAGCTCCGGGTCAAAGACCTCAACTTTCACACCCACATCCTCACCGTCAGCCGAGCCGTCGTGGAGCTCGATCGAAAATTCCACCCACAGGGCGAACGGTTTTTAATCAAAGAGTACCCCAAAAACAAAAAACACCGACACATGAAGATCAGCGCCCAATTCGTTCACAAGCTCCGAAAGCACTGCGACACCCTGCACCTTGATCGCGATGACCTCCTGTTCGCCATCCGCGATCAAGAGAACAACAAGCCCGCCGTTCGCGTGACCCCTCCTCATCCCGATGGACTCGGGCTGACCCCACCCAACGACAAGAGCCGACAATACAAACACGGCACCACCAGCGGCTACGGAGCGGGCAGATGCCGGTGTGAACACTGCCGGGCCGCGTGTGCCCGCTACCGAGCACAACGACGAGCACAAGGAAAAGACAACCCCCGCACACCCCGAACGCTGGACACCGACGGGCACATTCCCAACGACCATTTCCGAAACCACATATGGAACCCCGCGATCAAAAAAGCCGGTCTAGAAAAGGGGATCCGCGTTCACGATCTACGCCACGCACACGCCTCATGGCTGCTCGCCGGAGGAGCAGACCTCCAAGTCGTCAAAGAACGACTCGGCCACGGCAGCATCACCACAACCGAACGCTACCTCCACACCCTCCCCACCGCCGATGAGACCGCACTGACCGCACTCTCCACCATCCGCATCCGCTCCACCACACGGTAGTTAACGAAAAAGATACTGCTGTAACGCCGCCACCGACCTGAGATAAAGCGCGTTCGCCCCTGAGGCCGACAAGTCGCAGGTTCACCTCTCACAGGCAATCGACTCACCCTGCGAGGGGCCATGTGGTCCCAATAGTACCGGTAACGTTTCAAACGTTACCGGTACTATTTCGTTTGAAACGTTTATGTTAGGGTTGGGGTATGAATCAGAACGGTGACAGCGGATCTGCTGAATACGCGGATGGCTGTGTGTTCCCTGCTGGTCCCGAGGGGCGGGTATGCGGTCGCCCCGTAGCGAAAAACGGTAACTCTGTGGGTGGTAGACGTCCCTTGTATTGCGACGATCCTGATCACACTCGGGGGAAGGCGTTTGCCGTGCGTCGCCGGTATGAGCTTGCTGCTGCTCGTGGTCAGGGTCACGGGCAGGGGATGGTTCAGGTCGAGGGGTCGGAGCGTCCGGTGACCGATGGCCGGGTCTCGTGGGGTGCCCTGGTGGCGAGGTTTGAGCAGTCCAGCGCGCAGCTGGCCACGATCCTTACCCGTGCCATGGAGGTCGTGCGCACCGTGTCTGATCCTGAGGCTGCCGGGTATGAGGTCGAGCAGACCCAGCGTGAGGCCGCTATCCAGGTCGCCCAAGCTCAGAGCTGTCAGGCCGCCGCGGAGCAGGAGGCGAGGACTGCTCGCCAGCAGGCTGCCCGCGGGGCGGAACGGCGTGCGCAGGCCGACGAGGCAGCCCAACACGCCCTACATCAAGTCGAGCAGATGCGGGATGAACTGGTTAAGGCTCGCAGCGCCCGGAGCCGCGCTGAGGCAGACAAGGAGACCGCGCAGCGGGCCGCTGACCACGACCACGCGACAGCCCAGGCGTTGCGGGAACAACTAGAACAACAACGTCAAGACCACCGCCGCGAGTTGGAGACTGTCCGCCACGAAGCCCACGACGAACGCGCCGCGCTAGCAAGACAGTACACCGACCAGATAGCGGCGGTGCTCGCTACCGTCCAGCAGGTCGGTGGCCATACCCCGTCCACGCCTGCTACACCGAAGATCAGCACAACCACCCAAGGCGGGCGAAAAAACAGCAGGACCAAGCAGGTGTAATCGGGCGTGTACAGTACCACGTTGAATAAGCACACGCCGCTATCACCACCACAGCGCTCTACCTACACACCCTGGACACCGCCGACGAAACCGCACTGACCGCACTCTTCAACATCCGCAACGACCCCGTTAGAAATTAAGTCACACACTCTTCGACACAAACAAAAGAAGCGCGGGAAGAAATCTCATCGGTGAGACTCTTGGTATGTCTTGTCATACTGCGCTGGATTGGTATCGCGACGTAGAATCGCGGCACGAGGGAAGTACCTCTAGCTAGGTCGTAATAGCATCGGACTGGTCACAAATTGTGGGATCTGTCCAGACAAGATGAAGGTATTGGGTGCGGGAGAACAGATCTAGTGCACTGTCGGCAGAGTTGAATGTTCCGGTGATTTTCCCATCGGGGCTAAATACCACAGCGCGGTCATCGAAGGCGGCCCCCCAAGCAAATACCCAGCCCTCGGCGGCCTCACCAAAAGGATCTTGACACAGAGCGAACAGTCGGGGTGCCGCATAGGTGACATATTTCGTGAGCAATTGGTCGAATTTTTCGTAATAGTCCGCCAATGTCTGCTGTTCTCCGTTATTGGCGGGCGCAAGGGTGTGATCGTCGTCGTGGTCTACAGTCATGGTTTTGTTCCTTCTCAACATTTTCCCCGACCACGAGCCCCGCCCGGTGCCGAGCTCGCGCTACATGCATGTTCAGGTTTCACCTGTGAAACATATCATGTGTTTCAGAGACATTTTCATATTTCTGAAACACACTCAATCAGCACTAGGCCAATCGGGTGACGGTGTATTGGCGGACGATCTAGGATTAACCGATCACAAGAAGGGATAAGTAGATATGCCTAAACGTCCAGCGACCGCACGCGCTCGCGGGCTCGGCGCTGAATTACGGGAACTACGCAAAAAGGCCGGTCTGAGCACTCGCGACGTTGCACAACAGTTGAGATGGTCAGCGAGCACACTGAACCGCATCGAAAACGGCGGACGCAATATCACCAGTGAAGACGTTGCTGCCTTGTTGGCACTGTACAAGGTGACAGGCACAGAACGAGATCGTCTGCTAGAGCTTGCCCGGACAGCTGACCAGCCTGGCTGGTGGGAAAGAGCATCTTCTGCATTGCCCTCACAGCTGACCGCATTGATCGGTTTTGAGTCTGAGGCAACACGAATCATCGACGTGAGCCTTGCGTTGGTCCCTGGCCTATTGCAAATACCGGAATACACCCGCGCATTACTGGCTGGCTCAGGTGTACCGAAATTAGAGATCGAGACGCTAGTAGTTGCTCGATTGGGTCGCCAAGCAATCCTCAGCAAACCTAGCCCACCGGAGTATGTGGCGATCCTCGATGAAGCAGTGTTGAGGCGACCAGTCGGTGGGCGGCAAGTGATGACAGCACAACTACGACATATCATCACAGCCTGCCAACGATCAAACGTCACTGTGCAAGTTATTCCCTTTGATCATGGTGAACACGCAGGACTCAACGGCTCATACCTTCTACTAGAGTTCAGCAAAGCGCGCACATTAGTTCACCTAGAGCACAGACGCTCAGGGATTTTTGTTGACGAACCCGACGATGTAAGTCCCTTTATCAAAATAACAGAAATTCTGCAAGAAACGGCGTTAAACTGTACCCGTTCGGCGGAATTTCTCGCCTCAATTGCGATAGGGTACGAGAGGTAAAGTAGAGTATGGACTTATCCGATGTCCAGTGGCGTAAATCTAGCGACAGCGGAGTTGAAAGCAACTGCGTCGAAGTCGCCTTCGCGACCGGCCACGTCTTTACACGCGACAGCAAAGATCCCACTGGACCTATAATTTCCTGCAACCAAACCGAGTGGTCAGCATTCCTGAATGCCGCAAAAAACGGTAATCTTGATCTTCTGTAGATCTTGTAACGTCTGGTTTATGTGTGCTGATCACGAAGGGTTCCTGGCTCCGATATTGTCGCAAGACGTGTTGGCAAGAAGTCCGCAGGCGTGTAGTTGGGCATCGAGTGTTTTGACGGCGTGGGTGTTTTCCCAAGGTTGCATCAATGCTCGGCGAGCAAGAGTGCTCCCTTGAGCTTCGAGACAACCAGATTGAACAGTTTCAAGCCACATTAGCGGCGGCCATGGACGTGTGTCACACCGATATTCCGATACACGGGGAGCGCTGGGCCGACGAGGAAGAGGCCGACGAGACAGGAGCGCTGCCACCGTGCGGTATGGAAGAATCCACCTTCATCCAAGAGATCAACAAGATGGTCGCCGCAGACGCACCAGAAATGCTCGCCCTGGTCGAGGAAATCGGGGATCGTGTCGATGCCATCACGATTGCGTACTGCCTAGCCTTCCCTGACCACGCCGAGCTGATCAGCACCGGTTCTGATTGTGTGCGCGGTAGTTTCCGCTCGGCGGAACGCGCCCGTAGGTTACTGTCGGCTGGTGACAAAGCCAAAGTCAGGCTAGTGTCGGTCACCGAAGCGCAGAAGCAAGCCAACGCCGCCTAGCCCCCCACGCAGTCAGACCACTCAACCGATCATCGCGTCTCTCTTCGATCGGGACAGCCGAGTGCCGGTTGATTTGATTCCCATCCGTCGGAGGTCAAGGCGCGGAGCACATCACCACGTCCTCAAATCGACGCTGCTGGGTCTGCTGGCGATTTTTGCGCGTGAGGGTTTGACGTGAGTCCGCACGCATCTAGTTGGGCGTCCAGTGTTTTCACAGCGTGGGTCGCTGCCCAGGGTTGCATCAATGCTCGGGTGGCGTGGAGTTCTTGGGTGAGTCGTGCGGATAGTTTGGCTTGGCTGGCCGCGTTGCCGAGAATATGGGCGGCTTCGGTGATGTCTTTGGACAGTACAAGGGCGTGGCCTAATCGTACTTGGCAGAATCCATACATTCGTACGTAGGTGGTGCGATCAAATTGCGCGTGGGCGGCGGTGGCGGCGCTGAGCGCTTGTTTGGGTTGACCGAGCAGTGATAGGAGAGTGCTGTGCTTGCAATCGATGATGCCGTGGTCTACCCAGTAGGCCGGTGACTCTGCGGCAGACCCGTTCTGTGGGTGGGTGAGCAATTCGTGAGCACGCTCATAAGCGGCCATACAGGGCGCGCACTGGCGGTCAAGGGCGAACGCGGCGGAGGCTTGCTGCTCCGCATAAGCCTTAAGCTGATAATCGTTGGTCCGTGCTGCGAGACTGCGGGCAGCAGCAGCGGCATCTAAAGCAGCAGGAGTGTCACCGCGTAGGAATGCTGCATTGCTGATGTAGCAGGCCGCGTAAGCAGAATATGCGGGATTACCGGCGTCATGAGCGGCTTTGCGCGCGTGTTCTAGATAGCGTCGGCCCGCGTCATGGTGACCCATCTCAATGAGATACCAGCCGAGAGAACAAGCCATATTGCTATCGACCAGAGATAAGGGTTTGCGTAGCTGTGGCGGGCATCCACCCTGTAGGCGGTGCACCAATTGATGCTGCGCGACTACCGTGTCGAGTACCTGGCAGGGCCCTAGTTTGTCTTCTTGACGTTTACACGAGGCCAGCGTGAGCGCCAGAGTGTTCACCACCTGAGCATCAACCCGGCTAGGAGCCTCGACAGCGTGGATCACGCGGGTGTGCTCGTCGGGGTCCACCCCAGACAAACCCACACAGGCCAGTGCCCATCCCACGATTTGCATCGCGTCACGACGACCCAGCGACCGGACTAATCGTGTCACCACCTGCACCAGCTCCTCGGCTAGCTCCCCGTGCACCCACGCCGCATCCCGACACCCACCACCCCGGGCTACCGGGAGCGCAGCACCCGGCCATCCCGGCGCAGGCAAGCCTGCCAGCGCTTCTAGCTGCGCCTGTGCGGCATTCTGCTGGGTCTGGCGGTGGTGGGTCCCACGACGGTCACGATAGTCGCGCTGGACAGCAGCCAGCGCCTCATGCTCGCTGATCAACACCCCCTCAGCGCCACACACGTCATCAGCGATCCTCCACAACGCAGCGGGCATCGCACGCGTACCGTGTTCGATCTTCGACAGCATGCTTCGCGTACGTCCCAGGGCCTGAGCAAGCTGAGGCTGAGACAACCCAGCCGCCCGGCGATACACCGCAAGACGTGTACCAAGACCGCGCCGCAGCATCCCCACAGTGGCACAGTCCAACTCCAGAGGCTCCCCACCGATGGTCACAAGAGTGACTCTAGAACAGTGACAACCACAGGTGACAGATCAACAACCCCGCGCAGTCACCGGGCTCCTGTCACGGTGATCACGACCGCAACAGTGCATCTATGGCACCTGGTGCCGTGACCACCATGACCCAAGCCCGCAACACGGTGGACGCAAGCGATAACCGCTACGTCGCGATGCTTGCGTGTAATGCCCCGAATCCGCGACACCAGGTGCTTTCCACACAACATACGGATCATCGAAAGAGGGAACGGTGATTGAGCAACACTACGACTCAGGCCGGACTTCGTAAGATCATGAAAACACAGTTGGCGTAACTGGGTGTTTGAGTGCCTGAATGGGTGGAGGCTAGGAACCGTGACAGATGAAAACAATCAGCCAGACCAGAACACAAACAGTTTCCCATATGCCGAATTGGGTGTCCCGGTTGTGTCGTCGCCGTACCCGGAACCCCAATCGTTTGTTTGGTTCCCCCTCGCCGGGCAACGTCACGCCATCGACCGGCAAGACCGCAACGTCCCACGAGGGTCACCGATGCGCTGTCTCTGCGGAACCGTCTACCCCCGAGGTCCTGATGGCGACATGGAAAAAACAATATGGCCTACCTGTCCACAATGCTGGGAGGCCACTTGCATCATCGTCGGACTACGCCCACGTCAACAATCTTCCCCGGAAACGGCCCAAACTGAGACAACACCGCAAACACGAGATTCTTACAGTTAATCATCAGTGGTTAACTTGTTGGAACCGGTGTCAAGGTTGTCAAGTTTGGTGCGGATGTGTTCAGCGTCGGGAAGGCCGAGTCGGTCAAAGATTGCCAGAGCTTGCTGCCACGTGTCACGGGCGGCGACGAAATTGCCGGTGGCATGTTGGATGCCGCCGAAGCGGGTGAGAGTGTTGGCTTCGTTGAAGTGGTCACCAACGTCACGAAACAGGGCAATGGCCTGCTGGTAGTGGGTGATGGCTTGGGTGGTCTGACCGAGATGGTAATAAGCGTCGCCGAGACTATCCAGAGTGCTGGCAACACCCATGCAGTCGCCGAGTTCACGATATAGGTTCAGGGCCTGTTGGCAATGAGTGAGAGCCTGCTGGTAGTACCCGAGCCTGGCGTGATACCAGCCGAGGGCGTTGAGAGCGTTGGCCTGCCCCATAGGGTGGCCAGTGACGCGGGAGAGATCTAAGGCGTGCTGGGCATGGATGAGGGCTTCGGTGTACTGGCTCTGCCGCTCATAGAGCCAGGCGATGGACAGGCGGGTGTGAGCTTGACCGTCGCGGTCGCTGAGTTCCTCCTGCAAGGTGAGCGCCTGTTGGAGGGAGTCAAGGGCATCGGCGGAGCGCCCAAGACGGGCGTGGGCGTGGCCGAGTAGGCCGAGGGCGAGGGCTTGGGCGGCGCGATCGCTCAGACGGTCGGCGGCGGCCACTGCGGTCTGTTGGGTGGCGGCATAGTCGTTCCAATGCCCCCGCCGGTTCAGGAAGGCGGACAAAGTCCAAGGAAGTTGCCATGCATGGATGTCAAACCCATCGGTGGCAGCGTGGTCGATGGCATCGAGTAAAACGGCGTGTTCGGCGGTAAACCACTGCCATGCCTGCTTGTGGTCGGTGATTTGGCCGGCAACGGTTCCAGGTTGCGAGACCTGTAGAGTGATGAAGTTGCGGTGCGGGACGATGTGTTGAATGGCGGCAAAACTGGTGTGCAGGTAATAATCCAACACGCGGTGCAATGCCGCCCGCCGTAGCGGTTCGGGTTCTTCGTGCACGGCTTGTTCGATGGCGTATACACGCAGCAGGTCGTGACATTGGTAGCGACCGGGGGTATGTTGGTCCAGCAGATACGCCCGTGTCAATTCAGCCAAGAATTCATAAGTGTCTGATATGGGTAAACCAGCCAGAGATGCTGCCGCATATAGGTTGATATCGGGTCCGGGATGCAAACCCAGAAGCCGGAAGAGACGTGCGGCTTGCGGGGATAGTGCAGTGTAGGACCAGGAAAACACCGCCCGAATATCGGTAAGTTGACTATCTCCGGTTGATAATGCGCCTAGCCGTTGGCGTTCCTCACGCAACTCACCGACCAGCGTGCTTAACGGTAGGTGCGGACTGTTGAGAATACGGGCAGCGGTGATGCTCAACGCGATAGGCAGTCCCACGCACCGCTGAATCAGTTCCTCCACGACGTCGGATTCAGCATGGATACGTTCTGGTCCGAGAAACTCGGTTAATAGTCGGCGAGCTTCGACGTCAGTCATAAAGTCCAAGGTAATATAAATGGCCCGTTTGCGGGCGATTAGGCTACCGAGTTGCTGGCGGCTGGTGACTAGTACTAGACAGGTAGGGCTACCGGGTAGCAGTGGCCACACCTGATCAGCATCGCGGGCATTATCTAGCACGATCACCAGGCGTCTATCTTCGACCAGAGAGCGATAAAGGGCGGCTTGGTTATCATGATCGATCGGAACCTTGTCGGCGGGGACTTGGAAGGCGTCAAGGAAACCACGTATTACGGTAGCAGGGTTCACTGGCGTGCCGCTGGGATCAAACCCGCGCAGATCCACATAGAGCTGACCATGAGGAAAATGATCACAGTACTGTCGTGCCCAATGTACGGCCAGGGTAGTTTTGCCGATCCCCGCGGTGCCACCAATCGACGTGATGACCACCGCTCCACCGCCTGCTGTGGTGACATCCAGTTGTGAGGTCAGGATGTCTAGCTCGTGGGCGCGGCCCACAAAGTTGGGAATTGTACTAGGCAATTGCCGAGGGACTACCGCGAATTCCGCAGCACTAAGGTTGATAAGTTCGCCGGTATCTAATTTCTGTCGATCATAGGAATCTATGAGATTTAACGCCCTCGTGGAATATATTTTAGCGAGCACAGCCAGGGCGCGAACAGTGGGTTTCCTTCCTCCCTTGCGTGGCCAACGTTCATAATCACTGATGCGATTAGCATTCATCGAAGATTGCTTGTCATTGATTTCACGGTTGTAGCGGGCTGCGACTTCTTTTTGGGTCCAGCCGTAAGCATGCCGCCACGCTGCGCGTGGCCGGTCGCCGAATCGGCCTGTCATAGCTGCGGCGATCTGCTCAGGCGTGCGTCTTTGTTTCTGCATGCGTGTGCGCAGCTTGTCACGTTCGCTTGTACGGTCACGACCCACGCCTGTCACCTAGCCCCCGCCGCGTGAGCAGTGATCGTAGATCGCCGGGAGGGTCTGTGGCTACCCCGCGCAGGTACCCAGTTTTGGGTACCGACCGCGACCACAGTTGCGTGTTTTGCCTGCTCACATGGGCTACAGAGGTCCGGTGGGTGGGTACCCAAAGCTGGTCGTGTACAGCGGCACCCCTGCCGGGCAAGCTTGGAACCGTGCTCTTTTGACAGGCTCGGCTGATCACGCAGAGGAAAACACACCCGAGGTGAGCCGGGCCTGACGTCAAGATCCATTCATCCCCGAAACCGGCAGGAGGCGTTTTCTGATGCGTATGTTGCTTGTTCTGTCAGCCTGTTACGCGGCTGCGGTCGCTGTCGTCGGAACGCGTTATTATTGATCACCATTATCGTGATGTGGAAGTGATGCGGTGACCGGCCCGGCTTGTTCCGCAACGTGGGCCTAGTTGCGGAAGCGTGAGTAGCCGCGTTGGGGGCTCAGCCCAGCATCAGTGATGCACGGGCTGTCCGCATGTGGGTGGTGCGTATTTATTAGGCCAGGTCAGTGAATTCTCATCACGTTGTCCAGTGTCGGGGATGTATCCGCCCGACACCTTAAATTCCTTTGTTTCTCGGTTGCTGTCACGGTGTCGCGGGCAGCGATGTGGTGAGGCAGATGACGGCTTGACATTGAGGGTTCAGGATGAGTTCTAGAGCTTCGCTAAATCCGAAAAACAAACTCAGCGAAGCCAAAACCTCTTCACGAGATAAGGAAAAGATGTGATGACGGCTAACAAGGACGTGATAAAAACGAACTGGTGCATCATCGGTGCATGGCGCGCTGCTCAGGAGCCCGACGTGATCGCCCAGGCGGTCAGGATTGGCGAACAGGTCGCTAATCTCCTGGTCGAGGCAGCCACTCTGATACAGCGGGCACGCTGGAATGTGGATTTGATCATTGAGGATGCGTTTATCCGTTGCCAGGAGATGGTAGATCAGTTGGTTGGTGAGGTTGACCGACTGACCCCTGTGCTCATCCGGCTGCGCGCGGCCAGCAAGGCGGTGGCGTCATGATCCCAGGAGACCGAGGCCGGGTCGAGGCCAACGCTGTACTGCTCGTGCAGGCGCGGCGGTTGCTGACTAGAGCGCACCTGTGGCTGCTGCTGCTGGGCGACGTCACGGCGGCATACACGATCAACCGCATCATCCATGACATGGAGGCCGAGCGACGACGCTGGCTCCGCGCCACAGATAGCCCCCTCCTCTAGAAAACAGTCCACAAGAGAACATCCACAAGGGACAGTTACCTTTTTCGGCCATTGTGGACACATCTTGGGTGGGGCGCGACACTTTCGCTCCACCCTCCAATTTTTCTTACAAGACAACAAACATTCACATAGGTGAGGTGCTGGGTTATGCCACGCCAGTTTCTTATCCAGGTTCCCGTGAAGCCTAGCAATGATTCCGATCCGGTGCTGTTGGTACAGGTCATGATCTTATTTGATCGCTCCCTACGCCCACGCCAGGAGAACAACAGGCACGACCTGACCATCCCCAAGCCCACCATCCAGACGGGTGACTCGCCGGGGTCGTGGTGAGCGGTGGGGATTGGGTGTGGATCACCCTCAGTGCGCCGTGGTTGTGTTGGGCGGTCACGCATGTGATGTCGATGTGCGTGTGGCAGTCTACGGCCAGGGTGTATCGGCTGCGCCTTCCGCGCGGGGCCACCGTGGAGCAGGTGGGCTCGTGGGTGGCTCAGCTGGCGGCGGTACTGCGGGCACCGCGCTGGTGGGATGTGTTTCCCCGCTGGCCGGTCGGGGTGGAGCTGGTGGCCACCGCGGGGGGCATCGAGCGGTTGATCGTGATGCCCGCGCGTCTGCGCAAGGCTGTGGTCGCGTCGTTGACCGCAGCGCTCCCGGGAGCACGACTAGACACGCCCCCCGACCCCCCACCGCGGCGCTCCTTTCCGCGGGTGAAGGCCGGGGAGATACGCCTGCGGGGAGCCGGGCAGCTGTTGGCGATCGATCGCGGCGAGGACACCAGCCGCCACCTACTGGCCGCCGTGCAACCGCTGCATCGGGGTGAGGTGGTGCGGGTGCAATGGCTGCTCGTCGCAGCACGAGCCCCCCGCCCCCCGCGCGGTGATCAGACCGTCAGCACGGACTCCGCCAGGGTCGTCACCCGTGATCGACAACAGCAGCTCCTAGGGGTGCGTTGGCAGCAACGCGACCCCGTGCTCAGCGCCGTGTGCCGCATCGGCGCTACCACCAGGGATCGACCGCAGGCGCGGGCCGTGTTGCGCTGCGTCCGGGCAGCGTTGCGGGGACAGGATGTGCCCGGTGCCCGGATTACTCGCCGTTGGCTGCCTTCTGTGGTGGTGGTCGCCCGGTTGAGCTACCGCACCATCCCCCTCGCCCGCTGGCCGTTAACGCTGACCTCCCGTGAGATCGCCGGACTCCTCGGCTTAGCCACCGGCCCCCTCCCACTGCCCGGCGTCTCGACCGGTGTCGCTCCCGCTTTACCCCCGTCTCCGATCACGCCCCAGACAGGTCTGGTTATCGCGAAAGCTAACTATCCGGGTATTAATCAACTGCTGTGCCTCAACCGTGAAGACCGACTACGGCATCTGTGGATTGCCGGACCTACCGGGGTGGGCAAATCCACCCTATTGGCCAACTTGATCGGTTATGACATTCACCGAGGCGATCCGGTGATCGTCATTGACGCCGGTGGTGATCTCGTCACCGACGTCTTAGCCCACATCCCCGAGTCCCGACACGACGATGTGCTCGTTCTCGATCCCACCAACCCCGACACCGACCACGTTATCGGGTTGAACCCCCTGCACAGCAGAGGCCCCGAAGACCACGAACTAGCCGCCGGGCTGGTGTTCCACGCCTTGGCATCAATCTACGCCAGCTCATGGGGACCCCGCACCGCCGACATCGTACGCGCCGGACTGCTCACCCTCACCCAGACCCACGCTCCCAACGGACAACGATTCACCCTCGGCGAACTCATCGAACTGTTGACCAACACAGGCTTCCGCAGATTTGTGACCACTCAACCACTCACCCCGACACTGGGCGCGTTTTGGTCCTGGTACGAACAACTCTCCGACACCCAACGATTCAACATCATCAACCCAGCACTGAACAAGCTCCGCGCCTTTAGCCTCTACACGCCCCCTGACGATTAATACTGGGTCAATCCGACGGTATTGATTTCACCGACGTCATCCACCACAAACGCGTGGTGCTGGTACCCCTGAAAACCGGGCTACTCGGTGCCGAAACCGCCGCGTTAATCGGCTCTCTGGTGATGGCCAGCGTGTGGCACGCCACCCTGGCCCGCACTGCACTACCCAAAGATCAACGACACCCGGTCTGGATGCACCTGGATGAGTTCCAACGCGTCGTGAGACTACCCATCGATCTTGCCGACATGCTGGCCCAAGCACGCGGCTTCGGCCTCGGTTTGACCATGGCTCACCAATACCTCGACCAACTCTCCCCCGAGATCAAAGCCGCCGTGCTCGGCACCACCCGCTCACAGCTGGTCTTCCAACTGGAGGACCGCGACGCCACCGAACTAGCCCCCCGCTTCACCCCCCTCACCCGAGACGATCTGGTGAACCTAGGTCCACACGAGATCGCGCTACGACCCTGCGTAGGCGGCATCACCCTGCCCCCAGTCACCGGCACCACCTACCCCCTACCACCCCCCACCACCGACCCACGAGGACTCGCACAGATCAGCCTGCGCCGCTACGGCCTACCCCACACCCAGATTGATCAGCAGATCACCGCACGCACCCTGGTCACCCCCACCCTTGAACGACGATCAAACCGCATGAACACCGGAACCACCCCATGCATCACACCATGATCATTAACTTGTGTCCGGTCGCTGTACCGATCGCGTCGCACCCATCTCACGATCACCGCAGTTCAGCAGACTAAAACGAAGATCATTTGCTGCCGACTTCCCGCGAAGTTTAGAAAAATGACCTTCAGAAAGATGACCTTGATGCGTCGCATCACCAACGCCTCGTTGACCGCCCTCGCAGATCAACTCTCCGACCGCGACAAAGCGATCTTGACTGACCTGGAACGCACCCGTGTGCTCACCGGAGCCCAACTCCAACGACTCCACTTTGATCCCATCGACCACGACTCCCGCGCACGGGATCGACGCCGTGTCCTGCAACGCCTCACCGATCTCGATTTGGTGTCCACCCTGGACCGTCGTATCGGCGGCATCCGCGCCGGTTCAGCCGGACACATCTACACACTGACCTCTGCCGGACGACGCCTGCAAGCGCTCCAACGCGGACAACAACTCACCGGGCGGCTACGACGCCCCCACACCCCCGGCGCACCCTTCCTCACCCACGCGTTAGCGATCAGTGACCTCTACGTCACCCTCACCGAAGCCAGCCGACACCACGATTTCCGGGTGTCCACATTCCACGGAGAACCGGCGTGCTGCCACCCCACAGGAAACAACCACTACCTCTACCCCGACGCCTACCTCATCCTGGCAACATCCACATACCAGGATTGCTGGTGGCTAGAAGTCGATCAAGCCACTGAAAGCTTGCCCCGCATCAAAAAGAAATGCCATATCTACCTTGATTTCATCACCCATGGCGGTGTCGGACCTGATGGCGTCCCACCCCGAATCCTCTTCACCACACCAGACGAAGCCAGAAGCAATGCCATCCAGAAAGTGATCACCACACTCACCACCACCGAAACCGAACACCTGATCAACGTCACCACCCACGAGGGCGCACCCACATTTTTGATCACCGAACTCACCGAACCATGATCCCCAACCCACACAAAGGGAGAAACAGCCATGCAACCACTGACCTTCAAGGAACTCCACGTCCTACCGACTGTGGTGGACCTGATGACCGCCGCCCGAGCCCTCGGTATCGGACGCACCAAGGCATACCAACTCGCCCACACCGACCAGTTCCCCTGCCGCATCATCCGTGTGGGCACCAACTACCACATCCCGACCGCTGACCTACTCAAGGTGCTGGGTATCACATCTATCCCCCTGCCCAGGAGCAACACCGAAGATCAAGACATAGAAGTTGCGGGAACGGTTGAACTGTGACACGTCACCATGGGCGGTGGTGATGTGTCACCTCATGGCGAACAGTCCCGCTAGCAACGATCAAGAGGCTCCACTCCCCTGCTTGGGAGTGGAGCCTCTGACGTGCTACTTGCCGCGGGGTCTACCCCGCGTGCAGCCTTGAGGCCAAGATCGACTATGATCCAGCAAAGGAATATGAGAAGCGCCTACATCGTCCTGTCGCTACCCCTCGGGGCCCGCACGGAGGAACTACGCGTCTCACTTGGGACCACGTTGACCTCATCGGTCAACCCGATGCTGAGCCGGAAGACTGCCCTCCATCGCAGTGTGGCGGTCCGTCCGAGCGGGCAGTGACACCAAGACCAGGAAGTCACGCCGCACACGCGGCGCTGCCTAAGGAACCGGAATGGAACAACAAATCCACTCAAGTTGACATCATCGCAGGTCGCGGGCTCGATAATGCCCTCAATCGGATTACTTATTTTATTCCGGCTACTAAGCGATGGGTCACCGCGTTGCAGACCCACCGCATCCACCAGGACGCCGCCCGCCAAGACGCCGGTCAGAGGTGGCGGGAGCACAACCTGGTGTTCGCCTCGGCAGTCGGCACCGAGCTGGACTCGCACAACGTGCGGCGCGCGTTCCGCAAGATCGTCCACGCGGCTGATCTTGTTCCCGGACGAGTGGACACCACGCGAGATGCGGCAGTTTCGCCTCTCCCTACTCTCGGCCTCCGGCATGGCGCTCGAAGACATCCCCAGCTAATCGGCCACAGCGGCACAGCAGTCACCCACTCCTGGATGCCCGACACGCTGGATGATCTGGTGTCCGAATCATCCAGCCCCCGCGACACGCCGGATGATCCGGTGTCCGAATCATCCAGCCACCGAGGTTGTAGTATGTGCGCGTCCGACCACAACACTCCATCCAGACATCCCACCCGGAGACCCCACAACGTTTGCACACACCCACAGTGACTTCCCCTCGTAAAACTTTGACGAGTCCCGGTCGCGGGATGCTGTCAAAGAAAGAGGGGGCTCCCCCCAGGGGAGCCCCCTGGTGTTGCTGGTAGTGAGGAGATCCGTCTTAGCTTGACTGGCCTCGGATGATCTCCTCGATGAGGTCGGCGAGCAGCTGAAGCAGCCGCGAGCGGAACCTCGGATGCTCGTCTAAATAGGCGAACAGCCGAGCTAGCTGCGAGTGCGGCCTCAGCTGCCCGTCGTCCTTTTCACCTTTCACTATCTTCTCCTCGCTGTTTGAGGACTCTCTGACCCCCCGCGCCGGGGGCCAGCCGTGTTGAGGAGGTGACGCGCGCGCGTGAAGCCTAACGACACGAGGGCGCTAGGCCAGGGACGTTGGCGCTGCGACATCCGCGTGTCGCAGTGGGGCACGAGCTAGGAGGCTGATGAAAAAAGCCTCGTTTCAGGGCCGCGCCGGTAGAAAACCGCAGGTCAGCAACTAGAGCCCTCGTGATGGCTGGCCGTGGCTCACGAAGATTCCGCGCTTTGCAATCTGTTGCCGGACCGGGTTTTCAACGCTGCATTGCCTGCCGCATCTGACCGGAAGCCGTGATCCTACAGCTACCGCCCGTGTGCGTTGCCCTGCGCAGGATCGATCCCGCGCGGCTTCTGTCGTCACGAGTGAACGGCGGGCGCGTGGGGCTTGCCGGTGAGAACACGTCGTAGGTGCGATCGCATAGTCCGCAGGATCGCGCTGGCGGTGGCTGATGCCTGTTCGTTGGCCAGGTAGGCGCCACCGAGAACTCGGGACACGAGACACAGAGCAGGCGGTGGTGAGCGTCACACCTTGGCCAGATAGCCACGGTCACGACCGCCGCGTGACGTTTCATCCGACGGTCAAATGACGGTCAAACGATCAAGTGGCTAGATTCCCAAGTTGGGAATCTAGCCACTGAGCTGCTAAAATGTGGTCGGACGACAGGATTTGAACCTGCGACCCCTTGACCCCCAGCAAGGAGCAACGCGCTCGTGGGCGGTCTACTGCACAGATCAACAGCTTGGTGAGATCACCTGATAAGCGGTTCGAGGCTTCGGCTCCACCGCTGATCTCCTACGGCTCCTCGGCGTGACCGTCTTACTGCGCAGAGCCACCACTGAGGATGAGGAGAGTGACATACGTCACTAGCGACTGTGCTGACGTGCCCCCTCGTGATGCCCAGTTTTGATGACAAACTGATGACAAACGATCAAGAGGCCGGATTCCCTAGCTGGGAATCCGGCCTCTGACCTGCTTCAACGTGGTAGCGGGGGTAGGATTCGAACCTACGACCTCTGGGTTATGAGCCCAGCGAGCTACCGAGCTGCTCCACCCCGCGTTGGTGAGGCAATCTTACGCCCACGGTTGCGGAAGGGGCAAATCGGGTGGTCATCGGTCAGCCACCACCGGCGGCCGCGTCGAACCGCTTGGTGGCTGCGTCGAGGTCGGTCAGCGCCTTGCCCTGGGCAGTGAAGTCGCCCGCAGTCTGTGCCGCCCGCAGGCGCTTGAGTGCGTCGGCGATGTCGGCGACGGCCTGGCGCATGTCCTGGTTGGCGGTACCGGGGCCGGCCGCCCCGGAGGCGCGGGTGCGGCTGGATTGGACGGCCGCTGGTCGGACGAGACAGCATCCCCCGCGCCAGGGCCGAAGACCTGGTTGAGCGCGTCGCGGAGGGTCGCGGCGTACCCGATCCGGTCACCGTAGGCCACCAGCACCCGATTGAGCTGCGGGAACGCCGCTTGCCGGTTCGCTCGCTCGATATAGACCGGCTCCACGTACAGCAGGCCACCTCCGACCGGGAGAGTGAGCAGGTTGCCGTAGCGGACATCGGTCTCGGACTGTCGCAACAGGTTGAGCTCGCGGCTGACGTCCGCGGAGGAGACGAACCTGTTCTGGACCTGCTCTGGACCCAACGTCTGCGATTCGCCGGGTAGCTCGAGCACCCTGATCTTGCCGTAATCCTGTGGGTCGGATCCTACCGAGATGTAGGCTGCCAGGAATGGTCGGCGCAGGCTGACCAGGGCGCTGGTCAGCTGGAACTCCGCATCCCCGCGCCCGTTCGGCGGCCCCGCCAATACGTAGTAGGGCGGCTGGTCGACGCCCTGCTGGTTCTGGGTCGGGTCGGCGGGAACGTTCCAGAAATCGTCGTTGGTGAAGAACACCGCCGGGTTGTTCACATGATAACGAGCGAGCATCTCCCGCTGCACCTTGAACAGGTCCTCCGGGTAGCGGAAGTGCTCCCGCAACTCATTGCTGATCGTACTAGCCGGCCGGACGGTGCCAGGAAACACGTTCATCCACGTCTTCAGCACCGGGTCGGCCTCATCCATCGCATAGAGCGTCACCGTGCCGTCATAGGCGTCCACAGTGGCCTTGACCGAGTTGCGGATGTAACTGATCTCCTCGTCCGGCAAGCGGGACACCCCGGTCAGCGAGTCCGTCGTCGCTTTACCCAACACAGTCCGCTGCGCGTACGGGTAGTCGTCCAGAGTCGTGTACCCGTCCAGGATCCACTGGATCCGGCCGTTGATCACGGCTGGATACGGGTCGCCATCGACGGTGAGCCAGGGCGCGACCTTCTCCAGCCGCTCTCTCGGATGCTGATTATAAATGATCCTCGAATCGGGCCCGATCGCCTGGTTGAACAAGATATTGCGCTCGCCGTAGTACGAAGCGAAGATCAATCTGTTTGCCCAGCTTCCGAGCGGCACCCCGCCTTTCCCTTGGTAGGTGTAGTTCTCCGGGCGCCCGTCGAACTCCCGGGCGGGAGCACCGGGGTTCCCTCCGACGATCGCGTAGTCATCGATCAACTCGCCGAAGTAGATCCGCGGTTGCTGCGCAGGAATGTCACCTTGACGTGAGGTATCCGACACGGTGAATACCGGATAGCCACCCTCCCCCGAGCCGGCGTCCTTCAGCGCCGAATTCACGGCATTCGCCGGTGCCGCGACGAAGCCGTTGCCGTGAGTGAAGGTGAGGTGCTGGTTGATCCAGGTGCGCTGGTTTTCGGCCAACGACGCCGACTCCAGTTCCCGGACCGCGACAATATAGTCCTGCATCTTACCACCGATGGTGTATCGGTCGACGTCGAGCTTGTCCGGGAAACCGTAGAAATTCTCCCGCTGCTGCAGCTGAGTGAAAGTCTGAGACAGCACACTGGGGTCCAGTAACCGCACGTTCGGGATGGTGGCCTTGTCGTCGCGCACGTCAGCCGGCGACGCAACGCTACGGCCAGAATATTGGGAGTACACGACCTGCCGGTCGGTGATGCCGTAGGCCTCCCGGGTCGCGGCGATATTGCGCTGGATGGACGGCGCTTCGCGCTCATTGGCGTTGGGGCGTACCACGAACTGCTCCAGTACCGCCGGCCACGCCGCGCCCACCAGGATGCTGGACAACAACAGCAGCGCGATAGCGATCGCCGGCAACTGCAGGTTACGCAGCACCGCGCCGACGAAAAAGGCCATCGCGCAGATCACCGCGATGCACATCAGGATGATCTTGGCGGGGAGTACCGCGTTGAGATCGGTGTAACTGGCCCCGGTGAACAGTGGATTACGCCGGGAGAACAACAACTCGTAGCGATCCAGGAAGTAGCCTACTGTCTTGAGGAGCACGAATACACCGGCCAGCACCGCGAGCTGGACCCGAGCCGGGCCGGAGAGTTGACCGCCGCGGCCGGCCAACCGCAGCCCACCGAACAGGTAGTGGGTGAGCAGCGCCCCGAGGAAGGGAATCACTACGGCGACGAAGGCCCAGCCCAGCAGCTGGCGGTAGAACGGCAGCTCGAAGGCGTAAAAACCGACGTCCTTGTGGAACTGAGGATCCGAGACGCCGAAACTGGCTCCGTGCAGGAACATCTGTGTGGTCTGCCAGTCGCCCAGCGCGGACAGCCCGGCGATCAGCCCGACCAGTACCGGTACGCCGACGCCGAACAGGCGCAATCGGCCCACGATCGCAGTGCGGTACCGCGCCACGGGATCTTCGGGTCCCACCACCGGCACGAACACCGGTCGGGTGCGGTACGCGATCACGATGTTCAGCGCGAGCAGTCCACCGATCACCAGCCCGACAAGCAAGAACTGCACGAAACGGGTCACCAGGACGGTGGAGAACACTGACCGGAAGCCCACCTCACCGAACCACAACCAGTCCACATAGGTGTCGATCAACCGCGATCCGATGATGAGCGCAGCCAGCGCAACAGCCCCGGCGGTGATCAGTACCCGGGCACGGCGAGAGAGGGCGGGAACTCCGACAGGGGGCCGGTTGGCCACAGGACACGCTCCTCCGACGACGGCGGTACAGGAGGACCCGTCACACAGCCGGTGCTACGCCGGTGTGAGTCCTGCCTGTCCAACTCTACGGAGGGCCCCGGGGTTCCGATCCTGGCGACCGCACCACTACCGACGGGTCCCCGGCAACCATGCCACCGCAGCCATGCCACCGCGGCGATGGGACGATGGCCGGGTGAGCCAGCCGCAGCCCTCCCAGTCCGCGTTGTCCCAGGCCCTACCGGCCACCGCGCGGGAGATCGAGGACTTCGTCGCGGCCGCCGGGTGGGATCAGCAGCCGCAACTGTTCGCGCTGGTGGCCACCATAACGCTGCTGGCCGGTCAGCCGGAACTGGCCGATCAACTGGACGCCCAGATCCCGCTCACCCCAGTGGCCCAGGATGCCCTGCCCGAAGGCGAGCTCGACGTCGCACTGGCCGGTCTCGAATGGCCGGACTCGGTCGCCGGTTGCGCGTTGGCCCAGGAGATCGTGGTGCTTCCACCGGAGGCCGAAGCTGGTCTCGCGGATCTGCCCGACGACCCAGCGCAGGCCCGCCGCGTCGCTGCCGGCCACCCGCAGCGACGGGAGGGCAGGTTGGTCGCGGCAGTGCTTCGGGACGGCGTCGGAGCCTGCGTGCTGCGGTTGCGGGCCGACTCCGCAACCGGCCAGGGAGGCGAGGAGGTGGTGGAGGACCCTCAACTCGCTCCGAACCTGCTCCAGGCATTGCTGGCAACACTGCGCTGACCACGGTCAACAGCTCGGTGGCTGGTGACCGCTGCGGATCTCGTCCAGCGCGTGCACCGCATCCGCCAAGGTGCCCACCCGCACCAACCGCAGCCCCACGGGCGCGCGCTGCACGGCCTCCGTGCAGTTGCCCGCAGGCACCAGGAACACCGACGCGCCCGCCTCCCGAGCGCGGATCATCTTGAGTGGGATGCCCCCGATCGGACCCACCTGACCTTCCGGGACGATCTCCCCGGTACCCGCCACGAAATTGCCTCCGGTCAGCGCGCCGGGCGTCAGCTTGTCCACGATGGCCAGCGCGAACATCAGACCCGCCGAGGGGCCCCCCACGTCAGCCAGGGTGATGGTGACCTCGAATGTCACGTTGGGCCGCTCGGTCACCCCGATGCCCAGGTAGCCGCGACCAGGTTGTGCTCCCGCACCGAGCGTGATCGCCGCCTCTTGCGGCGGGGCGTCACCGCGGTGGAAGCGGATCCGTACGAGCTGCCCGGGATGGCTACCGGCGAGCTGGTCGAGCACCTGCTGCGCGGAACGCAGCTCCCGGCCGTCGACAGCCAGCAACTGATCCCCGGCGACCAGCTTGCCGGTCGCGGCGCCGTTGGGGACCAGTTGGCCGACGACGACCTCGGTCGGGTAACCCAGGTAGCGCAGCGCGGCTGCCTTGGCGTTGGCCTCCGAATCCTGGAACATCTGCTTGTTCTGCCTGGCCACCTGCCGCTCGGACAGCTCCGGCGGGAAGACCTCGTCACGGGGAACCAGCTCACTGCGCCCGGATATCCACAGGGCGAGCGCCCCGTACAGGGTCACGTTGTCGACCACCGACACTGTGGTCATATTGAGGTGACCGCTGGTGGGGTAGGTCTGAGTCCCCTTGATGTCCACCACTGTTCGGCCTGCCACCACACCGAGAGTGTCGAACGTAGGCCCAGGACGCAGCGCGACGTAGGGCACCGTCGCCAGCGCGCCCAACAGGCCGAGCGCCATGGCGAGGCCGAGGCTGACCAGCAGGGTCCAGGTTCGGCGGCTCACGGCCGGACAGCGTACGTGCCGAGAGTCCGCGTACCGTGGACCCATGAGCGATGCGCCCTTCGGTTTCGGTTCCCACGACCCTCGGGACCCCGACCGGAGAGACTCCCCCGGAGAGGGCGGCAGTCCCGACCCGGCCAACCCGTTCGCGGCCTTCGGGGCCGGCGGCTTCGACGTGGGGGCCCTTGGCCAGATGCTCACCCAGCTAGGTCAGATGCTCAGCCAAGGCGCGGCGGGTGGCGGCGGCCCGGTGAACTACGACTTGGCCAAGCAGATGGCGCTGCAGAAGCTGTCCACCACCGGCCTGCCCTCGGCCCAGCAAGCGGCCGCGATCGCCGACGCGGTGCGGCTGGCCGAGCTGTGGCTGGATCCGGCGACCGTGCTGCCCACAGGTACCCACAGCAGCGCAGCGTGGGCGCCACGGGACTGGGTGGAGAAAACCCTGCCGACCTGGCAACGGTTGTGCGACCCGGTGGCCCGCCGGATGGCCGGCTCGTGGATCGACGCTCTGCCCGACGAGGTCCGTCAGACGGCCGGTCCGCTGGTGGCGATGGTCGAGCAGATGGGTGGGATGGCGTTCGGCTCACAGCTCGGCTCGGCACTGGCCCAACTCGGTGGCGAGGTGCTCACCTCCACCGATATCGGGCTCCCGCTAGGGCCGCTGGGGCTGGCGGCCTTACTGCCGGCCGCAATCGAACGATTCGCCACCGGGCTGGAACGCAAGAGCTCCGAGGTGATCGTGTTTCTGGCCGCCCGGGAAGTCGCCCACCATCGCCTGTTCGGGCACGTGCCGTGGCTGCGACAGCGGCTCCTGGCCACTGTCGAGGAGTTCGCCCGCGGCATCCAGGTGGACACCGAGGCGCTCCAGGAACTCGCCCGCCAGGTCGACCCGACCGATCCGCAGAGCATGGACCAGCTGATCTCCCCCGATCTGCTCGAGCAGCGGCACAGCCCGGAGCAAAAGGCCGCCCTGAGCCGGCTGGAAACACTGCTTGCGCTGGTGGAGGGCTGGGTCGACGTCGTCGTCGCGGACGCGTTGAGCGAGCGACTCCCAGGTTCGGATGCGCTGCGGGAAACGCTGCGACGGCGGCGCGCCTCCGGCGGCCCGGCCGAGCATGCCTTCGCCACGCTGGTCGGCTTGGAGCTGCGGCCACGCAAGCTTCGCGCTGCCGCTGGATTGTGGCGAATGCTCACCGATCAGCACGGTGTCGAGGGCCGCGACGCCTTGTGGCACCACCCGGATCTGCTGCCCACGGCCGAGGAGCTGAACGATCCCGCCGCGTTCGTCGACCGGGCCGCCAGGCACGCCGCTGATCTGGACGACCCGATCGCCGCGCTGGAGCGCACCGCGGCAGAGGCCCCCCGCGAGCAGCAGTCTCCCGACATCCCCACCGACAAACCCCGACCTCCAGGCGACCCGGCAGCCTCCGGCGACGACCCGCCGCAACGCCCTACCGAGTGAATCGATCCTTCTCCAGCCGGACCCGCCGATCCTCAACCCCGTACCCACAGTTGTGCACAGTCTGTCCACAACTGTGGGTAACCTGTGGGCAGCCGGTTGAGCTGTCGGCTTGATCCACCCAGGATTGCGGGCATGAGTCCGACCAGCGCCACCGCAGCTCCCTCCCCATCCGGTGCGGTACCACCTGACCTTCCCGAACGGCTGCGGCTTGCGCCGGGACGAGCCGCACTGTGGCGCTCCCCCAGCTGCCTACAGCTCGGTCTTGATCAACAACGTGCCATGGTCCTCGACGACCTACCCGAGCCACTGGCCGCGCTGCTCAAGCGCATGGACGGCGTCCGCAGCACGACCGAACTGGTCAGCGAGGCGCAGGCAGCCGGATCGTCTCGTGGTGACGCTCTCACGATGCTCGCCGACCTGCACCGGTGCGGCCTGGTGCAGGAGGCTTCTGCCGCCGATCACGGCTCACCAGGCTGGCACCGCGTCGCGCTGGCCACCGAGGCGACCAGCTGGTCGGTACACACCACCGACGCGACGCGACGCGTACTGTCCCGGCGGCGGAAGGCTGCCGTTCACGTGATCGGGTCCGGCCGGGTGGCGGTGGCCGTGGCTACCGCGCTGGCCGCGTCCGGAGTCGGTCACGTCACGGTGCGCGCCACTGGGACGGTCGCCGCCGCCGACCTGGGCACCGGCTACCTCCCCGATGACGTCGGCCGACCCCGCGCAGCAGCAGCGGCCGAGGCGGTGCGCCGCTGCGCGCCGGAGGTGATCGTCGCCGCCCGCCGCAGGCCAGACCTGATCGTGCTCAGCGACGTGGTGGTTGCGGAGCCGGCAATGGTCACCGAGCTGCTCGGGACCCGGATTCCGCATCTGATCGGCTATGCCCACGAGGGGAGTGCGGTGGTGGGCCCGCTGGTCTGGCCGGGTCGCAGCAGCTGCCTGCGCTGCGCCGAGCTGCACCGCGGGGACCTCGACATCGCCTGGCCGAAACTGGCCGCCCAGATGGTCGGGCAGATCACCACCGCCGGATTGGCCTGCACCCAGCTCGCTGCCGCCCTGACCGCCGAGCAGGTGCTCGCCGCGCTCGCCGGACCGGAGGCTGGGCTCCCGGTCCCACCGACGTGGGGTGCCGCGTTGGAACTGGACCCGGTGCACGGCACATTGCGCCGCCACCCCAGGCCGGCCCATCCGCGCTGCGGCTGCGGTGCCGGATGATGCCTCACGCCCACTACTACCCGGGACACAGCCGGGAGACAATCATCCCGTGACCGACATCCCGCGCAGCGCGACGCAGCGAGCCGCCCGGCTCGCGAGCCTTCCGCTCGGGGTAGCCGGACGGATCGCTGCGGGCTGGGGTAAGCGGCTGGCCGGGCAGGATGCGCACGACGTCAACGCCGAGCTCAGCGCGCGCACCGCCGAGCAACTCTTCGCGGTACTCGGTGAGCTCAAAGGCGGCGCGATGAAATTCGGCCAAGCCCTGAGCGTGTTCGAAGCAGCGATCCCCGACCAGCTGGCCGCACCGTACCGGGAGGCCCTGACCAAACTACAGTCCGCGGCACCGCCGATGTCTCCGCAGTCGGTGCGGCGGGTACTCGACGAGCAGCTCGGCTCGGGGTGGTATCGCCGTTTCACCGACTTCTCCGATGAGCCTGCGGCAGCGGCCAGCATCGGGCAGGTCCACCGCGCGGTGTGGCACGACGGCCGTGAAGTCGCAGTCAAAGTGCAGTATCCGGGCGCGGATGAGGCACTACGCTCCGACCTGCGCCAGCTGCAGAGGTTCAGCCGGTTGTTCCAGGCCATCGTGCCCGGCCTGGAGGTCAAGCCGCTGCTCACCGAGTTGCGCGACCGGATGGTGGAAGAGCTCGATTACCGCGACGAGGCCGATAACCAGCGGGTGTTCGCCGGCGCGTTCCGTGGCCACGCTGACATCGCTGTTCCCGCTATCGTCGCCAGCGCGCCGAAGGTCATGGTGTCACAGTGGATCGACGGGACGCCGATGGCGCAGATCATCCGCAAGGGCTCGCAATCCGAACGAGACGACATCGGCACCAAGCTGTCCTTGTTCCACTCCTCCTCCCCCGCCCTCACCGGGTTGCTCCACGCCGATCCCCACCCGGGGAACTTCCTGCGACTGGTCGACGGCCGGCTGGGCGTGCTCGACTTCGGGGCCTCAGCCAAACTACCCGGTGGACCCCCCCGCACCCTGGGCGTGGCGATTCGGCTGGCTGTCGAAGAACGCTCGGAGGAACTGCTGGAGCTGCTGCGCTCGGAAGGTTTCGTCCGGCCGGGCATGCAGCTGCGGGCCGAGGACGTGTTGGATTACCTCAGACCCTTCGCCGATCCGGTACGCACCGAAACCTTCCACTTCACTCGGGCCTGGATGCAAGCTCAAGCCGAGCGCGTCGGCGATTTCTCCGGTCCGGACTTCCAGACCGGGCGCGCGCTGAACCTCCCACCCCACTACCTGCTGATCCACCGGGTGAGCACCGGAACATTCGGCGTGCTGTGCCAGCTCGACGCCACTGTGCCGCTGCGCGGAATCGCCCAGCGCTGGCAGCCAGGTTTCGCCGACTGACCTACCCGCTCGCGTCCACCATGAAGCGCCCTCACCCCGATTCACGCGGCGGTTTCCCGGGCAGCGTGCTCGCGCTCGGCGCGGTCCCGCTCGAGAGCGGCCTTGCTGGGCCGGCCACGAGGGCGTTTGCGCGGGATGACGGCGCCATGCTCGAAGATCTCGCCACCCCATACGCCCCAAGGCTCCTGCCGGGACAGCGCGCTGTCCAGGCAGGCAGCCTTGATCGGGCACGTGGCGCAAAGCTGTTTGGCCTGCTCCAGCTCAGCCGGCGACTCGGCGAACCAGAGGTCGGGGTCTTGTGAACGGCAGGGCAGGGTGTCCGATCCAGACGGCGCGGTGTCGAGCAGGTGGGCCAGCTCTGCACCACCCGGTAGGTCGGGCAACACCCCGCCATCCAGCGGGATGGTCGCGGTCAACACTTGTCTCTCCTCCTCGAAACACAAAGGCCACGGATCCCGTTGCGGGGTCCGCGGCCTGTCTGAACCGGCGGCTGCCGGCTCGAGAATCAAGGCTCCGATGCGGACGTACGCATACGGTCGGTCACCAGCAGATCAATGCCGGTCGGGTCGACGAGGGCCCCGGAGAAGGCCCGGTGGAAGGGACTCCCAGCGCCGGTGGTCGTCATGCAGATCTCCATCGGCGCACCTCCCTCCCGCTCGGCCCACGCTCAGTAGCTGGGTGATCTGCTCTGGTCAGCCGTGTGCAACGACCGCTTCCAGAAGAGTAAGAGCCAGGCTGGGGCCCGGCTGATACACCGGCAACCGATTTTCGTGCCTTCGTGTGCGCTAGTGGGTTAACCAGTGGATGAATCGCCGCGCGCCACGGTAAGCACCTCAGCCCCATGGCGGTCCGGCCGCCGAACCGGCCGGTGGTCCTGAGGCACCACGCCGTCGAGGAAGCTGCTGCGACGCCGGGAACGTCTCCCGCCTGCGCTGCGCGACAGTGCCCAGGACAGCGCTAGCCGGCGACGAGCCCGGGTCACGCCGACATAGAGCAACCGACGCTCCTCCTCCAGCGCTGCCGGGTCGCCCTCGGCGTAGTGAATGGGCAGCGTCCCCTCGGTGAGCCCGACCAAGAAGACCACATCCCACTCCAGGCCTTTCGCCGAATGCAGCGACGCCAATGTCACCCCCTGCACCGCGGGGGGGTGCGCGGCATCGGCGCGGGCGTGCAGCTCGGCGACGAGATGGCCGAGGTCGGCATGCGGGGTGGTTTCCGCGAGGTCATCAGCCAGCGCGGCCAGCGCATGCAACGATTCCCAGCGTGACCGCGCCGCACTGCCTGCCGGAGGTTGGGCGGTAAGCCCCTGCCCAGCCAGAACCTTGCGAACGGTAGCGCCCAACTCGCCCTCCGAATCCGTCATGCCCGCGGTGGCCACCGCCCGCAGCGCGCGAACCGCGGCCCGGACCTCGGGCCGCTGGAAGAATCGCTCTCCGCCGCGGACCTGAAACGGGATCCCCCGGGCATCCAATGCCTGCTCGTAGACCTCGGACTGGGCGTTGACCCGGTACAGCACGGCGATTTCTGCAGCCGGTATCGCTTCGCGCAGCAGCTCAGCGACCGCGTCCGCGACCGCGGCGGCCTCCGAGGGCTCATCGTCATGCTCGGCGAACGACGGCTCCGGTCCGGCCGGCTGCTGGCCTGCCAGCTGCAGTCGGGCACCGGCGGGCCGACCGCGGGCGGCGGAGATCACCCGATTGGCCAGCGACACGACCTGGGGCGTCGACCGGTAGTCGCGGTGCAGCCGTACCGAGACCGCATCGGGGAATCGCCGGGTGAAGTCCAGCAAGAAGCGGGGAGCCGCACCAGCGAAGGAGTAGATGGTCTGGTTCGCGTCACCGACGACGGTGAGGTCGTCCCGGGCGCCCAGCCAGGCGTCCAGCACTCGCTGCTGCAGTGGCGTGACGTCCTGGTACTCGTCGACCACGAAGCAGCGGTAGCGGTCCCGGAACTCCTGCGCCACCGCCGAATGCTCCTCCAGAGCGGCTGCGGTGTGCAGCAGCAGGTCATCGAAGTCGAGTACCCGGTTGCGGTTCTTGAGCTGCTCATACCCGGCGTAGATCGCCGCGATCTGCGCCGCGGTCACCGGGTTGGTGCGGCGCGCTGCGGTCGCCGCGGCAGGGTAGTTCTCGGCGGTGATCAGGCTGGCCTTGGCCCACTCGATCTCACCAGCGAAGTCACGGAGATCGTCGGCGCCGGTACCTGCTCCGGCCCGCTGCGCGGACTGGCCGACCAGCCGCAGCTTGTGCTCCACCAACGGCCAGGGTTCGCCACCCACCACCCGCGGCCAGAAATAGCGCAGTTGACGCAGCGCCGCGGCATGGAAGGTCCTGGCCTGCACCCCGCCCACCCCCAACTCACGCAACCGGGTGCGCATCTCGCCTGCCGCGCGAGCGGTGAACGTCACCGCCAGGACCTGCCCCGGGGCGACATGACCGGTCCTGACCAACTGGGCGACCCGTCGGGTAATGGTGCGCGTCTTTCCGGTGCCGGCACCGGCCAACACGCAGACCGGTCCGCGCGGCGCGCAGACCGCGGCTTGCTGCTCTTCGTCGAGACCGTCGAGGAGATCCCGATCAGGTCGGCCGCTGCCCACCCTGACATCCTCGCAGAGCTGCCCGACACCGCCAGGAACACGGCCCGCCGTTCTGGTGTTGATGCCGTGCGTGAGCGAACTGACGATATACACGACAGTGTGGTGCGGCTACTGCCGGCGACTCAAGGCACAACTGGACCGGGCCGGCATCAGCTTCCGCGAAGTCGACATCGAGCACGACTCGGCGGCCGCCACGTTCGTCGCCAGCGCCAACGGAGGCAATCAGACGGTACCGACCGTGCTCCTGCCAGACGGTTCAGTGCTGAGCAACCCCACGATCGACCAGATCACCGGAGCCACTGCCGCCTAGACCCGCACCGTCGCACCTCAACGGGGAAGGGCGTTGACGAGGCCTGCGATCGGGGGCGCCCAGGTCCAGCCGGAAACAGCCACCAGAGATGGTACCCAGGCTATCCAGGATAACGTTATGATCCTCGGCATGCTCGGTCTGTAGCCGGTTCGCAGCGAGGATGGTGTGCCAGTGAAGATCAGCGACCGGAAGCGCTGGGAACGGGAACTCACTGACCACATGCGGCGCCACGCCGCAGACATACCGGACCCGCCTCTTGACCCAGGCGCGTCCGGTATGTGGATCAGCGCCCGACGCTTTTATCTCTGGACGATCCTGATTATGATCATCACCAGTGTGGGCTGGGCGATCGGTCTGTACGCCTTCTGAACGCTTATCGGGTGGGAAGCCGGACCACGGTGACGAAGAAGTCGTCGATGTGGCGGATGACCTCCATGAAGCGGGTGAAGTCAACGGGTTTGGTGACGTAGGCGTTGGCGTGCAAGTCGTAGCTGCGCACGATGTCCTCCTCGGCTTGGGAGGTGGTGAGCACGACGACGGGGATGCTGCGCAGCGCTTCGTCGGACTTGATCGCAGCGAGCACCTCGCGGCCGTTCATCAGGGGCAGGTTGAGGTCGAGCAGGATCAGCGCGGGTCGGGGCGCGTCGGCCTGCTCGCCCTCACGGCGCAGGAATCGCAGCGCGGCGGCGCCGTCGGTGACGACGTGCAGCGGGTTGCGGATCCGGTGGTGCTCAAAGGCCTCCTGGGTCATGAGCACGTCACCCGGGTCGTCCTCGACGAGCAGGACGTGCACCTCGTGCTGCGGGTCAGTCATCGCTGGGCGAAATCGTCACTGGGTCGGTCATCGCGGTGCCTTCCGTGGGGTGGGTGATAGCGGGCAGGGTGAAACAGAACGCAGAGCCGGACGTGGCATCGGGATCGAGCCAGATCCGTCCACGGTGATAGTCGATGATCTTCCGGCATAACGCCAGCCCGATGCCCGTACCGGGGTAGGCGTCCTTGCTGTGCAGCCGCTGGAAGATGACGAAGATCTTCTCCGCGTAGGCCGGCTCGATGCCGATCCCGTTGTCGCTCACCCGCCAGGACCAGAACTCACCCTCGAGCCCGACACCGATGTGGATCTGTGGCGGTTGTTCGCCGCGGAACTTGATCGCATTGCCGATCAGGTTCTGGAACACCGTGGTGAGCAGGGTTGCCTCGCCGACCACGGTGGGCAACGGGTCATGGGTGATCCGGGCTCCGGTCTGGGTGATGACCTCGTCGAGGTTGCGCAGCGCCTGGGCGAGCAACACCTCGCAGTCCAGCTGCGACCACGAAGCTGTGGCGGTGCGCCCGATCCGGGAGAACGCGAGCAGATCGTTGATCAACCGGCTCATCCGGCGGGCGCCGTCCACAGCGAAGTGGATGTACTGATCGGCGCGATCGTCGAGTTGGCCAGCGTAGCGTTTGGCCAGCAACTCGCAGAAGCTCGACACCTTGCGTAGCGGTTCCTGCAGATCGTGGCTGGCGACGTAGGCGAACTGCTCGAGGTCGGAATTGGAACGCCGCAGCTCGGCGGTCTGGGCGTCCAGGCGCCGGTTGAGTGCCTGCACCGTGGTCAGCTCAGCCAGGATCTGGCGGCGCATGCTGTCGATGTCGGTGCCCAGCTCGACGAGTTCGCGGGGACCCTGCCCGTTGACCTGACGCCCGAACTGCCCGGCAGCGACGGCGCGAACCTCGCCACCGAGCCTCTCGACAGGCGTGGTGATGGTGCGACGCACCCAGAGCCCGATCATGGCGAGCAGCACCAACAGGCCCGTCCCGATGGCCAGAGCCGCCACAATCAGGGTGCTCGCCGCGGAGTCCAGGTTGTTACGGGCGTCGGCACGGGCCTGGGCCAGCCCCGTTTGCTGGCGTTCGAACGCGGCGCGGAGGACATCGAACCGGGCCTTGCCCAGCGCGGGATCACTGTTGCCGCCGGCGGTCACCGCGGCGATCGTCGGTTCGGCGTAGTCGGCTTGCCAGGCCTGCGCCCGGGTGCGGATCTCGTCTAGGCCGGTGGTCAGTTCCGGACGCGATCCGGCGGCGTCGAGGTGGCGCAAGGTGGCCATCGCGGCGTCTTGTTGTCGGCGACCCTGCTGGTAAGGGGTGAGGAAGTCCCGGTTTCCGGTGATGGCAAAACCGCGGACTCCGGTCTCCTGGTCGACCAGCGCCGAGGACAGCGCCTGTGCACTGAGCAACGCCGGGTCGAGCTGATCGACCAACATCGAGCGGGCAGCACTGAGCTGAGTGAGTGCCAGTGCACCGGCGGCGATCGCCACGACGGCGGCACCCAGACTGATCGCCCCGACCACCAGCAGCCAGCGCCGCAGCGACCAGCGGCTTCGGGCGTCGCCCGGCTGCTGCGGCCGGGGGGCCGCGGTGAGCGGATCACGGGGGTCCCGATGCTGCGCAGCATCGGGACCCTTGGCGGATGGGGATATCACATCAGCCATCGTCACGGTCCGCGCCCCGTGATGGGTGGGTCAAGACCACTACCGCCATGTCATCGGTGTGCCCGGGGTCGAGCCGGCACACAGTCTCGACCAGCCCGTCCACCAGCTGCTGCGGGTTCTGACCGGAGAGCATCCGCTGGGCACGGACCAGGTCCAGGAGCCCCTCTACCCACAAGCACCGCCCGTCGGGTCCCGACCGGCCTTCGATGAGCCCATCGGTGTAGAGCAGAATTTCCCACCGCGGGCAGAGCACGATCTCGGCCGGCGACCAGACACAGTGCGGATCGAGGCCCAACGGCAGCTTGCGTGGCACCGTGGGCACCTCCCACCCGCCATCACCGTCGAGCAGCAGTGGCAGCGGATGCCCAGCCGACCAGATCTTCGCTCGGTCGCGATCAGGGGAGACCCTGACCATGCAGGCCGTGGTGAACAGCGTCGACCGGTGCCGCTCGTGGATCAACATCTGCTGCAGCATGGGCAGAAGGTCCTGCTCCGGGTGCCCGGCCAGCACCAAGGTGCGCCACGCGATGCGCAGGCACACGCCCAGCGCTGCCTCGTCGGGTCCGTGCCCGCAGACGTCTCCGATCACCGCCCACACCGCCCCGTCTGCGGTCTGCACAACATCGTAGAAATCCCCACCCAGCAGCATCTGGCCACCGCCGGGCCGGTACTGGGCGGCGTGGCCCACCGCCGGATCGGTGATCAACGGGGCGGGCAGCAGCCCCCGGCTGAGCCGGACGTTCTCCGCGGCCAGTAACTGGGCCTCGGACAATTCCCTGGCCACGACCTCGGCCCGGTGCCGCTGCACCGCGTAGCGGATCACCCGTTCCAGGCTGTGCCCGTCGATCTGCCCCTTGATCAGGTAGTCCTGCGCGCCGGCGCCCACCGCGGTCACCCCCAGCTGGTGGTCATCCAGGCCGGTCAGCACCACCACCGCGACCGCGCCGCGCCGCAGCAGCCGGTGCAGCCCATCGAGGCCACTCGCGTCGGGAAGCTGTAGATCCAGCAGCACACAGTCCATCCCCGGGGACCACAGCCGCTCGGCCCCACCCAACGACGGCGCCCACACCAGATCTACCGGTACTGCGGCGTCGGTCAACAACTCCCGCACCAAAACGGCGTCACCCTCATCGTCTTCCACCAGCAACACCCGCAGCGGCGGTCCCGGGGACGGTGCGCCCGCGCTCATCAACACCGCGTCGTCCCCTCCTCGCAGCCGAGCTCTCCAGGTCCGCCAGCGCCAGCGCTGTTCGCTCACGCGCACGACTCTGGGAGCTCAGGGCAGTTCCACGCCTCCCAGAGCGGCGAGCGGGTCGGCGAGTCGTTTGGCGTCGCCCACCACCACACCGGTGAATCGTCTCGGAGCGAAGAACTCCGCGGCGGCCTCAGCAACCTGCCCGGTCGTGACCACGTGCAACCGGCCGGTGTGGGTGAGCAGCCAGTCGAGGTCCAGACCGAGGGCAGCCAACGTGACGAGGTGGCCGGCCAGCCCTCGCTGCGACGAAGTCCCGATGGTCAACGACCCGATCGCGTACTGCCGCGCGTTGTCCACTTCGGACTCCTCGGGAGACACGACGGCTATCCGAGCCAACTCGTAGCGGGTCTCCAGCAGCGCCGCCGCGGTCACCTCGCTCGCAGTGTCAGCCTCGGCGATCAGCGTCGCCCCGTGGCGGGTGAACTCAAAACCGCAGTGCGCGCTGTAGGTGTAGCCCTTGTCCTCCCGGATGTTCTCCACCCAACGGGAGGAGAAGTACCCGCCGAAGACCAGGTTCGCCAGCTGCAGCGCCGGGTAGCGCTCGTGGCTGCGCGGCACCGCCTGGGCAGACAACCGCAGCTGCGACTGCACCGCGCCTTCACGGTGCACCAGCTGCAGATCAGCGCCGGTCAGGTCGGGTAGCGCAGCCAGCTCGACGGCGGGATGGTCGGACTGCCAGCCCGTCAGCACCGATGCCACCGCGTCGACCGCACGGTCCGGGACGATGTCGCCCACCAGCACCAGGACGGCGCCACCGGGTACCACCGAGTGGCGGTGCAGCGCACGCACCGCCACCCGCGAGACCGCGGCGACATCGTCAACTTCGGGCCACTCCCGGGCGAACGGGTGGTTGCCGTAGCGGCGTCGCTGCAGAGCCTCCCGGGCGATCACGCCCGGCCTGGCGCGGCTCACCGTGATCCGCTCCACCAGACGGTCCCGCTCCCGGGCCACTTCAGCCTCGGCGTACGAGGCCGAGGTAAGCGCGTCACCGAGCACGTCAAGCAGTACGTCCAGCCCGCTGGCCAGCGCGGATCCCGACACCGACAGATGCTCGGGGTCCACCCCGACCGCCAGATCGCCGCCGACAGCCGCCAACACCTTGTCGATGGCGAAGCGATCCCGTCGCGCAGTGCCATGAAGCAACGTGGTGGCGAGCAATTCAGCGCAGGCCGGGTGAGTCCGGTGCGTCCCGCCGAACGGGATCCTCAGGCGCAACTCCACCATCGGCACCGCGGGCCGCCGCACCGCGATCACCCGCAAGTCGTTGTCCAGCACGGTGTCCACAGCCGGCGGTGCGTCGGGGGCACGCGGCGGGCCCAGCGGCGGTAGCGGACGCGGCCCTACATCGGTCCTGCCGATCTGCTCGGCGCTGCGGTGCACCATCACGCCTGCCCTCCTGCGTTCGCCGGTTCGACGATCAACACCGCGCGGGAATCCGGGCGCAGCGTGGTAGCCGCGCTCGCAACCTGCTCAGGGGTCATCGCGGCCACCATGGCCGAGAGCTCGGCGATCAGGTCGGCGCGCCCGTGCAGCAGTTCGAAGGCGCCGATGGCCATCGTGCGGGAGACCAGCCTGTCATGCTCGCTGAACAAGGTTGCGGCCCACCGAGCGGTGATCCGGGCCAGTTCGTCGGGATCCGGGCCATCCGAGGCGAGCCGCGCGATCTCCTCGTCGGTTGCGGCAAGCACCCGGTTGACATCCACGGTGGACGGGTGCACCGCGGTGATGGTGAAGGTGTCCGGATCGCGGGCGTCCAATGGCGAACCGAACAGACCACAACCCACACTGATCTCGGTGACCAGCGCGTCAGTATGCACCAGGCGCTGCTCCAGACGGGAGGAATCGCCATCGGAGAGCACTGCGGAGAGCACCTCGTAGGCGAGGTAGCTCTCGAAACCGGCGGTCGGATCGGGCAGCCGGTAGCCGATGGCCACAGCGGGCAGCGGGGCGAGCGGATCGGTAAACCGATGCCGACGCTCCCGATCCGGTGGTGGTTCGGCGAACGACGGCCGGACCGGAACCGGACGGGCTGGGACATCATCGAAGTGCCGGTGCACCAGCTCGACCGCTTCGTCCACGGGGAAATCCCCGCATACTGTGAGCACCGCATTGCCCGGCGCATAGTAGACGTCGAAGAACGCCGCGCAGTCGTCCACCGTGGCTGCTTCGAGCTCGGAGAAGTCGCCGTATCCGTTGTGCGCATTGGGGAAGGTGTCATAGAGCACCGGTGGCAGCGTGATCCACGGGAATCCGCCGTAGGGCCGGTTCAGCACGTTGAGCCGGATCTCCTCTTTGACCACGTCGACCTGGTTGCGCAGGTTGTCCGCGGTGATCCGGGGTGCCCGCATCCGATCCGCCTCGATGAACAGCGCGCGCTCCAGCGCCGCTGAGGGCACCACCTCGTAGTAGTCGGTGTAGTCGGGATGCGTCGAGCCGTTGAATGTGCCGCCGGAGGACTGCACATGACGGAAGTGCGCGAGTTTCTCCAGACTCTCACTGCCCTGAAACATCAGGTGCTCGAAGAGGTGCGCGAAACCGGTGCGGCCCTGCGGCTCGGAGCGGAACCCGACGTCGTAGTGCACACCGACCGCGACCACCGGGGCGGACCGATCCGGGCTCAGCACTACCCGCAACCCGTTGGACAGTGTCTCGCGGTGCAGCTCAACGATGGGAGAGGGAATGCTGGTCATGGTGTCACCCTACGGCGGGCAGCGCTGGAGTCGCTGCGCAGCCGCCACGCCAGCAGTGCGCCGGCGATCCCGGCGACCCCCACCCCGACGGCACCGATCCGCTGCCCGTCCGCCGCGGCGGTGGGCACCCCGGTCCCCGCCAGGCGCGCCACCACGTCGCCTGCGGGCAGCGGATCGGGCACCTCGACACTCAGCACCTCACCTGGTTGGTGACCGCAGCCGTCCAGCCGTGCCTGTACCACGCTGCCGTCGAGCAACTCGACGCTCAACAGGTCTCTTGCGTCGGACGGACCGCAGAGCACCGCCTGCACCACGGTGCCACGAGCGGCGCGGACATCTCCACCGCCGGCATGGGGCCAGAGCAGCCAACCCATTCCCATCCCCGAGGCGAGCATCACCGCCCCGACTCCGACAGTGTCCCAGGCCTTCACCGGGGCATCGTAGCTTCAGAAAATCGTCAGCCGTCGCGGTGGACCGGGCGCTTCTAGAGGCGGCGTAGGCCGGCTTCGGCAGCGCCGGCCTCCAGCGCTTCCAGGCCGAACGCTTCGACGGGACCCAGCGCTCCAGGGCGAGACACCCCGTGCTCAACGGCTCGCTGGGCACCCCAGGCAAGCAGATCCGCAGTGAGCTGATACGGATTGCCCGACACGAGGTTCACCTGCGCCAATACGGTGCCGGGCGCATCGTAAGCAGTGCTGACGACATGTGAGGTGACGCGCGCCAGAGCGGCCGGATCAGGCTCCTGGGCGACCCAACGCACCGCGAACAGCCCGATCCGGCGCAGCAAGAACCGCGCTCCGGGCAACGCCAGCAACACCGGGATGACCCGGGAAGACAGCTGCAGCGCGGAAGTCGCAGGGCCGAACCAGCCGAGGTAGACATCCACCTCGGGCAGACCTGGCCGACCAGCGAGCCGGGGCAGCGCGTAGTGCTCCGTGGATCCGATGGTCAGTGCAGGGCACTGCCGCCCACCCAACGGAAAGGTCCGCATTCGCGACCCGCTGGGTTCCGGCCGGATCCCGTCCCGCCAGCTGAAGCCGGGCTCGGTGACCATCCCGACAAGCGAGACGAAAGTGCCCCGGCTGATCACCTGGGCCCGGCCCGCCCCACTCATCAGATATCCGACCTCGACCCGGTGCACCCCACCACCCCCCAGCCGCAGCGCCAGTGCGCCCGCGAGGTTGCCGGGCACGTAATCGTGTCCGAAGGCAGTGATCAGGCTGGCCCCGGTGTGCTCGGCCACCGGGCCGAATTCCTCGAACACGCGGCGGATGAACGGGGGCTCACCAGTCGAGTCGAGATAGATCGCCCCCGCATCGACCGCCGCACTCAGCGCCGGCTCGCCGAGCCGCAGAAACGGGCCGACCGTACTGACCAGCACGTCACCCCTGCCGATCAGCCCCCGTACCGACGCCACATCACCGACGTCAGCAGTCGCTACGTCCAGCTTGCCGAGCCGCTGTGCCAGCGAAACCAGCCGGCCGGCACTGCGGCCGGCCAGCACGGGCCGCAGACCTCGCCGAACCATCGCCTCCGCCACCCGCCGCCCGGTGTACCCACTCGCTCCGAACAACACGATCACACGCCACCCCCCGTCATGGAGACATATCAGTGCACCCCACGGCCGGATAGCGCCGATATGACTCCATGACGGGCGAACGTGAGGCCTAGTCCGCCCGGAGAAGCTCGGGCTAGCTCGGCGCGGCTGCTGATGCCGAGTTTCGCGTAGGCGTTGGCCAGGTGGGCCTCGACCGTTCGCACCGAGAGCACCAGCCGCTCAGCGATGGCCTGGTTTTTCATGCCCTGCACGACCAGACTGGCGACCTCGCCTTCCCTGCTGGTCAGCGGTCGCGGCGCCAGCTGTTCCAGGGCAGGGGTGCGGATCTCCTCACAGGCTCGGGCCAGACTTGCGGCTCGTGCTGTGGAGGCGGCGGCCCGACGCCGGTCACCAGCACGCAGGTGAGCCGCTGCTGCATGCGCGGCGGCGTCGGTGGCCAGCAGGCGAACCCCCATCGTCTCGAACTCGGCCGCCACATCGTCCAGCGGTCCACCAGCGTTGGCGGCCGCAGCCTGCGCGTGCGCACTGTAGGCGCTCACCAGGGGGCCTTCGACCTGCCCGGCTAACTGACGCAACCGCCCGGCCACCTGACCGGCCCGACCCAACCTGACCGCGGTATGCAAGGCCTGCGCCTCGACGGCGCGTTGACCCATCCCGGCCGCCACCGACGCGGCCCGCAGTGCCAGATCAGTCGCCTGGCAGACGCGATCATCAGCGGCCGCCTGCCACGCCTCTGCCAGCAGCAACTCCGGCTCGAACACCGCGCAGTGTCGCCCGGCCCCACTGCCGGTCAACAGCCGCTGCGCGGCGGCCGCATCGCCGAGCTGGGCGTGGGTTTGCGCCAGCAGCGCGATACACAGCTGCCCGAAGCCGCCCGGGTCGCACTGGCCCAGACCGGCCACCGCCTCAGCCAGCCACCGGATGGCGGTGCGCGGACGTCCGGCGGCCAACGCCGCCCACCCGACATGGGCGGCCGCCAAGGAATCCCCGGCCCACTGCGGCGCAGCCATACACCACTCATGCAGTGCGGTGGCCCGAGCCACGGCGTCACGTACGCGCCCAGCCAGCAACAGTGCCGACAGCTCACTATGAGCCAGGATCTGCCGGCACAACGCCATCTCCGGCTCGATCGTGCACCGCTCCAGTGCCGCCCAGCCATCCGCCACTGCCGACAGCGCCTCGGTGATGCGACCCCGGGCGGCCAAGCCCGCGCCGGTCGCGCTCGATGCCCACAGCACCGCCTCCGCGCTCACCCCCCCTGAAGCCAGGATCTCCGCACCGGACTCTGCCGCCTGCTGCGGACGTCCCGCGAAGAACGCGAGCACACCGTGCACCGCGCTGGTGCGCCGGCACATCTCGTTGTCAGCCGCGTCGGCGGCTGCCTTGTGCAGCATCGCCTCGGCCTTCGCCACCTGGCCCAGTCCGAAGAACAGGTTCAGCGCCCGCACCACAGCCAGACGGGACCGATCCTCCGCCGAGGTGGCAAATGGCGCTGCAGCAGCCGCCACCTGCTCGGCCTCATCGGGCTGGCCCTGCCATCGAACCGCTTCCAGCAACGCCAAGTGCGCCCGCATACCGTCGCGGCCGTCGCTGCCGTCGATCGCCGCCTGGGCCATGCGTGCGGCGTTGTCGTGATCGAGCAGAGAGTTCGCGTGCACCGCAGCATCAGCCAGCAGGCCGGCGTGTGCGCCGGGCTGGTCACTGTCCAGCAGCAGCAAGCCGGCCCGCAGCAAATCATCCTGACGCTTCCAGGGCAGGTGGGTGTTGGCCAGCCGGCGGCGCAGCTGGCAGGCGTTGGCCTCCGGCAACTGGTCGCGCACCACCGAGGCATAGATCGGGTGCGCCAACCACACTTCGGCCCGCCAGCCACTGTTCACCACGGTCACCAGGCCGCGACGCTCCAGCACCGCGACCACCTCGGGGTTGATCAGGCTGGCTACCCGCCCGAGACCCAACGGCTCATCGGTGGCGAGTAACTCCAGTGCGGTCCTCTCGTCGGCACCCAATCCACCCAGCTGGGCCTGGACGATCTCCCGAAGCCGGGGGGTGGGCTCCATCCGGCCCTCCCAGCGCCACACACCATCGCGCATCCGCAGGGCACCGGTCTCGCACCCACCCTCCACCAGCTCACGCAGGAAAAGGACGTTCCCGCGGGTGGCACGCCACAACCGCTCAATCGTACGGCTGTCCACCACGCCGCCGAGCACACCGGTGACCAACCGGTCCATGTCCACCCGTGGCAGCTGCGCCAGCTCCAACCGGTCGGCCAACCCGTTCTTCCACAGCGTCACCACCGGATCGGGAGCAGCCTCACCGGTCCGCACGGTCAACACCAGGCACGCCGCGCGGGTCAAGGCCAGCTGATGAAGCAACGTCACCGACAGCTCATCCAGCAGGTGCGCATCATCGATCCCGATGACCAACCGCTGGCCCTTGCCCTGCTCGGCGATCGCTGCGCCGGCGCGTTGCAACAGTGTCAACGGATCTGACACCGTCCCCAATGCTGGCACCAGATGTGCCACGGCACCCAGTGGGATCGCGGCCGCCGCACTGGTCCCCGCCGCCCATCGCGTCACCCGACCACAGCGTTTCGCAGTCGCGAGCGATTCCCGCGCGAGTCGCGTCTTGCCGACTCCTGCAGGGCCGGCGATGACCACACTACGTGATTCCCCCCCGGCCAGACGCTCGGCGATGAACTGCAACTCCGAGTCACGCCCGGTGAGATTCCAGGAATCCGCCCTCATAGCTGACCCGACCGACGCGCTCGATAACACGCGCTGGTCGGGGGCACAGTTGATGGCATGGCGCGAATAATCGACCGCCCCCGCCCCCTCTGAAACATTGGCTACGCCCCCCCGCGTCGCGCCAACAGCTGACCAGCTCCCCCTTGAGGTCAGCATATGCTAACCGTGACGAGATCGCCATGGGCGACAAGTTTTAGACAGTGAATAACTGGTGCGAGTAGGGATCGCAGGATCCGCGCTCGGTAACAGTACGTACTCATGTGGTGACATTCCGCTTCAACATTTTCAGTGCAGATTGTCCGATCACGCAACAATGGTCGTCAATTACTTACGGTGAATCCCGTACAATCGACGACACCCCCGACCGTTGAGAACGAGTGACGGTCGGATTGCCTCGGTAGTTCAACACCGACGCGCCCGAAGCTCGAGCGGCCAACGAATCGCTGACCGTGACGGTGGCATGGCTGGCCCCGGACAGCACCACGTCAAGGCGGCGGACGATGAGGTCGGACAGCGGGAGTGTGCTGGCGCCCGCCGCGCTCAGGCGCAGGTCCTGGACCTGACCGGACAACGCCAGGGTGCCTGCCCCCGAGACAGTCGCCTGTACCTGACCGACCGTGATGGGGCCGGTGACCGCGCTCGTCCCGGCGACAACCAGCTGCAGCGCGGGGCCGGCCAGGGCCGGGTTCAGCATGACCCGGCTGGCGCCGGTGGCGGTCAGCCGATCAAGCCGGCCCACCGTGACCTCGGCGGTCAACGTAGCGTTGCGGACACCCCTGCCCGGCTTGATCCCCAGGCGTAGCTGGTCACCGATGACGGTGGCCTCGACCCGATCGACCAGGTTGTCATCCATCCTGACCGTCGCCTGGGCGGGGCCGCCCCTGGCCAGGTGCACCACGAAATCGGCCCCCGCCACCACCGAGGTGACCCCGGACAGGTCCATCGTCCGGCTGGTCAGCCGCCCGGAACCGGTCACCGCATCGGAGTCGGGAGAACTGCCACCGGGTGCGCCGTCGACGCCATCGCCGCCGTTTGCATCGCCCCCGTTCCCGCCATAGCCGTTGCCGCCGCAACCGCCATACCCGCTGCCCCCGTTGCCGCCGACTCCTCCGTTGCCGCCGGTTCCGCCACTGCCCCCCCTCGCGTCGCCACCGTTGCCGCCGTAACCATTGCCACCGCTGGGGCAGGTGCCCGGGGTGCTGATGCCACCGCCGCCGGTGCCACCAGTGCCGGAGTTCCCCCCGGCCGAGGTGCTCTGGCACCCTGCCAGCAACGCCGCTGCCGCCAGAATCATCACCGCCCTACCAGCTCGAACGGCCCACCGAACTCCGTCACGGTCTGCGCCCCCGCCCAAGGCGCCCCCCACCAAGGCGCCCCCAACCGAGGCGCCCCCATCGAATACACCGCCTCGTGAGGCGACTGGCACTACGACCTCCTTGCGCACACCCGCACCGGATCCCAGCGGGTCCACAGCCACCGGACCGGCCGGCGCATCATCATGCCCAGCAGCAGCAAAGACCCCACCCACGGTAGCAACAGCAAAAAGATCTGCACCACACCTAAGGCAGCCAATGAGACCTGACCGGCTCCCGCCGCTGCACCCACCGCTTGGCTCAAGCCGATCAGTCTGTGCCACACCACCGGCAGCACCCGGGGAACCACGATCAGGAACCCGATCAACCAGTACGCCAGGTAGGGCACGACGATGAGCACCCACAGGGTGATCGTTCGGCGGACCCAGGGCTTGAGCTCCTGCACCCGAGGATGGGTCGGCCGCCCGGGGATGATGCTCGCCAACACCGGCCCCATCCGGCTGAACAGGTCGGGCACTCCGATCAAGTCGCTGAGGATGTAGTAGCCGTCCAGGCGGATCATCGGCAGGAACTGGGTCGCGGTCTCGACATGCAGCGCCACGATGGCCACCAACAGCCACGATGCCCCGGTTTCCAGGTAGGCCAGGCTCATGCCGGCGATGAACACCGCATTGAAGTAGACGCCGCCCAGGTCGGTCCGGAGCCGCCCCGCCCGGCCCAGCCGGTAGGAGTCGGTGACCGTGCTGTACAGGGCCGGCCACACCAGATACAGCCCGAAACCCATCTTCCCGGGCCGGGCACCCCCGTAGCGGCAGGCGGTGACATGCCCGCACTCATGGAACGCTGCCGAGGCCAGAATCAACGCCAACACCAGCAGCGTCAAGGCCGGCTGGTAAACCAACGCCAGCGCGCTGGGCACGATCAGGCCCAGACCACCCTGCGCGATGATCACCACGTCCAGACCGACGAACGCAACCAACAAGGCCAGGATCACCGGTGGCCAGAACATCGGCTGGAAAAACCCGGCAATGCGCCACACCGCCCGCTCCGGCACCACGCCGGCCCGAAACTTCAACGCCAACAACGGATCCGCTTTCACCATCATCTTCGGTGTGGCGCCGGTCTGCCCCGATCCGACATCCCCGGCTGCCGGATCGGCCGCGACGATCCCCGGTGGGCGCAGCCGGTTGTCGATCAGATACGCCACCTGCTCGGCCTGTACCACCTTGCCGAACTCGGTGCTGAGCACGCCCGCCACCTGCGCCAAGTCCCGTCGCCCATCCAGACTGGCGGCCAGCAGATACAGCAACCGGGGCAGCTGGATCACCTGCCCATCGGCCCGACGCACGATGTAACGAGGTTCCTGAAAACCCGACCCCTGATACTCCCCGATCAGCTCAACCCCCTCCGCCAACCGCGGCGCCACACCGACAACAGACCCAGAATCAATCATCACGCGCTCAGTTTCGATGACGCCCTCCCCCACTCGAAATCCCACTGCGTCGAACCTAAGATCTTGAGCCGAACCGAAAACCCTGAGTCGAGCCGGAACCTGGCCGGACCGGAAACCTGGCCGAATCGAAAGCGCCGCGGCCACAACACCACCGGTTACCAACCATTATCTTAATGTCATCCAGCATACCGACGGCCAACGCTGCAGGCACAGCTCGCCGCCACCTAATTTTCTCCGATGCAACTGCGTAATGTCATGCCCCATACCGCCTGTTGCGTGGGAGGGCAGCCGCGGTCCGGCTGCCCTCCCACGCCAACGCTCACGGCGGCATTCACCTGATCACCAGTGGCACCAGCGCGACATCAGCTGTACGCGGCACCGCCGACACCGCCAGCACCGGCGCCACCTGCACCACCTACGCCGCTACCGGCCAGGTTGGTCTGGTCACCGAACAAGTTGATGTTGATGAGGTTGGCACCGAGGCCGCCTCGACCGACGCCACCAGGACCACCCAGTCCGCCGTTGCCGCCACGGCCACCCCCAATGGCGCTGAACAGCGACAACACGGTACGCGGTGGCAGCAGCTCCACGCGCTGCTGGTGGAGCTCGGCCAAGCTCAGTGCGTCAGACATAGATCCTCCTAGGAAAGGCGTCCCCGCGGCCCAGACGGACCTGGGGCCTACGTACCCCGCATCGGTGGCAGTACCGACTGGGCGCTACATACCGTGCCCACAGTGACCCCCCTGTGGCAATCAGTAGTTATACCTAACTCTTTTGGGTGTATTACTTAGCCCAGAAGGATTATCGAGCTCGCAGCTGATGAGACTATAGAGACCAGCAGCCAGATCACCCGGGAGACGACTACAGCGACATCATCACCACTGTTCAATGCCTCACCGACGCGTGGTCAATGCCCCGCCGACGCGCAGGTGGAGGGGTGACCGTCATCGGCCACCCCTCCACCTGCGAATGAATTGCCACGATCAGGTGGCCACCTGATCGAGTCGGCTCGACTCAGCTACCCAAGGCTCCACCAGTACCGCCGTTACCACTACCGCCCGCGCCGCCGAAACCGTCACCGGCGTTGTTGGTCTGGTCGCCGAACAGGTTGAGGTTGATCAGGTTGATACCGAGGCCGCCCCGGCCGACGCCACCGTTGCCGCCCTCGCCACCGTTACCGCCACGGCCGCCGCCACCACCAGTGCTGAACACCGACATCACGGTACGGGCCGGCAGCAACTCCACGTGCTGGCCGTCGATCTCAGCAAAGCTCACTGCGTCAGACATTCAAATCCTCCTAGGAAAGGTGATCCCGGTGACCCGGGCCAGAACACCTCATCGGTGGCAGTGCCGATTCGGCTGCCCATACCTTGCCCAGCGGCCATACCACGTGGCAATCAGTAGTCACACGTAACTCCTCCGGTGAACTACCTAGAGACGGACTCCTCTTCGAATACGTAGCCGCCAGCGAGAACTTACGGAGAACCCGACACGTCGAGTACCTATGTCGGAGGGTTTCCACTGGTCCGATCTACGTCGTTCTCAAGGCGACATCACCGTACGAGCGAGCAGCAACTCGACGTGTTGTCCGTCGATCTTCACGAAGCTCAGTGCCTCAGACATTCAAAACCTCCCAGGGAGATTGTCCCAATATTACGGGGACAGACAGAGGTTTATACAAAAGCCAAAAAAAGAGTCAGGGAGCAATGCCCGAAGATCGCGGATGATCACATCAGCCGCTGGTATGTCCACCTGTTACCGCATGGGCACCACCCAAGATCAAAATGGTCCACTGTGGATTTCTGCATGAAATTCACAGCATCATCGGTGACATTTTCGGTTCGGTAACACAACCTGCCTCACAGTAGGCCATGCGACAATCGGTAGTCCACGTAGTTCCTCCACGTAGACGTTTAGCGGCGAGCATACGATCTTACCTACTCACTCAACGAGGAAACCTATCCTGGATCGTCGCACGGAGCATTTATCGTGAACGTCGACGTGGCTTGATTCGACGGAGCCGATCCTGGCGTCAACGCCGAAGGGAGGGGTGGCCCGATCGGGCCACCCCTCCCTTTTCGACGGCCCGCCGCGCGATTGCCCCAATCGCTAGCGGAACCGGCTCAACTCAGCTGCCGACAGCTCCACCCTTACCACCATCAGCGTTGCCACCCGCGCCACCGAATCCGTCACCGGCGCTGTTGGTCTGGTCACCGAACAGGTTGAGGTTGATCAGGTTGATACCGAGGCCGCCCCGGCCGACGCCACCGTTGCCGCCCTCGCCACCGTTACCGCCACGGCCGCCGCCACCACCAGTGCTGAACACCGACATCACGGTACGGGCCGGCAGCAACTCCACGTGCTGGCCGTCGATCTCAGCAAAGCTCACTGCATCAGACATCGAATCCTCCTAGGAAAGGTGACCTCAGTGACTCCCACGTTGAAGACCCCCGAGGCGAGTAACGCTTCATCGGCGGCATACCGATTCAGCACCACATACATTGCCCGCAGTAGGGTCACGGGGCAATCAGTAGCCACACGTAACTCCCCCCGGCGGACTACCTAAACAGTCGATCTCAAACCGAGGAATTGGCTTTCGAGTACGTAGACGACGAGGACCTGCACCATATTTTCGCCACCCCAGTACCTATTGCGAAAACAACAAAACGGGGAGGGGCGGCCGCGCGGCCGCCCCTCCCCGTGAACTCCCCCACCCCAGCGATAATCCGATCGCTGGGGAAAAACTGTCGACTCAGGACCCGGTAGCAGCACCGCCAGTAGCATCGCCGCCGTCGGCAGTACTGGTGCCGCCGACACCACCGGTGAGCGTATTGGTCACGTCTCCCTCGGTGTAGAAGTAGTTGTCAAAGAGCGCCGCCTTGCCGCTGCCCGCGCCGCCGGTACCCCCGGTGCCGCCCGTGCCGGCGTTACCGGTATCGCCACCGCGGGGGCCACCAGCGCTGAACATCGACAGGACGGTCCGCGCCGGCAACAGCTCGACGAGCTGCCCGTCGATCTCCGCAAAGCTCAGTCCATCAAACATCAAGTCCTCCTAGGAAAGGTGAGTCCCGGCAGACCCCGGGCACAGAAAACCACCTCATCGGCGGCATTACCGATTCAGCATCACATACCCTGCCGAGGAGGAAGGTCCTGCGGCAATCGGTAGTCGCACGTAAATCCCCGGGTCGACTACCTAGCCGGGGAGTTACTTTTCAAACACGTAGTCGGTGGCGACCTCCTACGGAGACTACGCCTCCCTGGTACCGACGCTGCGCCACCACACGTATCGCCACGCTCTGGTCGGCCCGCGGTCAACCAAGGGGGATGCTGCGCAACAGCTCCCGCAAGCCATTGCCATCGAGCAGGTCGGCGGGTCGCACCGTGCGGTTGTCACGGATATAGTGAAATACCGCCCGCACGCGGCTCAACGGCGCTCCGGACAGCGCCGACCAAGCCAGCCGGTAAGCGGCGAGCTGCACGCTCACCGCGCACAGCGCATCCTCGTCCGGCACCGTCCCGGTCTTCCAGTCGACCACTGTCCAGCCACCGTCAACGTCGGCGAACACCGCATCCATCCGGCCGCGCACACCCACCCCGTCGAGCACTGTCTCAAAGGGAACCTCGACGTCGTGCGGGCTACGCGCCGCCCACTCGCTGGCGAGGAAAGCTGCCTGCAACAATCCGAGTTCGGTGTTCGGGGCGGCTCCCTCGTCGGCAGCCCCGGGCAGATCATCATGATCGATCAGCCGGGTGGCGCCGAACCGGCGTTCCAGCCATGCGTGAAAGGCGGTACCGCGGCGCGCCAACGGGTTCGGTGCGAACGGCAGCGGCCTACGTAGTCGCGCGGCCAGCGCCGATGGGTCGTCGGCGAGCTCCACGAGCTGGCTGACCGACAGATGCGCGGGCAGCATGACCTGTTGTTGATCGCGCCGGGCGTCCCGCTCGGCGAGCAACACGTCGATCTCGCGTTGCCAACCCTCTGCACTATCCCCTGGTGAGCGGCTATCGGTGCGCGTGAGCGCCAGCGCATCGCGCACCAGCTGGGCACCTTCCACTACCGCGTCCCGGCGTCCGCCGAGCGGGTCGGCCGGCCAGGGCGCCTGTCGCGGTGCAGTGTCCAGCGGGTTGGGCTCGCCGGCACCGGGGGTTTCGGCCCACTGATCGACCACACAGTGTTCGACGTCGCGGATTTCCAGCAGGAAGTCAGAGGGCGACCGGGGTACGCTCCCGGCCTCGCCCCAGTAGTGGCCACTGACCAGCAGGGTGTGCTCTGCGCGAGTGAGTGCGACGTACAGTAGCCTGCGTTCCTCCGTCTGCCTGCGGGTGTCGAAGGCCATCTCGTGGCCCGAGAGCACCTCGGCAAGCTCCTTCTGGTCGGCGCCGGCAGGCAGCGCGAGGGCAGGCAGGTCAGCGCGGTCGCCGCGCAGCGGTACCGGCAGTTCGGTGACCGTTCGCAGCCATGATGAGCTTTTCTTGGCCGCCGGGAACACGCCGTCCACCAAGTGTGGGACAGCCACCACCTCCCACTCCAGACCTTTGGCAGCGTGCACGGTCAGGATCTGGACCCGGTCGTGGGCGACCTCGACCTCACCCGGCGCCAGACCGTCCTCGGCGTCCTCGGCGGTGGCCAGGTAGTCCAGCAGCGCGGGCAATCCCGCCAGCGGGCTAGCCGAAGCGAAGTCCGCCACCACGTCAGCGAACGAGTCCAGGTGGGCCCGGCCGACGGGGTCGGGCCGGGCCAGCGACTCGATGTCCAGCAGCAAGGTCCGTTCGGCATCAGCGACCAGGTCGGTCAAGGGCTGGGTGACCCGGCTCCGCAGCGCCCGCAACTCGGCAGCCAGCGTGCACAGTCGCTGGTAGCCCAGCTCGGTGTAACGGCTGGGATCGCCGGGCGAATCCAGCGCGTCGACCAGCCCCGCCTGGTCCTCGGCTTCTCGGGGCAGGTCTCCGGGCAGCGCGGCCAGCACCGCCCCCGGGTCGGCGCCCTGACTCGCGGCGGCTTGACCGGCACAGTCCCGAACCAGCGGGGTCCGGTGATCCATCGCCAGCTCCCGAGCGCGACCCCACAGCGCGGCCAGGTCGGCCGCGCCGATCCGCCAGCGCGCGCCGGTCAGCAACCGCACCGCGGCAGTACCGGCCAGCGGGTCGACGAGCAACCGCAGCACGCTCACCAGATCACGGATCTCTGGCGTGTCCAACAACCCGCCTAAGCCGATCACCTCGACTGGGACATCCCGGGCGCGCAACGCGGCGGCCAGCGCCGTCATGTCCGCGCGACGCCGCACGAGCACCGCGGCAGTCAGCGGGGAGCCCCGGTCGACCGCTGCCCGGTGCCAACGGTCGGCAACAGCAGCAGCAACCCAGTTGACCTCAGCACGGACGTCGGACAGCAACGCGCAGCGGATTTCGCCGGACTCGGCACCGTCCCGGCAGCGGAGCTCGCCGACCCGCACCGCCCCACCGCGAAGCTCACCGGAGACCGCGTTTGCCACCGCGAGCACTTCGGGAGGGTTGCGGAAGCTGGTGAGCAGGCCGCAGGTGGTGGCCGGGGTCCCGGCTGCGCGGGGAAAGTCGGTGGTGAACCGCGGCAGGTTGGCCGCAGAAGCGCCACGCCAACCGTAGATCGACTGGCAAGGATCGCCGACCGCGGTGACCGGCATCGCGCGCCCGGTCACCCCGGGCACCGCGACACTGCCGAACAACGACCGCAGCAGCACCCGCTGGGCATACCCGGTGTCCTGGTACTCATCGAGCAGCACGGCGCCGAAACGAGCTCGCTCAGCTACGCCCACTTCCGCATGATCGCGCGCCAGCTTGGCCGCGATGCCCATCTGGTCACCGAAGTCGAGTACCCCCTCGCGCCGTTTGAGCTCGGTGTAGCGCTCCACCAGCGGCAGTATCGCCAGCCGGGACCGCTGACTCTCCACCACGGGCTTGAGGTCGGCGCGAAGCGCGCCCCGCTGGCGCCGGCCGGGTGGAGCTGCGACCAACGCTGTGATCAACGCCTCGGTGGACTCCCGCAGCTGCGCCGGCTCGCACAGGTGCTCGGCGAGCTGCCCGGCCAGCCCGAGCACCCACCCGGTGACCGTATGGGGCACCTTGACGTCCAGATCGAGGTCCGCTTCCCAACTGGCGGTGACCCGGTGCGCGAGCTGCCACGCGCCGGTCTCGGTCAGCAGCCGGGCGCCCGGGTCAGTGGGTAACCGCAGCGCGTGCTCGGCCACCAGCCGGCCAGCGTAGGCGTGGTAGGTGAGCACGGTAACGTCGCCGGCAAGCACCGCGGCCCTGCGCTGCCCGGTGGGGTCAAGCCGGTCCAGCACCCCCGAGCCGGCGAGCCGACGCAACCGCGCCCGGACCCGCTCGGCGAGCTGCTGGGCTGCCTTGCGGGTGAATGTCAGGCCGAGCACGGCCTCAGGGCTCACATAGCCGTTGGCGACCAGCCACACCACCCGGGCCGCCATCGTCTCGGTCTTACCCGATCCGGCGCCGGCCACCACCAGGGTCGGGCCGTCGGGGTCGGCGGCGATGACAGCTGCCTGCTCCGCGGTGGGGGACGCGATACCGAGCTCCGCAGCGAGCTCAGTGGGCCCTATGCAGCCCGCAGGCCCCACGCACTCCCCCGGCGCTGCCGTCATCCCGTCACCTGCCGGCCGGAGTCGTGCAGCGGGCACGCGATCTTCGAGGGGCACCGTTTGCAGTCGCCGTTGTCAGTGGCGACGAACTCCGGCCCCGCGGTGCGCCGGGCGGCCTCGTGCACGATGTCGTGCCAGCGAGCCAGGGCGGGCACATCCAAGGGCTGCTGGTTGCGCTGCACCGAGGCGGCCGTGCGGGCGGAAACCTGAACGATGCAGGCTCCGCCGGGTTCCGCGGACAGGCCGTGTTCGGTGAAGGCACCGTGCGCCGCAGCCAGTTGGTAAACGGCCAGCTGCGCGTGATCCTCGGCGGCCTCCCTGCTGACCGAGGCCTTGCTGCTCTTCACGTCGATGATCACCGGGCGGCCGTGGCGGTCGCGCTCCAGCCGGTCGACCCGCCCGCGAAGCAGTACGGCGGTCCCGTCAGTGGGACCGTCACCCGGACTTTCAGCAGGAGGAATCTGTACCTCGATCTCCTGTTCACAACCGACCTCGGTGAGCTCGCTGCGGCTGTCGCGCAGCCACTGCCGGAACATCCCGACCATCTGGCGCACCCGCTGCTGCTCGGCGCGGGAGTACCACGGCGCACCCGCGTCGACGCCGACCCAGGCCTGGGCCAGGGCTTGTTCCAGCTGCTCGGCGGTGGCCCCGGCCGCGGCTGCTTGGGCCAACCTGTGCACCAGCGACCCGGTGACCGCTGCCAGCGCCCGGACGTCTTCGCCGCCGTGGCGGGTGAGCAGCCAGCGCAACGGACAGCTCGACACCAGCTCCACCAGCGACGGTGACACCCGGGCCGGCTCGCCCAGCAGCCGCAACGGGGAGTGGCTCGACGGCGCTCCCAGCCCGTACCACGAATCGGGGTGCGCGCCGGGCACGCCGGCCTGCGCCAACTGGGCCAGACCAGCCGCGGCGCTGCGCCGCCGCCCGGCGCCTTCAGCCGGATCGCAACACACTCGGCGCAGCTCGGCGACGAGTTCGGGCAGGCGCAGGCCCCGTTCCCGCTGGGCCACCGGTCGCTCGTGCAGTGACGCGTCGGCGCCCTCCAGCTCGTCGAGGAACCGCGAGGGCTGTTCGTCCTCCCCGCGCACCGCGCTGACCAGCAACCGATACCGGGCTCGACTGGCGGCCACCAGCAGCAACCGCCGTTCCTCGGCGAGCAGCGGCGCGGTGCGCGAGACCGTGGTGGATTCGATACCCGCGGTGGTGTCCACCAGGTGCTCCACACCGAGCAGGGAGCCCCGCAGCCTCAGGTCGGGCCAACTCCCCTCCTGCACTCCTGGCACCGCGACCAATGACCATTCCCGGCCGGCTGCGGCATGCGCGGTGAGCAGAGTGACCGACTCGCCCTGTGGGGAGTGCGCAGCCAGCGAGCCACCGGGTATCTGCTGATCGGTGAGGTAGTCACAGAAACCGAGTACGCCTGCCGGTCCGCCATCGGCGCCGGGTAGCCGATCGGCGTAACGAGCGGCGGCGTAGAACAGCGCGACCACGGCGTCGAGGTCCCGATCTGCCTGCGCGCCAGCCGAGCCTCCGCGCGCCGCGATGGCGGCCCAGCGCTGCGCGAGCCCACTGGCCTGCCATACCTGCCACAGCACCTGCTCGGCGCTGTCCCCCCGCCGGGCCGCACGAGCGGCACCGGTCAGCAGGCTGGCCAGCCTGCTGACCGGTGCCGCGGTGCGGTCTTCGATCCCGTCCAGCGCGCTGGTCTTCCCCTTGGCTGACCGGTAGTCCGTTCGCAGCACGTCGACCAACAGCTCACCGCTGGTCCGCACGCCACCCGCAGCGAGCTCACGGCGGCGCAGCTCACGGCGCAGCCGGCGCAACGCCAGGGGGTCGGCTCCACCCAGCGGGGAGGTGAGCAGGGCGGCCGCCGTCTCCTCGTCAAGGGCCGCAGGTCGTACCGCGCAGCGCAGCACCCCGAGCATCGGTAGCACTGCACCCTGGCGGGCCACGGGGAGCTCCTCGCGCGGTGCCGCCACCGGCACCCCCGCCGCGAGTAACGCGCGGCGCAGCACCGGCAGCGCCAGCGCGGTGGAGCGCACCAGCACCGCCATGTCCGACCAGGCCACCCCGTCCAGCAGACGGGCGCGGCGGAGTTGATCGGCCACCCAGGACGCCTCGGCTGCCGCGGAACCGAACACGCAGACCGTGACCTCCCCACCGGGTGGTTCACCGGCCGGGCCGTGCAGGTCGGTACGCGGGCCGGGCAGCCTGCTGGCGAGGCGGGATACCGCGGCCCGCACCGCCGGAGCCATCCGGTGATCGGCGCGCAGCCGGACGACCGCAGACCCACCGGTGGTGAGCAGGCCGGGGTCGGCGCCGCGGAAGGAGAAGATCGCCTGGTCGGGATCGCCGACCAGCAGGAGCTCGTGCGCGCTCGCACCGAGCCGGGTCACCAACCGGGCCTGCAATGGGTCGAGGTGCTGGGCGTCGTCGACGATCAGGTGACGTACCCGGTCGGATTCCCTGCGCACCACCTCAGCGTCGGTGTCGAGCACCAGCAGCGCCGCCGACACCAGCTCGGCGGCGTCCAGCGCAGGGGCAGTGGCCTGTGGGGCAGCGGTGCCGACGGATCCGCGCAGCAGCATCACCTGCTCGTAACTGCGGAAAAAGCGCCCAGCAGCAACCCACTCGTCGCGCCCGCTCGTGCGACCCAATGTGATGAGGTCCTCCGGCGCCAGCCCGCGTTCCGCGGCACGCATCAGCAGATCCCGCAACTCGGCAGCGAAAGCCGGCAGGCCCAGTGCTGGGCGTAACCGCGGCGGCCATCCCCGGCCACCGGCCTGGAGCTCGCCCGCGAGGAGTTCCCGGATCACTACGTCTTGCTCGGGTCCGGAGAGCAACCGGGGCGGTGGCAGGTCCCGCAGCGACGCCTGCAGGCGCAGCACGGCGAAGGCGTAGGAGTGCACGGTGCGCACCAGCGGTTCCCGCACAGTCGGCGTGACACCGCGCGCCACAAGCCGCTCGACGATGCGTTCCCGAAGGTCTGCGGCTGCCCGGCGGCTGGAGGTGAGCACCAGCACCCGCTCGGGGTCCACCCCACGAAGCACCCGGTCAACGACGGTGTCCGCCACGAGGGTGGTCTTGCCGGTACCCGGGCCGCCCAACACTCGCAGCGGCCCGCCGTCGTGCTCGAGCACTCGGCGGGCATCAGGCCCCCAGGCTGACGGCGAGGGCACCGTGGTTACGGAACGAACCAGGATGGGCACGCTGCGCATGCAACCACGCCACTCCGACAGAACGTGGCGGGGGAGGATGGCGGCGATGGACATCGACGATCTGGAGCGGGTGCGTGGCGTGATAGCTGCTATCCCGGCGGGCTCGGTGCTCGCTTACGGGGAGGTCGCGGCCCGCGCCGGGCTACCCGGCCGGGCCCGGCTGGTGGGCCGGATCCTCGCCGAGGACGGCCACGACCTGCCCTGGCACCGGGTGCTGCGGGCCGACGGGACACCCGCGGCACACCTCGCCACCGAGCAACTGGCCCGGCTGCGCACCGAGGGTGTGTCGGCTGAAGGTGGACGGGTCCCGATGCGCCGCTACCGCGCGCCGATCAGCCGCAACTCCGGTACGGCGAGCGGCGGACAGAGACGTTGACGACACCGAGTCCAAGACCGGTGAAAAGCGCGCCCGCCACGTCCTCCCGCAGTATCGACACTGGCCCCACAATAGCCGGAGCTAGAATTCCTGAGATGATGAGGGGATTTCCTTCACCGCCACTCTCCTTCACCCTTCGACACCTACCGTACGCTTACTGTTCGATCAGCCCGCACCGCCTGAAGGCGAACTCGCGCACTGATGCACCTGGCGTAGTCTCGCTCTCCGATCGCCGTCAGCCCCTGGGAGCATCGATCACGGGCCGTGAGGTAACTGACGTATTACAGTATGTAAATCATCCGGAAACCGTGTAACACAAAGGCTGTCACCCGTGCCCTGGCCATCGCTCACTGCCCACGGGGTTGGACTCATTACAGCAGGTCAAGGCACTGACTGGCACTCCCTGACAGACCTGGAATGTGAACGGTGTGTTACGTCGCTCGCACCCTCATCCCGGTGATGATGTGAGCATCAGCGCTGCTTCTTGAGAGCTATGAAACCACCGACTAGGGTAAGCGGGCTAGCTCCCCTGAATGATTATCGCCCGAAGAGGTGGCGCCTGTGCATGATGCCCGCCCGAGCACCGGAATGGACACCGGCCTCACCGATTCCCTGCTGCGCCTCGGCAGGCATTTCCAACGCGGGGAGGCCTCGGGCGATTTGCGCACATTGCACCAGATCGGCGGCCGGTCGGCGGATGTTTTCTACCGGGACCGCTGGGCATACGACAAGGTGGTGCGCTCGACCCACGGGGTGAACTGCACTGGTTCATGCTCGTGGAAGATCTACGTCAAAGACGGGATCATCACCTGGGAGGCGCAGCAGACCGACTATCCTTCGATCGGCCCGGACAAGCCGGAATACGAGCCCCGCGGGTGCCCGCGCGGGGCGTCGTTCTCCTGGTACACCTATTCGCCGGCCAGGGTGCGCTACCCGTATGTGCGCGGCACCCTGCTGGAGTTGTACCGGGAGGCCAAGCAACGGCTCAAGGATCCAGTGCTGGCCTGGACCGATGTGGTCGACGATCCCGAGAAGGCCCGCCGGTACAAGGCAGCACGCGGCATGGGCGGGTTCGTGCGGGCTGAGTGGTGGGAGGCTACCGAGATCGCTGCGGCCGCACATGTGCACACGATCAAACGCTACGGTCCCGACCGGATCGCCGGGTTCTCACCGATCCCAGCGATGTCGATGGTCAGCCACGCCGCCGGGGCCCGGTTCATCTCGCTGATCGGCGGGGCGATGCTGTCGTTCTACGACTGGTACGCCGATCTTCCGGTGGCCTCCCCGCAGGTGTTCGGTGACCAGACCGACGTACCCGAGTCCGCCGACTGGTTCGATGCCGGATACCTGATCATGTGGGGTTCCAACGTCCCGGTCACCCGAACCCCGGACGCCCACTACATGACCGAGGCCCGCTACCGGGGCCAGAAAGTGGTGGTCGTGTCGCCGGACTACGGCGACCACACCAAGTTCGCCGACGAGTGGTTGCCGGCGCGGCCAGGTACCGACGCCGCGCTGGCGATGGCCATGGGTCACGTGATCCTCAAGGAGTTCCTCGTCGACCGCCAGACACCCCGCTTCACCGACTACATCAAGCGTTTCACCGACCTACCGTTCCTGATCACTCTAGACAAGCGGGGCGACGCATACGTTCCCGGCAAGTTCCTCACCGCGGCGGATCTGGGCGATACCGGCGAGGGCGCTGAGTCCAAGACCGTGCTCCTGGACCGGACCACCGGTGCAGCGGTGGTCCCGAACGGCTCGCTGGGTCACCGCTTCACGCGCTCCGGGGAAGGTCGCTGGAACCTCGATCTGCACAGTGTGGACCCGCTGCTGACCGTCCACGGCGACGGCGCCAGGAACGGCGACGGCAGCGAAATCACGGCGGAAGTCCACCTTCCCCGGTTCGACACCGATGAACCCGGAGTGCTGCGCCGCGGGGTGCCGACCCGGACGGTCGCCGGCAGGCTGGTCACCACGGTGTTCGATCTGCTGCTGGCCCAGTACGGGGTGCACCGGCCGGGTTTGCCCGGCACCTGGCCCACCGGCTACGACGACGCCGAGCAGCCGTACACGCCGGCCTGGCAGGAGCCGATCACCGGGGTACCGGCCGCTGCGGCGGAGCGGATCGGGCGGGAGTTCGCCGACAACGCCGAGCGCTCCGGCGGCCGGTCGATGATCCTGATGGGCGCGGGCACCAACCACTGGTTCCATTCCGACCAGACCTACCGGTCGTTCCTGACGCTGGTGATGCTCACCGGCTGTCAGGGGATCAACGGCGGCGGCTGGGCACATTACGTCGGTCAGGAGAAATGCCGGCCGATCACCGGCTGGTCGACGCTTGCCTTCGGTTTGGACTGGCAACGACCGCCGCGGCAGATGCAGGGAACCGTGTACTGGTACCTGGCCACCGATCAATGGCGCTATGACCCGTTCACCGCTGACGTGATGGCCTCGCCGCTGGCGAAAGGACGCTTCACGGGGCGCACCGCGGCGGACAACATCGCACTGGCCAGCCGGCTGGGTTGGATGCCCAGCTACCCGACGTTCAACCGTAACCCGCTGGATCTGGCCGACGAGGCGCAGCGCCTGGGCAAGGACGCCGCCCAGCATGTCGTCGACGGGCTGTCCACCGGCCACCTGCGCTTCGCCTGCGAGGACCCGGACGCCCCGGAGAACTTCCCGCGGTGCCTGACCGTGTGGCGGGCCAACCTGCTGGGCTCCTCAGCCAAGGGCAACGAGTACTTCCTGCGCCACCTGTTGGGTACCGACTGCAACCTGCAGGCCTCCGACCACAACGGGGTGCGCCCGGTCGAGGTCACCTGGCGCGACGAGGCGCCGGTCGGCAAGCTGGACCTGCTGATGTCGCTGGACTTCCGGATGACCAGCACCACACTGTTCTCCGACATCGTGCTGCCGGCCGCCACGTGGTATGAGAAGCACGACCTGTCCAGCACCGACATGCACCCCTACGTGCACGCCTTCTCCCCGGCGATCTCCCCGCAGTGGGAGTCCAAGACCGACTTCGAGGCGTTCCACCGGATCGCCCGGGGCTTCTCCTGGCTGGCTGAGAAGCACCTCGGCGTGCGCCGCGACGTCGTGGCCGTGCCCCTGCAGCACGACACCGCCGATGCCACCGCGCAGCCCGGCGGGCGGGTGCTGGACTGGAAGGCCGGCGAGTGCGAGCCGATCCCCGGCAAGACCATGCCCCGGATCGTGGTGGTGGAACGCGACTACGCGGCGATCGGGGACAAGATGGCCGCCCTCGGTCCGATGGTGGAACGCGTCGGCCTGACCACCAAGGGTGTCACCGTCCACCCGGACGCCGAGGTCGACTATCTCAAAGCGGTCAACGGCGCGGTCCTCTCCGGGATGGCTGCCGGGCGGCCGTCACTGGCCAAGGACACTCACGCCTGTGAAGCCGTCCTGGCACTGTCGGGCACCACGAACGGACGACTGGCCACTGAGGGCTTCCGCACCCTGGAGCGGCGTACCGGTACCGCGCTCGCCGACCTCGCCGCGGAAAGCGAGGGCAAGCGGATCACCTTCGCCGACACCCAGGCCCGCCCAGTGCCGGTGATCACCTCGCCGGAGTGGTCGGGCAGCGAGACCGGCGGAAGGCGCTACTCACCGTTCACCATCAACACCGAGCGGCTCAAGCCGTGGCACACGCTGACCGGCCGGCAACATTTCTACCTCGACCACGACTGGATGTCCGAGCTCGGCGAGCAGATGCCGATCTTCCGACCGCCGCTGGACATGACAGCGCTCTTCGGCGAGCCGAACATCGGTGCGAACCCCGGGCTCAACGGGCAACGGTCGATCACCGTCCGGTATCTCACCCCGCATTCGAAGTGGTCGATCCACTCCACCTACCAGGACAACCTGCACATGCTCACGCTCTCCCGCGGTGGCCAGGCCATCTGGATGTCCGATGTGGACGCAGCCAGGATCGGCGTCACCGACAACGAGTGGATCGAGGCGATCAACCGCAACGGCATCGTGGTCGCACGGGTGATCGTCAGCCACCGGATGCCCGAGGGCACCGTATTCATGTACCACGCCCAGGAGCGCACCGTGGGCGTGCCACGCACCGAGAAGACCGGCAAGCGCGGTGGCATCCACAACGCGCTGACCCGGCTGATGATCAAGCCGACGCACCTGATCGGCGGCTACGCCCAGCAGTCGTTCGCACTGAACTACCACGGCCCGACCGGCAACCAGCGTGACGAAGTCACCACCATCCGTCGCCGCAGCCAGGAGGTGACCTACTGATGAAGATCATGTCGCAACTCGCCATGGTGATGAACCTGGACAAGTGCATCGGCTGCCACACCTGCAGCGTCACCTGCAAACAGGCGTGGACCAACCGCAGCGGCGTCGAGTACGTGTGGTTCAACAACGTGGAGACCAGACCAGGGCAGGGGTATCCACGGCAGTACCAGGACCAGGAGCGTTGGAAGGGCGGCTGGACGCTGACCAAGCGCGGCCGGCTCACGTTGCGCTCAGGCTCCCGGTTCAAGCGGCTGCTGAACATCTTCGCCAACCCCGAGCTGCCGAAAGTGTCCGACTACTACGAGCCGTGGACCTACGACTACGACAACGTGTTGTCCGCACCGAAGATGGACACCACGCCGGTGGCCCGACCCACGTCGCTGATCACCGGCGAGGACACCAAGATCACCTGGGGCCCCAACTGGGACGACGACCTGGGCGGCGGTCCCGAGCAGGTCGGTCGTGACCCGGTGCTGGCCAAGCTCTCCGACCAGGTGAAGCTGGAGTTCGAGCAGACGTTCATGTTCTACCTGCCACGAATCTGTGAGCACTGCCTCAACCCGTCGTGTGCGGCGTCCTGCCCGTCCGGCGCGATCTACAAGCGCAGCGAGGACGGCATCGTGCTGGTCGATCAAGATCGCTGCCGCGGGTGGCGGCAATGTGTCACGGGATGCCCGTATAAGAAGATCTACTTCAACCACAAGACCGGTAAAGCCGAAAAGTGCACGTTCTGCTACCCGCGGGTGGAGGTGGGCATCCCCACGGTCTGCGCGGAGACCTGCGTCGGGCGACTGCGCTACATCGGCGTGGTGTTCTATGACGCGGATGCGGTGCTGGCCGCCGCGTCGGTGACCGATGAGAAGGATCTCTACCCGGCCCAGCTGGGCGTGTTCCTCAACCCGCACGACCCGCGGGTGGTGGCCGAGGCCGAGCGAGCCGGGATCTCCCAGGAGTGGATCGAGGCCGCGCAGGCGTCCCCGGTGTACAAACTGATCGTCGACTACCAGGTGGCGCTGCCGCTGCATCCGGAATACCGGACCATGCCGATGGTGTGGTACGTGCCGCCGCTGTCCCCGGTGGTGGACGTGCTGGCTAACACCGGGCATGACGGCGAGAACGCCGACAACCTGTTCGGTGCGATCGACGCACTGCGCATCCCGGTGGAGTACCTGGCCGAGCTGTTCACCGCGGGCGATGTCGGGCCGGTGCGTGCGGCGTTGCAGCGGTTGGCCGCGATGCGCGCGCACATGCGCCGGGTCAACCTCGGGGAGCCGGTCCGACCGGAGATCGCCGAGTCGGTGCGCCTGACGCCGACCGAGATCGAGGCGATGTACCGGCTGCTGGCCATCGCCAAGTACGAGCATCGCTACGTCATCCCCAGTGCGGCCGGCTCGGATGCGCACCGGCTGGATGCGTTGGCCACCGGGTGCAGCCTGGACTCCGACGGTGGGCCGGGCATGACCGCGTTCGACGTCATGGACGACAAGTTCCATCTGACGCAGCAGCCTGCCGACGGCAACGGTGCCGCGGCGCCGGCGGACAAGACACGCCGGATCAACCTGCTCAACTGGGACGGCAAGAGCACCAATGGCCTGTTCGCCGCCACGCCGCAGACCAATGGTGCAGCACGTGGCACAGCGACGGAGCCAATGCCCGTGACGGAACCAACCCGATGAGCCCGGCCTGGCCAGGCCACCGAAAGGCCCAAGCGCCCACCGACGAGCAGACCGAGCTGCATCAGCGCATGGCGTGGCGGATCGCCGCGCTGCTGCTGGACTACCCGACGCAGCAGACCCTGGGCATGGTTGACGAGCTGCGCGCGGGAGCCGGATCGCTGCCCGCGCCGACCGGACCCGCATTGGTGTCTTTCGTGGACCACATCCGCCGGACACCGCCGATCGAGCTGGCCAGCTACTACGTGGAGACCTTCGACCTGCGCCGGCGCCACTGCCTGCATCTGAGCTATTACGCCTACGGTGACACGCGTAAACGCGGCATGGCGCTGCTGCGATTCAAGCACGCCTACCGCGCGGCGGGGGTCACGTTGGGTGGCCGCGAGTTGCCGGATCATCTCGCGGTGGTCCTGGAATTCGCCGCGACCGTCGACCCGGTGGCCGGTCGGCGGCTACTGATGGAGTACCGACCGGTCGTGGAGCTGCTGAGGTTGTCCCTGCACGACAGCGAGTCGCCCTACCGGGCGGTGCTCGATGCGGTGTGCGCCACCCTGCCCGAGCTCAACGTCGCCGACCGGCGCCGGGTCGCCGAGCTGGCCGCGCAGGGGCCGCCGGACGAGGAGGTGGGCCTGGAGCCGTTCGCGATGGACCCGATGCTCCAGGAACACCGGGGAGGACGCCGGTGACCACCCTGCTGTGGCTGACCGTGCCGTATGTGGCGTTCACCTCGTTCGTGGTCGGCCACCTCTGGCGCTACCGGCATGACCAGTTCGGTTGGACCACCCGGTCCTCCCAGTCCTACGAGAGCAGGTTGCTCCGGCTGGGCAACCCTTTGTTCCACTTCGGGCTGCTGGCGGTGCTCGGCGGGCACGTACTGGGCATCGCTGTCCCAGCGAGCTGGACCGCGGCTATGGGCGTGACCGAGCATGCCTACCACCTGATGTCGGTGTCCTTCGGCACGTTGTCCGGCCTGGCCACCGTCACAGGCCTGGCGATCCTGCTGTACCGGCGGGCCACCGTGCCTGCGGTGCGCAAGGCCACCACCACCATCGACAAGGTCATGTACCTGCTACTGACCGCCGCGATCGTGACCGGGATGCTCAACACGGTCGGCAGTAACCTGATCGGCGGCGGCTACGACTACCGGGCGACGGTGTCACCCTGGTTCCGCAGCCTGTTCACCCTCGATCCACGGCCGGAACTGATGGTCGGCATCCCGATCAGCTTCCAGATCCACGCCCTGATCGTGCTGGTCCTGCTGGCCGGCTGGCCCTACACCCGCCTGGTGCACGTGTTCAGCGCACCCCTGGGCTACCTGACCCGCCCCTACGTCGTCTACCGTAGCCGCGACACCCACCCGGGCGCCCGCCGCTACGCCCGCGCCTGGGAGGTATCCGCGCCCTCTCCCCCACGCCGCTAAGAGACTGCGCGCACCCGTAGCTTCCAGCGGGAGCCGGCAGTGCTGCGATGGAACCTGGGCTCGCTGGTGCCGGTGCACGGCGACGCGCTCCGTGCTGGACGAGAAATGTGGGGATTTCACCGGCGCTCGGGGAGGATGTTGGTGCGCCGTGCCGAGGTGGTGATCAGCGCAGAGGCATCGGAGCCCAAAGTTTCGATGAGCATGGCGATGGTGCGCGCCGCCTCGTGCACGGCCACACGTGTGTGGTGAGCGTGCATGATGGCAAGGGACGGTGTGTCCTCGTGGTCGGCGACAAGCCATCTCTCGAAGCTATGTCGGGCTACCTTCATCGCGAGCTCAGCGTCATGCCACTGCCTGCTCGCGGTGATCGCATGAATGGTGCCGTCATTCTGGGCCAGATGATGCCGCGGGGACTCTTCTCGGTTCATGTCGTTGACCCTTCCTGCGCGGCGATTGGTGGGCCGGGTGTCAGCGGGCTCGGTCGTGGCGTGTGGCAGCAGGACCACCCGCACTCGGATGACTGATGGAGGGCCGTTGGCGATCAGCGCGGGGAGCCGGGCGCAGTGCCCGACGTCGAGTTCCCCCTCGCGGTGCTCGACGGAACCTGTGGTAGCGGCGGGCTCCGGCTCTGGAGGCGGGAAGATAGGCGGTGGCGCCACCGATGCCCCCATGAACGCCCACCACGCCGGGCGGAACGTGCGGGGCCGGCTTGGTGACGGGGGGACACCCGCGCGAGGTGCCACCGTCGGACACCGCGACGGTCCTAGCATGCGCATGAAACGCCTCCGGACGGCAGGTGCTCCGGTGCGAGTCACCGAGCAATGGCGGCGCCAGGTCCGGGGCGTGTACAACGGATACTCGTGCACCTGCACATTCGCGTGCATCAATGGGATAAGGTAGCGCGCATCACCCACATCGTCAATGCACGTGCATCTGCTCCCGTCTCGGGGCGAGGGTGTTGCCGTCGACGGTGGGAGCCGCCCCGTCACCGGCTGGGGCGCGGGCTGAGCCGGTCAGGAAAGGCACGATGACTAGCACGCAGACCCCGAGCGCGGTCTCGCCGGCCACCACGGCGGGGAAGTGGCGCAAGGTCAGGGCGAAACCTTTCCCGTCATCGACGCTCTAGACGAGACGCGAGCCAGGACCCTCGTCCAGTTCTTTTCCGGGCACGGTCTCGCACGCCTCGACGAGCCGAGATTGGAGCCGGGCGTCCCGGAATTGATACACCGGGCCGACCGTGCGCAGGATCTGACGCTGACGCGCATCTTCAAGAAACCGCAGCAGACGCGCCGGAGCCTCGCCCCGACGCCACAGCTGTACGTTGGCTAGCGTAGCCGTCCAAGCGGCGGAAGACATCAACCCTGAACCGAGCCCGGCCAGGAGCCCGCCCGTGAACCCGAACACGAGCCCAGCCCTGGGTCCGAACACGAGGCCGTCCGCGAGCCCGCCCGTGAGCCCAACCACGAGTCCGAGCCCGACTCCGAGCCCGAGCCCGAATCGACGCTCCCTGCGCCACAATGACTGGGCATCGAGCGGACTAATGGCCTCCGTCGGCGGTTGTCTGAGTCCTAGCAGGAGCCCGACCGCCAGCCCGAAGGCAAGCCCGAGCACGAGCTCGGGGAGGGGCTTGAACCCGAGTCCGTGCGTGAGTCCGAACACGAGCCCGAGGACGACCCCGGCCATGATCCCGGTGAGGAGAGTCCTTGGGGTCGTGGTTCTGCTCCACCGGGGCCGACTCCGCTGCAGAGGAGATCGTCCGCCGAGTATGACTATGAGAACGTAGACGATTCCGTAGCCGGCTTCGCTCGCGATTGCGATGCAGAGCCCGATGAGGAGAGTTGTGGGGATATCAGCGCTGCCCCATGGGGACTGAGCTCGCTGCGGGGAAGATCGCCCACCGAGGATGATCACATACATGTATCCAATTCCGACTATGAATCCAGGCGTGATCCCGAGCTTGAGCCCGTACACGAGCCCATACCCGAACCCGACCACGAGCCCGGACGCGAGCCCGACTACGAGCCCGGTGAGGAGATTTCTGTGGGTATCGGTTCTGCTCCATCGCAGCCAACCCAGTTGCCGGGACGGTGCTCCGCCGAGGACAAACCCAAATCCGACCACGAAACTAGACATGAGTGCGCCCACGAGCCCGTACTCGAATCCGCCCATAAGAAGTCCGCGCTCAAGTCCGACCCCGATCCCGACTCCGACCGCAAGAAGTGGAATCATAAGCATATCAGCTCTGGTCCACCGGGGTTGATTCCCCTTTTTAGAAGCCCCGCCGGTTGGCAACATGAATAACAGTCCGAGCCCAAATAGGAACCCAAATCCGAGCGCTTTGGCAAAGAAGGCTCCGGGCGTACCCAGAGGGCCGGCGTCGAATACAGAAAGAAGATGCATGCGGACCGCAAGCCTAGCTAGTGGCCCGACCAAAAACGCAGAAACAAGACTCATGGCGACCACCGTAACAAAAGCACGAGGCCACGCCGGCACCCAGCGCGGAATTCGCCACCACGCCAGATCGCGTGTCTCTTCCTCTTTCATCCGGCGGGCCAACTGCCCCAACCATCTCCGTGCCTGATCAACGGTGTACGGCGCGACCGGCTGGCCCGGGCGTCGGACGTACGCAGCAGTCAATACCCGATCAACAAGATAATCTTCGATGGCCTTCACACTGCCGAATCGACTACCATCGAGATCGATGAGCTCATCAACCTTTTCCTCGGGACCATAGCTGTCCCGGATTAGAGTCAGCTCCAGAGGGGTATCTAACGCCTGCGCCAAAACACCATCGGGGTGCTCCCTCAGATGATCAATCAAATGCTGCCACGGGACAGGGGGTGGGTCGATCTGACAACTGGCCAGATAATCAGCCGCCTGGCTGGGACCGATCGGCATGAGTTCTAGCGCCGCCGCGCCTCGCAGGTGACCACTGCTGACTGCGGCTACCATCTCATCGCTGCGAGTGAGCAGGATCAGTCGGAAAGTGGCCTGCTCATCCAGTGCCTGCAGCGCCTCTGAGCGCAGCTCCTCGGGCATCTCATCGAACCCATCAAAGATCACCGCCAGGTGACCGCCCTCGATCAGACGCATTACGGCATCCTCGCCGTACTCCGGTGCCCGCAGCAGGGCGTAGTCACGTGCCAGTCGGGCGGCCAGCCACTCGGCCAAGGGTTCATCAATTGGGTCCCAGCCCTGCAGGGCGACCACACCGCACCGGCACCGGCACCGGCACCGGCACCCGATCCTCGGCCGACAAATCGGCCCGATGGGTCAACGCGTCAAGCAGCAACAAAATCCCGGCGCCGCTCTTACCCGAGCCCAGCTCGCCAAGAATAACCAACCGCCCAGAGCTTAGACCGCCGTACACCCCGAGAAGATCATTAAGACCACCGGAACTCAGTTGTTCCGCGGTGACCGCCGCCATCCCCGGCAACGGCCCGAACCCCCTCCTGCCAAGCCCACCGACCACCTCCGTTATCGGGCTGGTCACCTGCCGACGTGACCAGCGCCACTGAACGGGAATCGGCGCCGAGGTCAACCTCCGCTCGGCGGCAGCTTGCTCCCACTGCCGACGCAGCTGCTTGGCCAGCTCATCCGCCGCCCGCTCCAACGGCAATCGCGCAACCACGGGGGATCCCCCCGTTCCCACAGCCAAGCGACGGCGCCGGCCGCGGCAGTCGCCACGGCGAGAAGCGTGGAAACCAACGACTCGGCCGAGTCACGATTGCGGAAGTAGGAGTAGAAAAGGAAGGCCACACCCCCGCCCGTCGCCACAAGGACCAGCAGCAATCCCATCCAAACCCGGAGCCGCCGACCCCCGAACATCATGCTGAGCAGTCTGCCCTAGACCTTCCGTGAACTCCTGACCGGCCTGGTCCACTCTCGCGACACCCGGTCGATGGTGCCAGACATGGGATGAGCGGCCTTAAGACGTACGTACCCGGACGGAGTCTCCAGCAAACTTGGGACGGCTCAGAAGGGTATAGGGGTCGGAGTCGGAGCCGGAGTCGGATCCCCGTGACAGAGGATAATCACCGCTAATGTGACCAGGGTCACACTCAGGCCGCCACCGCTACCAGCACAGATACCGAATTTGATCACCTGGTTAAGAAGTGACTGCCCGAACGAGGCGATCTCACGTATAGGCACCGCTAGCTTCTGCAGCAACTTTACCGGCGCTCGATGTCGTCGAAGACGCGCAATGCCTTGGACGACTACGTGTGGACGCTCACCTACAAGTGCGCTACACGCGGCCACGCCAACAAATTGAGGACACAGGTCATAACGCGCCGCCTCGGCGAGTTGAACAAGTTCAGGAACGACCACAGTCGCCAGGTTTTTTGATGACATCTCTATACCCCTATCATCGTCAGATCGGTCCAAGAAAGGAGGTCTCATTACTGCAGCGAGACTCGCCTCGTCGCATATGACTGATATAGTACGGTAAGTTGCCCTGTAGTCCGATCGCACACTCAGGGCCAATGTTGAGTATCTGCACTGATAGTTCTGGTGGGGCGAGTGAAATTCCGGAACGTGAAAAATTTGATCGATGGACAGAAGTTCCGCTGCTCTGCGCAGAGCAGCTGATCAAGGGCGACCACGTGCCCCACCGTCGCAGGCCGGCTCCGTCACCGCATCTGGCAAGGCAAGACACCGGCGCGTCTCCTGTCCTTAAAATTCTCACACGTTACGATACCAATCGCGATATGGGCCGTGATGTAACCGGGAAGAACAAAAATCCACCCAAATGGCCTAGCGTATGCCCAGCGAGTCACGGTCTGGACACTGTCCGGTGCCACGGCGGGTACTAGACAAAACGGTCTCAAGGCGGTCTACGCACTAGCGGCACTACATGCACGAGATCGCCGCAACTATGCACCGCATCGGACGAGCACTCCAAGAACAGCACCGTCGCAGCATACCCGCCCGACAGTGCAGTATGAGACATTATTACTTCTATGTGACTACTGAGATCTCGGCCGGATCCAGCCCGAGCGACCCACCGTGATCACCCTTGACATGGCCCGCCGCTACGCCCACGATCTCTACTTCACCATGTACAGAACGTAGTAACTCACTAACCTGACCAGGACGGTGGCCGAGACCCGGGCCACCGGCTCCGTCATCCCAGTGTGAGGCCGATTCCCGATCCGCTGCCGACCCTTCCCACCTGCCTGTCGGCACACCTGGACGCCGTGACCGCGCGCGAGGACGACCACTTGACGATCCAGTGACTGGCTCCTGTGATATCCGCCGAGATCAACAGCGTGATGGCGGGTTCCGTCCGGGAGGGCCGCATAAACTTACACCCGACGCTTCCAGGGCCCACCATATCAGCCGCGGAAGCGGCCAAAGCGGACGGAATGTTCTTAGAACTGCGAGTACCTCACCGAAAAGATCAGGCGCCGACGTTACTGTGTGAGCGTTCCCTGACATGGCCACGTGGTAGGCATCACAGCAGAGTGGATTCCGACTGATCGCCACGGGGTGGGGCCATGAGATCGATCGAGCCGAAGGCCGAGCAGTACGACACCGCGCGGGCGGTCCTGTTAGCAGTGGTAGCCGCTCTCGGTGGCTTCCTGTTCGGCTTCGACACCGCCGTGATCAACGGGGCGGTGTCGGCCATCCACGCGACATTCAGGATAGGCACCGGGCTCACTGGCTTCGTCGTGGCCTCTGCGCTGTTGGGCTGCGCGGTGGGTGCCTGGCTCGCCGGCAAGTTAGCCGACCGGATCGGTCGCATCCGGGTGATGATGCTCTCCGCGGTGCTGTTCTTTCTCAGTGCGATCGGCTCCGGGCTGGCCTTCTCGCCGTACGACCTCACCTTCTGGCGAATTGTCGGGGGTCTCGGTGTCGGCGCGGCCTCGGTCATTGCCCCTGCCTATATCGCGGAGATCGCGCCTGCCGTGATCCGCGGCCGGCTGGGCTCGCTGCAGCAGCTGGCCATCGTCTCAGGCATCTTCGTGGCGCTGCTGTCGGACTACTTCTTGGCCACCGCCGCGGGAGGGGCGAACGAGGATCTGTGGCTCGGGTTAGCGGCCTGGCGGTGGATGTTCATCACCCTCACTGTTCCCGCAATGGCCTACGGCATCCTCGCGCTGCAGATACCCGAGTCCCCGCGATACCTGATGTTCCGCGGTCGCACCGAAGAGGCCCGCGCCGTGCTGTCCCAGGTGCTCAAGAGTGGTGTCGAGGACCGGATCGGCGAGATCAGCCGCACTATCGTCCAGGATGTCCGGTCTACCTTCCGCGACCTGCGCGGACCGGCCCTCGGCCTGCTGCCGATCGTCTGGGTGGGCATCCTGCTGTCGGTCTTCCAACAGTTCGTCGGCATTAACGTGATCTTCTACTACTCCTCGACGTTGTGGCAGCAGGTCGGGTTCACCGAGGCCGACTCGTTGATCATCACGGTACTGACGTCCGTGACGAACATCGTCGTCACGCTATTCGCGATCGCCATGATCGACAAGATCGGCCGGCGTCGGCTGCTGCTGATCGGCTCGGCGGGCGTGTTCGTCAGCCTTGGCACGCTGACCTACGTCTTCGGCACGGTCTCCCTGGTCAACGGTCAACCGGTGCTCAGTGACACGGCTGGTGCGATTGCCCTGATGGCGGCTAACGCCTTCGTCGTGTTCTTCGGGATCTCATGGGGTCCGACGGTCTGGGTGCTGCTTGGCGAGATGTTCAACAACCGGATCCGAGCCGCCGCCCTGGGGCTCGCCGCGGCCGCTCAGTGGATCAGCAACTTCCTCATCTCCACGACGTTCCCGACCCTGGCCGACACCAGCCTCGGATTGGCCTATGGCCTTTACGCGACATTCGCGCTGCTCTCCTTCTTCTTCGTGTTGAGATTCGTGCCGGAGACGAAAGGAAAGCAGCTCGAAGACATGACGTAGCGCGAATGGGGCCTGACCATGGCATGCAAGGGCTCGGCCGGAGCTGCGCGGCGGATCGATCTGGGTGGCACCAAGATCAAGAAGGTGGTCGTGGACCGTCTTGTTCAGCGATCCGACGGCAACAGATGGGCGGTGCTGCTTTGGGGTTAAGTGGGTTAAGGTCAAGGCCATGGTGTTGTTTCCGTCCTTGCCGCTGGAGGCTTGGGCCGACACCAAAGACACCGTGCATCGGTTCGCTCAGGTGGTGGGCAAGGTCCGGCTAGCCGCCAGCGTGCGACGTAATCACTGGTGGAACGTCCCATTCCACCTGACCGGGCGGGGCATCACCACCCGACCGATGGGTGGCAACCCGATCTTCACCATCGACTTCGACTTCGTGGCTCACCAACTGCTGGTCTGCTCGATCACCGGTCAGGCAGTGTCGTTCCCACTGGCCGGGCACTCGGTGGCGTCGTTCTACCAGACCATGACGCAGGCACTGAACACGCTTGGCGTTGACGTGCGGATTGATCACCCCCACCCATTTGACATGCCAGACGGAGACACACCATTCGCCGAGGACACCCAGCACAGGGCCTACGACCCGATGTGGGCCACCCGCTACTGGCATGTGCTCAGCCAGATCAACCTCATCCTGGAGGAGTTCGCCAGCGGGTTCTCCGGTAAGATCAGCCCAGTACATCACTTCTGGCACACCTTCGACCTTGCAGTCACCCGGTTCTCCGACCGCCGCATCGACCAACCCACCAGCGTCGACCCGGTCACCCGAGAGGCCTACTCCCGGGAGGTCATCAGCTCCGGATTCTGGTTCGGCGACGACACCTTCCCCGCCCCGGCGTTCTACTGCTACACCGCCCCGGAACCACCCGGACTCGCCGACGAGCCACTGCAACCAGCCACCGCCCGATGGATCACCCAACGCGACAGCCATCTCGCTGTGCTGGCCTACGACGATGCCCGCCGACAAACCGACCCCAAGGCCACCGCCCTCCAGTTCTACGAAAGCGCCTACCAGGCCGGCGCCCGGCGCGCCGGCTGGGACACCGAGCGTCACAGCTGCCCCGGCGGAGTGACCGACCCCGCAGCCTGAACTACGGCTTGCCCCGTTTCACAGAGCGAAAGGAACTCGACAGCTCCCTCGCAGGTGACAACCTGTCGAGCGTGGAACTGGTTCGCCTGCCCGAAACCGAAGTGCTCCTGCGGGTAATCGTTGGTCTGCTGACCGATGACTTCCCATTCCGCGTGGGTTCGCTGCTTGTCACGCGCTGCGCAACAGCGCGCCTGCGTCAACGAGCTGGGTCAAGCGGTCGATCACCTTCGGATGCGCGCCCAGGGGAGCGGCCACCACGTCGGCCCCCGCCGAAGCGAGCCTGCGGTGGAACAGCCCCGGAGCCAGCAGCCACGAGGCCACTGCGACTCTGCGCTCCCCGGCCGCCCGCAGGCCAGCGACCAGAGGTGTCACCCGCGGTGCTCCGGTCGCCACGAAACCGACCCGGACCCGGCTGCCGACCCTGCCGGACAGCTGCCTGGCCGCCGCCCGCACATCAGCCACCGCCCGGGGATCCGACGAGCCCGCCGCGGCCAGCACCACTGCGTCGCCGTGGCGCCAACCGGCCGCGCGTAGCCGGTCGGCCATCGCTCCCACCAGCAACGGGTCCGGGCCGATCGCAGCGCTGATGGTGATGTCCCGGCGGCCAGTGCCGGCTACCTCCCGCGGCACATCGGTCCGCACGTGGTAGCCGGAACTCAGGAATGCCGGAACGACGGTGATCGGACCGGGTGTGCAGGCGACCACCTCGCGCACCCGAGGGCCGAGTACATCGACGAAGGCGAGCAACACCGATCTTCCGGGTAGGCGGGCCCGCAACGCGTCGACCAGCGCCCGCAACACCGCGATGCCAGCGGGGTCTGCGGTGCCGTGCGCGGCCACAACGACCGTGTGTGCTGCGCACCCGTGAGTGGCGATACGAGTCATGACTCGTATCGCCACTCACGGGGCGAAGCCTTCACCGGCAGTCTCCGGGGTCCAGAGCCAGCCGGTAGCCACGTTTGACCACGGTCTGCACCAGCCGTGGGGCGCCCAGGGCGGTACGCAACCGGGCCACCGCGGTCTCCACCGCGTGCTCATCGTCACCGGCTGCGGGCATCACGGACAGCAGTTCGGCGCGCGGCACCACCCGGCCAGGGCGGGCTGACAGCAGCCGTAACAGGGCCATCGGGGTCGGTGGCACGGCACGCAGCTCCCCGTCGACCACGGCAGCATGCCCGCGCAGCTCCAGCACATGGCCCGCGACCGGCCACCGCGGCGCCCGGGACGGCAGCGTCTCGGACAGCGTACGCACCAACGCGCCGATCCGGGAGCGCTCCGGCTGCACGGTGGGCACGTCTCGGAGCACCAACGGGCCCGCGGTGACCGGTCCGACGCAGGCGACGACGACATCCCGGCGGAGGCGATGCAGCAACGGCTGCAGCACCCCGAGCTCGGCGGCCCGGCTGAGCACGCTGGCCGCCGCAGGCGCGCTGGTGAAGCTGAGCGCGTCCACCCCGCCGTCCAACACTGCTGTGAGCAGCCGATCCAGCGGTGCGAGATCCTCCGGCAGCACCCATCGGTAGACAGGTACCTGGATCACCTGCGCACCCGCACAGTCCAGCGCGTCGACGAAGTCGGGCAGTGGCTCGCCGTGCAGTTGCACGGCGACCCGCACTCCCTCCAGGTCACTGGCCAGCAGGTGCTCCAGCACCTCGGCTGAGGACTCCGACGGGGGCGACCACGCATCGGTCAGTCCCGCGGCCCGGACCGCGCCGCGGGACTTGGGGCCCCGGGACAGCAAGGTGGCGCAGCGCAGCGCCACGATCAGCGCCTCGCCCCTCCCCCACCCGTCGGCGGCCTCCACCCAGCCGCGGAACCCGATGCCGGTGGTGACCACCACGATGTCAGGCGGATGGTCGATCAGTTGTTCGGTGGCGGCGTGCAGCTCAGTGTCATCAGCCAGCGGCACGATCCGGATGGCCGGGGCGTGCAGCACCTCGGCACCCCGGCGCTCCAGCAAGCCGGCCAGCTCGGCGGCTCGCCGTGCTGCGGTCACACCGACGGTGAATCCCGCCAGTGGCAGCGGCTCGGATCTCGACCTGATCGACGCTGCGGTCATGAGGAGCAGACCTCGACGATGCCGTTGACCACCCGCGTGGGATAAGTCGGTACCGATACGCTGGAGTCGTCCAGACATATCCCGGTGGCCAGCTCGAAGACCTGCTTGTAGATCGGCGAGGCCACCGTTGCCCGTCCCCCGCGATCGCCGACGATCCCCCGCGACAGGACCGAGGCACTGCTGAAGGGGTCCAGGTTGGCCAGTGCGAACAACCCGCCGTCGTGGGTGCGGAACACCGCCACCGCAACGCCATCGACCAGTGCCGCCACCCCCCGTTCGGGGATCAGGTCGTCGTAACGGCACACCGCAGTCCAACGCACCTGTATCTGGGCGATCATCGGACCACCGTCAGCTTTGGACCGGCGATCAGGACCGGCTGGCCGGGCCTGCGATGGGCAGGCGTTGGCTGACCACGCTCCTCAACGAACTCGATGGTGGGGTCGGGCACGCCGGGCGCGTTGACGAACGAGGTGAACCGGGCGAGCTTGTCCGGGTCCTCCAGAACGCCGCGCCACTCGTCGTAGTAGCCCCCCACGTGCGCCGCCATGGCGGCGTCGAGTTCCGCGCAGATACCCAGCGAGTCGTGCACGATCACATCTCGGAGATGGTCCAGGCCGCCTTCCATCTCTTCCAACCACGGCGCGGTGCGCTGCAGCCGGTCGGCCGTGCGCACATAGAACATCAGGAACCGGTCGATGGTGCGCACCAGTGTCTCGGTGTCGACGTCGGATACCAGCAGGTCGGCATGCCGGGGTCGGAAACCGCCGTTGCCGCAGACGTAGAGGTTCCAGCCGGCCTCGGTGGCGATCACCCCGAAGTCCTTGCTCCGAGCCTCGGCACACTCCCGAGCGCAACCGGAGACTGCGGATTTGAGCTTGTGCGGGGCGCGCAGCCCGCGGTATCGCAGCTCCAGTGCGATGGCCATGCCCACCGAGTCCTGCACGCCGTAACGGCACCAGTCGGTACCCACACAGGACTTCACGGTGCGCAGCGCCTTGCCATAGGCGTGCCCGGACTCGAACCCGGCGTCGACCAACCGGCGCCAGATCACCGGCAGCTGCTCCACCCGGGCTCCGAACAGGTCGATCCGCTGCCCACCGGTGATCTTGGTGTAGAGCCCGAAGTCACGGGCCACCTCGCCGAGCACGATGAGCTTCTCCGGGGTGATCTCCCCGCCGGGGACCCGGGGAACCACCGAGTAGGTGCCGTTGCGCTGCAGGTTGGCCAGGAAGTGGTCGTTGGTGTCCTGCAGGGTGGCCTGCTCGCCGTCCAGGATGTGGCCGCCGGGGGACAACACGCCGCTCAGCGAGGCCAGGATCGACGCCACCGCCGGCTTGCAGACGTCGCAGCCGCGACCCGTGCCATGCTTGGAGACCAGCTCGGAGAAAGTCCGGATCCGGGTGGCGGCGACGATCTGGAACAGCTCCGCCCGGCTGTACGTGAAGTGCTCACACAACGCCTTGGACTGCTCGACGCCCTGCGCAGCGAGCAGTTTCTTCAACATCGGCACACAGGAGCCGCAACCGGTGCCCGCCTTGGTACAGGCCTTGAGGGCGGGCACGGTGGTCGCTCCTTCGCACACGGCCGCACTGATCGTCTCGACGGTGACCGCATGGCAGGAGCACACCTGAGCACCGGCAGGCAACGCGCTCGGGTCGAGCTCACCACCGGACGGGGAGATCAGCGCACCCGGGTCGGCAGGTAATTCGGCACCGACGAGCGCGCGCAACATGCCGTAGGCCTCGGCGTCGCCGACCAGCACCCCGCCGAGCAGCGTCCGCGCGTCGTCGGACACCACGAGCTTGGCGTAACGACCGGCGACCGGGTCATTGTGGATGACCTCAAGCGCGCCGACGGCCTTGCCGTGGGCGTCACCGAAGCTGGCCACGTCGACGCCGAGCAACTTGAGCTTGGTGGAGGTGTCCGCGCCCGGGAAGGTGGCATTGCCGCCAAGCAGCCGATCGGCCACCACCTCGGCCATCGCGTAGCCGGGCGCGACCAACCCGTAGCAGCGACCCTCCACCGCGGCGCATTCCCCGATCGCCCAGATGTCCTCGTCGGAGGTGCGACAACGGGCGTCGACCAGCACTCCACCCCGTTCCCCGAGCGGCAACCCGGCCGCACGAGCCAGCTTGTCGCGGGGACGTACGCCGGCGGAGAACACCACGACGTCGGTGTCGAGTTCGGTGCCGTCGGCAAGCCGGACCAGCATCCGCCCCCGGTCTGGCTCGATGGCCTGGGTTGCGTGCCCGCAGTACACCCGCACCCCGAGGCCCTCGATGAACCGACGCAACAGCGCCCCGCCACCCTCGTCCACCTGCATCGGCATCAGCCGGGGCGCGAGCTCCACCACGTGCGGGGACAACCCGAGCTGGCGCAGCGCATGGGCGGCCTCCAAGCCGAGCAGACCGCCGCCGACCACCACCCCAGAGCGCCGACCCGCCGCCGTGGTGCGCATCGCGCGTTGCGCCGCCACGCGGATGGCGTCGAGATCCTCCGGGGTGCGGTAGACGTAACAACCCGGCAGGTCGTGGCCGGGTACCGGGGGCACAAACGGCGCCGACCCGGTGGCCAGTACCAACGCGTCGTAGGCCACCCGCTGTCCGGACGCGGTGCAGACGGTGCGCTTGCGGCGGTCGATCCGTACACACGGATCGCCCAGGCGCAGCTCCACCCGGTCGTCCTGGACGGCAGGAAGGGCCAGCGCCTCGGCGTCCCAGGAATCCACATACGACGAGAGGGCGACCCGATCGTAGGCCGGCCTGCCCTCCTCAGCGAGCACCACGATCCGCCATTGCCGCCGGATATCCCGGCCGATCAGAGCCTCTACCAGCCGGTGTCCGACCATGCCATGGCCTGCAACGACGACAGTGCGCATCATGCTGCTCCTCCCTGCCCCAGCGAACACGACCGGTTCCGGGTCTCCACAATCCGGGGCTCGTCCCAGGTCACCGGTCGACCGTGCGCAGCGGACTGGTGAGCCGCTCGCAGCGACCGAGCGGCTCACCAGTGGTCCAACCCCTGTTGACATCTTGAGCGCGTTTCGTGAACGCAGTGTTTCCGCGTTGTTTCGTCACGCCTCGTGCATCCCACCTGGGCTTATCACACCTGGACGTAAGCCAGCTGCGGGCTCCTGGACGTCACGGCGGCAGGTTCCCGGCGCAGGTAGACCACGTAGGTGACCACGACGCACACCGCGTAGAAGGCCAGGAAGGACCAGCACGCGGGTACCCCGGACTTTGTGGTCAGGAACGACTGCCGGAAGGCGAGGTTGATGAGCAACCCACCGATGGCGCCGATCGAGCCGGCGATCCCGATCACCGCGCCGGACAGCCGGCGGGCCCTCATCAACACGGACTGCCTCGGTTCACCGGAGGCGATCGCCACCCTGGCCTTCACATTGAAGATCGACGGGATCATCTTGTAGGTAGATCCGTTGCCGGTTCCAGAGAGGACGAACAGAGCGATGAAGCCGGCCACGAACAGCGACAGGGACCTCTGGTCGGAGGCCATGATCACCGCACCGGTCGCCAGGGCCATGCCGACGAAGGCGCAGAGGCTGACCTTCGCGCCGCCGAACCGGTCCGCCAACCAGCCCCCGACCGGGCGGACCAGCGAGCCGATCAACGGGCCGAGGAACACGATCGAGGCGGTCTGCAGCGGGGTGCGGCCGAACTGGGTCTGCAGCACCAGGCCGAAAGCGAAGCTGTAGCCGATGAACGAGCCGAACGTACCGATGTAGAGGAACGCCACCACCCAGGTCTGCGGCTCCCGGACCGCTTCCCGCAGCGCGCCGGAGTCGTTGCGCATCGAGGTGAGGTTGTCCATGGACAGCGCCGCCCACACCGCCGCAACCACGATCAGCGGGACGTAGATCGCCAGTACCAGGCGGGGGTAGGCGGCGCCTATCGTCGCGATCACCAGTAGGCCGAGCAACTGCATCACCGGCACGCCGATGTTCCCGCCGCCAGCGTTGAGTCCCAACGCCCAGCCCTTCTTGCCCTCCGGGAAGAAGGCGTTGATGTTGACCATGGACGAGGCGAAGTTGCCACCGCCCAGACCGCCGAGCGCCGCGACCACCAGAAACGTGGTGTAGGACGTGCCCGGATGTATGACGATGATTGCCAGGACGGTCGGGACGAGCAGCAGCAGCGCGCTGACGATGGTCCAGTTGCGCCCGCCGAATCGGGCCGGTGCCATCGTGTAGGGGATCCGGACCAGCCCTCCGACCAGCGAGGGCAACGCCACCAGGAAGAACTTGCCGGCCGGGTCGATGCCGTATGCCGGGCCCATGAAGAGCACCAGGGTCGACCAGACCGTCCAGATCGAGAACCCGATGTGCTCGACGAAGATCGAAGCCCACAGGTTCCGCTTCGCTATCCGCTTACCTGTCGTCTCCCAGAATCCGGGATCTTCCGGCTCCCAGTGGTCGATCCATCGCCCCCGGTGAGCCGGCAATGCCGGCGCTATTGTTTCGGTCGTGCTCATCGCGCCTCCTGAACTGGTGGGTACGACGAGCGACGTTAAGTGCCGGTTATGGCCACAACGTTGCTGTTTGTTGCAGCGCCGAGAACTCCCGTTCACAGAGTGGGGCAGGTGGTGCGTGAGGCACGTGGTGACACGGTGTTCGGCGACCCGCCGTGAAACCTGGATGCGTCGCGGGGACGTCCACGCTAACGTGTTCACATGATCTGCTGAGTTCTTTCGGCTCCCGCGCCCGTGCTCCTGCTTCGCGCCCGTGTGCTCGACCTGCGGTCCAGTGGCGGGAGCCGACGGTGACCGAATTACCGGCTCGGCTGCCGGTCCACACCCGCATTATCGGTAACGCCCTCGGACCTGTCGGTCCGGGTTGGCTCCAAGCCCGTGACGCCAAGCTCTACCACGTGCCCACGCACGCCGTATCGAGGAGACCTGATGGCAACACAACCCGAACCCCAGGACCCACCCGCTGACACCATGTCGCCGGTACCCAACCGCCGCGAGCGCCGCGGCGGGAAAACCGGCACTCCGGCACTGCACGGCGGCAAATCCGCTGTGCCACACCGGTCCGCCCCAGCAGTCTCCTCCCGGCAGTATTCCACGCGCCGCCGCAGTGGCTGACGACGGCGTGGAGCGGACACCTGAGGCAGGCCAAGATCAACGAAATCGCTGACGGGATCTCCCTTTTCCTCGACGCCGCCCCCGGTTCGCAGGTGGCCCCACGAGGCGCTGGGCTGCGTGGTGTCTCTTGACGACATGGCCGGTGGTGAACACGGACGTCGCCGGATGGGTACCCGATCAGTAGGTGGGCAGCGACGGGTCGACCTGTGCGGCCCAGGCCAGCACCCCCCCGCCGACGTGCACGGCGTCCCGGAAGCCCGCTGTGTGCAGCGCGGCCAACGCCTCGGCGGAACGCTGCCCGGACTTGCAGTGCAACACCAGCGGCTTGTCCTGCGGCAGTTCAGCTAACGCCTCACCGGACAGGATCCGATCCTTGGGGACCAACGTGGAACCCGGGATCCTGACGATCTCGTATTCATGCGGCTCCCGGACGTCGATCAGGGCGAAGTCCTTGCCGGAGTCGATCATTTCCTTGAGCTCGACGGCGGTGATCGTGGAACCCGCCGCGGCATTGGCGGCGGCGTCGCTGACCGCGCCACAGAACTCCTCGTAGTCGATCAGCTCAGTGATCGGCTCGGCCGCCGGGTCTCGGCGGATCTTGATGGTGCGATAGCTCATCTCCAGCGCGTCGTACACCATCAGCCGGCCCAGCAGCGGCTCGCCGATCCCGGTGATCAGCTTGATCGCCTCGGTCACCATGATCGAACCGATCGACGCGCAGAGCACACCCAGCACGCCACCCTCGGCACACGACGGCACCATCCCGGGCGGTGGGGGCTCCGGGTACAGGTCGCGATACTGCAGTCCTTGCCCGCCGGGGGCGTCGGCCCAGAACACCGATGCCTGGCCCTCGAAGCGGAAGATCGAGCCCCACACGTAGGGCTTACCGAGCAACACCGCGGCGTCGTTGACCAGGTAGCGGGTCGCGAAGTTGTCGGTGCCGTCGAGGATCAGGTCGTAGCCGCGCAAGATGTCCAGCGCGTTGGAGGAGTCCAGCCGCAGCTGGTGCAGGTTCACCCGGACCAGCGGGTTGATCTCCCGGATGGAATCCCGCGCGGACTCGCCCTTGGGCCGGCCGATGTCGGACTGGCCGTGGATCACCTGACGCTGCAGGTTGGACTCGTCGACCTCGTCGAACTCGACGATACCCAGCGTGCCCACGCCGGCAGCAGCCAGGTACAGCAGCGCCGGGCTGCCCAGTCCGCCAGCGCCGATCACCAGCACTTTCGCGTTCTTCAGCCGCTTCTGCCCGTCCATCCCGACCTCCGGGATGATCAGGTGGCGGCTGTAGCGGGCCACCTCGTCCCGGGTCAGCTCCGCGGCAGGCTCCACCAGCGGCGGCAGGCTCATCAGCGCGCTCCTCACAATGTCGGTGCCTCTCGCTGGATGGAACGTACCCGGGGCAGCGGCTCTTCCCGCGCCAGTCGACGCCCACTCAGTTCACGGTAGGGAAGGGCCAGGCGTTGGGCTGGCATACCAGACCGTCGGGGGTGACGTGGTCGGTGCCCAGCGCCGCGAGGTAATCGTCGGCCACCCCCCAGGTCTGCTGCATCATCACCGGCGCCAACCGCCCGGATCCATCACAGGCGATGTGGCCGAAGCCCAACCCGTGCCCCACTTCGTGGTTGACCGCGTACTGCTGGTACTGCACCACGTTGCCCTCGAAGGCCACCGCCCCCCGGGCCCAGCGCGCAGCATTGATCACTACCCGGTGATCCACGGGTCTCCAACAAGACGCGTCGAAGGGGATCTGAAAGCCGCAGAGCCGGCGGGTGGTTTCCTGCGAGGTGAGGCTGATCCGCAGGGTCGCAGCCCGGCTGTCGTCGATCCGCTGGAACTGGTAGCGCCCACTTCCCATCCAGCTCTTCGGGTTGCGCAGTGTGCTGTCCACGGTGATGGCGAAACCCGCCGGACCGCCCTCGAGGTCGACCCCGTCTTCGATCTCGACGGTGTAGGCGAACAACTGGCCCGTCCCGAAGGGCGCGCCGACACCGGGAATCACCCGCCAGGTACCGGCACCCCGCACCGTGAACGGCCCGCCACCGGGCAACTCGGCAGACGCCTTGGCCGCCTCGAAACCCGTAGCGCCCAGCGGGTTGGGGATCAGCGGGTTTCGCGCTGACCCAGCCGTGCCGTCCTGGTCTAACTGCGATACGAAGGGCGATCTGGCCGCGTCAAGCACCGCCAACACGGTGAGCACCACGAGGATGGGCAGCGCGTAGACCCGCCAGCCATAGGTGGACACCGCCCGGGCCACGCGACCCGACCCACGAAGTCCGAGAGTACGAGATCCGGACACACCATGTCGCGACACCGGCTCAGGCTGCGGATCCCAGGACGCGGCCAGCGGCTGTTCCTCGGCGATACGGGAGTCCGCACACCGATCGAAGCATCGATCCGAGACCCACCCGTCTTCGCGGAGCGAGACGGCAGCTCGGCTGGGGATCACCGGTCGAGAGCGACCACCGGCGGGCGCGTGAGCCCCCGGAGCGGCTCGCGTCGGGCGGATCACCGCCCAAGGATGGCACAACCACGCTGAGTACCATGGACGTCACCGTGGGTCACCATGCTGCCCGGTCCACGGCATCGATCATGCCCAGCATCGCCCTGGTGACCGATCGGGTCATCCGATCAGGACGCGCCCAGCACACGGGCTGCCTCAGCCGACCATCTCAATGCGACCACTCCAGCCGGCGCGCGGATACCGGCGAGTAGGGTCGACCAGGTCAGGTGGGAGGTGACAAAGGCCGATGACCGAGACGGCATCGACCCGGGTGGAGGCGGCGCCCCGTGGGGTGCGGATGTCCCGGGATGAGCGACGCGCGCAATTACTCACCGCGGCTACCGACGTCTTCGTCAACAATGGGTACCACGCCACCGTCATGGACGACATCGCCGAACGCGCCGGGGTCAGCAAGCCTGTGCTCTACCAGCACTTCCCCAGCAAACTCGAGCTGTATCTGGCGCTCATGGAACGCCACACCGACGAACTGGTCCGTCGGGTCCAAGGGGCGATCGAGGAGACCTGCGACAACCGCCAGCGGGTCCGCAACGCGGTCGGGGCCTACTTCGACTTCGTCGAAGGTGACGACGAGGCATTCCGGCTGGTCTTCGAGTCCGACCTGTGTAACCAGCCACCCGTGCAGGCTCTCGTGGGACGGATGTACACCGCCTGTGTGCAGGCCGTCGCCCAGGCCGTGGTGGCCGACGCCGGGCTGGACACCGACAGCGCATGGCTGGTCGCGGTCGGCGTCGTCGGGATGAGCGAGCACAGCGCTCGGTACTGGCTCAACCACAGGCACAAGCTGCCCAAAGAAGAAGCAGTCGCACTGACTGCGGCACTGGCTTGGAAGGGCCTCGCCGGCTTCCCCCTCCAGCCGCAGCCAGCCCATTGACACCCTGCCACTGAGCGAGGCGGTCAGCGCCGCAGAGACTCCTGGTAGCTCCGTGGTCCGGACTCGCCGTGGAACGCGCCCGCATGAGCTAGGCCTGGGCAGGCACCAGGAGAGTGAAAGTGGGGGGAGCAGGTCGGGTCAGCCGGAGCCGGCCGCCTTCCGCTTCGGCCAGGCTGCGGGCCAGCGCGAGACCGATACCGTGACCGTCGGCGAGGCGTGATCGCCGGGTGAACAGCTCCGGTTCGGGGGCCGTGATGCCGGTGCCCTCATCGGACACGTCGATGGCCAGCGCGTCCGCGGCATTACGCACCGCCACCGACACGGTGCCCGAGCCGTGGGTGGCGGCGTTGTCCAACAACACCGTGAGTACCTGGCGCACGGCTGCGGTCGAGGCGAGTGACACCGGGGCCTGTGGGTCCACCGCCACCCGCAGCAGGCGGTCCTGAGCGGCCAGCCGGTCATGCCAGCCCGTTTCGATCTCGTCGAGCAAGCCCGACAGGTCCAGGGGCGTGGCGTTGGAGCTGCGGGTGTCCCGGGCCAGCGCAAGCAGCTCCTCGATAGTCTGCTCCAGCCGGTCCGCGGCGGCGATCCCGTCGGTGATGGCGTGGCGAAGGTCCTGCCCCGGACGATCCAGCGCCGCTTCGAGTCGCAGCCGCAATCCGGTCAGGGGGGTGCGCAGCTGGTGCGACGCATCCGCGGAGAAAGAACGTTCGCGGGCGAGCATCCCGTCCAGACGCCCGGCGGTACTGTTCAACGCCGAGCCGACGGAGTCGATCTCAGCGATATCCACCGGTGTGGTCCGGACGCTGAAGTCGCCCTGTCCGAGGCGGCGCGCCGCATCCGAGAGTTCCTCGAGGGGGCGCGCCAGCCGCCGGGCCTGGCGGCGGGCGACCAGATAGACCGTACCGATTGCCAGGCCGGCCAAGCCGAGCATGGCCAGCCATATCAGAACAACCCGACGGTAGACGGCGCCGAGCGGGCTGGCGGCGCGCACCGCGCCGATCACATCGCTGTCATTGGTGACGGGCACAGCCACGACCAGCTCACCGTTGAGATCCGCGTTGCTGATCTTTCCGTACAGTAGCGCGTCGTAGACCGTGGGATCCCCGCCCTCGGGCCCGATACCCAGGATGCGTAGGCCACGATCCACATAGACTGCGAGGTGGGTGCCGTCCTGAGGGTCACGAAGATCAGTCGGCATCTTCTGGCGGACCACGTCCGCCGCGACGGCCGCCGCGGTGGCGTCGGCCGCTAACAGCAGCTTTGTTCGCTCATCGGACTTCGCGTACTTCAGCACGCCAATGGCCATCGGCACCCCGAACAGGCCGATGGCGAGCACAGCGGCAAGCACAGCGAGGCCGACGATCCGAGTCCGCACGAGCCCCTTGTACCCGCCCCGGTAAGGTCGTGGCAATGTTTACCTGCCGGATACCCGAGGGGGCACGTTCGGTGACCGTCCGGCACGCCACCGCAGGTTTGCTGAGCGCCACGGTCATGGGGTTGGTGTTGATCGTCAGCGGTTGCACGGCTAGCCAGTCCCCCGAAGGCCAGCCCCCAGTCCTCCCGCCTGCCGGCGCGCCACCACCGTCCAGCCATGCTGGACCGCTCCCCGCGAACTGCACCAGTAGAATCACTGAACGCGAGCAGGCGATCTCGGCGCTGGCACGGCTGCAGCCCGGTAGCACCGTGTGTGTGAGTGGGGACCGGCTCACCGACGCCGAGCTGGAGGTGACCACGTCAGGGACGGCCGACCAGCCGATCACGATCATCGCCGACGGCACGACCATGCGCAGTATCCGCGTCAGGGCCGACTACGTCGTCATCCAGGGCGTGACGCTCAAAGACGGAGATGGCCTGACCATGGAAGGTCGCGGACTCGTCGCCCGCAACAATGTGATCTACAACGCCACCATGGACGGCCTCGCCTGCGTCACGTGCATCGACACGATCATCGAGTCGAACACCGTCCAGCGTGCCGACGGGACCGGTATCTGGTTCAGCGGCGAGCGGGTCACGGTCCGGAACAACACGGTGAGCGAATCGATACTGCGCACCGAGGGCGACGCCGACGGTATCCGGTTCTTCGGACATGGTCACCGGCTGACCGGAAACACGATCAAGGACATCAAGGCGTCGGGCTACGGCGACGACCCCCGGGGAGGTCCGCACACCGACTGCTTCCAGACCTTCAACACCGCCAGCAATCCACCCACCTACGACGTCGTCATCGCCGACAACGTCTGCACGAACGTCGACGTGCAGTGCCTGATCGCCACTGCCAACGAGCGAGGCGCCCAGGGCACCCCTGCTGGGCAGACCGCGATCACGTTCGAGCGCAATACCTGCGCAGTCAACGGTTCCCAAGCGGTCTTGCTGGAGAACTTTCCCCGGGTCATCGTGCGCGGCAACCATTTCTCCGGTCCCGGTTCCCGCGCGGTGCAGCTCAACAGGGGCTCCACCGACAGCGCTGTGATCGACAACACCGTGGCGGGTCGGATGCTCCCCTACCAGATCGACCAGCAGTCCCGGCCCGGGTTCCAGGAGTCCGGCAATACCGGCTCGTGAGTGGGATTCGGTGCTATAACGATTCGGTTGCTATAACACTGCTCACGACCCTTTCGGTGCTTCTAGCCGGTACCCATGCCCTCGCAGGGTGGTGATCCGTGGCACCGAGCCCAGCTGGGCCATCCCCACCAGCTTGCGACGCAGCGCCGCCACGTGCACATCGAGAGTCTTGGTCGGACCGAACCAGTTCTCGTCCCATACCTGCGCCATCAGGGTCTCCCGGCTGATCGCCACCTCTGGCGCTGCGGCCAGACGGGCGAGGAGGTCGAACTCCTTGGCCCGCAACGGCATCTCGGTTCCCGCGACACTCGCCCGCCGGCTGCCGGTGTCCACCAGCAGGTCTCCCACCGCGAGCATCGGTTGGGCTCCCGGATTGGCCGGTGCCACCCGGCGCAGATGCGCGCGGACACGGGCCAGCAGCTCGGCCAGCCGCACCGGCTTGGTCAGGTAGTCGTCCGCGCCGGCCTCGAGGCCTACCACGACATCCATCTCGTCGGTCCGAGCCGTGAGGATCACCAGCACCGCCGTCGGATTGCTGGCCCGTAGCTGCCGACACACTTCCACGCCGTCCAGGTCGGGCAGCCCGAGGTCCAGGAGCACCAGGTCGAAGTCGGTCTCGCCTGCCGCGTGCAGCGCGCCCCGACCGGTGCGCTGCCATCCCACCTGGTGCCCGTGGGCGCGCAGGCTGGACTCCACCACACTGCCGATGGTCTCGTCGTCCTCTACTACGAGCAGTCGGGACACGCCCCGAGCCTAACGGATCACTCTGCTGGTCATCGCCGGCCGGACTCGACCGCTGGACGCCATCGGCGGAAGCCGAGGGATCACCGGCCCGGATGTTGCGGGCCGAATCAGGTCCCTACCGCGAAACCGACCCGGCGGCTGTCCGCAGGGCCGATCTCGACGTAGGCAACCCTCGCGGTGGGCACCATGTATCGCCTGCCCTTGTCATCGACCAGGCTCAGCATGCCCTGGATGTTCCGCATCGCCTCGGTGACCAGTGCCTCCACCGCGTCCGGCGAGTCCGCAGTGGACACCGTGAGCTCGCGATGAGTGTCCGCGACGCCAATCTTGACCTCCACGCCAGAACCTCCACGGTGTGATCAACGTTGCTGTCAGGTTAGTCGAGCGATGCGCGGGCGTTCACCCCAGCCCGAGCGCGACCATCCGGCGGCCGTGCAGAACCTCCACCCGGCGGATCAACGTCGCGAGGCCGGCCAGGTCACCGGAGCCGCGGATGATCAGAACAGCCAGGGCGTCCCGATCGGCCACGACGTGCTGGGCGTTCGTCACCGCCTCACCGAGCAGCCGCCGCCCCCACAGAGCCAGCCGGTCGCGGGTGGTCCGATCCTGCTCGCAGGCACCGCGCACCTCCCGCTCAGCGAACGCCGAATGCCCGGTGTCGGCGAGTACCTGCTTGACCAGTGTGGCGGTCGCGTCGTCCAGCCAGCCGGCCACCTCACCGTAGAAGTCCGCCGCCAGGCCGTCGCCGACGTAGGCCTTCACCAGCGACTCCAACCAGGACCGAGGTGCCGTCGAGGCGTGGAACCGGTCGAAGCGCGCCACGAACGGGCGCATCGCGTCGTCCACCGAGATGCCCAAACCACGTAGGTGGCTCTCGAGCAGCCGGAAGTGCCCGATCTCAGCAGCCGCCATGGTCGCCATCGCGGCCCTGCCGGCCAGTGTGGGGGCATGCCGGGCGTCGTCGGCAAGCCGGTCGAAGGCCGACAGTTCTCCGTAGGCGAGAACCCCCAGCAGATCGACGATGCCCTCCCGTGCCACATCCACGCGGCGAGCGTAGTGCCCGCACCGCGTGGTGTGCCGTGTCACGCACACACCTGACCCGCGGCCAGGTAGTATGCACGTACAGGGCGTAACACAAGCCCCTGGCCACACGCTCGGCTTAGTGGCTTATGCCGTCGGGCGTCTGAAATTGAGCGCGGAACTGGTGTCTTCGTTCCCGGCTCCGGTGCGCCAACGGCGGCGCGGAGCTGGTCGAGCGAGACGGCGGTGGACGCGCCGGTACGAGAGAGGCGATCACGCTGACCGTCAGCCAGACCACCCTGCCCGACAACTGCTACCTGGAGGATCCCGACCACAGCACGCTGGATCATGCAGGGAGCGACACCGCCGAAGCCGACCCGCTGAATCCACTCCAGGCCGGCGCTCCGGTCCGGGATGACTCACCTACCTTCGCCGAGCTCGGCGTCCGCGACGAGATCGTCCAGACCCTACGGTCGGTGGGCATCGAACGCACCTTCGCCATCCAAGAGCTCACCCTGCCGCTGGCCCTGGCCGGCGACGACCTCATCGGCCAAGCCCGGACCGGTACCGGCAAGACGCTCGGTTTCGGTGTCCCGCTGATCCAACGGATCACCTCCGGGGACACCGCGCTCGATGGCACCCCACGCGCCCTGGTCGTGGTGCCCACCCGTGAGCTGTGCCTGCAGGTCAGCGCCGACCTCATCGCCGCGGGCCGGGGACTCGGCGTCCGGGTTCTCGCCGTCTACGGTGGCCGGCCTTACGAACCGCAGATCAAGGCCCTGACCAGTGGGGTGGACCTGGTGGTCGGCACCCCGGGCCGGCTGCTGGATCTCGCCGAACAGCGCCACCTGGTGCTGGGCAAGGTGCGAGTTCTGGTCCTGGACGAGGCCGATGAGATGCTCGATCTGGGCTTCCTGCCCGACATCGAGCGTATCCTGCGGATGGTGCCCGAACAGCGCCAAACGATGCTGTTCTCGGCCACCATGCCGGGTCCGATCATCACGTTGGCCCGAACCTTCCTGAATCGGCCGACGCATATCCGCGCCGAGGAACCCGATGCCACCGCCATCCACGAGCGGACCCGGCAGTTCGTCTACCGGGCGCACGCGATGGACAAGGTGGAGCTGCTCTCCCGGATGCTGCAGGCTCGCGAACGGGGCCTGACCATGATCTTCACGAGGACCAAGCGCACGGCGCAGAAAGTGGCCGACGAGCTCACCGAGCGCGGTTTCGCCGCCGCGGCGGTGCACGGTGACCTCGGCCAGGGGGCTCGCGAGCAGGCGCTACGAGCGTTCCGTTCGGAGAAGGTGGACGTGCTGGTCGCCACTGACGTCGCGGCCCGCGGCATCGACGTCCCTGAGGTCACTCACGTGATCAACTACCAGTGTCCGGAAGACGAGAAGACCTACGTACACCGGATCGGACGGACCGGGCGAGCCGGCCGCGAAGGCGTCGCGATCACCCTCGTCGACTGGGACGAGGAGCCGCGCTGGAAGCTGATCAGCGACGCTCTCGACCTCCGCATGCCGGCACCCGCGGAGACCTATTCCACCTCCGAGCACCTGTTCAGCGACCTGGAAATCCCCAGCAACTCCACTGGACGGCTTCCCCTGGCCCGGCGCACCCGAGCCGGGTTGGCCGCTGAGGCCAGCGACGAGGACCACCGGCACCGTGACCGGCGCTCCACCGGCACCGGACGTAACGCCCGGAATGGATCCGCCGAGGGTCAGGTCCCCCCGGTCCGCCGCCTCAGGCGCCGCACCCGCAATGGAGAGACTGCCGCCATCGGCGTCGAGACCGCACTCCCGGCGGAGCACCCCGCTGACCACCGTGACGCTCGGCCGCGCCGGCGGCGCCGTAGCCGGGGTCGCGGTGCCGGCGTCGGGAACACCACCAAGAGCGTCGTCACCGGTCAGGAGCACGGCAGCCAGCCTCGTGCAGCGGGCTGATCAGCGGTGCGGATACCCGCTCCCGAACGCCGCACCCGGCGGGACCTGACCACCGCGGCAGTGTTGGCAGTGGCCGTGCTCACTGTGTCCACAGCGCTGTGGTGGACCAGTGACGCGCGGCGCACCACTCTGACGACCGCCTCAGGTTGGACTCCGGGGGTCACGAGCCCCCCGGGCGGGTCTGCGGCGGGGCGCCTACCAACGGTCCTGACCAAGGCGTGGCAGGCTCCGAGTCCGGCGACCCCGGTCCCCCTGGTACACGACGGCACGGTGGTCACCGGCGCCGCTGGAGAAGTCGCCGGTCGCGATCCGCATTCCGGCGCAGTCCGCTGGAGTTACCGACGAGACCGCCCGCTGTGCACGGTGGCCGCCGCGTTCCACCAAGTGGTGGCGGTATACCGGCGAGGCGAGACCTGCAGCGAGGTGACCGCTCTCGACTGGACCAGCGGACGGCGCGGACCGCAACGAACCGGTCCGGTGGAAGCGCCGACCCAGCTGGCCGCCGCCGGCAACCAGGTCGCCGCCAGCGGGCGGCACTATCTGGAGGTATGGCGCTCCGACCTGGTGCGCACGCTGGCCTACGGGCGGCTGCCGACCCCAGCGCAGCCCGCGACCCAGCCTCGACCGGCTTGCCTCCACAGGTCGATGGCGCTGGACAGTGCGAGATCTGACGGCGGTCGGCTGGCGCTGGTCGAGCAGTGTCCCGGGGAGCGCGTGCGGCTCACCGTGCAACGGTCCGATCCCAAGGAACCCGACCAGCCCGAGGTGACTTTCAGTACCCTGCTCCAGGGTCAGCAGGCCCAAGTCGTGGCATTGAGCCAGGACCGGGTCGCCGTCGCACTGCCCGACCCGGCCCGGTTGGTCGTGCTCGACGAGCGGGGCAAGGAAGTAGCAGAACACCCGCTGGCCGTCCCGGACGCCGACCTGCGGGGCGATCCACCCGGTGGTGTCGCGGAGGTCACCCGGACCCCCACCGAACTGTACTGGTTCACCGGCTCGGCCACGGTTGCGTTGGACCCCGGCGACCTGCGGCCACGATGGACTCGAGCCGGCTCACTGGGCACCGGTTCGGACGTCGCCGGACGGCTACTGCTGCCGGTACCGGGAGCACTAGCCGTCCTCGACACCACCACAGGTGCGCAGGTCGGCGAGCTGCCGGTGGACCGCGCCGGTTACCGCGGCCCGGTAGGTATTGCCAGCACCGGCGATGTCGTGCTCGAGCAACGTGGCGACGCTCTGGTCGCGCTGGACTGAGCTTTCGAAGCGATATCACCACGCGTGTCGGAAGAGGCCGTGCAGACCGATCGGTCAGGCAGATCATGGAGCCCAGCGATGGACCGTTCACCGCGAAAAAGACTCCGCTCATCTACTCGACGTGCGTTGCCGGCATAATTCTCTTGCGGGCTTGCAGATGGAGACAGGGTGCGGGACCCTGGGTCGCCCTGGCAGCTAGCCGGGGGCAAACCCACCCAAGGCCGGCTCTCCCTGGGTTGCGCAGCTCAGGACACTGCGCGGTAAGCTGGCGCCACCACAGGGAAATGCTCAGGTGGTATCGCCGCTGACAGGGCTCAGATCCACCAGCCCAGCCAGAGCACACCGACCGTGAGCACCAGGACGAACCACGAAGCCAGCGCCGCTGTGCGGCCTCGAAACCGCTCTGCCACCAGCTGCAGCACAACGGCGGCCAGCGCCGCGAGCACATGACCGACAACCGCAGCCGCACCAGGACCGGGACGGCCTGACGTCCCGGCGAACCACTGCGCCGTGCACACTGCGATCGCAAGCGCTACCAGGCCCCCTGCCAGCACGCCGGACAGCCCGCGCGGGGAACGTAGACCATCCGAGCGGCGACGCCACCCGGCCCGCTCCACGTGGGAGGTCATAGACGCCCTCCGCCGCCCCGCGTCGGTGGTCATGGCGCGAGCAGCGCCCATGGCGCGAGGTCTGGTGCACTGGCGCGCCCTTCGGGGCAATGCCGTCTGAAGTCGCACCACGAGCAGGCGCGGCCGGGGGCGGGCGGGAACAGGACTTCGGGATCGCCTCCCGCGGCGAGGGTGTCGGTGGCCAGCGCGATCTCGTCCGCGGCTTCCTCAGCGCGCTGCAGGTGCCTGCTCAACGACTGCTCGGTGTGCTCCCATCCGGCGACGGTGCCGGTGGGCAGGTGATGCAACTCCACCCGGCTGCACTCCCGGCGCAGCGTGCGCCGCGTCGCAAAAGCGTAGAGTGCCAGCGCCTGCGAACCGCGAGCGTCATCGACGGTGAGCTCGTGGCGACCGGTCTTGTAGTCCACCACGACCAGTTCACCGTCCCGCTCGTCGATGCGGTCCACTCGCCCCTCCGCGACAATCCGCTGGGTCGGCGCGGACACCCAGCGCTCCACTCCCACCGGATCAAGGTGAGAGTCCAGCTCGTCGACGTATCGGACCACCCAGTCCTGCGCACGGCTGCGATAGTCGGCGGCTTGCGCGCCGTCCGCAAAACCCTCCCCAGACCAATGTTTGGCCACCAGCGCGGCCGCGGTATGCGGCTGGCGCCGGCCGGGCGCCAGACCAAACAGCGCCCGCAGCGCGGTATGCACCACCGCGCCCAGCGTGTTGTGCGCCCAAGCCCCGCCCCGCGCAGGCGTGGGTCGATCCAGGTAAGCCATCCGGTAGCGTCGCCGGCAGCCTGTCCACGTGGTGAGCTTCGCAGGCGTCACCCTCACCAGAGGGCGGGGCAAACCACCGAGTTCCAGCTCTCCCTGCACTTGCCGTGCCATCGCATCTACCGTACTCATCCGCGAAGCCGGACCCGCTGCCGGCCGATTGTCGGCTCAGCCGACGGCTGGTCGATTTGTCGGCTCAGCCGACGGCTGGTCGATTTGTCGGCTCAGCCGGTCACCGCGGCGACGCGGCTTCGCGCCGCCAGTTCCTCGATCCGCTCCAACGTCCCCGGGTCAGTCGTCTCTTGCCCCAGCCTGACCGCTTTGTTCATACCGTGGTAATCGCTGGAGCCGGTGATCACCAGGTCCAGCGCGCTCGCGAGATCGCGCAGTGCAGTGCGGTCGTCACCAGTGTGGTCGGGATGGTCGACTTCCACCCCGCCGAGCCCCTCACCGGCGAGCTGCTCGATGACCGAGAGGTCGACCACGGGCCCGCGGTGGCGGGCTGCGGCGTGCGCTAGCACCGCCACCCCACCTGCGGCACGAACCATCCGAACCGCTGTGCTGACGTCGGTATCGGCCCGACCGGTGTAGTACAGACCGCCGGTGTTCAGGAATCGGTGGAAGGCCTCCGCGACGCTGTCCACCACCCCGGCTGACACCAGCGCCCGGGCCAGATGCGGCCGCCCGACGGGGGCGTCCGGGGCGAGGCCACCGAACAGCGCGTCCGGATCCACCGGGAACCCATCTGCGGCCATCCGGTGCGCCATGGCGCGCAGCCGGATGCGTCGCTCGTCTCGCAGCCGGGTCTGCTCGGCGGTGATCGCCTCCGAGTCGGGATCGAACAGGTACCCGAGCAGGTGCACCGAAATCCGCCCGCCCCGGCCGTCCGGCGCGATACAGGAGAACTCCGCGCCCCGGATCAACCGTAAACCTGTGGGCAGCGCGCTGAGGGCTTCGGCCCACCCTGCGGTGGTGTCATGGTCAGTCAGAGCCACTACGTCGAGCCCGCTCGCAGCGGCAGCCACGACCAGCTCCGCGGGGGTGTCGGTCCCGTCGGACGCGGTGGAGTGAGTGTGCAGGTCGATGAGCACGAGGGGCCAGTCTCCCGGATTGCGCGCTATCGCTCCTCCGGATCCGACTACTTTGCGCGCGACCAAAGCCGGCGACGAGAGCTGCGTGGTGGCTCCAGCATGTGCGAACGGGCCTGTTTCTTGTCGCCGAAGATCAGCTCGGAGATCGCCAGGAAGACCTCCTCGGGCCTGGGCAGATACTCGATCCTCTCGAGGTCCTGCTTCTGCCCGGCCGATTCGACCCTGAGCGTGCCGTAACCGAGCACCTGGCCGATCACCGGCCGCATGAAGCTCAGGTCGGTGACCTTCGTGATCGGCATCATGGAGTTCTTCGTCTCGATGATGCCACTAGTGATCATGAAGCGTTTGTCGGTGACGATGACGACTTCCACCCACCACTCGAGCACCTGCCAGGCGAAGAGCACCACCGCCAGGACGGCTACGTACCAGAGTAACGATTGCACCACCCAGAGACTGTCACCTGCCCCACTGAGCAGGCCGGACAGCAAGAACGCGACGACCACGACCCCGACGGTCCGCAGCATCGGCTTGATCAGCTTTGCCCAGTGCCGCCGCACCCGGATCACCCGGCGCTCCACGGCAGGGCTGAGCAGCACGTTGGAATGTCGACCGATCATGTCAACGCTGCCCGTACGTCTTCACACTCACCGTAACCTACCTGTCTCGCCGCTGCAGGCAGCGGACGCAGCCGTTGGGCACTTCCGTCATCCATCTCACGTGTTGTACCGCGGATGAGTCGGCGATGTGTCCGACACTCCCGAGCCTACTACCGTCGCTCCTGATGACAGTCCCACCCGAACAGCGCATCCGGTGTGTCGGGGCAGCGGTGTTCGACGACACCGGCAGGCTGCTGCTGATCCGCAGGGCGAACGAGCCGGGACGGGGACTCTGGTCGGTGCCCGGAGGGCGGGTCGAGCCCGGCGAGACCGACCATCATGCGGTGATCCGCGAGGTGGCCGAGGAGACCGGGCTGGCGGTCGAGGTCACCCGCCGGTTGGGAGGTGTGCAGCGGCACGCGCCGGACGGAGCGGTCTTCGACATCCATGACTACAGCTGCCGGATGGTGGGCGGGAGGCTACGGGCAGGCGACGACGCCGATGATGTCCGATGGTGCGACGGAGAGACCCTGGCGAATCTGCCCGTAGTGGCTGGTCTCATCGAAGCCCTCACCCACTGGGACTGCCTGCCATCCCACGTGATCAGGCTGTCGCGGCGCCCGGACCCATAGCCAGCTTGGCCAGCATGTCGCGGGCCTGCTCAGCGTGGCGCGGCTGGCACAGCACGTCGTAGCGCCCGGCTACCAGTTGACTCGTCGAGGCGAAATCACGGCGTCCACGGGTCGCGGCGTAGCCGGCGGCAGCGAACACCGTCCCGAACACCGCGCCGGTGGCCACTCCCACCAGAATCGGGATCACCCCGGCGCCGGCCTGGGTAGCGAACAGGCTGAGTAGTACCCCGACGAACAGGCCGAACCAGGCACCCGACGCCGCCCCTTGGCCGATGACCCGGCTCCAGGTCAACCGGCGCAGCACCCGCTCCACCAGCATGAGGTCCACTCCGACGATGGTGACGTCGGCGACCGGAAACTGGTTGTCGGCGAGATGGTCGACGGCACGCTGCGCCTCGGCGTAGGTGGCGTAGGAACCGATCGGCCAGCCGGTGGGTGGGGTGGGCAGGCCGGGCATCTGGCCCTGGCCGCTGAACGGACTGGTCATGATGCATCGACTCCCCTCAACCTCGCGCAGCGTACTCTCGTAGCAGCCCTTTACTGATAATCGTTTTCTGGATCTCGCTGGTGCCCTCGCCGATGAGCAGGAACGGCGCTTCGCGCATCAGCCGCTCGATCTCGTACTCCTTGGAGTAGCCGTATCCACCGTGGATGCGGAAGGCGTCCTCGGTGACCTCCTTGCAGTATTCGCTGGCCAGCAGCTTCGCCATCCCGGTCTGGACATCGTTGCGCTCACCGGAGTCCTTGAGCCGGGCAGCGTTGACCATCATCAGGTGCGCGGCTTCGACCTTGGTGGCCATCTCAGCCAGCTTGAACGCAATCGCCTGGTGCTGTGCGATCGCCTTGCCGAAGGTCTTGCGCTGCTGTGCGTAGTCGACGGCGAGTTCGAAAGCGCGAATGGCGATGCCGCAGGCCCGGGCGGCGACGTTGACCCGCCCCACCTCGACGCCGTCCATCATCTGGGCGAAACCCTTGCCGGGAACGGCACCGAGCACCTTGTCGGCTCCGATGCGGTAGCCGTCGAACACCAGCTCGGTGGTGTCGACCCCCTTGTAGCCCATCTTGTCGATCTTGCCGGGCACGCTCAGCCCGGCAGCGACCTCACCGTAGCCGGTAGGCTTGTCCACCAGCAGCGTGGTGAGGTTGTGATGCGCCTTCGCCGCACCCTCCTCGGTCTTGACCAGGGTGGCGACCAGGGTCGACGTGGCGCCGTTGGTCAGCCACATCTTGGCGCCGTCGACGATGTAGTGGTCACCGTCGAGTCGGGCCCTCGTCTTGATCGCCGCGACGTCGGAACCCAGCTCTGGTTCCGACATGGAGAAGGCACCGCGAATGCTGCCCTCGGCCATCCCGGGCAGGTAGTGCTGCTTCTGCTCGTCGGTGCCGTGGTGGCTGATCATGTATGCCACGATGAAGTGGGTATTGATCACGCCGGAGACGCTCATCCAGCCTCGGGCGATCTGCTCCACAACCAGTGCGTAGGTCAACAGCGACTCTCCCAGACCGCCGTACTGCTCGGGGATGGTGAGCCCGAACAGGCCCATCTCTTTCATCCCTTCGACGATCGCCTGCGGGTAGATGTCGGCGTGCTCCAACTCCTGGGCGACCGGGATGATCTCTTTGTCCACAAAGGTCTTGACCGTTGCCAGGATCTCCTGCTGGATCTCGGTGAGATCTGCGGTCTGAGCGAGCCGGGCCATGAAGGCACCTTTCGTCGTGTACCGCCGGACCCGGAGGGAACTCACGTCACGGAGGTTGGTGAAAGTCGCGGAGGTTGGTGAGAACAGTAATGTCTCTGGTGACGTCGTAGGGAGCCCGCAGCGATGACCACCATCACGTCCAGCCGATCCGGTGCGTACCACCGTCAGCTCGAGGGTCCGGTGTTCCTCGATGCCTGGCTGACCACGCGCCGGTATGTCGATCTCCTTCGGCTAGCCGGCGCGCTGTGTCGCGCGCGATGAGCGCAGACTGACCGATTACCCGTGGGTTCGCGTCGCATGAGCGGCTGGGTAGCCCGCTCAGAGCCTCGGCGCCCTGTCACGTACGGCCACATCTGGCCTGAATCAAGGGAGAATCTTCATGAACGCACCCATCGAGCACGCCGCAGACCCGAGCTTCTATCGCAGCCCCGCCGAGGCCGCCGCAGCACCGGCCGAGAAGCTCGCCTACGTGGCCGCCTTCGACCGCGCTGCGCAACAGCCTGACGCGCTGACGGTGGTCGACGTCGATGCCGGCTCGCCACGATACGGACAGGTGGTGGGCTGGGCGGACCTGCCTACCCTGGGCGACGAGCTGCACCACTTCGGCTGGAACGCCTGCAGCAGCGCGCTGGCCCACGAAGGGCATGACGTGGACGGTCTGGAGCGCCGTTACCTGCTGCTGCCCGGGTTGCGTAGCTCGAATGTGCACGTCTATGACACTCGACCGGACCCGACCAACCCCACGCTGGTCAAGACGATCGACGCCAGGGAGCTGGCGGAGAAAGCCGGCTACTCCCGGCCACATACGCTGCACTGCGGCCCCGAAGGGATCTTCCTATCCTGCGTGGGGGGTGCTAACGGTGCCGAGGGTCCAGGTGGGATCGCACTGCTCGACCACACCAGCTTCGACGTGCTGGGGCCCTGGGAGAACGACCGCGGCCCGCAGTACCTGGCCTATGACGCCTGGTGGCACCTGAACCAGAACACGCTGATCACTAGCGAGTGGGGAACCCCGTCAATGATCGAGAACGGGGTCGACCCGGAGCTGCTGCTGGGTAACAAGTACGGCCACGCGCTGCACTTCTGGGACCTGGCCGCCGGCAGACACCTCCAGCAGGTCGACCTGGGCGCCGAGCACCAGATGGTGCTCGAGCTCCGTCCAGCGCACGATCCCGAGGCGACCTGGGGATTTGTCGGCGTGGTCGTCTCCACCCAGGACCTGTCCGCCTCGGTGTGGCGTTGGCACCGGGAAGGGGGCAGCTGGACCGCGGATAAGGTGATCACCATCCCGGCCGAGCCTGCCGACCCCGACCTGCTGCCCCCAGCGCTGAAGCCGTTCGGCGCGGTGCCCCCGTTGGTCACCGACATCAACCTCTCGGTCGACGACCAGCAACTGTACGTGTCCTGCTTCGGCACCGGTGAGCTCAAGCAGTACGACGTGAGCGACCCCGCCCAGCCGCGTGCGACCGGATCGGTGCGATTGGGCGGCATCGTCGGCCGTGCGGCGCATCCGGTGGAATCCGATCGACGTCTGGCCGGTGGCCCACAGATGGTCGAGGTCAGCCGGGACGGCCGGCGGGTGTATCTCACCAACTCGCTCTACGGCGCGTGGGATGATCAATTCTACCCCGACGGCGTCGGCGCGTGGCTGGCGAAGATCGACGCTGACCCCGCCGGTGGACTGACCATCGACCAGGGGTTCTTCCTGCACGGCGACGACTTCCGGGGCCTGCGGGTACACCAGGTGCGGCTACAAGGTGGCGACGCTTCCTCGGACTCCTACTGCTACCGCTGACTCGGGGTGGGTGCCGGTCACCGCGCCGGTGTGGTGCGGTGACCGTCCCTTGTGGACGGTCGGCACCTGGCCTGCCACTGACCGGGTTATCGTCTCGGGCAACGGGTGGCGACCCCGATCTTCTACACCGAGCATCCCGAAGGGTGGCCATCGGCGTCGCCGAGACCCAGAGAGCGGCTCCGGATTCACCGGTGGTGGGCGAGCGCTAGCCTCCTGTCGTGGCCACTCCGACCAGGGTCTATGCCGCCCGGGTCGCCGGCCTGCCGGTGTTCGGGCCCGACGGCGAGCAGATCGGCAAGGTCCGCGACCTGGTCACCGCGCTGCGCATCGGGGCGCGACCGCCTCGGGTGCTCGGGATGGTGATCGAGCTCGCCATCCGGCAACGGATCTTCGTACCGATGCTGCGGGTCACCTCGATCGAACCCGGGGCGGTGATGCTGGCCACCGGCACAGTGAGCCTGCGAAAGTTCACCCTACGCCCCAACGAGACGCTGGTGATCGGGGAGATCCTGGACACCCGGGTGCATGTGGCCGCCACCGGGGCGGTGGCGGTCGTGGTGGATGCGGGGATCGAGCAAGCCCGCACTCGAGACTGGGTGATCACGAAGCTGGCGGTGCGGGAGCGCATCGGCCGGCTCGGGCGGCGGGGCCCGGTCCAGGTGCTCGCGTGGGACGAGGTCGCCGGGCTGACGCTGGCCGAGGTGTCCTCCCGCGGGCAGGGTGCCGAGCAGCTGCTCGCCCTCTTCGAGGGGATGCGCGCGGTAGAGGTCGCCAACGCGCTACGCGAGCTGCCCGCCAAGCGCCGCTATGAGGTGGTCGACGCACTGGACGACGAGCGGCTCGCGGACGTGCTTCAAGAGCTGTCCGAGGACGAGCAGGCCGAGGTGCTCATCCGGCTGGGCGATGAGCGTGGCGCCGACGTACTGGAGGCGATGAATCCCGACGACGCCGCCGACCTGCTGGGCGAGCTTGCCCAGACCCAGCGGGAGCGGTTGCTGCGCCTGATGGCACCTGAGGAGTCCGCGCCGGTGCGCAGGTTGCTGGCCTACTCGTCGGACACCGCGGGTGGCCTGATGACCCCGGAGCCGGTGGTACTCACCCCGGACGCCACCGTCGCCGAGGCGCTGGCCCGCGCCCGCGACCCGGAGCTGACCCCCGCGCTGGCGACCATGGTGTTCGTCTGCCGTCCCCCTACGGCCACGCCGACCGGACGCTACCTGGGCTGTGCCCACCTGCAGCGGTTGCTGCGCGAGCCCCCGTCAGGGCTGGTGGCCGGTGTGCTGGACGCCGAGCTGACCCGGCTCGGGCCGGAAGCGACACTCGCAGAGGTCACTCGATACTTCGCCGCCTACGACCTGGTCTGCGCCCCGGTGGTGGACCCGGAGGGCCACTTGCTCGGGGCAGTCAGCGTGGATGATCTGCTGGACGCCGCGCTGCCCGACGACTGGCGGCAGCGTGAGGCCTGGCCTACCCCCGATTGGTCTGGCGAGGTGACCGATGACTGAGTCACGTTGGCAGAATTCGGAAAACCGACTGGACCTACCACGTGGACCACGGCGACTGGCGCCCAGAATGGATCCGGACGCCTTCGCCCGCTTCTCCGAGCGGATCGCCCGATTCTTGGGCACCGGCCGATTCCTGGCCGCGCAGACGGTCATCGTCGTGGTGTGGATCGCGCTGAACCTGACGGCGGTGTCCCTGCACTGGGACCCCTACCCGTTCATCCTGCTCAACCTGGCGTTCTCCACGCAGGCGGCCTATGCGGCGCCGCTGATCCTGCTGGCGCAAAACCGTCAGGATGACCGCGACCGGGTCACGCTGCAGGAAGACCGGGCCCGCGCTGAACGCACCAAAGCCGACACGGAGTACCTGGCCAGGGAGCTGGCCTCGCTGCGGTTGGCTGTCGGAGAGGTGGTCACCCGGGACTTCCTGCGGTCCGAGCTTGCTCGACTGACTGAGCTCAGGGAGCCGGGTCCACCGGAATCGGCAGCATCGGACCGGTCTGCCTCGGACCGTCCTGGTGGGTTCCGCCGCGGCAAACGGGGCTGAGTCGACGAGCAGACCGGCGAGCGTCCACGGCGGAGCGCCTAGCATGGAAGACAGACCCGCAATCAACCGGAAAGTCGGTGCCACCCGTGGCCTCCATCCAGAGCGTCCCGTCGGTCGACGTGGTGAGAGCCGCGCTGGACGGGGTGCACGATCCGGAGATCAACCGCCCGATCACCGAGCTGGGCATGGTCAAGGACGTGACTGTCGCCGGCGACGGAACGGTGAGTGTGGCGGTATGGCTCACCGTCGCCGGCTGCCCCATGCGCGACACCATCACATCCCGGATCACCACGGCGGTGTCCGCGGTGCCGGGCGTGCGCAACGTAGGGGTGGCGCTGGACGTGATGAGCGACGCCCAGCGCACCGCGCTGCGTCGGCAGCTACGTGGTACCGCCGAGGAGCCCCGGATCCCGTTCGCCGAGCCGGGATCGCTGACCCGGGTGTACTGCATCGCCTCTGGTAAGGGCGGGGTCGGCAAGTCCTCGGTGACGGTGAACCTGGCGGCCGCGATGGCCGATCGCGGCCTGTCGGTCGGGGTGGTCGACGCCGACATCTACGGCCATTCGGTACCGGGCATGCTCGGCACCACCGCCCGCCCCACCCAGGTGGAAAAAATGATCATGCCACCGACGGCGCACGGTGTGAAGGTCATCTCGATCGGCATGTTCACCAAGGACAACACGCCGGTGGTGTGGCGAGGACCGATGCTGCACCGGGCGCTGCAGCAGTTCCTCGCCGACGTGTTCTGGGGCGATCTTGACGTGCTGCTGCTCGACCTGCCGCCGGGCACCGGTGACATCGCGATCTCGGTAGCACAGCTGATGCCCAGCGCCGAGATCCTCGTGGTGACCACTCCGCAGCGGGCCGCCGCAGAAGTGGCTCAGCGGGCCGGGGCGATCGCCCTGCAAACCCGCCAGCGGCTGATCGGCGTGGTGGAGAACATGTCGTGGCTGGAGATGCCGGACGGCTCGCGCAACCATCTCTTCGGTTCCGGCGGCGGCCAAGAGGTCGCCGACTCGCTGAGCCGCTCGCTGGGCAGCGAGGTCCCGCTGCTGGGCCAGGTGCCGCTGGACCCCCGGCTGCGCGAGACCGGCGACGCAGGCACTCCGTTGGTGCTGACCGATCCCACCTCGCCGGCCGCGGTGGTGCTGCGTGGGATAGCCGACCGGCTCGCAACCCGTTCGCGTGGCCTTGCCGGCCGGCTGCTCTCGGTGAGCCCCAGTTCCCGTTGAGCCCCCTTCCCGGGTTGAGCCCCCTTCCCGGTGAGCCTCGGTAACCGGTGTCAGGTCGCGTCGGGGTCGAACGGTGCGCGCTCACCTGGCTGGAGCGGTCGGTAAACCGGCGTACCCCAACCGGGGGGCGCGGCATAACCGTTGGGTTTGATCGCGCTGGGTTTGATCAGTCCGCCGAAGGGATCATCGTCCAGATCGTCGAACAGATGGCGGGTGATCGCACTACGCGGGTGGAACCCGCGGGGGTTGAACCCACGGGGGTTGAACCCACGCAGCCCACGCAGATCTTCCAGTGGCGCCCGGAGTTCGTCGAATTCCGGGCCGAGCTCGGAGCGCAGCTGCTCGCGGGCTCCGTCGGCGTACTCCCGAACCTGGCGCACAGTACGGCCCAGCCAGGCCGCCGCCGACGGCAGACGTTCCGGACCCAGGATCAACAACCCGGCGACGATCAGGACGAGGAACTCCCCCCAACCGATGTTGAACATCCGCACGCACCTCCGTCGCCAGCCCAGCCAGCAACCCTAGCCTAGCGATCCTTGGTCGCTAGCGCAGTATTTTGATCATGATGGAGGAGGAGGCGGGATCGAGCGCCGCATCAATCGGACTTCAGCGTGACAGTCACCACCAGCGGCCGCCCGTCCCGAACCAGTGAGATCGGCACCCGTTCGCCGATAGACCGCTCGCGAACAGCGACGGCCAGCGTGTCGGCGCTGCCGATGATCCGGTTGCCGACCTTGGTGATCACATCATTCTCCAGGATGCCGGCCTCGGCTGCGGCGCTGCCCTGTTGCACGTTCTGCACGCGGGCACCGTCGGACTTGCCGTCGGTCACCGACGCGGCGTTGACGCCCAGATCGGCGTGCTGGTAGTGCCCGGCGCGGATCAACTGTTGTGCGATCGTCCTGGCCGTGTCGATGGGGATGGCGAAACCGAGCCCGATGGAGCCCCCCTCGCTGGCGCCCAGGGTGCGGATCGCGGTGTTGATGCCCACCACCGCGCCCGCCGTATCCACCAGCGCCCCGCCAGAATTGCCCGGGTTGATCGCAGCGTCGGTCTGGATCGCGTCGATCACCGCATTGCCGTGACCACCATCCCCCTCCAGCCGCACCGGCCGGTCTACCGCGCTGACGATACCGCTGGTCACCGTGCCTGCGAGGCCGAGTGGAGACCCGATAGCGATGACCGGGTCGCCCGGCTTCAGTGTCGATGAACGGCCCAGCTGCGCCACTGTCGGGTTGGCTACCTCCACCTTGACCACAGCGAGGTCGGTTTTGGGATCCCGTCCCACGATTCGCGCCGGCAGCCGGGTGCCATCACTGAACACCGCCTCCAGGGTGGACTGCGGGATGTCCGCGGCAGGGGCCACCACATGGTTGTTGGTCAGCAGGTAACCGTGGGCGTCGATGACCACGCCGGAACCGAACCCACCCTGATCACCGACCCGGAACTCCAAGGACACCACCGCGGGTAACACCCGGCTCGCTACTGCCGCCACCGAGCCTACCGGCCGGTCGGTCGCCGGCTGCACCTGCGCGAGGGTGATATCCGGATCGTTGAGCAGGGTGCCGCCCTCCGCGGTCAACCGGCCCACGAGTCCGCCGACTCCACCGATCACCAGCACCACCGCCCCCAGCAGGGCCAGCGCCCGCTTGCTCAGTCGACGACCTAACAGCACGTCCGTCAGGCTCAACTGGGCTCCCGGCCGCAGCGCGTCATCGGCGTTGGCATGGCCGCAGGCAACCGCGGGAGCGCCCAGCACCGCCGCCGACCCGGGGTACCGCCAGGGATCACGTCCGGCGCCCTGCGACCAGAAGTAGTCTTGGCTGTCTCGCCCTCCCGAGGGCTGCGCGCCGTTGCGCCCGGGCGGGCGCTGTAGCCGTTCAGTGGATCCCGACGGCCTGCCGAACGCTGCCACCAGAGCCTCCGGCGGCGGCGCAACGGCCCATCCACGCCTGCCATCACTCGGCCGATCAGCGAAGGCCCCGACCACTCCAGGTGGTCGACCGAACGCTTGTGCGGCGACGGGATCGACCGCAGGCCGCTGCGCCGGCTTCGAGACGAACTTCGGCGGCCCGGGCCGCCCTTCTCTGGTGAAGGGCAGGTCGGAATCGTGATCTTGCGGCAGGGCCATGGTCTCCCGGGTCACTGTCTGCTAACGATCACCCAGTCTGCTCGCACCATGGTGAAATGTGCGTAGCGCTGTTATCGCCCGATCCAACGACCGAGTATCGAGGGCCCGGTACCCCAACGCTGGCTCGTACCCAACGGCGCGGCCGGCGCTCGGGCCGGGTCGGCGACCTCGACGACCGCCCCCTCGGCAGTCACCGCCAGGCCGGCCGGAGGGTCGGGCAGCTCAGCGGTGTGCGGGATGTCGCGCAGCGCGGCGAGCAAGTCGGCGGGGACCGGCGGGCACTGCGCCGAACGAACCACAGTTCGGGCCTGCCGCTGCGCGGCGACCTCCGCGGCACAGGACTGACACATCAACAGGTGAGCAGCAGCACGTTCGTGGGCGCCCAGGCCGAGCTTCTCGATCGACGAAAGCCACCACGGCGTCCACCGCCAGGTGCTGTCCTGCGTTGAGGTCGGCCACCATATCGGCGAAGCTGCGGCCGCGCAGGTCAGTCATCCAACCTCCCTCTCAGCGTGGGCGCGCCGCTGTTCGAGCGCCGCCTTGAGCGCCTGCCTGCCGCGGTGGATCCGGCTGCGAACTGTCCCGAGCTTGACCCCGAGCGTGGCGCCGATCTCCTCGTAGGACAGACCCTCTACGTCACAGAGTACGACAGCCGCCCGGAACTCCGGTGCGAGATTGTCCAATGCCTCTTGGAGATCCGGATCGAGATGAGTCGCGGTGTAAACCTGCTCCGGGCTGGGCTCGCCGCCGACGAGCCGATCGGTGTCTTCGGGCAGGCCCTCCATCCGCAACCGGGAACGTCGACGCACCATGTCCAGGAACAGGTTGGTCGTGATCCGGTGCAGCCAACCTTCGAAGGTGCCGGGTTTGTAAGAACCCAGGCTACGGAAGACCCGGATGAACGTCTCCTGGGTGAGGTCCTCGGCATCGTGGGGGTTGCCGGACAGGCGATAGGCCAACCGGTAGACCCGATCGGCGTGCTCTCGCACCACCTGATCCCACGAGGGTGGCGCCCATGCCTCGGCTACCCGGGTCGTCTCGGCGTCCGCACGACCGAGGGAGATCGCCTGCCCGGGAGCGGCAGCGTCGCGGAAGCGGGTCTCGGTGGCCATCAGCTTGGTTCCCACCTCCGGGTCAGTGAAAAGTGTCGGCGATAGCGGGCACGGATAGGTAGTGCAACACCGGGAGCCTGTCAATGTTTCCAGCAGGTGCCCTGCCAGCTGATGCCCCGACTGCTCCGACGAACTCCTGGCCAATGATGGCCCACCAGCGTGTGCCCCAGGTAAGGGTCGGGTAAGAAGATCCTGAGAGTGCGCCGCTGGGTGGCGAGCCACCGGGATCCCATGACCCGGCGCGGCGCCGCCCAGATGGCGTAGGCGACAGCGCTAGGCTACGCGGTGTGAGGTCGACCGGCAGCGCAGGCGGGCCACCTGCCCCCTCCGGCAGCGCCGTGCACGACTATGTGGCGAGCTTCGTCACCGAGGACGGGATACTGAGCGCCGCGCGCGAGCGCGGGCAGGAGTTGGGCTGCGCCCCGATCGGACCCGCTGGCGGTGCTGCGCTTCGGTTCCTGGCCAGCGCGCTCGCCGCCCGTGCGGTGGTCGAGGTGGGCACCGGGGCCGGCGCCAGCGGGCTGTGCCTGCTGCGCGGGATGGCCCCCGACGGGGTGCTGACCTCCATCGACGTCGAACCCGAGCATCAGCGCGCCGCCCGGCAGGCGTTCACCGAAGCCGGGTTCCCGCCGCCTCGTTACCGACTGATCATGGGGCAAGCTCTCGACGTGCTCCCCCGGCTCACCGACGGCGGTTACGACCTGGTGTTCGTTGATGCTGCGAAGCCCGAATACCCGCGCTACCTGGAGACCGGAGTGCGATTGCTGCGCCCCGGTGGGGTGATCGCGTTCGACAACGCCCTGTGGAGTGCCAGGGTGGGCGATCCGACATGCCGGGACCCATCGTCTGCTGCCCTACGCGAGGTCGGCGCCATGGTGTGCGACGACGAGACCCTCATTCCCCTCATGCTGCCACTGGGCGGCGGCCTCCTGCTGGCACTGCGCACGTCGTGACCCGGGGGATGAACTGCTGAGCCGATCGTCACCGGCACTCAGCACGGGATAGCGACCTCGGGCGACTACCTGCCCGCGGGGTCGTTTCTGGGCATCGCCGGGCCCATCACGGTCTATGGCTACGACGGCTTCCGCCCACTCGATTCGACGTCGAGGCCACGGACGCCCAAGCACTGAGCAGGGTAGGGGAGAGCCGGTGCGGTGGTATGACGAGTGCCCCTGTTGCTGTGCGTGAGGTGCAGAGCCCTACCCTGCATGCCACGTGAGTAACGGTCCGCAACCGGAGCACGACAGCCGCACCCCTGCTGCATCAGGTGCCCTCGACTGCGGCAACACTCTCAGCGAGAGGTGCGGACATGGCGCTTAGACGGCAGGGGCTATCCCAGCGCCGCAAAGCTGTCGGGTTGACCCAAGAGTCACTCGCTGGTCAGCTGGGAGTCGAACGCTCCACCGTCGTCCGCTGGGAGGCCGGAGACACCGAACCACTCCCGTGGATACGGCCAAAACTGGCCCGCGCCCTTCACGTGTCGATAGATCAGCTCGCCGAGCTCCTCACCACGTCCGAGAGTGCGGATACGACGCGAGCCCTCTCGGCCGACACCGTCGAGGTGTTGCGCCGGGCGCCGCACATCGCCGGCGAAGATGTCGGGTTGGACAAGCCAGTGCCGACAACGGTGGGTGCTCCCGGGTTCGCCGGGTCCGACGTCCCCGAGCCGACCCAGACCGAGGTCCCACACCGGCCATCCCTGACCGCCACTCCGGTGGACGGCGAACCTGCCGACGTCCACCGGAGCCGGGCCAGGTCGCGACGGTTCACGCGGTTCGCGGCAGCGGGAGTCCTCACCGGCGGCGTGGCGGCTGGGCTGTTCATCACCTTCCACAGCAGTCCCATCCCCTCGGCCACCGCCGGAATCCCAGCTCCTGCGATCCCCGCGGCTGCTCTCCCGGCACCCGAGTCCGGTACCAGTAACGACACCAGCCCACGCAGCGGAGACGCCACCACAACCGTCCCTACGGCACCCGCCTCCGCATCGAACAAACCGGCCGACGACCCCGCCGCAGCGGCCGCAGCTCACTCCACCCGGACCATCAGCCCCAGCCGGATCACTAGGCGGTCCAAACCTTCCACCTTCACGACGCCCCATCCTCCGCCGCGCATCCCCGCGTGGGTGATAGCGGCCCGCAGCTGGCAGTCATAGCGGCAACGCTACGTTCGTGGCATTGCGGCCGAGAGGACACCATAGAACCAGGCGTCATGGCGGAGCGCTTGGTACTGGCGTATTGAAGCGATCACACTGCCGTGCTGTACGACAGAGCGAACACCCGTGAGGCGACCGAATACGGCCAGTGGGTAGGTCCAGTACGCCATGCGATACAACCGGCGCAGCGACGGGCGAGTGTGCACAGTCACGTCATCGAGCCGAGGTTCGCCGAGTCCGGCGGCGGCTAGGTGCCCTAGATGTTCACCGGGAGTGTCGAGGTCGGGGACGGCCCAACCGTCGAGCCACTCGTGTAGCAGTTGCTCACCGGTCGCGTCCAGCGGGCGGGCGACCCGGAAGCCGTCAGCGACGACCACCCGTCCACCGGGGCGTAGCAAGCGCGCTGCCTCCTGGTAGAAGGCCGCCTTATCGGGGGCGTGGCACAGGCTTTCCACCGCCCATACGACGTCGAAACTCGCGTCCGGAAACGGAGTCGCGGTGAAGTCGGCCACTTCGAAGTGAACGCGGTCGGTCAGGCCTCGCCGGGCTGCATGACTCCGCGCCACCGCGACCTGCCTGGCCGCCAACGTGATCCCGACAACGTCCACACTGCGCTCGGTGGCCAGCCACAGGCTGCTACCGCCGACCCCGCAGCCCGCATCCAGGACGCGCTCGCCGGGCCGGATCGTCACCCGGTCCGCCAGTACCCGATTCATGTTCTTCAACGCATCGGCATGACAGCGGGTGCTCTCATCGGTGTAACCGAAGTGGACTGCCAGGTTGTCCGGATTGAGCCACAGCACGCGATAGTCGAGCCAAGTCTCGTCGTAGTAGCCGACGATCGCCTCGGTGAGCGAGCCGGTCGGCGGCCGGTCACGCGCCGCGTTGGCGCCTGTCATGAGTCTGGTCCTGTCACGAGTTTGTGCCTGTCACGAGTTTGTGCCTGTCACGAGCGGTCTCCCACGGCGTCAGTGTGTCCCGAATTGGACCACACCGCAGGGCACTAGCTGCGGCGCGCCAGCAGCACAGCTCCGAGCGGCCAGAAGGCCTGGGCCCCGGCGAGTACCCGCTCGGACAGTCCGATCCGTGAACCGCCGCCGAAAAAGTCGATCCCGAACCAACCGAGCAGTCCGAGCAGGCACGCAGCGGCAGACAGCCAGACAGCAGGTGCGGGTTTGGCGCCGCGCCGTGCCGCCAAGGCAGGCCACAGGGACAGCACGGGGAAGACGATCGCTGCTGCGGCGGCGTGCGCCGTCGAATCGCCGGTGACCGGTAACGGGAGCACGGCCAGCGACACGGTGGCGACCCCACCGATGGCGAGTAGTAGACGACCGGGAGCGGCTGCGGGATGCAGCCCCGCAGCCGTGATCGCGTGGCACACACCGACCCCGACGAGAGCCGTACCCATGATCCAGCGGTCAGCGGCGCCGCGAGCGGCCAGCGCACTGATCGTCTGGCTTACCGGGTCGAAACTGCCCGGCTGCCGGGCGGCGGCGAGCTGCCAACCCCCGATCAGCAGCACCGGAGCACAAGCCGAGGACAGCAAAGCCCACCAGGGCACGGTTCGCACCGCGTCACGCTAGCCCACCAACCTACTCAGCGTGGGCGCCCTTGCCCAACACGACGACATCACCACCACTGACCGTGTACCGTTCCCGGTCCAAGGCCGAGTCGACGCCGACCTGGGCGCCGTCGGGGATCACCACGTTCTTGTCCAGGATCGCCCGGCGGACCACAGCCCCCTTCCCGACCCGCACACCGGGCATCAACACGCTGCCCTCGACGTGTGCGCCGGCCTCGACCACCACGTCACTGGACAGCACCGAATGGCTCACATGCGAAGCCGAGACGATCGAGCCCGCTCCCACGATCGACTCCTGGGCAGTGCCGCCCTGGACGAACTTCGCGGGCGGCAGTGGGGGCATCGCGGTGCGGATCGGCCACGCCTGGTTGTACAGGTTGAACACCGGATGCACCGACACGAGATCCACATGGGCGTCGTAGTAGGTGTCCAACGTGCCGACGTCACGCCAGTAACCGCAGTCGCGATCGGTAGCACCGGGCACGACGTTGTCGGCGAAGTCATAAACTGCCGCTTCTCCGGCATCCACCAGCATCGGGATCACGTCGCCACCCATGTCGTGGTCAGAATCATGGTTGGCACCGTCAGCGCGCAGCGCAGACACCAACAACTTAGTGGTGAACACATAGTTACCCATCGACGCGAAGGCCACATCAGGGTCGTCAGGCGTACCCGGTGGTGTCGTCGGCTTTTCAAGAAATTCGGTGATCCGCCCAGCGGCATCGGCGCCGATACATCCAAAGGCACGGGCCTGTTCGCGCGGCACCCGAATGCCGGCGACGGTCACGCCCGCGCCGGTGGCGATGTGCTGCTCCACCATCTGCGAGGGGTCCATCCGGTACACATGGTCGGCACCGAAAACGACAATGTATTCCGGCGCCTCGTCATAGACCAGGTTGAGCGACTGGAAGATCGCGTCCGCGCTACCGGTGTACCACCGGGGGCCGAGTCGCTGCTGCGCGGGCACGGGGGTGATGTACTGCCCCAGCATCGAGGACAGTCGCCACGCCGTAGTGATATGCCGGTCCAACGAGTGCGACTTGTACTGGGTGAGCACACAGATCCGGATGTAACCAGCGTTGACCAGGTTGGAGAGTACGAAGTCGATCAACCGATAGTTACCGCCGAACGGCACCGCAGGCTTCGCCCGATCCGCCGTCAACGGCCACAACCGTTTTCCCTCACCGCCGGCGAGAACGATGCCCAGCACGTGCGGCTGTCCTTTCACAATAGGTAACCTTAGCGTCGGGTGCACAGCAGAGCTACGTGAACCCCACCTACGGTCATCGGATGTTCACCGGTTGGGCCTCATGACAACGCCACCGGTAACCACGGTGATCCGACTGCCGGCTCAGCCGGCGGTGATCCGACTGCCGGCTCAGCCGGCGGTGATCCGACTGCCGGCTCAGCCGGCGGTGATCCGACTGCCGGCTCAGCCGGCGGTGATCCGACTGCCGGCTCAGCCGGCGGTAGCGCTAGCGTGACGAGGCGTGCGTATCGGAGTTCTGACCCGGGAATACCCGCCTGAGGTGTACGGGGGCGCCGGGGTGCACGTCAGCCATCTCGTGCCCGAGCTGCGGGCTCGGTGTGAGATCGAAGTGCACTGCTTCGGCGCCCCTCGCCAGGAGGCATCCCGCCTCGAGGTGCACAGCCACGCTGTGGCACCGAGGCTGGTCGGCGCGAACCCCGCCATCCAGACCTTGTCAGTGGACCTGGCGATGGCCGACGCGCTGGGTGGCGTGGACCTGGTGCACTCCCATACCTGGTACGCCAACATGGCTGGTCATCTGGCGCGGATCCTGCATGGCGTGCCGCACGTGGTCACCGCGCACTCGTTGGAGCCGCGCAGACCCTGGAAGGCCGATCAGCTCGGCGGGGGCTACCGGGTGTCCTCGTGGGTGGAACGCACCGCCTACGAGCATGCCGACGCGATCATCGCGGTCAGCGACGGCATGCGTGCCGACGTGTTGGACTGCTACCCGGCGGTGCACCCGGAACGGGTGCACGTGGTGCGCAACGGCATCGACGCCAACACATACCGCCCGGTCAAAGAGACCGACGCGGTTCGCCGCCTCGGGGCCAACCCGGCGCGGCCGATTGTCGCGTTCGTGGGACGGATCACCCGGCAGAAGGGAGTCGGGCACCTGCTGGCAGCGGCCCAGCACATCGATCACGGTGCCCAGTTGCTGCTGTGCGCGGGCGCGCCAGACACCTCGGAGATCGAAGCCGAGGCCCGCGCCGCTGTAGCGAAGCTGTCCGCGAACCGACCCGGGGTGATCTGGGTACCTGACATGCTGCCCATCGAAGACGTCCGCCAGGTGCTGTCCGCGGCCACTGTGTTCGCCTGCCCTTCGGTCTACGAGCCGCTGGGGATCGTCAATCTCGAGGCGATGGCCTGCGCGACAGCGGTGGTCGCCTCCGCTGTCGGTGGGATCCCGGAGGTCGTCGACGACGGCGTCACCGGTCTGCTGGTGCCCTATGACGAGCAGGACCCTGAGGGGTTTCAGCGGGGGCTGGCACGCTGCGTCAACGAGCTGCTGGCCGATCCGAACCGGGTCACGGCGATGGGTCAGGCCGGGCGCAGGCGCGCCATCACCGAGTTCTCCTGGTCAGCCGTAGCCGACCGCACCGTCCACCTCTATCAGCAGCTCCTCTCGTCAGAACCTCCCGACATGGAGACATATCGGGGCTAAGACGACCCCGATAGCCCCGATATGTCTCCATGTCGGGATGGGGGGCGTGTCAAGAGGGGCTGGGCGCAGGTGTGGGTGGATCGGGCTGGTGTGGGTAAGGCAGGGGGCTTGGGAGGCTTGCGATGGACAAAGACGCAAGTCCGGGTGAGATTTCCGTCGTGGGCACAAAGATCAGAGCCGCGGACATCTGCGGCGTCTTCCGTGGATCCGAAGCCGTTGCGGCTGGTGTGTTGACCGCCGACCAGCTTCGTGGGTCCCAGTTCCGCCGCCTGTACCGGGACGTCTACCTGCCCGCCGCGATGCCCGTCACGCATCCGTTGTGCTGTGAGGGCATCGCACTCGCTCTGCCGACGGATGCCGTGATCACGGGCCGCTCGGCAGCAACACTGCGAGGGGTCCCGCTGGCCTGGGCCACCGATCCAGTCGAGATCGTCGTGCCGTTGGAGACCCGGATTGCACGACGGACCGGCGTGGATGTCCGGCGCACCGACCTCGCTACCGATGACAAGGCGCCATGGTCGGGAATCGGACTGGCCACGCCGCTACGGATGTCCCTTGATCTGCTCTTTGACCGTGCACTACCCGATGCTGTGGCTGACCTGGACGCCGTGGCGCGAAACGGACTGATCGATCTTGGAGAACTTCGACGAATGGTCACCGATCGAAGCGATCGAGGCATCGTCGGAGCGCGCAGAGCGGTTGAGCTAGCCGATCCGCGGGCAGAGTCGCGGCCGGAGTCCCGGCTGCGCGTGCACCTGGTGCTCGACGGTCTCGAGCCGGAGCCGCAGTATCTGGTCTGCGACTGGCAGGGGGTGGTCGCGAGGGTGGACCTCGGCTTTCCGCGTCAACGGCTCGCCGTCGAATACGACGGGGAATGGCACGGCGAATGGCGGCAGATCAGCGCCGACCGGGAGCGACTGAACCGGCTGCAGGCCGCGGGCTGGGCCGTCGTGTTCGTCACCGCCCGCCAACTACGTGACCCGCGCAACGTCGTGGCGACGGTCCGCGCCGCCCTCGCAGCGCGCGCCCACCGCCCACCGCCCACCGCCCCACATGGAGACATATCGGGGTTAAGACGACCCCGATAGCCCCGATATGTCTCCATGTGGGGGCTGGGCTATCGGGGGGCGGGGGGGTTGGTGGTGGAGCGCCAGTTGACTGTGGGGCGCATCGCCGACAGATCCGCTCGGGCGATGTGTTGCTCGACGATGCCGAACAGCGAATCGATCAGGGTGTCGGACAGCAGATGCGGCTGCAATCCCAGATCCACCAGGCCGGTATGGACCACGTTGTAGTAGTGCTCATCGAGCTCCACCCGGGGATTGTCCAAGTATTCGATCATCACGGTGCCGGGGAAGCTGGCCGAGACGGTCTTGGCGATATCGGCGACCGACATCGTCTCGGTGATCTGGTTGAACACCCGGAACTCACCCACGTCGGCCGGATTCTCACAGGCCAACCGGATGCACTCGACGGTGTCCCGGATGTCGATGATGCCCCGGGTCTGCCCACCCGCTCCGTAGACGGTCAGCGGGTGCCCGAGTACCGCCTGAATGACGAAACGGTTGAGCACTGTGCCGAAGATCGCGTCGTAGTCGAACCGGGTGGCCAGCCGGGGGTCCTGCGCGGTCTGCTCGGTCTGCTGGCCATAGACCACGCCCTGGTTGAGATCGGTCGCCCGCAACCCCCAGGTCCGGCAGCCGAACTCGATGTTGTGGCTGTCATGCACCTTGGTGAGGTGGTAGAACGAGCCTGGCTTTTTGGGAAACAGCATCCGATCGGTGCGGCCGTTGTGCTTGACGGTGAGCCAACCCTCCTCGATGTCGATGTTCGGCGTGCCGTACTCACCCATGGTGCCGAGCTTGACCAAATGGATATCGCGGTCCACCTCGGCGATCGCGAACATCACATTCAGGGTGCCGATGACGTTGTTCGACTGGGTGTGTACCGCATGCCTGCGGTCGATCATCGAATACGGGGCGGAGCGCTGTTCGGCATAGTGCACGATCGCGCTGGGCCGGAACCGGCGTACCACGTCGAGGATGAACTCGGCATCGCACAGGTCGCCGACGAACAGTTCGAGTTGCCTGGTGGAGACCTCACGCCAGGCCCGCACCCGGTGGCGCAGCGGTTCGATGGGCACCAGGCTCTGTAGCCCCAGTTCGTCGTCATAGGAACGCCGGGCGAAGTTGTCGAGCACGGCGACGTCATGGCCCCGATCCGAGAGGTGCAAGGCCGTCGGCCAGCCCAGATAACCGTCACCACCGAGAACAAGGATCCGCACCGTGTTGCCTCCCGCCAGGCTGAGTGGATGCGTTTGCCTATCAGATGACCCCGCCAAGCACCAACAGCGGCCACCCCGGCGCCGCAGCACGACACCGATCCGGTCTGTCAGGATGACCCTGTGCTCCGACGACTCGCCCGGTCTCGACTAGCCCGGTTGTTCACCAGGTTCGCTGCGGGCACGGCTGTATCCACGGCGTGCAGCCAGCTGACGTTCGTGCTGCTGTTCGGCGTTGTCGACGCCTCGGCGGCGGTGTCCGGCGCGGCGGCCTTCCTGGCCGGCGCGGTACCGAATTTCCTCATCCACCGGTTCTGGACCTGGCGGCGCTCCGGGCCGGTGGGGATGCGTCGCGAACTGATGCCCTACCTGGTAGTGATCACAGTCAGCGGCCTGGTGGCGACTGGCATCACCACCGCAGTCGATCGGCTGTTCGGCAGCACCATCGGCGACCACACGGTGCGCACCGCCATCCTCGCGGTCGCCTTCAGCCTCAGCTACCTGCCGCTCTTCGTACTCAAGTTCGCCGTGCTGGATCGATTGGTGTTCGGCTGCGAAGATCGCCGCCGGCTGAGCCGGCAGTCGAACCGTAGCCGGCTGAGCCGGCCATCGAACCGTAGCCGGCTGAGCCGGCCATCAGACCGCCGCCGGCTGAGCCGGCAATCAGACCGCCGGCGCCATGCCCACGACTCCCGCACCCAGGTGCCCACCAGCACCCGGGCGTAGCGCATCCCGTACACGAAGTTGTTGCCCTTCTTCGTCTCGCCCGCCGTGCGGGCCAGCATCGTCATGGGCTGCTCCAGCACCCGGTAGCCGTGCAAGATCACCCCGAGCAGCAGCTCGGATGCCTGGTACTGAGCCTGCGACAGTGTGACGGCCTCGGTGACCTCAGCCTTCATGGCGCGAAAGCCGAACGAGGTGTCGGTCAGCCGTTGCCGGGTCAGAGCGCTGGCCAGCCGCGCGAACACGTGGACCCCCAGGTGGCGCACCGGGTCGGAGGTCTCCCGCCGACCCAGGGCCCGCGAACCGGTGACGAAGTCGGCCTCGTCATCGATCAACGGCTGCAACAGCAGCGCCAGCTCGGCCATGTCGTACTGACCGTCGGCATCGGTGGTGACGATGTAGCGGGCGCCTCCACAGCGGGCCAGCGCGTAACCCAGCCGTAGCGCCGCGCCCTGGCCCCGGTTGGTCCGCAGCTCGCAGACCCGGGCGCCGTGCCGGCGGGCAACCCGCGCGGTGCCGTCGGTGCACCCGTCGACGATCACCAGGGTGTCCACGGGCATCCCGCAGCTCATCGCGGGGACGGCGGCGAGCACCGCGCCGATGCCGTCCTCCTCGTTATAGGCGGCGATGATCACCACCACTGGGGCGAGATGCACCTCGCCCTCCGACCGGATGAACTCACGCACCGTGGCGGTATCCACCGCATCGGGGTAAGGCTGCAACGGAGGCCTCAGCTTGCGCCGCGGGCCCGGCCTGCGCAACGGCCCGGAGAAGGCGGTGATACCCAGCGCCCCCGCCATCGGCAGCAACACCAATCCGGGCAACTGGTAGCGCCAGGAGAACTCGAAGGCCGCCGCGGTCATCAGCACGGTGATCCCGAGGCCGGACGCCAGCAGGCTGGCCGCGCGGATCCCCGACCGGCGGGCGTCGCCGATTCCGAACCCGCCGAGCAGGCCTGCCGCAAGAGCCAGGCCGAGCAGCGGGCCAGGGGTGTACCCGACGGTGAGCTGGTAATCCCGGAGTAGCTCAGCCACCGGACGGTTGACATCGACCGGCACGCCCCCGAATTCGACAGCCCGGGCATCGACTCTCTGCGGCATTCCCCAGTACGGGTACGAGGTCTGGAAAAACCATCGGTCCACCGGTACGTCGTTCGCGGCGTCGACGCGGACCGGACGGAATCCCTTCAGGAAATCCTCGCTGACCACCACTGCGAGATCGAAAGGCTGATGGGCGAACACCGAGCGAGCGAAGGAGGCCTGAACCGCATCCATCGACACGCCGGGCGGCAAGTCGACGGTCATGGCGGGCGACGCGGTGTCGTGGACGTAGTAGTCGACGCCGAAGCGTTGGTCGCGTGGCTGCGCCGGGCACACCGCGCGCTCCGGTGTCCCAGCCGGGAGGCGTTCGCAGTCGGCGATGACCGCAGCGCGGCCGTAGAGCACGCCGTCGCCGGCTCCGCTGATGCCCCAGAGGCCAGTGGTAAGCCGGTAGTAGCCCGCGTAACCAGCCAGCAGCACCGCAAAACCTGCGGCCATTGCCGCGGCCCGCAGCCCGATCCGCCGCCAACCGGTCCGGCTGGCCCACAATGACCCGGCAACGACCAGGTAGGCCAACGCCGGGACCAACATGGTGATCCCGACCAGCCGGACGATGACCGCGAACCCGATCAGGGCACCTGCGTTGGCGGCGTGCCACGGGCTGGGCAACCCGCGCCAGGTCAGCACCCAGATGATCGCCACCAGCAGTGCCTGGAACCAGACATCGGGCATGATGTTGTGCTCGATCTGCGCCTGGTAGGCGTCGAGCAGGACCGGCGCGGTGGCCAGCGCAGCCAGCCAGCGCCGGGCACCGTAGCGCAACAGCAGCCGGTAGATCATCACCGCGATGCCCAACCCCAACAGGTGCTGCACGACCGCCACCGCACGCAGGCCACCGAAAGGCAGCAGGAGGTTGAGGATCAGGTCGTAGCCGATCGGGCGCAGCCCGTCGGGGCGCAGGTCGTGGATGTTGTCCAGGTAGCTGAAGGAGTCGATGTAGAGGATCGCGGGCTGGTAAGCCAGCACGGTGAGCACCCGCAGGCCGGCACCCAGCCCCAGCAGCACCAGCAGCATCCAGTGCCGGCGCAACCAGCGTGGCGCTCGGGAGACCACCACGGTGGCGCCGGACCCTGGGGCGCTCACCTCCGGTCGAGCCAGCAGACCTGTCACCGGTCCGGGCCGCCTGTGGTGAAGTCCTTCCACACCGATGCCAGCCCGTCGACCAGCGAGACCGACGGTCGGTAGCCGAGTTGCTCGCGAGCGCGACTGATGTCGACGATCACCGCGGGCATCTCGCCAGGCTTGGCGGCAACGTGGTCGGCGGGCAGCGCGCAGCCGGTGACCGCGCGCACCGCATCGAGAAGTTCCAGCACAGTCACCGACTGGCCTGAGCCGATGATCGCAGTACCGGTGAAGCGCCGATCCCATGCCACAAGCACGGCCGCGACAGCGTCATCGACGTGTACCAGGTCGCGCCGCTGCAACCCGTCACCGTAGATCTGTACACCCTGGCCGGCCAGCGCGGCGCGCATCATCCGCGGCACGAAGCTATCCTTGCGCCCCATTCCCGGGCCGTAGATGTTGGTGAAACGCAACGCGCTGGTAGCCATACCGTAGGCGCCGGCATAGCCACACAGCAGCATCTCGCCGGCTGCCTTGGTGGCGCCGTAGGGAGTCAACGGGCGCAGCGGTGCCGCCTCGTCCACGGTGGCCTGGCCGGCATCCCCGACCACCGCGTTGGTGGAGGCCATGATGAACCGCCCGATGCCGACCTGACGGCAGCCCTCGAGCAAGTCTTGGGTCACCGCCACGTTCGTCTGGTAGGTGGCAACCGGGTGTTCCATCGAGCGCAGCACCGAAGTGATGGCGGCCAGGTGCACCACACCGACCACATCCCCGCCACCCAGTGCGTCAGCGATCACTTCAGGGTCGGTGAGCTCGCCGACGACGCTGCGGACCGCCGGGTCGGGATGCGCGCCGCGGTCGACCACGGTGACCGGGGTTCCCCGCCGGGCGAAGGCGGCGACCGCGGCACGACCGACGAAGCCGGCTCCCCCGGTGATCACGACTCGACCGGTGCAGGCTGGTGGAGTGGTCATCGGCGCGGAGCCTAGCCGGTGAATGAGCAGGCCAATTCGATCAGGGTCCGGGTGCCGAATCCGGTACCGCCCGCGTTGACCTCGTCGTAATCCTGTTCGGCACGGGCCGGGCCCGCGATGTCCAGGTGTGCCCAGGGCAGCTCGGCGGTGAACTCTCGCAGGAACAGCGCCGCCGTGATACTCCCGGGCCCGGGCGGGCACTGCCGCAGATCGGCGATGTCCGACCGGACTCCGTCGGCGTGATCGTCGATCAGCGGCATCGGCCACCAGGCTTCACCGGCAGTCTCACCGGCAGCCTGGATGCGCTCGGCGAGCTCGGGCTCGGTGCTGAACAGACCACCGGTGCGCAGGCCCAGCGACACCTTCATCGCCCCGGTCAGCGTCGCGATGTCGACCAGTGTGGTGGGCGCGAGCGTGCCCACGGCGTGGGCCAGCGCGTCGGCGAGCACCAGCCGGCCCTCCGCGTCGGTGTTGGTCACCTCGGTGGTGGCACCGCCCACCTGCCGCACCACATCGCCCGGGCGGTACGCCGACCCGGACACGTGGTTTTCTGCGCAGGGCACCAGCCCGGTGACCCGCAGCGGCAGTTTCAGCCGGCCGATGGCCAGCATCGCGGCGATCACCGCAGCCCCCCCGGACATGTCTGTACGCATCAGGTGCATGCCGTCGGCCGGCTTGATCGAGATCCCGCCGGTGTCGAACGTGATGCCCTTGCCGATCAACACCAGATGCCTGTCGACGTTCATCCCTGAGCCCGACTCGGGAGGCTGCCAGGTCAGCTCGAGCAGCCGCGGCGGGCGAGCCGAACCGCCCCCGACCGCCAGCACTCCCCCGAAGCCGTGCTCAGCCAACCAGCACTCGTCACGCACAGTAGCCCGCAGACCGGGCACGGTAGCGGCCAATCGAGCGGCTGTGCCGGCGAGCCACGCAGGGTCTTTGTGCCCGCTCGGAGTGTTGACGAGGTCCCGGGCCAGCCCAGTGGCCCAGCCGAGCACCTGCGCCCTGGCGACGGCTTCGACCCATGGCTTCGACGCGTCCCCAGGTGGCGGGATCAGCGCCACGGTGGTCGTCCGCGACGGCCGGTCGTCGGCGCCGCCGGTGACGCGGTAGCGGTGCGAACCCACCATGCACCCCAGGGCCAACGACGCCGCCTCATCGGCGGTCGTGCCGGGCGGCAGGTGCACTTGCGCTGCGCCCGTTGCCAGAGCGCTGCGCTTGTCCGGGAGACTGCGCTGCGCCAGAAGATCAGCACCTCGGGTTGCCGCCACCTCGCCGTTCGCCCGCGCCGACATGGCCCGGACCAGTGCTGCACCAGCCGCTCGCCAATGCCCAGCGCTGCCCTGTCCGATGCCCAGGAGCCAGCCGTGATCCGGTCGCGCCGTGGTCGGTGGCACTACCTGCACCGAGGCCGCGACGCCGGTCACCCGGTAGTGAACCAGCCATTGCCCGTCCACGCCGAGCTCACCGGCGCCGGGACCCAAGATCGCCGAATCGTCCACTGCGGACGTTGGAGACGCGGGCTGCCCGGTGGGGTCCTGCCCGGATGGGTGCTGTCGGGAGGGGGATTGGCTTACCAGCACGACATCAGGCACTCCCGGAACGCGCCGCGCCTGCACGCGGACCTCGACCAGCGGAGTCGGAACATTCGGTATCACCTGCACTGCTGTCTCCGGGTCAGTTCATGGCGAGGCCCCGGTGCGCGCCTGGCGGCGCCGACCGAGGCCACGAGACGACGGGCACTGGGCGCGAACCGTCACTCCACGACGGCTCGCAATGCCTCGCCGAGTTCGCCAGCCTCGTCCTTCGACATCTCGACGACGAGCCGGCCGCCGCCCTCGAGCGGGACGCGCATCACGATGCCTCGTCCCTCCTTCGTCACCTCGAGGGGACCGTCGCCGGTCCGGGGCTTCATGGCCGCCATAGCGTGCTCCCTCCGTGCATTTCATCACCGCAGGTGGCCACGCGACACCGGTGACCCCCTGCATTCTCCCTTATCGACCTCGACGCTCGAAAAGCAACCGATGATCTCAGACAGACCGTCCACCTGGGACCGCCGGTTCGCCGACGCCGGAGCTCACCCGGTGGTGCGGCGAAAGCAGCCGACGAGATGGTCATCGACCATTCCGGTGGCCTGCATGAGCGCATGGCAGGTGACGGGACCGACAAAGGTGAAACCACGGCGCCGCAGCGTGCGAGCCATCGCCTCGGACTCGCGGGTCCGGGCCGCCACGTCGGCCACAGTGTGCGGCGCCGCCCGCCCAGCGGGGTCGGGCGCGTAGGACCACAGTAGGGCGTCCAGATCCTCGCCCAGTTCGGTGACCGCTCTGGCGTTGCGCACCGTCGCCTCGATCTTGGCTCGGTTGCGGACGATGCCCGCGTCGGTGAGGAGACGGGTGATGTCGTCGTCGGTGAACGCGGCGACCATAGCTGGGCGGAAGCCGGCGAAGGCGCGCCGGAAGGCGTCCCGCTTACGCAGGATCGTCAGCCAGGACAGGCCCGACTGGAACGCCTCCAAGCTGAGCCGCTCGAACAGGGCGACCTCGCCGTGCACCGGCACCCCCCATTCGTGGTCGTGGTAGTCGCAGTAATCAGGGGCCGAGCCCGCCCACGGGCAGCGCAGCCGGCCGTCCGTGCCGGCCGCAGGACCGGTTCCCGGGTTCATCGCGGGTAGCTCCGGCAGAAGTCGGCGAAGCGGTCCAGCGACCGGCGTAGACCCCAGCCGAAAACCGGGCGGACCAGCGGCCAGGCCAGTTCGCCCAACACCCCGAGCGGCAGCTCCAGCTGCTCAGTCCACTCGAAGGTGGCGGCCTCGCCGCCGTGTGGCTGCACCGCGAAGATGCCGGTGCCCCGCACCACCCGTCCGAGGTGGCGCATCTCGCATCGCGCCGGTGCTTCCCAGACGGTGATCTGCATGCTGTCGGTGACCCCGATCCCGCGAATTCCCGTGACGGCCTCCAGCTGGGAGCCGACCGAGCGGCCATCGCCGCGACGGACCCGCACGGTGGTGCCGAGCATCCACTCGCCTTGGCGCTCCCAATCGGTGGCGGCCGCGAACACCGTTTCCGGTGGCGCGTTGACGTCGACTCGCATGGTCAGGTTCACCGCTGCGCCTCCAGTTCGGCTAGCCGGGCGCGCAGCGCGTCGAGTTCAGTCGCGGCTCGATGCAAGGCCCAATCCACTTCAGACATCCGGTACCCACGCAGCACCTGGGAGAACCGGATGGCGCGGACGTCGTCGCCGGCGATCGGTCCGTCCGGCAGCCAGGTCGGGGTCGCATCCAGCGGCAGTGCGGCCAGCTCTTCGCCCCGACCGAAGACCAGCGAGGCGACTAAGAACACTACTGCGGCCACCACCACCGCGACGATAAGATAGATCAGCACAGTGCCCACGTGCCCGATCGTGACACGTTCAGGCTGGGCGTGCGGCGAGCACCTCGCGCATCGGCGGCCGGTCGGCCACCAGCACCCCGCTCTCGGTGGGGATGAAGCGCGCGCCGAGCTGCACGAACTGGGTGATGCCCACGGTCCCGGTGCCTCGACCACCCCACAGCGGGGCAATACTGCACCGAGGATCTGCCGGGACATCACGCCGAGCTCGAGCAACGAGCGGTTTCGGTGCCTGCGCACTCCGAGGTTCACCTGAGCCAGCCCGTCGAGCCCGTAGTGGGTTATGCGCGTCGAGCAGCAATCCGACCTCCACGCCGTATCCGGCGGCGAAGGGCACCGCCTCCAGTGACCAGCTGAACCCGTTGCCCCCGGCGCCGAGGGCGCAGCAGCAACGGCCCGTGCAGCGCGGGCACGAACCCGTGGTCGAAGTCGATCAGGTCGGAGTCGATGAAGACCAGCAAATCACCCGAGGTGGCCGCCAGGGAACGCCAGAGCACCTCCCCCTTCCCGGGCCACGGCTCCAACTCGGGTAACACATCAACTCGGGTAACACATCAACTCGGGTAACACATCGCTGCGGTGCACCACGCGGACGCTTGCCTCGCGGGCCACCTCAGCGGTCCGGTCGGTGCACCCGGAGTCCATCACCACCAACTCGTCGACCAATCCCCCGACCAACGGTCGCAGCTCGGCGACCAGTGCGCCTACCGTCGCCTGTTCGTTCAGCGCGGGCAGCACCACACTGACCGTCCGACCCTGCTTGGCCGCGACGAGCTGCTCAACGGTCCACGGCACGCTCTGCACGGTGGCTTCGCTGAACCACCGGCGGGCCTGCGGGAGCAGGGCCACGCCTCGCTCAATGAGAGTCCTGCCAGGCTTGATAGGATTCGCCGACTAGCCGGACTACCTCGTTGATGTCGTCAGTGACGTGCAGCAAGCCGAGCTCGGCGACACGGAGCTTGCCCTGCGCCGCCACGGTGTCGGTCAGCCACGAGTATAGCCCGCCCCAGTAGGGCCGTCCGAACAGGACGACGGGGAACTTGGTGACCTTCATGTTCTGCACCAGGGTGAGAGCCTCGAACAGCTCGTCCAGGGTGCCGAATCCACCGGGTAGGCACACGAAGGCCTGGGCGTACTTGATGAACATGGTCTTGCGGGTGAAGAAGTATCGGAAGTTGATGCCGAGGTCGACCCAGGGGTTGAGGCCCTGCTCGAAGGGCAACTCGATGCCCAGCCCCACCGACAGTCCGCCTGCCTCGGACGCCCCTCGGTTGACCGCCTCCATGGTGCCGGGACCACCACCGGTGATCACCGCGAAACCGGCGTCGGCGAGCGCGGCGCCCAGTGCGCGACCGGTGGCGTACTCCGGATGGTCCCGGTGGGTACGCGCCGAGCCGAAGACGGTCACCGCACGGGGCATCTCAGCGAGCGCCCCGAAACCCTCGACGAACTCAGCTTGGATACGCAACACCCGCCACGGGTCGGTGTGCACCCAGTCACTGGGGCCCCGCGAGTCGAGCAACCGCTGATCCGCGGTGGTCGCCTCGTAGCTGCGGTCGCGCCGCAGCACTACCGGCCCGCGCTGCTTCTCCCGGGGTTGCCGCTCGTCTCCCCCGTTCCCACTGGATCCCTGCCATCCATGCACGGCCATAGGCGCCAGCCTAGTCACCCACATTAGTTACACCTGCGCGCGCGACCCCGCCCCGATAAGGAGACATATCGGGGCTATCGACCGCCTGGCTGCCCCGATATGTCTCCTTATCGGGAGGTGAGGTAGCGGCGCAGCAACTCGGTGCAGGCGGTGATCTGGTCGGTGTGTACGTGCTCCTCGCGGGTGTGCGCGAGGTTGGGGTCACCAGGTCCGAAGTTCAGCGCGGGGATCCCCAATGCGGCGAAGCGGGACACGTCCGTCCAGCCGTACTTCGCTACCGGGGCGGCTCCGGTGGTGGCCAGGAACTGCCGGGCCGCCGGCGCGTCCAGACCAGGGAGCGCGCCGGAGGCACCGTCGGTGAACTCGAGCTCGAACCCCTCGAACACTTCGCGGACGTGCTGCTGGGCGTCGGGCAGCGAGCGGTCCGGAGCGAACCGGAAGTTGACCGAGACCTCGCACGCGTCGGGCACCACGTTGCCGGCGACTCCGCCGCAGATGCCCACCGCCTGCAGGCCTTCCCGGTAGGTACACCCATCGATTGCGACACCGCGCGGCCGGTAGCCGGCCAGCCGAGCCAACACGTCACCGGCAGCGTGGATCGCATTGTCCCCCAGCCACGACCGGGCACTGTGCGCCCGGCGTCCGGCCGTGCGCACAGCAACCCGCAGGGTGCCTTGACAGCCCGCTTCGACCAGGCCGCTGGTGGGCTCGCCGAGAATCGCCAACTGCGCCGCCAGCCACTCGGGATGGTCTCGCTCGATCCGTCCCAGCCCGTTGCGGGCCCCCTCGACCTCCTCGCAGTCGTAGAGCACCACGGTCAGGTCACACACCGGCTCTGGCACCGTGGCCGCGAGATGCAGGATCATCGCGTCACCGGACTTCATGTCTGAGGTACCGCAACCGTAGAGCAGGTCGCCGCTGCGCCGGCTGGGTAGATTTCCTGCGATCGGAACGGTATCCAGGTGCCCCGCCAGCAGCACCCGCTGCGAGCGACCCAGGTCGGTGCGGGCCAGCACGGTATTACCCGAGCGCAGCACCCGCAGATGCGGCGCCTGAACAGCCAACGCCCGCTGCACCGCATCGGCCAGCGTGTCCTCCTCCCCCGACACGCTGGGCACGTCCACCAGGGCGACGGTCAACTCCACCGGGTCTGCGAGCAGGTTCAAGTCCACAGTGTGACGGTATCGGCCGCGCCGTCCGTCCACTGCTCGGCCACCGGACTGCGCGACAAGTCCCCAGCCACGCTCGCAGCCGGGGCACTACCGTGGTCTGTCGTGAACCACCCGCAGATCGACTCCGCGCACGGCCTGGGGCTGGCGACCTTCACGCACGCCGGCGTCATGCTGGACACCTGGTTCCCGAACCCGACACCGGGCCTGCCCCCCAGTTCCGGAACCCACGGCGCCGGCACTGCGCGAGTAACACCGGAGGATGCGCCCGAGGAGTTCGCCGCGCTGCTCGGGCCGGATCCAGCGCGCGGTGTCGAGCTGATGGCGGTGCGCACCACCATCGTGGACCTGCAGGCCCCTCCGGTGGACGCGCACGACGTCTACCTGCGCCTGCACCTGCTGTCGCATCGTCTGGTGACCCCGCGCAGTATCAACCTCGACGGGGTATTCGGGCTGCTGCCCAACGTGGTGTGGACCAGTTTCGGGCCATGCCCGGTGGCGGACTTCGAGGCCACCCGCATGCGGATGCGCCGGCTCGGCCCGGTCACCGTCCACGGCGTGGACAAGTTCCCGCGGATGGTCGACTACGTGGTGCCCTCGGGGGTCCGGATAGGTGATGCGGATCGGGTGCGGCTGGGCGCTCACCTGGCCGCCGGCACCACGGTGATGCACGAGGGGTTCGTCAACTTCAACGCCGGCACACTCGGCACGTCGATGGTGGAGGGCCGGATCTCGGCCGGGGTCGTCGTCGGCGCCGACTCCGATCTGGGCGGTGGCTCGTCGGTCATGGGCATGCTGTCCGGCGGCGGTAAGGAGCAGATCTCGGTCGGTCGGCGCTGCCTGGTCGGCGCGAACGCCGGGATCGGTATCTCGCTGGGCGACGATTGCGTGGTGGAGGCCGGCCTCTATGTCACCGCAGGAACCAAGGTGGCCTTAGCCGATGGCACAGTGGTGAAGGCCCGCGACCTGTCCGGGGCAGATGGGGTGCTGTTTCGCCGCGACTCCACGACAGGCGCAGTTCACGCGGTGCACCGCGCGGGTACAGCTGGTATCGGGCTCAACGCCATGCTGCACGCCAATGAATGACAGCAGTCTCCTACCAGCCTCCGAACAGCGCAGACGGGGTCGCGCCCACCGTTACCGCCGCGGCAGCAGACCCAGCCGCCGTACCGCGGCGTCAATCCGCTCATCCGTCGCGGTCAGTCCGACTCGGATGTGTCGCGTGCCGGAGGGACCGTAGAAGTCGCCGGGGGCGACGAGCACGCCGACCGCGGCCAGCCGAGCCACGGTGTCCCAGCACGGCTCGTCCGCGGTGCACCACAGGTACAGCCCACCCGCCGACCGTCCCACCCGCAAGCCGGCCCGGTCCAACGCGGCCCGCACCAACTCCCGGCGCCTGGCATACCGGTCACGCTGCTGCGCAACGTGCGTGTCGTCGGACAGCGCCGCCACCATCGCCTGCTGCACCGGCCGGGGGACGATCATCCCGGCGTGCTTTCGCACTGCGAGCAGGTCGGCGACCAGACCGGGATCACCGGCCACGAAACCAGCCCGGTAACCGGCCAGGTTGGACGACTTGGACAGTGAGTGCACCGCCAGCACCCCGCTGTGATCCCCATCGCACACCTGCGTGTGCAGCACCGAGACCGGCTGCGCCTCCCAGCCGAGCGCGAGGTAGCACTCGTCGGAGGCCACCACAGCACCGATCTCCCTGGCCTGACGCACCGCGGTGGCGAGCACACCGGCGGGCGCGATGTCACCGGTGGGGTTGCTCGGCGAGTTCAGCCAGCGCAGCCGGGTGCCCGGGGTCGCGGGTTCGTCGTCGGCGAGCCGCACGGCGGTCGCACCGGCCAGCCGCGCGCCGACCTCGTAGGTGGGATAGGCCAGTTGCGGCAGCGCGACGACATCACCGGGGCCGAGCCCGAGCAGCGTCGGTAACCAGGCGACCAGCTCTTTGGAACCCATCGTCGGCAGCACCGCCTCGGCCGGCACACCGGTCACGCCATACCGTCGCGCCAGCGCCGCGACGGCGGCCTCACGAAGCGCCGGCGTGCCATGCGTGGCCGGATAGCCGGGCAGCGCCGACACCGACTGCAGCGCCTCTTGCAGTACAGCGGGTACCGGGTCCACCGGGGTACCGACCGACAGGTCGACCACACCGCCCGGATACTCGCCGGCGCGCTGGGCTGCGCCGGCGAGGCTGTCCCAGGGAAAGTCGGGGAGGCCCAGGCGCACGGGGGCGCCCGAGGTCATCTGCCCGTCACTCCTCGTTCTGCGGTGGGAGGTCGGCGATCAGCGGCGGGTCGTCGTTGACCGCGCCCACCTTCGACGCTCCGCCGGGCGAGCCCAGCTCGACGAAGAAGTCGGCATTGGCCTTGGTGTAGTCCTTCCACTGCTCCGGGACGTCGTCTTCGTAGTAGATGGCCTCCACCGGGCAGACGGGCTCACAGGCACCGCAGTCGACGCACTCGTCGGGCTGGATGTAGAGCATCCGACCGCCCTCGTAGATGCAGTCCACAGGGCATTCCTCAATGCACGATCTGTCCATGACGTCCACGCAGGGCTCTGCGATCACATATGTCACGGGGTTTCTCCTGCTCCTCACTCGCGGTACCCAGATCGGGCCGTCTACCTGCACAGTATCTACATCTACTCCGGTGGCGACCAACGACCCCGGCACTCACAGGCGGGCGAACGCTCGACCCAGCATCACTGCGGCCGGGAGCAGCCCGCCGACCAGTAGCAGGGCCGGGCGCAAGTCCGCAGGAAGCAGAACGTCACCGCCCGGTCCGGCGACACCGAGCACACCGAGCGTGAGCACCCAGACCACCAGCGGGATCGCAGCCGCCGATCGGGGGCCGCCCAGCTGTGCCGCGCTGCGCACCAACCATGGCGTGCTCACCACCGCGAGCAGGATCGTGATCGGAAACGGCATCGCTCCCACCCGCAGCGGCAGGTACAGCAGCTCCACTGCGGCCAGCGCGACGGCGTCGAACACCAGCACGACCAGAGTGATGCGAGCAACCCAGCTCACTGCTGCATCCTGCTGGACCCCACCACCGGGCCTGGCAGGCCGCCGAACAGGTCGTCGTGCGAGCCCGCCGCCGGGCCGCGCACGAGGGTGAGGTACTCGGTGTCGAACACCGACCGGGCCACCCCGTCGGACAGTGTGAACGCAGCGTCGGCGCCTGCAGTCCACACCCTGATCTGGGTTGTGTGGGCACGCATCGCCGCGAGCACGGCGCTACGGTGCGCGGTGACGTCCAGGGCGGTGGTCACATCCGCATCGTCCACTGCGGGCAGCCCGAAGGGTTCCGGCAGGGGGAAGGGCAGCCCTGGCATCGCCCGCAGTGCGGCGATCCCGTCAGCCACCGCCGACACCGGATGCACCACCCAGAACACCCGGGCCACCGCGGGTATCCGAGGTGTCGCAGCCATCGTCACCAGGTGGGCCCGGACGTGATCAGGATGCCCGTAGCCGCCGTCCGGGCCATAGGTCACCACGACCTGGGGGCGCACCTGTTCCAGCACCTCGACTAGCGCGCCGACCTGCTCGTCGAGCGCCCCGGCGGCGAATGCCCGCGGATGCAGGTCTGCCGGCGTGCTCGCCCTGGCACCGGGTTGCGCGACCATGCCCGAATCGCGCCACCGGCCGATCCCGCCGAGAAACCGCTGGTCGGTGACACCGAGTGCGACACAGGCCGCCCGCAGCTCGGCCACCCGGTAGCCACCGAGCTGGTCGGCCCGATCGGCGGCCAGGCCGCGTAGCTCGCCGGTGAGCACTTCACCCTGCTCACCCAGCGTGCACGTGACCAGCGTCACCCCGACGCCCGCCGCGGCGTAACGGGCGATCATCCCGCCGGTCCATAACGTCTCGTCGTCAGGATGGGCATGCACCACCAGCAACCTGCGCGGTGCGTTCACGACGCTGCCCCGTCCTGTCGCTGTGCCGAGCGGGCTGGGCGGGGTGACTCGTCGCTGGTAGCCGCGCTGAGCCCGCTCAGCGCGGGAAGGAAGGAAAGCTCGGCGTGATGGCACGCGGTGGGGTGGCCGTGGCCGTGGTCGAGGAGGGGCGGGATCTCGGTGATGCAGCGGTGGCGTTGGGGGTCGGTGAGGTGCGCGGCGAACAGCGGACAGCGGGTCCGGAACCGGCAGCCCGACGGTGGGTTCGCCGGGTTGGGGACATCACCGGTGAGGATGATCCGCTCCCGGGCTCGTTCCTTGCGCGGGTCGGGCAGCGGGATCGCCGAGATCATGGCCTGGGTATACGGATGTACCGGCGCGCTGAACAGCTCGTCGGACGTTCCGGTCTCCACGATGCGGCCCAGGTACATCACGGCGATCCGGTCGGCCACGTGCCGCACCACCGACAAGTCGTGGGACACGAACAGGTAGGACAGGCTCAGTTGCGCCTGCAGGTCCGCCAGCAGGTTGAGCACACCGGCCTGGATGGACACGTCCAGGGCAGACACCGGCTCGTCCAGGACCAGGACCTTCGGTCGTAGCGCGAGGGCCCGGGCGATGCCGATCCGCTGGCGCTGCCCGCCGGAGAACTCGTGCGGGAACCGGTTGCCGTGCTCGGGCTCGAGCCCGACCAGGCCGAGCAACTCTCGTACCTCATCGCGTCCAGAGGCGCTGTACAGACCGTGGATACGGAGCGGCTCAGCGATGATCTCGTTCACCGGTAACCGCGGGTCGAGCGCGGCGTAGGGATCCTGGAAGACGATCTGCAGTTCACGGCGTAGCCGTTGCATGGCCCGATGGGACAACCGGGTCAGGTCGGTGTCCTGGTAATGAACGTGCCCGGCCGTCGCCGGCTGCAGGTTGAGCAGCACCCGCGCCGTGGTGGTCTTGCCGCAACCCGACTCGCCGACCAGCCCCAGCGTCTCGTGCGGGTAGAGGTCGAATGACACGTCGCAGACGGCGTGCACGTCGTTCAGCCGGCGGCGGGCCAGGCCGCGGCTGCGCACCGGGAAGTGCTTGACCAGATTGCGCACTGACAGCACCGGCTGAGGTGTCATGCGGTGTCCCGGGAGAAAAGGTCACCGGGCTCCAGGCCGTTCAACCGGTCGCTGAAGTGGCAGGCCGACAGGTGCCCGCTGGTGCCGGTGGTCGCCAGCGGGGGTTCCTCGGCCGCGCAGACCGGTGCGGCCAGTGGGCAGCGGGGGGCGAAGGGGCATCCCGGCGGCATATCGATCGCCGAAGGTGGCGTGCCACTGATCGGGTGCAGCCGCTGCCTGCGCTCGTCCAACCGGGGCCGGCTGCCCAGCAGGCCCAGCGTGTAGGGCATCCGCGGGGCGTAGAAGATCTCCTCGACGGGGCCGGCTTCGACGACCCGACCGGCGTACATCACCAGCACCCGGTCCGCTTGCCCGGCGATCACCCCGAGGTCGTGGGTGATGAGCAGCATGGCCGCTCCGGTCTGCACCTTCGCGGTGTGCAGCGCCGCCAGGATCTGTGCCTGCACGGTCACGTCCAGCGCGGTGGTGGGCTCATCCGCGATGATCACGTCTGGCCGGTTGGCCATCGCGATCGCGATCACCACCCGCTGGCGCATGCCACCGGAGAGCTCATGGGGGTAGTTGTTCACTCGCTCAGCCGGGTTCGGGATGCTGACCGCCTCGAGCAACGTCATCGCCTGCTTGCGGGCCGCTGCGCGGGTGACGTCATGGTGGGCTCGGATCGCCTCGGCGATCTGGTAACCGACGGTGTAGACCGGGTTGAGCGAGGTCATCGGATCCTGGAAGATCATCGAGATGCCCCGGCCGCGCACCTGGCTGAGCTGTTTGTCCGACGCCCCGAGCAGCTGGGTATCGCGGAAACCCACCGACCCGGACACTCGGGCCGAGCCAGGCAGCAAACCCATCAACGCCAGCGAGGTCACCGACTTGCCGGAGCCCGACTCGCCGACGATGCCGAGCACCTCACCACGATGCAGCCGGTAGCTCACCCCACGCACGGCCTGTACCCGGCCCTCGTCGGTGCCGAACTCGACCCGCAGGTCGGCAACGTCGAGCACGGTGTCGTCCCTGGCGGTCATCTCCGTACCCTCGTCTGCTGAGGATCCAGGGCGTCCCGCAGGCCGTCACCGATGAAGTTGATCGTCAGCGCGATCAGGATGATGAACAGACCCGGGAAGAAGAACAGCCACGGCCGGGTCTCCACCGCTGTCTGCGCCTGGCTGACCAGCAACCCCAGCGAGGTGTCCGGCGGTCGCACCCCGAAGCCGAGGTACGACAGCGCCGTCTCCAACAGGATGGCGAGGCTGACCAGGACGGTGGCGTTGACGATGATCGAACCGAGCGCGTTGGGAATCAGATGCCGGAAGATGATCCTGGCGTCACTCGCGCCGAGCGCTCTGGCGGCTTCCACGAACTCCTTCTCCCGCAGCGAGAGCACCACACCGCGGGCGACCCGGGCAACGTAGGCCCAGTACAACCCGGCGATCACCACGGCGATCAGCCACCAACTACCACCGGCATTGTGCCCGAGTACGGCAGCGACGGCCAGCAACGGCAAGGTGAGGACGAGATCGGCGATCCGCATCATCACGGTGTCGAGCATCCCCCGGTAGTAGCCGGCGGTGACTCCCCAGACGGTTCCGACGACGGTGGAGAAGACCGCGACCAACACCGAGATCCCGATCGAGATCTGGGTGCCGCGCAGCACCAGGGCGAACGTGTCCAGCCCGGTTGCATCGGTGCCGAAGGGGTGATCCCACGACGGAGGCTGCGATTCATCCGGGGTGAAGTCCACCACTGAGTACTTCCATAACCAGCCGCCGACGAAGGCCAACAGCACGAGCGCCAGCAGCACGACCAGGCTGACCACAGCCAGCCGGTGTTGCCGGAAACGCCGCAGGACCAACTGCCCCTGGCTGCGCTGCGCGACGGTGAACTCCCGCTCAGGCATAGCGGATCCTGGGGTCGAGCACCGCGTAGAGCAGGTCAGCGGCCAGGTTGAACAGGATGACGAAGGTCGCCGAGATCAACAACCATCCCGCGACGGGGTAGGCGTCGTCGTGCTGGATCGACTCGAGCAGGTAACTGCCCGCCCCGCGCCATTGGTACACATTCTCGGTGACGACGGCTCCGGAGATGATCGAGCCGAGATCCAGCGCAGTGACCGTGACCAGCGGGATCAGCGCTGTGCGCAGGGCGTGGCGGCTCATCACCGCGCCCCGCCGCAACCCTTTGGCGCGAGCCAACCGGACGTAGTCGCTGTTGAGCACCTCGAGCATGGACGCCCGCTGGAAGCGGCTCCACGCCGCGAACGACAGCAACGCCAGGGAGATCGTGGGCAGGATCATGTGGCCGACGATGTCGATGATCGATGCCCAGCGACCGCCCTCGAGGTACACCGAGCTGTCACCGATGGTGAACAGCACCTGGTTACCGACCGCCTCATTGAAGCTGATACCAGCCTCCTTGAGCAGGATCGCGAACCAGAACGACGGCATGGCCAGGAAGAGGAACCCGAAGAAGGTGAACGTGTAGTCGGTCCCGGAGTACTGCTTGACAGCGCTGACCACCCCGACGAGGACCGCGAGTACCAGCGCCACCAGCATCGCCACCCCGATGAGGCGGAAGGTGACCAGGAACCGGTGGGCCAGCTCGGGGCCGATCACCTGGGTGGGCTGCACCGAGGGACCGAAGTCACCGCGGATCACCCCGGTGATCCAGTGCCAGTAGCGGACCAGCAACGGCTCGTCGAGATGCAGTCGATGGGCCTCGAGTTCGAGGGTCCGCGGTGGTGGCGGCGGGTTGCGGGTCTTGAACTCGGAGAGCGGGTCGCCGGACAGGGACACCATGACGAAGACCACGAACGTCGCGATGACCAGGATCGGCACCGACATGAGTATCCGGCGTAGCGCATAGGCAAGCATGGACGTCTTCCTGCGTAACGCGATCAGCCGGCTGCCCGGAAGCCCCACTGGGAGACGTTGTACTGGGGACCGTCCAGTGAGGAGTTGTTGCGCACGTTGCCTATGGTGTCGTACAGCGCGATGAACGTCGGCTTCTGGTATAGCGGCAGCACGTAGGCATCTCTGGTCAGCCGCCGGTCGGCCTGGTTGAGCGTCTCCTTGGCCAGCGTCTCATCCGTCGAGCTCGCGGCCGCAGCGATCAGACGGTCGACGTCGGGGTTGCTGTAGTGACCGGAGTTGCTGCCCTGCCCGGTGGTCCAGAGCTGCACCGCTCCGCCGTAGGGGAAGGGTGTGGCGACCCAGGCGAACACGATGACGTCGAAGTCGCCCCGGGACAACGTGGCGCCGAGGTCGTCGGTCGGCACCACCTGCACGGTGATTCCCAGCGGCTTGACCTGCTGAGCGAACAGCTCGCACTCGACCTGGCGGACCTGGTTTCCGACGGTGTAGCGAATCCGTAACGGCGGTACCGGCATCCCGATGCGTGTCGTGAGCCGGCCACCATCGATCGTGTAGCCGGCGGCGTCGAGGAGCTGTTTGGCCCGGGCCAGGTTGCCGGATCCCTGACCGGTCTCGGTGACCACGTCCTCATAGCCGCTCAGTTGCGGTACGAAGTTGTGGTTGTTCAGCGGTTCGATCCTGTCGGTGAACTGGCCCACGGTCTTGTTGATGATGGCCCGCCGGTCGACCGCGGTGAACAGGGCAGTGCGCAGCACCGGGTCGGCCAGGTAATTATTGGCCAGGTTGAGGTCGAAGTGCTCCCAGCTCAGCCCGAATCCGACGAAGGAGGACACACCGGGGATCCGGCGCACCTGCTGCACCTGGTCGACTTGTGGTTGCGGGTAGATGACCTGGACCTCACGATTCTGCAGCGCCGTCGGCTCCTGGTTCGCATCGGTGATGATCCGGTAGATCAGCCGGTCGAGCTTCGGTTTCGGCCCGTACCATGTCGGGTTGGGCACCAGGGTGATCGACTCGTTGTTCGTGAACTTGTCGATCTGGAACGGCCCACCGGAGTAGGTCGGCACGTTCTTTCCGAACCAGGTGAACGACGCTGCCAGCCCCTGTGGGGTCTTGATATCCCCGTGCTGTGCGGCGATGTGCGCCGGATAGAGCGGCGAGCCGCTTCCCCAGAGCTGTTTCCAGTCGGTGAACGGCTTGCTGAGCGTCGCGGTGACCGTCTTGCCGTTGTCGGAGCCGGCGACGGTGCGGACCTGGTCGAAACCAGTCGTTGAGGCCGCCGGGCAGTTCGGGCAGTCCCGCCCGTTCTGCACCTTCCAGTCGTAGAGGAAATCCTCCGCGGTGATCGGCGTCCCGTCCGACCACACCGCATTATTTTTAATCTTGTAGACGATCGTTTCCGGGTTGGTGTTGGTCACCTTCGCGGAGTCGAGCAGATCGTTGTTCAGCGCCACGGTGAGGTCCGGCAGGGTGATGAAGGCACGAGGCAGCAGGCCCGTGAGCACCCAGCCTGTCTCCAGCACGTTGCCACTGGCCGACAGCATGTTCCAGTCCGACACGTTCTTCTCGATGGCGTAGGTGAGCTCGCCACCTTGCCTCAACTTGCCCGGCTCAGCCGAGTTGCAGGTGTTCGGCTGCGCATCGCACGCCGCGTACGCTGACCCCGTCTGGCGCTGACCGCCACTACCCGTTGCACCGCCGCTACCGCATGCCACCAGCACCAGCGTGGCGCCCGCGACGGATGCGACCATGCGTCGCACCCCTGATTGGCTCATACACCCCATGGCCGGGTGACCCTACGCCCACGTGTTGCCCCGCTGCGTCAACGGCATCTGGTTGTACCCATCCGGTCCGGTGAAGGCCGCGGAACCCCGCGGACGGCGGGCGGCGCTCCGCGGCAGCGACCCCAGTGGCTGACAACGCCGTCATCGTTCTCTCTTCTTCTGAAAGGTTTACTCTTCACATGTTGTCAAGAATTCAGTCGTCCCTGCGTAAGGGCATCAGCCACGGTGCGGAGCGGGTCGGCCCCTTCCTGGTCCGGTTCGACGAGCACAGCGACAGCCCGTTCCGCAACTACGCGATCCCAGATGACGCCGCGCAGCCCTCGGCAGAGGATGTGGCTGCCCTGGTCGTTGCCTTCGCTCGGCATAGCCGCACGCCACGGCTCGAATACCTCGCCCCAGCGCCGGCGGTTGACGACGCGCTGGCCGCCGCTGGCTTCACGGTTGACCTGCGGCTGCAGTTGATGACGATCACACCCGAGGAACTGCGAGATCCAGCCCAGCCGCGGGGCGTGGAGTTGGTGAAGGCGCGCTCGGAGGAGGATCTGTGGGCCGCCGCTCGAGTGCAGAACATCGCCTACGGCGAACCCGCAGATGTAGGCGATGTGGTGCAGCTAGGTCGGCTGCGCGCGACGACGGGCTCCGGCGGTGCGGTGGTGCTGGCTCGCTGTGATGGGGCACCGGCCGGCGCGGGTTTGTTCACTCCGCCCCACGAGGGGCTCGCCGAGATCGCAGCGGTTGGCGTGATCCCGGAATATCGGCGGCGCGGTATCGCCTCGGCAGTAGGGGCCGCGTTGACCCGAGCGGTGTTCGCGGCCGGCACCATGCCCTATCTGCAGACCGAAACCAAGAACGAGCAGCGGCTCTATGGCCGGCTGGGATACCGAGCGATCGGGGAGCTGATCGCAACTTCCCTACCTCGCCAGGATGCCTAGGTTGGTAGCGCCCGAGGTTCGGGAGGTGGGAGCCGAGACTGCGACTGCGGAGGTAGACAGCAACGACTGCTAGCATGAGGCCATGGCACGGACGATTACGTTGCGGCTGTCCGATGACGCCTACGAGGCGGTCAGGCGTTATGCCGACGCCGATCAGCAGTCCATGAACTCCTGGATCGAAGGCCTTCTCGACGTCGAGGACATGCGGCGGCGGTGCCTGGCTCACGACCGGTGGATGGCAGCACACCCTGAGGTCGTGGCGTTCGCTGAGGTCTGGGCTGATCACAACCTCGACGCGCTGGCGGAGCGTTGAGCAACCCCCCTCGACGGGGCGAGATCTGGGCCACCGATGCCGGTGTCAGCGTGCTCGTGATCTCCTCGACCGTATACAACGAGATCGCAACTGAACCGACAGTCGTCGTGGTGCCGGTGTTCGGCAACGAGCCCGACACTGGATTCGGAGTGGACCTCGGCAACGGCTGGGCAGCGCCGGGTCTGGTCACCAGTCTGCGAAAAGCGCGGTTGGGTGAACGCCGACGACAGATCGACGTCCAGGCCCTCACCGACGTCACCAACATGCTCTTCAAGATCCTTGCAACGCCGGACCGCTGACGTCATGGCCACCGGCATCGAGCCCTGAGTCGAGACCAGCAAGCGTGACGTTGCGATTATCCGGTCATGTCCGGCGGCGGCACAGCGAGCGCGCGGGCCGCGTCGGGTCCGTCGCTGAGCAGGATCCGGAACCCGTCCTCGGTGAGCACCGGCACCTTGAGCGCCACGGCCTTGTCGTACTTGGAACCGGGCGCGTCGCCAACGACCACGAATGCCGTCTTGCGCGACACCGACCCGGCCGCCCGGCCGCCCCGCACAGCGATCGCCTCGATGGCCTCGTCCCGAGAGAAACCCTCCAGCGAGCCAGTGACCACGATGGACAGTCCCTCGAGGTGGCGCACGACCGAGTCGTCGACCGGCTCGGCCATCCGGACCCCGGCGGCGCGCCATTTGGCCACCACCTCGCGGTGCCAATCCACCGCGAACCACTCGCGCACGGCCGCGGCGATCGTCGGGCCGACGCCATCGACGGCGGCCAGCGCCTGCTCGTCGGCCACCTCGATAGCCTGCAACTCCCGGAACTCCCGGGCCAGCGCCTGCGCCGCGGTGGGTCCGACGTGCCGGATCGACAGCGCCACCAGCACCCGCCACAGTGGACGGTCCTTCGCGGAATCCAGGTTGGACAGGAGTTTGCGCCCGTTGGCGGACAGCTCTCCGGCCTTGGTCCGGAACAAGTCCACCGCCAGCAGCTTGGGTTCGTCGAGAACGAACAGATCCCCCTCGTCGCGCACCGCGCCGGCTGCCAACAACGCCACCGCGGCCTCGTATCCGAGCATCTCGATGTCGAAGGCACCGCGCCCGGCCATGTGGAAGATCCGCTCCCGGAGCTGGGCCGGGCACCAGCGGGCGTTGGGGCAGCGGATGTCGACGTCGCTCTCCCGCTCACGACGCAAAGGGGTGCCGCATTCCGGGCACCGTGTGGGCATGACGAACGCGCGCTCGTCACCGCTGCGCAGGTCCACCACTGGGCCGAGTACCTCGGGGATGACATCGCCGGCCTTGCGGATCGTCACGGTGTCGCCGATGAGCACTCCCTTACGGCGTACTTCGTCGGCGTTGTGCAGTGTCGCCAACGACACTGTGGAGCCCGCGACGGTCACCGGCTCCATGAACGCGAACGGGGTGACCCGCCCGGTGCGCCCGACGTTGACCCGGATGTCGAGCAGCCTGGTGGTGGCCTCTTCGGGCGGGTACTTGAAGGCGATCGCCCAGCGCGGGGCGCGGGACGTCGATCCCAGCCGGCGCTGTATCGGCACCTCATCGATCTTCACCACCACGCCGTCGATCTCGTGCTCCACGTCGTGGCGGTGCTCGCCCCAGTAGGCGATGTGCTCGATCAACTCGTCGATCGTGGACAGCAGCCGGGTGTGCTCGGAGACCGGCAGCCCCCACGCCGCCAGCGCCTGGTAGGACTGCGACTGAAGGGCCGGCTCGAACCCGCGCCGGCGACCCAGGCCATGGCAGAGCATCCGTAGCGGTCGGGTCGCGGTCACCCGCGGGTCCTTCTGCCGCAGTGAGCCCGCTGCGGAGTTGCGGGGGTTGGCGAAGGGCGGTTTGCCCGCCTCGACGAGGGCCGCGTTGAGTTCGCCGAAGTCAGCGAGCCGGAAGAACACCTCCCCACGTACTTCGAGCAGCTCAGGCACCGGGTACTCGACGCAGCTGTGCAGCCGGTCGGGGATGTCGCGCAAGGTGCGCAGGTTGAGCGTGACGTCTTCGCCGGTGCGCCCGTCGCCCCGAGTCAGGCCGCGGACCAGGCGCCCGTTCTCGTAGAGCAGGTTCACCGCCAACCCGTCGATCTTCAGCTCGGCCAGGTAGCGCACATCGGCGCCCACTTCACGGGTGACCCGATCGGCCCAGGCCCGCAGCGTTTCGGTGTCGAAGGCGTTGTCCAGGCTGAGCATCCGCTGGAGATGGTCGTGGGCGGCGAACTCGGTGCTGAAGCCACCTCCGACCAGTTGCGTCGGAGAATCCGGTGTGACCAGCGCCGGCCAGCGTTGCTCCAGCTCCTGTAGCCGGCGGAACTGCGTGTCGAACTCGGCGTCGGAGACGGTGGGGGCGTCGAGCACGTAATAGCGGAACTGGTGCCCGCGCACGGTCTCGACGAGCTCGCTGTGCTCGGCGAGGACTTCGGGGGGCGGTCCGGTGGTCTCGGTACTCACGCCGGGAGACTAGCTCCGCACACCGACAGAAGGAGTTGCACCAATCGCCTTCCGGGCCATCGGGAGCGGCGGTCACCCGCCACGTGGCGCACAGCCCGCGGCCCCGCACCGGGACTGGTGCGGGGCCGCGAGGTGAAGCGCTCTAGATAGCGCGAACCGAGTCGGCCTGCGGACCCTTGGGCCCCTGGCTCGACTCGAACTCCACGCGCTGGTTCTCGTCCAGGCTGCGGTAACCGTCACCCTGGATGGCGGAGAAGTGGACGAACACGTCGGGGCCTCCCCCGTCAACGGAGATGAAGCCGAAGCCCTTTTCCGCGTTGAACCACTTCACTACGCCCTGTGCCATGTGCTCTCCCTGTGGAATCTGATGCCTGGGCCGGCACCGTGCCGGCCCGCGGTTGCGCGGATCACGCGCGCCCGCCGGGAGGTATCCCCGACGGGAGCGCGAAGCCCGTAGTCAGACATTCCACGGACGCTTCACAACGATCGGGGAACTACACGACCACAACCTGGCACCAGGCTATCATCTACTGGTACCCCCTAGTACGCGACACACGTCAGATCGGCTGTCACGGGGTGCTTCACAGGTCGAGCTGCCATCCAACCATCCGGCGGTAGGGCCGGAACCCCATGACGATCCGGCGCCGCTCGCCACCGAATTTCCTGCCTCACCGCGACCATCACGACGACCAGGAATCCGGTGGGTCGACGAACGCCTGTCCCAGTTCACCGGCCAGAGTCAGCGCTCTTCGAGCCCAGCCCGGGGTGGCCCCGGCCAGACCGCAGGACGGGGTGGGCACGCAGCGCTCGGCGAGTATCGCGCGGTCGAAACCCAGCCGGTTCACTAGATCCAGCGCAGGCCGGGCCAGGCCGGCGAGCGTGGGTGGCCGGCCCACCTGCACCGAGGGCTCGATCGCCGGCACCAGCCCGAGCAGCACCGACGCCCCGGAGTCCCATGCCTCACCGAGGGCGTCGATGGTGGCCCGGGGCGCGCCGGCGAGCAGTTCGGCGTCGACGGCCAGCACGTCGGCCCCGGCGCGGCGCAGCAATGCCAATGGGGGCCGCGGCGCGCAGCAGTGCACGATCCGCGGCACCGGCAGCGCCTCCAGCACGCCGTGTAGTAGCTCGACCGCGTCGGCCTCGGACACCGCGGGCACAGTGCCGTATCCCGACGGCGTGGGTACGCTGCCTGCGAGGATGGCAGGCAGGCCGGGTTCGTCGAGCTGCACGACGGTCGTCACCCCGAGCCGGCGGGACACTTCCGCCGTGTGCCCGCGCAGCCCCTCGACCAGCGATGCCGCGAACTCGCGCAACGCGCCGCGGTCGGTGAGCACCTTGTGCCCGCTGTGCAGCTCCACCTCGGCGGCCAGCGTCCACGGCCCGGCGGCCTGCACTTTGACCACCTCGGGCCGAGCCCCGTCGGATTCCACCGCCTCCTCGAACGCATCCAGGTCGGTCCGCAGCAGATCGACGCCATGGCGGTGATCACGGCCCGCTCGGGCGGTGACCCGATAGCCGGAAGGCACCAGCTCGACGGCGAGGTCGACGAGCAGCGCCGCGGTGCGGCCGATCATGTCGGCGCCGGCGCCCCGGTCGGGGAGCTCGGGCAGGTGAGGTAGTTGAGGTAGCTCGCCGATCATAGTGCGGGCGGCTTCGAGTACATCGGCGCCGGGCATCGAACCGATACCGGTCGCGGTACCAGCGGGCCAGGGTCGGAGGTCGGTCACCGGAGATGTCTATCAAGGAGTCACCGGGGCGCAGCGTGGTGGTCAGCGGTCGTCACCCTTGTGCACCCACAGTACCGGATTCGGAGATCTGCGTGACGGGTCGATGAAGCCTACGTACTCGAAAAGCAATGCCGCAGATAGGTAGCGGACTTGAGGCAATTACGTGCGACTACCAATTGCCGCCGGACATCAAAGTTGGCACGGTATGTGATAACGCATTGGCAGCATCGCCGATGAGGTTTTTTCCGCGCCCGGGACCACCTGGGTAACCGTTTCCTAGGAGGATTCGATGTCTGACACAGTGAACTTCGCCGAGCTCGACGGGCAGCACGTCGAGCTGCTGCCTGCTCGCACCGTGCTCTCGATGTTCAGCGCCGACGGCGGCGGCATCGCCAGCGACGGCACCCCCGGCATCGGGACGCTCGGCATCAAGGTCCTCAACATCCCTCTGGGCGGTAACAGCAACGGTGTCGGCGGCGCCGGCACCAGCGCAAATGGTTGATGGCACTGCTGGGGACTGAATCTGGAAACTCCGTAGCATGGCGACCCGCCTACGTATTCGAGAAACAGCTCAACGGCGAATCAAATGATGCAACGCATGAGGTGTTCTCCGTACACTGGGGCCACCTCGACCTGCTCCCTAGGAGGATTTGATGTCTGACGCAGTGAGCTCCACCGAGCTCGACGGGCAGCACATGGAGCTGCTGCCGACCCGCACCGTCCTGTCGATGTTCTTGTCCGGAGGCGGCAAGGGCGGCAGCGCCGGCAACGGCGACAATCCCTTCAGCGTCACCAACGACGCGAACGACCTCCTGCACACCACCAGCGTCAGCGTTCCCGGCCCCAACGCTGTTGGTGGCATCGGCGGCTAGAGCTGAGTCCGCTCGTGCCGCTGGCCGACGTGGAGGGTGACCGCGGGCTGGCTGCCCTCCCTAACGGGTGGCGGTGATGGTGGCGCTGCCGAGCACGACGTCACCGCCGGGGTCGGGCCGGTACAGCGCGACGGCCTGGCCGGGTGCCACACCGCGCAGCGGCGCTCGCAGCGCCACCAGCACGCCGTCGTGGACCGCCTCGGCCACCGCGCTGGCGCACCCGCCATGCGCCCGGACCTGCGCAATGCACTCGACCGGGCCCTCCGGTGCACCAGCCGTCCACACCGGATGATCGGCCTCGATCACGCCGACGTCCAGGCGCGGCGCCGATCCCACCCGCACGGTCCCGGTCACCGGTTCAAGCCCCAGGACGAACCGCGGGCGACCATCGGGCGAGGGGCGCTGCAGTCCCAGCCCGCGACGTTGGCCGACGGTGAAGCCGTGCACCCCGTCATGGCGCCCGAGGACCTCACCGGTGTCCCCGTCGACCAGCTCGCCAGGTCGGGAACCCAGCCGGTCAGCCAGGAATGCCCTGGTGTCGCCGGAGGGAACGAAGCAGATGTCGTGGCTGTCGGGCTTGGTGGCGACGGCCAGGCCGCGCCGCGCCGCCTCGGCCCGGATGCCGGCCTTGGCGGTGTCACCGACCGGGAACAGCGCATGCGCCAGCTGGTCGGCGGTGAGCCCGGCAAGGACGTAGGACTGGTCCTTGCCGGCGTCGACCGCGCGGCGCAACACGCCGTTGGACAGGCGCGCGTAGTGACCTGTGCAGACCGCGTCGAAGCCGAGGTCACGCGCGCGGTCCAGCAGCGCGGTGAATTTGATCCGCTCGTTGCACCGCAGGCACGGGTTGGGGGTGCGTCCGGCGGCGTACTCCGCGACGAAGTCGTCCACCACATCGGCGGTGAACTGCTGGGCGAAGTCCCAGACGTAGAACGGGATGTCGAGGACGTCGGAGACCCGCCGCGCATCTGCGGCATCCTCTTTGGTGCAACACCCGCGGGCGCCGGTGCGCAGCGTGCCGGGCTGCGCCGACAACGCCAGGTGCACCCCGACCACCTCATGCCCGGCGTCCACCGCGCGGGCGGCTGCCACCGAGGAGTCCACTCCGCCGCTCATCGCGGCCAAGACCTTCATCGACGTGACACCGTCACGATGCCCTCGCCCGGCGGGTCCCCGCCCCGCGGGCTCGGGCGATCACCGGCTCGATGGCGTCCAGCACGTCGGCCACGTCCGCGGCTGTGGATGTGTGCCCGAGGGAGAACCGAAGCGAGCCGCGAGCCGCGGCCGGTGCGGCGCCCATCGCCAGCAAGACGTGCGAGGGTTGCGCTACCCCGGCGGTGCACGCAGCGCCCGTCGAGCACTCGATGCCCCGGGCGTCGAGCAGCATCAGCAGGGAATCGCCCTCACAACCCGGGAAGGTGAAATGGGCGTTACCCGGCAACCGCGAAGGACCGCCGTCGATCACACCGTCGCCCGGGTCCCCGTTGAGCACCGCGTCCGGCACCCGGGCCACGACCCCGTCCACCAGCTCGTCTCGCAGTTGCCCGAGCGCGCCCGTACTCCGCGGCTGCGCCGCCACGGCATACCGGATCGCGGTGGTCAGCCCGATGATGGACGGCACGTCCAGCGTGCCGGAACGCACATCACGCTCCTGGCCACCGCCGTGCAGCAGCGGGGTGGCCGCGACGTCGCGGCCCAGCATCAGCACCCCAGCTCCGTAAGGGCCGCCCAGCTTGTGCCCGGTCAGGGTGAGCGCCGCAGCGCGGGATCGCCCGAAGTGCACCGGTAGCTGGCCCACCGCCTGGACCGCGTCGGTGTGCAGCGGCACCCCGTACCCGGCGGCGATCTCGGCCAGCTCACGCACCGGCGCCACGGTGCCCACTTCGTTGTTGGCCCACATCACGCTCACCAGCGCCACCGAGCCCGGGTCACGGGCCAGCGCGGCGCGCAGGGTCTCGGGGTGCACCCGGCCGTGGCGATCCACCTCGAGCCAGACCACCTCGGCGCCTTCGTGATCGGCCAGCCAGACCACCGCGTCGAGCACCGCGTGATGCTCGACGGTGGACGCGAGTACCCGCGTGCGGCGCGGATCGGCGGCGCGGCGCTGCCAGAACAACCCCTTGACAGCGAGGTTGTCGCCTTCCGTGCCGCCCGCGGTGAACACTACCTCCGAGGGGCGGGCACCCAGCGCCTCCGCGATGCTCTCCCGGCACTCCTCGACGGTGCGCCGCGCCCGGCGGCCCGAGCCGTGCAACGACGAGGCGTTGCCCAACGCGGACAATGCCTGGCTCATCGCTGCCACCGCTTCAGGCAGCATCGGGGTCGTGGCGGCGTGGTCGAGGTAGGTCATCGAGTTCCCAGCCTAACGGCGTTCTCACCCAGGATCGCCGCCGACCACCGAGCCACCGCTGTCCGGGTGAGGTCATGTCCCGTTGGCGACCAGGGGGTTTCGGGTACGCAGCGCCGGAAACCGAGAGTAGTCCCGATCGGCGGTCCACAGTTCACGGACACCATGGTCCAGGCAGATCACTGCGATGCGCGCGTCGTGCACGCCGGCTCTGCGTACCGAGGAACCCAGCAGCAACCCTCGCAGCATGCCCCAGGTACCGGAGCGCTCACCGAGTAGCCGCACAGTCGGGGCTTCCTGCCACGCATCGATCTGGTCGATCGCCTGAGCCGTCGTAGACGGATTCTCAAAGGGCTTCGGGCTCGTCACAACCGACATGAACTCCCCGATGCAGGGCCAGGGAATCCCCCACAGCGCACTCCCCGCTGCCAGCTGCGAGATCACCACACGGGCCGCGTCGTGTTGCGGCATGTCCTTGCGATGCGCGTAGACGAGCAGATTCGTGTCGAGCCCGATCACCTGTCGCGGTCCCCATATGCCAGGTCGGCCACCTTGTCCCAGTGCCACGGCGTGAACTCCGGCCGTAGCCCCGAGCCGCCGACCCCAGCATCGCGCAGCACAAAACCGGTCGACCGGGTCTGGTGCTCGTCCAGGACCCTTCGCAGGGCGTCCTCGAAGACACTGCGCAGCGAGGAACCCTGTTCCGAGGCACGGACCTTCGCTCGGCGGAAGAGCTCGTCGTCAATCTCGATCGTGGTCTTCACAGGAGCATTCTACCCATATTTACGGGTCTCACGGGTGGCGGTGATGGTGGCGCGGCGCGAGCCACTCACGACACCTAGCCGCTGAGCTTCCGCGGTACGGTCAGCGATCGACGAGCTCACGCAGCACCATCCACAACACTGATTACGTCTATGATCAATCGGTCAATCTCGTCCTGCTTGAGCAGTAGCATCTCCTGCCCCCGCCCGAGAACCTCGAGGGCACTGAGCGGAGGGAAGCGAAGCGTCCGCAGGTCTGTGGCGTTTACCTGCGTGTGACCAGAGAAGGTACGAAAGAAATTGTCCACAATTGAGCTGTTCAACCAGTAGCTCAGCCCTACCGCTAGATCACGGTCAAGCCCGGCCCCATCAGCGTGAAAGATGTTGAGGTGATTTTCGAAGGCGACGGCCGATGCGTTTTGGCCGGGATCCCAGACCGCAGCCACTACCCGTCGCCGCTCCTCCTTAGCAGAGAAGCGTTTAACGACGACATAGAAACCAGCAGGCAGCAAGAATTTCTTTTGTTCAGCTTCGGATGCCACAACAAAAGCCTGATCCTTACGGATCTCGCGCGGCCACTCGATAACCCCGCTCCTCACGTTGCCAGGGTAGATCAGCGGCACACTGCCAGATTCCGGGATCTTCCGCAGGTTCTCGCGCGCACGAAAGTCAACGACCTTGCCAGTCGAAACCTGGATGCTAAGATCAGGCAACATCGCGGGCAAAGCTGCTATGGTCTTCACAGTGAGAGTATCGCCATCATCGGCCAAGATGCGAATGAAACGCTGCCTGTCACCAGGGCGCACCACCTCGTTGTAACTCACGATACGTTCGACTGGCTTATCCGTGTGGCCGCGACTTACAGACAGAACAACCTTGTCTTTACCGCCTTGGCGCGTGCCTGAGAAGGCGACGTTCTCCTGGAGCACACCCGTGTCAGAGAAAACCGTTGAACGAGATTCGAAAATATGTAACCGATCAAGCGACAACCGATCGAGCAGAAAACGGCGAAATTGCCCGAAGTAGGGTCCATTCGCGAACGAACGTGGGGTGATCGCGACAAGCTGCCCTCCAGGACCAAGAGTCGCTGCACCGAGAGCAAGAAATGCGGAATAGAGATTCGGACATTCAACACCTTGATGGAGGAGCGCCCGGCGGTGCGCAGAATCGAGCCCCAGCTTGCGGTACGGCGGGTTCATGATAACCAAGCCGAACGAGCTGTCGAGTGCAGCAGACTTCGTCATCAAGCTAGTCGAAAGCTCGATGTAGTCGCCCAACACGATCTCGGTAACTACCTTGACCCCAGCCGCGCTAGCAGTCCCGGTGAGATCGGTCAAAGTCGCTTGGAGATAGCGTCCTACTTTGGGATCGATTTCGACGGCTACAATCTCTAGCTCTAGCGCCGGACACTCTCGAAGCACCCGGGCAGCAAGAGCAGCGACAAGTGACCCTGAGCCCGCCCCCGGGTCAAGTACACGAAGTCGGCCTGCCTCTGGGAGGCGCGGCAGTCCGGCTATGAGCGCCGCCGCACGCTCTGGGGTGAAAAACTGGCCGAGTTGCGCCTGCTGATCACTAGAGAGCGTTTGAAGGGCGCTCACGCGCCGAGCCTCGGCCCGTGATGTCAACGCGGCAGCGGCTTCATCTGCTTGTAACGCGGCAGCGGCTTCATCTGCTTGTACTGCGCTCATCGATCGTCCGCCCCTCAACAGCGAGCCGCTGACCCCGGTCCGCAGCCAGGGCTGTCCTTGGCGCCGTTGACCCTACCGACAGGGTCTGTCTCCCCCGTTGACTGGCGTCAAGTCCCAATGTCACCCACCAGGCGAGGTGCGCCTCCGGTGAGTCGGCTTAAAGCATGCCTCCAGGACAAACCCTCCCGTGGACGCAGTCGAGACGAACACATGGTTACGTTTCCATATCAAGTCGGCTCGCAGTGGATTATTCGCAATCCTCATATAGGAGTAGTACAAGGCGAACCAATTGATTGAGTGTACTTATTTCACCCGTTCAGCGACAGATACCGGCATCCAGCAGCACAAAGATTTAACGCGTCCCTTCACGGGCGAGCTGTGATGTCACGTCGTTGCGGGTGCGGGAGCCAGGGGTTACCGATGAGGGCGGTGTGGATGGCACGGACGCCGGGGTTGCGGGCGCCGAACAGTGAGGAGCGGACGTAGAGACCCAGCCGATCTCCTCACCAACGGAGAGGTAGACATCGCGATACTTGCCACTTGGTCTACTCACCGACAACGCTGATCACCCGTTTCCGCCCTGGTGAGAATGTTTCATGCGCGGACGCCGGGGTGATATCACATTCGTGTCATTGATATCTTCTGTGCCCGGCGAACCAGTTCAGCGAAATCTGGGCTCGACCTGGTCTCCAGGTCCCGAGCCAGGGGAGCTAACCGGGCGCGGGCGACACCTGAACGCAGCGGGGGCACCGCCTCGATCGCCTGCGCGGCCAGGCGGGCCGCATCGGGCTCACCGGCGATCAGGTGCACCCGAGCCACGGTGATACCCGCCAGCACACCCTCACGCCCATGGTTGCCCTCGGCGAAGGTCCGTACGGACACTGCGGCCATCGACTCAGCAGTGTCGAGCGAGCCCAGATGCAGGTGAACGTAGGATGTCGTGAGATCCATGTCTGCACGACCGTGGAGGGATGGGGGATCCCAGCCATCCCGGCTCCGAGCCAGCGCCGCCCTGACCCGGCGGGCAACCACCTCAGAACCAGGATCCGCCAGCTGTGCCTGAGCCAGTGCGGAGACCACCGCCAGCTGGGAGCGCAGCGGCGCAACGCGTGGATCATCACGCGGCGCGCCGGCCAGGTGCAGCTCAGCCAGTTGCGCCAGCTTCAGGGCATTGTTGGGCTGGTCACGATTGATCAGCATCATCGCTGCATGACGCATCGCATACGAAGCTCGATAGTTGTCCCCGGCCTGGGTCGCCAGCTCCACTGCCCGGGCGAAGTGCTGGTGCGCCGCCACCGGCGCGTAACTGTCGTGGCAACACCACGCGACGATGACGTGCAGATCCGCGAGCGCGGACAGCAGAGCCTTGCGAGCTTCGTCTGATGCCTCCGCGGTCAGACACCGATCCGCCCAGTCAGCCAACGAACAGGCCGGCCCGGCTTGACCCCCCACCGTCCGGGCAGCCTCGGCGACAGCACGGGTCAGGCCACGGATCGCCTCGACGTCGACGCGCCCGATCCGCGCCGGGACCGCCGACGGCCGGCCCGACGGCAGGGCCGCTGGGCTCAGCACCTTCCCCAGCCCGGGAACAACGGTACCCAACACTGCCACGCCAGCCACCGCGAGCAGGTGGTCGAACTGGCGTCTGAGCACCTCCGCCTCGTCCTCCTCGCTCAGCTCCCCAACAGGGCTGTCCCCAGGATAAGCACCGAAGGACAACCCCATCACCGCACGAGGAACACCGAACCCGGTACAGATGCGATCGAGCACGTCATACGCCTGCACCTGACGACCCTTGATGATCTCTGAGACCTCGCTCTGACTCTGCCGACCAACGCAGCGATCGTGCGCTGAGCAACGCCAGCCTCATTGAGCAAGCGGTACACCTGGCTGATGTCACGCGCAGCCAGCGCAGCTCGCATGGCGGGGGCAGCGAAGACGGTGGGGTCCAGCATGAGGGCAGATGCTAGCTCTCGAGGGCACTAACTTTGTGATCTGGGTGGCTGGGATGATCGACGGGTTACTTCCGGGATGAGGGGGTCTGGTGACCGTCGGTGCGCCGTCCTACAGAGGGTTTCGTTTCCCAACGGAGATCATCAGCCACTGTGTCTGGTTGTACCACCGTTTCCCGCTGAGCTTCCGCGAGGTCGAAGAGATGATGCTGGAACGCGGGATCGTGGTCTCCCACGAGACGGTGCGGCAGTGGTGCGCGAAGTTCGGTCAGACCTACGCCCACGGCTTGCGCCGGCGCCGGGCTCGTCCGGGGGACAAGTGGCACCTCGACGAAGTGTTCATCAAAATCGCGGCAAGACCCACTATCTGTGGCGGGCCGTGGACCAGCACGGGACGGTGCTGGACATTCTGGTCACCTCCCGGCGCGACGTCACAGCCGCGACTAGGTTCTTCCGCAAACTACTGACGAACCTGAGTACGTGCTCAGGGTGCTGGTCACCGACGAACCAGCCAGCTACGGCGCGGCCCGACGCCGGGTGCTGCGCTCGGTCGAGCACCGGAAGTCGAAATATCTGAACAACCCGGCCGAAAACTCCCACCAACAGACCCGGCACCGCGAACGAGCCATGAAACCGATTCACCTCAGTCGGACACGCCCAGCGGTTCGTGTCTGCGTTCAGCGGCATCTCCCCGCACTTCCGGCCCCGTCGTCACCGGCTTGGCGCCAGCGAGTACCGGCGCGAAATGGACACCCGATTCACCACCTGGAACCAGATTCACTGGCACGGCCACGGCCGCCTGACGCGGGCCTCGCCGATCGACCCGACCGATCCAACCACACCAACACCGCAAAGCAGCCCCCAGTAAGTTGACGATGCCCGCCCGGCACCCACCGGCGGGGCTTCTTCACATCCACACCATCCGCGCCCTCAACGACACCAACATCTGCATCCTCAGCGGCGGCCAACAGCTAGCCCGCGCCGTCGGACATCGCCGCTTCCAGTCTCCTCTTCGCGTGGGACGATCAGCGGCGTGGATTTGCTTGAGTTTCCTGACAATCGGGAGGTGCTCCGTGGATGACCGCGATGACCGCCCTGACTGGGTGAAGGACCTGCTCACGGGCGACGACCTAGGCTGGGCGAGGGATTTGGCGGCAGGTAAGCCGTTCAAAGAGCTGGACTGGGACCGGGACCTAGAGGACCCGCAGAGCGCTCTCTACGACGCGTTGATGAGTGCGGGTAAGTACATGGACCGGAAAGCTGCCAAGTGGGAGAGAGTTGCCGGCTATCTCCGTGACGAGAGCCTGATAAACCCAGCCGACGGCCGCCACCTACGACACAGCATCCGTAGGGAAGTCTTATCGGACCCGGCGGACGCAGCGGACCGGATGGCGCGCGTACACATAGAGGCGCGGCAGCTCATCTGGGACCTCGCCCGCAAAGTGCAGACTAACACCGACCCAGAGACGGCCGAATGAACGCCGGTAGGGCCTCGCGCAGTCCGGACAGGTGTCCTGGGCCGCTACCGCGGCGCTGATCGGGGCGCTGACCAGCGTGTCCTGCACCGCGGCGAGCAGGTCTTTGGCCTCGGCTAGACCCAACCCCAACGTGTCTGGTGTCAAAGCCTCGCGCTTGAGGGGCGAACACTTCGCGTACCACCGTCTCAGTGTCATCGTCGCAGGACAGCGTGACGTGCACGATGAGTTTCATGCCGCCCTCGTGGCGATGTCATCGAGTGCGGCCAAGGCTCGGTTGATCTTCCCTAGAGCGAAGCACTCCAGGTTCAGCAGAGCAAACAGGGCGCCGAGCTCCTCCCGGGGCATCGTCAACTTACTGGGGGCTGCTTTGCGGTGTTGGCGTGGTTGGATCGGTCGGGTCGATCGGCGAGGCCCGCGTCAGGCGGCCGTGGCCGTGCCAGTGAATCTGGTTCCAGGTGGTGAATCGGGTGTCCATTTCGCGCCGGTACTCGCTGGCGCCAAGCCGGTGACGACGGGGCCGGAAGTGCGGGGAGATGCCGCTGAACGCAGACACGAACCGCTGGGCGTGTCCGACTGAGGTGAATCGGTTTCATGGCTCGTTCGCGGTGCCGGGTCTGTTGGTGGGAGTTTTCGGCCGGGTTGTTCAGATATTTCGACTTCCGGTGCTCGACCGAGCGCAGCACCCGGCGTCGGGCCGCGCCGTAGCTGGCTGGTTCGTCGGTGACCAGCACCCTGAGCACGTACTCAGGTTCGTCAGTAGTTTGCGGAAGAACCTAGTCGCGGCTGTGACGTCGCGCCGGGAGGTGACCAGAATGTCCAGCACCGTCCCGTGCTGGTCCACGGCCCGCCACAGATAGTGGGTCTTGCCGCGATTTTGATGAACACTTCGTCGAGGTGCCACTTGTCCCCCGGACGAGCCCGGCGCCGGCGCAAGCCGTGGGCGTAGGTCTGACCGAACTTCGCGCACCACTGCCGCACCGTCTCGTGGGAGACCACGATCCCGCGTTCCAGCATCATCTCTTCGACCTCGCGGAAGCTCAGCGGGAAACGGTGGTACAACCAGACACAGTGGCTGATGATCTCCGTTGGGAAACGAAACCCTCTGTAGGACGGCGCACCGACGGTCACCAGACCCCCTCATCCCGGAAGTAACCCGTCGATCATCCCAGCCACCCAGATCACAAAGTTAGTGCCACCACGGACGTTGGTGTTCATCATCTGATCGAAGAACTCGGCGTCGACCTCGTCCACGCCGGCCACCGCGCCGTATCCGGCGTTGAGCCACAATCCGTCCAGACCACCGAACTGCGCGACCGCCTGGGCATCGTCGGGATCGCCGGCGTCGTTGCTCAGTACCCGCGCGTGGGGCAGCGCCTGCTGGGTTTCGGCGATGCGTTGGGTGTTTGTCCCGGTCAGGACCAGCTGTCCGCCTTCGGCGGCAATGCGTCTGGCGCCGGCCAGCCCGATGCCGTTCGTGCCGCCGGTGATCAGAACCCGCTTGCCGGTGAACCTCGCCATTCCTCTCCTCATGGTTGCGAGAAGTGAATCGGTAGTCGTTACGACGGTAGGCGATGAGCAGCATATACACAACGATACGGTCCGTATTGTAATTCAGTGCGGACACGTCTACCGTTGCGGCATGGCTTCACCTGGGCGGCCGCGGTCAGCCACGGCGCGGCGCGCGGTACTGACCGCGGCGTTGGAGTTGGTTGCCGAACACGGTTACGCGGCGCTGACCATCGAGGGCATCGCCGGGCGCGCCGGGGTGGCCAAGACCACCATCTACCGGTCCTGGCCGAGCAAAGCGGCGGTGGTGATGGACGCGATCTTCACCTCCTCCGATCCCCCGCTGAGGTTCCCCGACACCGGCTCCGCGGCCGCGGACCTGCGCACCCAGATGGCGCAGGTGGCCGAGCTGTTCACCGAGCCCGGCTTCGCCAAGCCGTTCGTCGGGCTGCTCGCCGCGAGCCAACACGACCCCACACTGGCTGCCGAGCTGCGCGCGCGGCTGATCACCGTACGCCGCGCCGGCGCCGCCCGGGTGCTGCACCGAGGGATAGCCCGAGGCGAGCTGCGCGCCGACCTCGACATCGAACTGGCCATCGACGCGCTCTACGGAGCGCTCTACTACCGGCTGTTGATCAGCCACGAGCCCCTGTCCGCCAACTACGCCACCGCAGTGCTTGACCAGGCCATCACAGGGCTGGGAACCGACAGATTCGAACAGACCGCACGACGAGCTCAACAGTCCGCGTCGGCGACGCGCAGTGCAATACCGTGACGTGCGGGGTAACACTGTGGAGTGATCAGGTTCGATCCGTGAGGACAACCGGGCGCGAGCCCGCGCCCTGCGCCGAGCACGCACGTGCCCGAGAACTGGGACGACCAGCCTGAACCCAGCCCGACCTCAGCCCAAGTCCAAACCCCTCGCCTCGTTGATAATCCGCTTTCAGGTGCTGGGTTTCACCCGGTTGAGATAGGCGTGGATGGTGCCGGGGGAAGTGCTGATCGCCCCGATGTAGCCGTCGGGACGGACCAGCACGAATGTGCCGTCGGTGACGTCGTAGCCGTCGCACTGGGCGAGCTCGCACACCGCGACGTTGAAGCTACCGGTGGTGCCGCCGAACGCGAGCAGGGCGAAGTGCGGTCCCCGGAACACGTCGAATAGGCGTACACCGTCGTTGAGCACTCCGTCGGGTGCGCGGTCGCCGGCGCGCAACTGCCCTGGTTCGGTCCGGTCGTCGACAGCCAGCGGACCGTTGCGGTAGCTGATGTCGAGTTGGTGGATCGCCGGCATCGGGCCCGGTGTGGTGCGGAAGTTCCGCTGGTGCAGGGCCGTGCTCAGGCCCAGCACGTCAGCCGCTACCGGCATCCGCTCCGCCGCATAGGTGTCCAACAGCTCTTGCGGCGCGCCCGCGAGCACGGCAGCGAGCTTCCAACCCAGGTTGTAGGCGTCTTGCACGCTGGTGTTCAGACCCTGACCGCTGGCCGAGGAGTGCACGTGCGCAGCGTCGCCGGCCAGCAGCACGCGACTGGCTCGATACCGGTCCACCATGCGCACGTTGATCCGGTACAGCGAGATCCAGCGCAGGTCGTGCAGCCGGATGTCGGTGCGGCCGGAACGTTCCAGCAGGATGCGACGCACCGAATCCAGGGTCAGCTCGGGCACCTCGTCGGCGGCCATGGACGCCACGAACTGGGAGTGCCGGCTGCTGGGCAGGTCCCACAGCGAGAACCGCTTGGTGATGTCACCAGCTTTGGTGAACATGTGGCAGAACACCCCGTCCAGACCGTCGACCTGGACGTCGCCGATCAGGGTCCGCTCGGTTTCGAACGTGTCGCCCTCGAAGCCGACGCCCATGGCCTTACGGACCGTGCTGCGGCCACCATCGCAACCGACGAGGTAGCAGGCGCGGATCGGGCCACGGCTGGTCTGCGCCGTCACCCCGTCACGGTCCTGGGTGAACCCGGTCAACTCGGTGTCCAGCTCGACACACCCGCCCAGCGAGGCGAACCGCTGGGCCAGGATTTCGTCGGTGCGCCACTGCGGGATCAACCACGGCCCCGGGTAGGGCACAGCAGAGGAGCACCTGGGTTCTGGGACACCGAGCATCTCACTCAGGCCACGCTCCCACACCACCTCCTCGCCCGCGTACAAGCGAAACGTCGGGAATGGAGCGCCCGCAGCCCGTACGGCGTCGATCACGCCCAGGTCGTCGAACACCTCCTGGGTACGCGGTTGCAGTCCCTTGGCGCGCGAGCCGACGAACAGCCGCGGTGCCTTATCGATCACCCGGCAGACCACGCCTCTGCGGGCCAGGTCACAGGCCAGCACCAGGCCGGTCGGCCCGGCACCGGCGATCAGAACGGTCATGACCGGTTTCCCCCGTGGTGAACAGAACAGCAGCACGTCATCGACGACCCTGGTGACACAACACCAGATCGTGATCGGCTTTGCTTCGGCACGCACAACAGGTAGCAGTTCTCTCGATTGATAACCAGTTCCCTGACTGCTAAGAAATTTATTTGATCTTCTTTGATACTAATGTGACGGTGTCAGCGGCGTGCATGCGATCCTTGCTCTTGTGGTGGAGCTGACGATGGTTCGCGTGCGCGGGAGGATGTTGTCGTGGGTGGACTTTGGTGGGATGGGTCCGGTGGTGTTAGCGCTGCACGGCAGCTTCGGTCGTGGCATTGCATTCGCTCCGATCGCCGACCGGCTCCAGGGAGCGGCTCGGGTGGTGACGCTTGATCAACGTGGTCATGGTCTTGCTGATCGCGGTGGTCCGTTTACCCGCGCCGAGTTCGTGGCTGACGCCGCTGCGGTCATCGATAAGTTGGGTGACCAACCTGTGGTGGTGCTCGGACACTCTCTTGGAGGTATCACAGCCTACCAACTCGCCGCCCGGCATCCCGAGCTGGTCTGCGCTCTGATCGTCGAAGACGTCGGCGCTGTCATGTGCCAACCCGAGGTCGCCAAACCTGTACTTGATATCCGTGGCTGGCCCCGTTTCGCGCCTTCGAGGGAGGCGCTAGCGGAGGCGATTCGCGCCCAGGGGATTCCTGACGCCAGCTACTTGTTACACAGCGCCGTCGCCGTTGAGCAGGGTTGGCGGCTGCTTTTCGACTACGACGAGATGATGGCCGTCCAGCAGTATGGACTTGGCGACTGGTGGAGCGACTGGCAGGGTTCGACATGCCCAGCTCTCTTGCTGCACGGTCAGCGCAGCACCCTGCTCCCCACGGCGATGGCCCACCAGATGGTCCATCGCCGTCCTTGCACCCATCTGATCGAGTTCCCCGATGCCGGACATTTGATCCACGACGACGATCCCGCTGGCTGCGCAGCTGCGATTCTCGACTTCCTCGAAAAGATCTCACATTCAGTTTGAGCCTCCCCTATACCCGCAAGTAGATTCGCAGGGGATGATTGTCCAGGGTCGCCCGGCCCGAGCCCAAGGCCGAGTCGCTGGTCAGGCGGGATGCGCGGGTGAAACCCGCTGTTGATCGTTGGTGGTGCCGGCCAGCGGCGGTGCACAGACTGTCGATGGTGCGTTGCCGGTCCACTGGCGGTTGGCCGTCAAGGACTCCACCGCATCCGCCACGGTGCAGTCCGCCGTGATCGGCACCACCTGGCCGGTGCGTCGCCACTCTACGTCCGCCGGGTCTACCTGCCAGATGGCCGCCTCCGGCTCGGACACGACCATCGACTGTCAGGTAGTCAGAGCGGACGGGTGGCACGGAAGCGGAATGAGCGGGCGCCGAGGCTGGTGTGCGCGCCGGTCAGGCCGGCGGCGTGCAAGCGGTTGGGTAGTGTCGCCGGGTCGACCACGATCATCGTGTCGCGCACGTGAAACACCCGGAACCACAGGCTCAGCAGACTGTCCGACCCGGCGAATATCCCACCCGGGCGGAGCACTCGCGCCACCTCTTGGAAAAGCTGGTTCTGCTGCTCGGGTGAGGGCACATGATGCAGCATCGTGAAACAGACGACGACATCAAACGCGGAGTCGGCAAACGGTAGCTCGGCACCGTCGCCGGTGTGGATGTCGACCCGGTCGCCGAACTCACTGCGAAGGTCCGCGGCGAGGTCTGGGGCGATTTCGACTGCGGTAAGTCTGCCGCCGCGCTCCAGCAGCCAGCGAGTAGTCACGCCGTAACCAGGCCCGATCTCCAGCACGTCGCCGTCAAGGCGGATGTCCTCGCACGCCCACGGCAGCACCTGCGAGCGCATCCGTTCAGCCCACTTGTCGGACCGACAGATCCGCCGGTGAATCCGGTTCATCGACACAGTAGCCACGCTAGCTCCCGGGGTCGCCGGGCCTGGTTCGTACCGCCGCGATGACCTCGGTGATGGCATCGCCTTCTCGACGAGAAGGCGTCCCAATCACTTCTCCGTTTCTCCTTTGCCTAGGTAATCGGTAGGCGACCAGTGGGTATGGACCAGACACAGCTGCGTTTCCGGACAGGGCGTAACGGGAGCGGCTGGCGTCGCGACGGGTGCGCTCGATACCGGCGCGAGGGGCGTACTCGGTACCGGAGCAAGTGTTGGAGCCGGTTCAAGTACCGGTAGCTGAGCCGGCGCAGGTGTTGGAACCAGTGCAGGGACTGGTGGCTGAGCCGGTGCAGGTGCAGGTGCCAACGCAGGAGCTGGTGGCGGAGCCGGTGCAGGCTTTGGTGCCAGTGCAGGGACTGGGAGCGGAGCCGGTGCAGGCTTTGGCTGCGGGTTTGGTCGCGATACTGGCCTGAGAGGTGGCACAGGTCTTGGCCGCAGAATCGGCCTGGCGGATGTCGCTGGCAGTTGCTTATCGAGAACGCAGAAAAGGCCCTCCAGGTGCTTGCCCGGGGGGCACGAAGGAGGTGGAGGCTGATCAACCACGCAGAGAAGCCCTGCCAGATGCTTCCCGGGTTGGCACGGGGCCGGCTCAGCAGTCGCATGTGGGGCACTGAGCACCGCTGTGATCGGAACCGCCAGAACGGCGACGAGAGTCCCTCTGAAACTGGACATTCGCACCCTTTCCGTGGAAAAGTCCCGTTCGGTGAGACCTTGACCACGTAGTCAGCGCTTCTTCAATGTGATCTCCACCGAGCCGGCTGATACCGACTGTCGCCACGTGCTCTCGGCGACATCGTAATGCCACATCCACGGGTGTGCGGGTTTTGTCTGGGAACCAGGACCGCCGGAGGCGATGTGTTGAGCTGGCAGTTGCGTGGCACGAAGCGGTGGCAGCCTGGATCCTTTCGCGTGGTCTGGTCAGCTGGCCACGGTCAGCTCGGTGAAGACGGCCACGCATCGGCCGTGGCCGGAACTTCCATCGGCCGTGGCCGGCTTCGATCCGTTGTCGGCGTAGGGCTCGGTTGTGGTGCTAGGCGCCCGGGGTCAACTCATCAAGGACACGCGGGTAGACCACCGCCTTGTCGGTGATGACCTCGATCGGGGTGACCGAACCGATCGAGGGCCCTGTACAGGTAGATCCACCGGCCGCTGACCGGTGAACTACGGAACATACACTCACCACAAAGTAGCAGAATTACGAGACAAGAGAGCAAAACCAAGTGACAGCTATGAACTGAGTCCAGGCAGTGTCCACTGTGCGCGCTCGGTCTGATACTCACGGATTCTACACCAGCTCGTTTGCAAAATTCATTGATTCAATTATTGCGGAAGTCGACACCCAAGATTTGACTCGACCGCCTCCCGCTAAGGACAAGGACTTCCTCCCCGAGCCAAGTACGTGCCCGTTCTCAGGGTCACGCGAGGCTGGCAACGGTCGCTCAGCTCACCTCTCCGCCGAGTACCCGTAGGCCTGCGATCATCGGGCGGTCCCTGGTGTGAGGCGAAAATCCTGCCATACCGGTGTGTCCTTGGTGGGGCTTGTGCCGGTGAGTACCGTGATTTCGATCGAGGTGGCTCCTTTGGCTGAGGAGAGGTCAGCATCGATTTTCGTGAACTGGCCGACGCTACAGGTGACTTGCTGAATGACCTGACCGTTGGCCTTGACTTGGAAAATCACGGTGCCGGTGCCCTTACCGGCGCCGCCGGCCGTGCCGGCTGGACCTTTCAGCACACCGACCTGCGCAAGTACGTGGTCGCCGGGCACTGCTGGCTCTTCCAGCTTGTAGATGCCGGTGATGAAGCCGGTGTTCTGGGGGTTGGTCTCGAGCACCTTGGCGATGGTGCCGTTCGGCAGCGTGTCGGCACGTTGCCGGACGAAGCCGGTCTTGTCCGTTTCCTTGCCGGGGAAGGTGAGCTTTCCGGACCCGCTGGCCCAGGCGGCCTGGTCGGCGGTGGCGATCAAGTCGAGAGGAGTGGTGTTCTTCGCGACGGTGAGCGTCACTTCCGACCCGGGGTTGACCTTGGAGCCCGCCGCAGGCGTGCTGAAGAGCACCTGGCCATCGGTGACGGCATTGCTATGCTCCATCACCGTCTTCGCTTTCAGACCCTGGCCCTCCAGTGCTTGGGTGGCCTCCTCCACTGAACGGTTCCGCAGAGCGGGAACCTCGATCGGCGTCGATGGCGGAGTACCCCGATCCGGCGAAACACCCGCACCCGGCGAAGCACCCGGACCCGGTGGGGGATTCTTCGAGCCCGCTGACACCGTCAGCAGCACTTCTGAATTCGGTGGGCGTGGCGTTGTCGCCTTTGGATCGGATGCCAGTACCTGGTCAATCGGCTGGTCGTCACTGGATTGCCGGACGGTGCGAACTGTGAAGTTCATCTGCTCCAGCCTGGCCTGGGCATCGGTCACCGACAGTCCCACGATGTTCGGTACCTCAATCTGAACCGGGCACGGTCCTTCGCATTTCCCGGCCGAGACATACAGCTTGACGATCTGACCGTACTCGAGTTCAGTGCTGCCCTTCGGGTCTGTCCCGATGGCCAGTCCCGGTGCGATGTCGTTGTCCGTCTGGTGAAGCACCTCGGGGATGTAGTGCGCGTCCTCCAGTTGCTTCACGGCAGTCAGCTGATCAGCGTTGCCGATCACCGGCACTCGCGGCGTGCCGGGCTTGAGCAAGGCGACCAGGGCGATCATGAGGGCAACGATCGCGACCGCGGCGGGAGGGATCCACCAGGGAAAGACCGCGGTCTGCTGCCGGATGCCGTTGAGAGTGATCGGTGGTTGTGCGTTGGCTGGGGTGACCGCCGCGGAGAACGGTAAGCGCTCGGTGCGACCGAACCACCGGCGTGGGCCGTTGATCAGAACCGGCAACTCCACGCTGGTCCCCGGCTGCAGTGTCGCCGCGCCATCCTGAGGCTCGAAGCTCAGCGCACCGTCTTGGTCCTTGAACGCGATCCGGGTGTCAACCGGCGTATTGCCGCCGTTGACGACACTCACCCGGTGGCATCCTGGCTTGCGGCCGCGACTCACCTCGGGTGTCAGGACAGCGCGGAGATTCTGAAAAGGGGTGACGGTCAGCCGCCCACGGGCGATATCGCTGACATCAGAGTGCACTAAAGAGCGGGCGACAACCTCGAAGGTGGTGACGCCGGCTGCGTTTTGCGGTTCTCGTAACGGCGCGAACCGCACCACAGCGCGCTGCTCGAGGTCGGGATAAATCGACAGCGTATCCGGCGTGATCGAGGCGAAAGGCGCGCCCGGCCCCTGCGCGACCAGCTGGAACTCCTCCACCCGAGTGCCGAGGTTACGCACCGTCACCGTACTGGTGACCTGACCACCGGGGTCGACGGTCAGATCAACAGGCTCCATCATCACGCTCACGCCGCGCTTCTGCATCGGGTCAGCCGCAAGCCCAGCCACCGGCGACCCAGCAGCCGGGTACTGCGGCTGCGGGCTTCTCGATGGGCCGACCTCTTGGCGAGGCAGCGCGGCGACCGGTTGCTGCCCGTTACCCCCCGGCCATTGGTTCACACCTCGTGGTGATGCCGCAGCGGCCGGTTGCGCCTCGACCAGCTGCTGGTCGGCGGATCCTGCTGAGGACGCCGCGTCAGCCCAACCCAGGTAGGCCCGGCACTGCGGGTTGGGACAGAAATCAACGGCACCAACGTTCACCAGACCGCACTTCGGACAATCCCCCACGACAGCGCCTCCCTCCGAAGCTGCCGAAAATCCATACCGCCGCATCCCTGACTAGCTGCCCGACCCAGAGCCCCCGGGAACAACGCCGGTCACACACAGCGCCCATCGAGCACGCAGACGATATACCTGCTTCCGTCCATCCCCGCAACGTCAGCCCTTGCGGCGTTTCGCCACCACCTCGGCTAGCTGCGGGGCGATGGTGAACAGGTCGCCCACCACACCGAAGTCGGCGATCTCGAAGATCGGCGCCTCCGGGTCCTTGTTGACCGCAACGATGGTCTTGGACGTCTGCATCCCGGCGCGGTGCTGGATAGCGCCGGAGATCCCGAGCGCGACATACAGCTGCGGGGAGACGGTCTTGCCGGTCTGCCCGACCTGGAACTGGTGCGGGTAGTAACCGGAATCGACCGCCGCCCGGGATGCCCCGACCGCAGCACCCAGCGAGTCGGCGAGCCTTTCCACCACCCCGAAGTTGTCCGCCGAACCGACGCCCCGACCACCGGAGACGACCACGCTGGCCTCGGTGAGCTCCGGGCGGTCGCCGCCCTCGACGGGCCGGCGCTCGATGATCTTCGCTGTCCTGGTCGGGTCCACCACGGGGATCTCGACGGTCTGCTCGGCGGCCACACCCGGCGATTCGACCGGCTCGATCGCACCGGCCCGGACGGTGATCACTGCGACCGGCGTGGTGGCCCGGGACTTGGCGAGGTATGAGCCGCCGAACACCGAATGCGTGGCGGTGCCGTCCCCGGCCAACTCGACGGCGTCGGAGAGCAGGCCCGATCCGGTGCGCACGGCGAGTTTTCCTGCGATCTCCCTACCGTCTGGCGACGCGGCGATGAGAACCGCGACCGGCTGGGCCGACGCCACCAGCGCCGCCAGCACGCCGACCGCGGGAGCGGTGAGGTACTGATCCACCTCGTCTGATTCGGCCACGTAGACCTTGGCTGCACCGTAGGCCGCCAGCCGGTCCCGGAACTTGTCTGCGGTGCCCGACGTGGCGACTACCACGGCAGACGGCTCGCCCAGCTTCGCGGCCGCGGTGAGTAGTTCGTCGGTGACCTTCTTGATCTCGGCGCCGGAGTGCTCGACGAGGACCAGGACTTCTGCCATGACGGATTCTCCTCCTGACGAGGCGCTCAGATCAGCTTCTGCCCGATGAGGTACTCGACGAGCTTGGCCGCCCCGTCGCCCTCGTCGGTGACGATCTGCCCAGCCACCCGCGGGGGGCGTGGCGTTGACTCGGTCACCGTCGAGGTGGCGTTGGCCAGTCCGACATCGCTGCGCTCGATGCCCGCATCGGCCAGCGACACCGTGCGGACCGGCTTCTTCTTCGCCGCCATGATGCCCTTGAACGACGGGTACCGCGGCTCGTTGATCTTCTCGTTGACGCTGACCACGGCGGGCAGACCAGCCTGCAGGACCGTGATCCCGTCGTCGGTTTCCCGCTCGACGGTCACGGTGCGGCCCTCGACGGTGACCTTGCGGGCATGGGTCAGCTCCGGCAGGCCGAGCACATCGGCGACCATCGCGGGGATGGCGCCCACGGTGCCGTCGGTGGCCTCGTTACCGGCGATGATGAGGTCGACGTCGCCAAGGGTGCCGATGACCTTGGCCAACGCCTTGGCGGTCGCCACCGCGCAGGACCCGTGCAGGCCCTCGTCGGACAGGTGCACTGCCTTGTCCGCACCCATCGACAGCGCCTTGCGGATGGCGTCGGCGGCACGCTGTGGACCCATCGTGACGACGGTGACCTCACCCTCCCCGGCCTCCTTGATCTTGAGCGCCTCCTCGACCGCGCGTTCGTTGATCTCGTCGAGAACCACGTCTGCTGACGCGCGATCCAGGGTGTGGTCGGAAGCCGTCAGCGTGCGCGCGGACCAGGTATCCGGCACCTGCTTGATCAGGACCACAATGTTCATGGTCACAATGTTACCGGTCGGTAGCCCTACAGCCCCCCGAAGGGTGATCGCCCTCACGGTAACGGTCTGGCACTGGCACGATTCCTGGATGCTGACGATCGGGCAGGTCACATCACGGGGTCTGGCCACGCTGGCGTGCGTTGCCGCGACACTCGTCATGCCGGCGGACCTTCGGGAGCACACTCCACCGAGCAGACCGGCAGCACACCCCTCGATGATCACCCATGACCCGGCAGCGCAGCCCAGGATCGCCTTGACCTTCGACTCCAACATGACCGACGCGATGCTGAAGCGACTGAACACCGGGAAAGTCACGTCCTACGCCAACACCGGTGTGATCGACGAGCTGCAGCGCCGCCGCGCATCGGCGACGTTCTTCCTGGCCGGCAAGTGGGTCGAACGCTATCCCGACCTCACCCGCAGGATCGCCGCCGATCCGAGCTTCGAACTCGCCAGCCACTCCTACGCCCACCTCGGCTTCACCACCCGGTGTTATGGACTGGGAGTTCTTCCCACCGAGCAGATGGCCGCGGACGTCGCACGCTCGTTCCAGGTCCTGGCGCCGTTCGGTGGCCGGCAGACCCGGTACTTCCGATTCCCGGGAGGCTGCTACGACACCGATGCCCTGCGCGCGATCGCCCCGACCCGCAGCACAGTGATTCAATACGACATCGTCGGGGGTGATCCGTTCAATAACGACGCGACCGCCATCATCGACAACGTGCTCCGAGGCGCTCACAATGGTGGAATTGTGGTGCTTCACATCACCCAGGCCAACGCCCCACGCACCGCCGACGCGCTCCCCGCGATCATCACCGGCCTGCGGGCCCGCGGATACCGACTCGTCACCCTGTCCGAGCTGTTGACGCCTCACAATGAGACCGACCACCACACTTTTGACGGTAGCGGACCGGCGCCATGATCGAACCGTACCTCGAGGAAGTCGACCACCCCCGTGCGGAAGGGCTGATTGGCGGGTGGAGTCGTGGTCTGGGATCGTCGCGGGTGCATCGCGGCCCAGTAAGGCCCAGTAAGGAGGTCTCCAGCCAATGACGCGTTATGACCCGCCACCCTCGTGGGAGCGACGGGAGACGGAGGTGTCCGCTCGCAGACTGTGGGCCGGTGGTGGGGCGACCGCGGTCGTGGCCGCAGGGATCGGCGTGGTCGGGGTCCTGCTCGTTCGAGGCGTACTCAAGATCCCGATCTTATCGGCGAAGGGCCGGTTGGTGAACGAGGCGATGGTGGTCGTGCCCATCTCGGTGGCCTTGGCCGCGCTGGCGGCTACCGCGCTGCTGCACCTGCTGCTGCTCACCACCCCGCGGCCGACGGCGTTCTTCGGCGCGATCTGCGCGATCGTCGTCGCCATCGTGGTGCTCCAGGTGTTCATCACTGGCGGGACCAGGGAGGAACAGGTGGCGACAGGGGTGCTCTACGTCGTCATCGGCGTCGCGGTGATCTCGCTGCTGTCCGGGGTGGCGCGCACGGCGGTACAGCCGGCGCAAGGACGGCCCCGATCGGGTCCGGAGTACTAGGGTTCCCAGCAGCCGGCGGCTCCTGGGAAGGTCACCCAGATCGACCTAGGCGGGCTTCGACCTGGCAAGGAAACGGAAAGAAACTTCATTCATACGCCTTTAGCTAACAGTGAATTTACTTCATCGGCAACCCTACCGAGAAAGGTGTCCCCCGATCAGGGGAAGAGTCGCTACACACTGTCGCCACAAAGTGTGTTTCATATCATGCTTCGATTGCTGCGACTGCGGTTGCACGCTGCGCCGGCGATGAGAAGAATTGAAGGTAGACGGAGCTTATTCAGCGTTCGGCTATATTCGCCGCACGCTGATGCACCCCTGCGATTTTCTCACAGGCGCGAGATGTAGTGGGTGATGAAAGCTCGAGAAGCAGCATGCCTGCATGTGAAGGAGGCCAGCGAGGTGACGGATCGTGTGGACACGGGGGATGCCGTGGACCGGCTGATGCGTTCTGCCCAGTTCTTCTTTCCCGGTGAGCAGTCCTCCGATCGGCGCATGCTGTTCCGCGAAGGGGGTCGGGACGCGGAGGAGTTCTACCGCGGACGCTGGCGGCACGACCGCGAGATCCGGTCCACGCACGGGGTAAACTGTACAGGCTCGTGTTCGTGGAAGGTCTTCGTCAAGGACGGGATCATCACCTGGGAGACGCAAGCGACCGATTACCCCTCGGTGGGGCCGGATTCGCCGGAGTACGAGCCACGCGGCTGCCCCCGAGGCGCTTCGTTCTCCTGGTACACCTACTCACCCACGCGTATCCGTTACCCGTACGTACGCGGACCGCTGCTGGAGTTGTGGCGCCAAGCGCGGGCTCGCAACGCCGACCCGGTGCACGCGTGGGCGTCCATCGTGGATGATCAGGATCAGGCGGTGGGATACAAGCGGGCGCGCGGCAAGGGCGGATTCGTGCGCTCTTCGTGGCGCGAGGTCACCGAGCTCATCGCGGCGGCCCATGTCCACACCACCAAGCAGTTCGGCCCGGACCGGATCGTGGGTTTCTCACCGATCCCCGCGATGTCGATGACGTCTTACGCGGTCGGGACCCGGTTCCTGTCGATGATCGGCGGTACCATCTCCTCGTTCTACGATTGGTACGCCGACCTGCCCATCGCGTCGCCGCAGGTCTTCGGCGACCAGACCGACGTGCCGGAATCCGCGGACTGGTGGAACGCCGGCTATCTGATCGTGTGGGGCACGAACCTGCCGATCACCCGGACGCCGGACGCGCATTTCATGACCGAGGCCCGCTACCGAGGCCAGAAGGTCGTGGTGGTGTCACCGGATTTCTCCGACCACACCAAGTTCGCTGATGACTGGCTGGCCGCCGCGCCGGGCACCGATGGGGCGCTGGCGATGGCCATGGGACATGTGATCCTGACCGAGTTCTACCGTGACCGGCAGGTGCAGCGCTTCACCGACTACGTCCGGACATACACAGACCTGCCGTTCCTGGTCAGGCTGACCGAGCGGGACGGCGCCTGGGTACCGGGCAAGTTCTTGACCGCGGCGGATCTCGGCCAGGACATCGAGCACGCCGAGTTCAAGACCGTGTTGTGGGACGAGGCGACCGGCGAGCCCGTGGCGCCGGACGGCTCAGTGGGTTTCCGCTGGGGCAGCCAACCGGGCCGGTGGAACCTCCGGCTGGGCGATGTCGAGCCACTGCTGTCCCTGCACGGACATACCGGCGCCGAAGCGGTACCCGTAGACCTGCCGCGCTTCGATGTCGGCCCTGGTGAGGGCGGCGGGGTGCTGCGGCGGGGGGTGCCCGCGACACGGGTCGGCGATCACGTGGTGACCACGGTGTTCGACCTGGTGATGGCCCAGTACGGGGTGGCCCGCGACGGGCTGCCCGGTGACTGGCCGACCGGCTACGACGACGCGGCTGCGCCCTACACACCCGCTTGGCAGGAGGCGATCACCTCGGTGCCGGCGAAGGCGGCGGCGCGGGTGGCGCGGGAGTTCGCCCGTAACGCCGAACGAACCGGCGGCCGGTCGATGATCGCGATGGGGGCGGGCACCAACCACTGGTTCCATTCTGACCAGATCTACCGGACTTTCCTGTCCCTGTTGCAGCTGTGTGGTTGTCAGGGCGTCAACGGCGGCGGGTGGGCGCATTATGTGGGTCAGGAGAAGGTGCGGCCGCTGACCGGCTGGTTTCACCTGGCGTTCGGGCTGGACTGGCAGCGCCCGACCCGGCACATGGTGGGTACGCCGTTGTGGTGGCTGGCCACCGACCAGTGGCGTTACGAGGCGTTCCTGGCCGACACCCTGTCCAGCCCGCTGGGCGCGGGGCGGTTGGCCGGACGCAGCCTGCCCGACTGCAACGCGTTGGCCGCGCGGCTGGGGTGGATGCCCTCGCACCCCGCGTTCAATCGCAACCCGCTGGATGTGTGTGATGAGGCCGAACGCGCCGGGATGGACGTGCCGGACTACGTGGTCGAGCAACTGAAGGCGGGCACGCTGCGGTTCGCCGCCGAAGACCCGGACGATCCGGTGAACTTCCCCCGGGTGTTGACGGTGTGGCGGGCCAATCTGTTCGCTTCCTCGATGAAGGGCCACGAGTACCTGCTGCGGCACCTGCTGGGCACCGACGACGCGGTCACCGCCACCGAGACCCCCCCGGAGCTGCGGCCGACCGAGGTGACCTGGCGGGATCCGGCACCGGTCGGCAAGCTGGACCTGTCGGTGGCGGTGGACTTCCGGATGACCAGTACCTGCCTGTTCTCCGACGTCATACTGCCCGCGGCCACCTGGTATGAGAAACACGACCTGTCCTCCACGGACATGCACCCGTTCGTGCACGCGTTCAGCCCGGCGATCGCACCGCCCTGGGAAACGCGCACCGACTTCGACGCCTTCCATACCATCGCCGTGGAGTTCTCCCGGTTGGCCGCCACGCATCTGGGCGTGCGGCGCGACGTGATCGCCGCGCCACTGGCTCACGACACCCCCGACGAGCTGGCCCAACCGCACGGGCGGGTGGCCGACTGGAAGGCCGGTGAATGCGAGCCGATCCCTGGCAAGACCATGCCGAAGCTGATCGTCGTGGAACGCGACTACGCAGCGGTGGCCGAGAAGATGGCCGCCGTCGGCCCGCTGCTGGACACCCTGGGTACCAGCACCAAAGGCATGACCTGGGTGCCGGCGGCGGAGATCGACTGCCTGCGCCGCAGCAACGGGACCGTGCGGGCCGGCGTCGCCGCCGGTCGACCGTCCATCGCCCGCGACGACCAGTTCTGCGAGGCGATTCTCGCTCTGTCGGGCACCACCAACGGACGGCTCGCCCACGAGGCGTTCCGGGTGTTGGAGGGCCAGACCGGCCTCGAACTGACCGACCTCGCCCAGGAGCGGGCTGGTGACCGGATCACCTTCACCGACACCCAGGTCCAACCCCGCGCCGTCATCACCTCTCCGGAGTGGTCCGGTGCAGAGACCGGCGGTCGCCGGTACTCGGCGTTCACCGTCAACGTGGAGCGGCTCAAGCCCTGGCACACGCTGACCGGACGGCAACACTTCTTCCTCGACCACGACTGGATGGCAGAGTTCGGCGAGCAGTTGCCGACCTACCGGCCGCCGTTGAACATGCTCGCCCAGTTCGGTGATCCGAGCCGCACCGACGGTCGACCGGAGGTGGTGGTTCGTTATCTGACCCCGCACTCGAAATGGTCCATCCATTCGGTGTACCAGGAGAACCTGCGCATGCTCACGCTGTTCCGCGGTGGGCCGGTGATCTGGATGAGCTTCCTCGACGCGGCGAAGATCGGCGTGGCCGACAACGACTGGATCGAGGCGTACAACCGCAACGGCGTGGTGGCCTGCCGCGCGGTGGTCACCCACCGTATACCGGAGGGCACCGTGTTCATGTACCACACCATGGATCGGCAGGTGAACGTGCCGCGCACCGAGACCTCCGGCCGCCAAGGCGGCGCGGACAACTCGCTGACCCGGTTACTGATCAAACCGACCCACCTCATCGGTGGGTATGCGCAGTTCTCCTACGGCTTCAACTACCTCGGCCCGGCCGGCAACCAGCGCGATGAGATCACCGTGATTCGGCGACGTAGTCAGGAGGTGCAGTTCTCATGCGAGTGATGGCGCAAGTGGCGATGGTGATGAACCTCGACAAATGCATCGGTTGCCACACCTGCTCGGTCACGTGCAAGCAGACCTGGACCAGTCGGCCAGGCAGCGACTACATGTGGTTCAACAACGTCGAGACCAAACCCGGTGTCGGTTACCCACGCCGCTACGAGGACCAGCAACACTGGAAAGGCGGCTGGACGCTGGGCCGGCGGGGCAAGCTGAAACTGAAGGCCGGCAGCCGGCTACGGAGACTGCTCACCATCTTCTACAACCCCGACCTGCCCTCGCTGGACGACTTCTACGAGCCCTGGACCTACGACTACGACCACCTCACCACCGCACCGTTGTCCGACTCTTTTCCCAGCGCCCGCCCGAAGTCACAGTTGACGGGCCGGGATATGACCCTCAGCCGCGGGCCGAACTGGGATGACGACCTGGCCGGCGCACCCGAGCACGCGAAGGCCGACCCGAACCTACAAGGTCTGGCCGAGCACGTGCGGATGGAGTTCGAGCAGGCGTTCATGTTCTACCTGCCCCGCATCTGCGAGCACTGCCTCAACCCCAGTTGCGTGGCCTCCTGCCCGTCCGGCGCGATGTACAAGCGTGCCGAGGACGGCATCGTCCTGGTGGACCAGGACCGTTGCCGAGGCTGGCGGTTCTGCGTGTCCGGTTGCCCGTACAAGAAGGTGTACTTCAACCACCACACCGGAAAAGCCGAGAAGTGCACGTTCTGCTACCCCCGCATCGAGAGCGGCCAGCCCACCATCTGCTCGGAGACCTGTGTCGGCCGGCTACGCCACCTCGGCGTCATGCTCTACGACGCTGACGCTGTCCTCGACGCGGCGTCCACCCCCGACGACAAGGACCTGTACGAGGCACAGCTGTCGGTGTTCCTGGACCCCGACGATCCCGAGGTCCAGGCGGAAGCCGAACGCGCCGGGATCGCGCACGACTGGATCCAGGCCGCCCAGCGGTCCCCGGTTTATGCGCTGATCAAGCGGCACCGGGTCGCGCTGCCGCTGCACCCGGAATACCGCACCATGCCGATGGTCTGGTACGTCCCTCCGCTGTCCCCGGTGACCGACGCCGTGCACGCCACCGGCTATCACGACGACGACCCGGACCACGTGTTCGCCGCGATCGAATCCCTGCGCATTCCCCTGGCCTACCTCGCCAACCTGTTCACCGCCGGGGACGTCGGCGTGGTCGAGCGCGTGCTGCGCACGCTCACCGTGCTGCGTACCCACATGCGCAGCCAGCAGTTGGGTGACCCGGTCGACGCGCAACTGTTGTCCTCAGTGAACATGACCGTCGAGGACATCGAGGATCTCTACCGGATCCTGGCGATCGCCAAGTACGACGAGCGCTACGTCATTCCGCGGGTGCACGCCGAGGACACCGGCCGGTTGCAGGCACAGCATTGCCCCGTCGGCTACCCCGGCAGCGCCGCCGAGGACACCGGGCACACCCAAGACACTCTCGTCGGCGCCATGTCCGACCCGCCCAGTGCCGGTGGTGGCAGCCAGTTCCGTGACAACGACGGCCGGGTACGTTTCAACCTGTTGGGCTGGAACGGGTCATCTCCGGCCCCCAACCTGTTCGGCCAGGGAGGACGTCGATGAGCCGCCGCCGGGCACCCGGTCCGGCGGACACAGTCCTGCTGTACAAAATCACCTCGATCCTGTTGCGGTACCCGGACGAGCACGTACTCGCTCACCTGGATGACGTGGCAGCCGCGCTACCAGCGATCGGTGCTCCACGGGCGCGAACAAGCTTGTCGGATGTCGTGGACTGGCTGGGGACGGTGCCGGCCACTGAGGCCGCCCAGCGCTACGTGAGCACCTTCGACCACACCCGCCGCCGCAGCCTGTACCTGACCTACTACCGCCACGGCGACACCCGCGCCCGCGGCATGGCCCTGCTCGCGCTCAAACACACCTATCGCAGCGCCGGATACGACCCACCCGAACGTGAGCTGCCGGACTTCCTGCCGCTGATCCTGGAGTTCGCCGCCCTCGCCCCCGAACCCGGTACCCGCATCCTCGTCCAGTGCCAGGCTGGCCTGGAACTGCTGCGGCGGGCGCTGCACGAGGCGGCCAGTCCCTACGGCCACCTCATCGACGCGGTCTGCGGGCAGCTACCCGCGTTGCTCCCGAGGCACCTCACCGAGCTGAAACGCCTGGCCGTCGATGGCCCGCCCACCGAACAGGTCGGCCTGGAACCGTTTGCCCCACCGGAATATGTCATGGGAGAACGCCGATGAATCCCTGGGATCGGTGGTGGTGGGTGATCCTGCCCTACCTTGCCCTAGCCGTTTTCGTTGTCGGTCACGTGTGGCGTTGGCGCTACGACCAGTTCGGCTGGACCAGCCGCTCCACTGAACTACAGGAGCGTGCGCTGCTGAAATGGGGCAGCCCGCTGTTTCACTACGCCGCCTTCGCGGCGATCGGTGGGCACGTCGTCGGCATCCTCATACCGGAGTCGTTCACCAACTGGCTGGGAATCCCAGATCCCGACTACCGGTGGTTCTCCGCCATCGGCGGCGCGATCGCGACACTCGGCCTGATCGTCGGTGCGGTCATCCTGGCCTACCGGCGTATCCGCATTCCGCGGGTGCGGACCACCACCAGCCCGGTCGACTGGGTCGCGCTCGTGCTCCTGACGATCGTGATCATACTGGGCATCATCCCCACCGTGGGGATCAACCTGCTCGGCGGCGGCTACGACTACCGGATGAGCGTGGCGCTGTGGTTCCGCGGCCTGCTCGTCGGTGACCCCGATGTCACCGTCATCGCGCACGCGCCGCTGATCTACCAGATCCATGCCACCGCCGCCTGGATGATCCTCGCTGTGTGGCCGTTCACCCGGCTCGTGCACGCCTGGAGCTACCCGCTGTGGTATTTATGGCGACCATTCATCGTCTACCGCAGCCGGGTCCCCACCCGCCCCGCCGAACCGGGCGCCAGCGGGCGCCGCTGGCGCCGCATCGGCGCCCGCTACTGACATCTCATGCACGCCGTGTCGCTATCTGGTGTATGTCAACGTTGGGCAGTCACAGGGCAGCCGACAGCCTGGGAAGAACCAGCCGGTTCAGGTAGCCAGCGGATGTCACCGGGACCGGGCAGGCGGCCTTCGGAGACGGCATCGTGGAGGGCATCCGCGAGCGTAGGCAGACCCGCTCTGGTCCGTGGACATCGCCTGGCGTGAACGAACAGAACGCCGGCATGGCTGGTGTGGCGCACCAGCACCGCGAAGTCCCGTCCGTTCCCTGTGACCAGACATCGACCATCGCCGGTCGCCGCATTCAGGACAGTGGCGTCATCACCGCCTGCGAACTCGGCTGACGCGGCCACGTCGTGCCCCTTGTCGTGCAGGGCGTCGGCGAGCGTGGGCGGGTACATCTCGTCGAGCAGGAGTCGCACAGTCACGAGGCGCGATCATCTCCGCGTAGCAGGTCTTGCTCGGCATGCCACGCGGGCCTCGGCCTCCTGCGCGGCTTCCCGGTTCGCCGTGATCCGATCATCGATGTCCTGCCGGACGCGGCGTAGTACCGCACCGCGGTCCTGACCTTGCGCGCTGGCAGTCCCATTGCTTCAGCCGTCGCGGCAACGAGTGCCTTGTCCGCCAGGCCCGGTTCGGCATCCCGCACGATAAACAGTGTGTCGATGACCTCCCACACGTCCGGACCACCGATCAGCCCAGCGCGCCGACCGGTCGGTCCTGGCCGGAAGGTGAGACCAGGGTGCGCTTCGGCGCGCAGCGCCTCATCCACGAAGAGGTTGGTCACCGCCGAAACCGAGGTGCCGGGATTGCTGCGAACGTAGCCGTCGAGACGCAGAAGCACCTCGCCGTCAAATCGCACGGATCTTGGCGTCCTCACGACTACAGTGTCGTCATGCTCCCTCGGAAACTGCTAGAAGCGGTCTGACCTGGCAATTCTCAAGATCGGTGTACTCACCAGGCGCTTCGTGTCCGCGACTCCGAGCCAGGTCCGGTCGCTGCGGCACCGTCTGCGGACACGAGATGCGACCATGATCGAGCCAGAGCAGGTGGGGCTGGCCAACTTCGGTTCGCCAGCGGGAGGCGCTCAGGTGTATGGATCGCATGCTCGCCTGACGCTAGGAACGCGCACCAACCAGTGCGGGAATGTTGATGCACAGGTCGAACGACGCAGGGATGACGAGCCAGCCGGCGGTCGCTGGGCCCTCAGTGTAACCGTCGTCCGGTGCGCCCAGGTGGAAAACCGTGACCGAAGGAGCCGGTGTGTCGAGATCGACCAGCCAGTAATACCGGATTCCCGCCTCCGCGTATTCGAACGGCTTGAGGTGCAGGTCGACATTGCGTGACCCAGGCGAGATGATCTCCACGGCAAGCGCCACATCGGACGCCACGAGCCGGCTGTCCGCAACCCCGATCCTGGTGATCACGAGATCGGGCACCCGCACGATCGCCGGGTGCTCGGCCCGCACCACAACCTCGACGTCGAGTAGGAAGTCCCAACCGGACGGCAGTTGCTCGTCACACTGCCGGGCAAGCCGGCAGGCAGCCTGCTGATGCCTGGAAGTCGGCCGTGGAGACACCAGAAGGATGCCTTCCTGCAGCTCATACCGGTAGCTGTTGTCCTCCGGTAGCGCGCGCGATCCACTCATCCAGGGTCATCAGCGAACCCGGAAACCTTCAACTGCAGGTGCGCCCAGGGATGTGACATGGGTGGCAACCAACCTGCACTCGCCGGGACCGTAATCACAGTCACCGACCGCTCGCCAGACGATCATCGCTACCTGCCCCTGGGCCCTCAACGCCGTCGCCCACGGACCATCGAACGCGCGTTTGGAAGGCCACCAAGCACCCACCTGGCCTACTGAGCCGACGAGCCACGGCTACCGCTTACTCGGAGCGCTGATCGCGATAGCCGACCTCACCCGCGGCGGCCGGTCTGCCACTCCCGGACGATCAGACCAACTGCCCATGGAGACGCCAGGAGAGCCCCGTTCGGCATGTCATCGCACTTACTCAGCCTTGCTGAGCGACTACTCTAAGTATCGAATACCAGCCGTTAGGTTAACAATATACCCTTAATCACCCGTTCGGTCTAACTTAAATGTAACGCACTGCGTTAATAAATCGATGTTTCCAGTATCAGGACTACAGCCAGGGGGAGGCAGATTGTCTTAGCGAATAAAAACACGGAAGGACTGATCATGACCGTGATCATCAGCCCGACGACCACCGAGCCGGCGCCGATTGGACTGGCCACTCGGGGTCTGCCGGCCACGCAAAAGTCGGCCACGGTTCAGACAGTATCGATCGTTATCCCGGCTTTCAACGAGGTAGACAACATCCCCCGAGTGATAATAAACGTCCCCTATGACGAGCTGATCAAAGCAGGCTACGAGGTCGAGGTCATTGTGGTCGACAACGCCTCCACCGATGGCACGGGCGAGGTGGCCGCTGCCCTTGGCGCGACAGTTATTGTGCAGCCCATGCGCGGGTATGGCAATGCTTATCACGCCGGATTCGCCGCTGCCCGGGGTGACGTCATCGCGACGGGTGATGCCGACTGTACCTATCCCTTCGATGCTTTGCCCGGACTTATGGACCACCTGGTCAGCAAGAGTCTAGACTTCCTGTCGACCAACCGACTCGGCAAGTACAACCGGCATGCTATGAAGGGGTCGCACAATGTGGGCAACCGTCTCTTGACGGTTGCCAGCCGGAGTTTATTTCGGTCACCCTTCCGCGACTCGCAGTCAGGGATGTGGATCTTCCGGAGGGAAATCTGGCGCCACGTGGATGTCCGATCGGGTGGTATGCCATTCTCTCAGGAGATCAAGAATGAGGCTTACCTTAAGGGCTTTAGGTGCGCGGAGGTCGCGATCGAGTATCGGTCTCGCGGTGGCGAGGCGAAGCTGAGCGCCTTCCGGGACGGAATTCGCAACTCATCTCAGCTCGTCTCCCACCGTCTGCGCGGTCGGCGGCGTCCGGCGCCGACCATGGTCGCCTACAGGCGAGTCGATCTGTCCTCGCGCGGCGAGAGCGCGGCACCCTACGGTGCCATGGCCGCACAGGTAGGTTGATCGTGTCGGTGACCAGCGAAGATGACGGCGCGCGTACCTCGCGGAGGCGAGGGGCTCGAAGCTACTACCTCATAAGCCCGTGGGTGTGGGCTAGCGGCCTTCTGTCGGTCATCGTTCTGGGGCTCGCGCTTTTCTCACCGACGGTGCGACACGAGCTCGCGATCTCCTTCACCCGTGAGTCGGACAGTTATACGGAGTTGTACTTCACGGGACCGACCCCAGTGTCCCCCGCGCAGGTGGCCGGTCGACAGCAGATCACCGTAAGTTTCGCGGTCACCAATCACGAGGGGCGCCCGAGCCAGTATGCGTATCTGGTACGACTACTTGATTCGGGCACCACTTCGACGACAGAGAAAATGGGCTATCTTGCTGTCGGCAACGGGGAGACGCTCAACAGTCATGTGGCTCTCGCCCTCCCCCAAGGGAGCCGATGGTCCGTCGTTGACGTGAACCTTGCCGGTCGGACCGAAGCGATTCACTACACCGCTCCCGACGCACGTACTCCAAGGGATTAATGATGCAGAGCAAATGTTGGGATCTTGCGGCACAAGCCATCGCAGGTCGCCGCGTAGGAGCCGTTTTCGTGACGACCAGCTGGGACGATGGCCACATGCTCGACCACCAGCTGGCGGGGCTGCTCGACACATACGGCCTGCCGGGTACGTTCTACGTGGCCCCTCACAACGTCGAGCTTCGTCCACGTGAGCGGTTGCGCGAACGCGACTTATGCGCTCTTTCATCGGACTTCGAGATCGGCGGCCACACGCTGACGCACCTGCGCCTGACCACGTTGCCGGACTCCATCGCGCGTCGTGAGATCGTGGACGGCAAAGATGCTCTCGAACAGACTATCGGTATGTCCCTGCGCAGCTTCTGCTATCCAGGGGGCGCCTACAAAGAACGCGACCGCAGCATGGTCAAGGAGGCCGGATTCGCTGTCGGTCGCACTGTGCGTCGGTGGGTGACAGCCGCTACCTCGCCGTTTGAGATGCACACGACGGTCAACGCCTACCGTCACCTCGTCGACGGGCCGGCGGTACTGCGGCTTGCCGCTGGTCAACCGGCTATGGCGCAGCGACTGTTCTGGAACTGGGATCTGCTGGCGATGACGATTTTCGACCAAGTCATGGCGACCGGTGGTGTGTTCCATCTGTGGGGCCACAGCTGGGAGATCGATGCCAATGGTGACTGGGACAGGTTGGAGGGGGTTCTCAGCTACATTTCCCGGCGTCCAGGAGTGGAATACGTCGACAACGGCGAACTCGGGGCCCGAACGGCAGTGACATGACGAGCACCCACCGTCGACACATCGTTGCACAAGTTACGCCGTTCTATCCTCCACACATCGGTGGGATGGAGAACGTTGCGCAAACCCTGGCCGAGCTCCTCGCCAAACGCCACGACGTGGACGTCTTCACCACCACGTGCGGCTCGGAAGGAGCGCCTACTCGTGAGTGCACCAAGGGTATGCGCGTCCGGCGTTTCCGAGGTTGGGAGCTGGCGCACACTCCATTCTCACCTGGCCTGGTGCTGCGGCTTTTGTTGCTGCACCGGCGGGCTATCGTGCACGCGCATGTCGCACAGGCTTTCTTGCCTGAAGTGCTCTGGTTGACCTCTGCGCTAAGGCGCAGGCCTTACATTATTCACTTCCACCTCGACGTCGACCCGTCAAGCCAATTCGGAGTGCTGCTGCCGGGCTACAAGCGCCTCGTTCTGGGCCCCGTCCTGCGACGAGCTGCGGCGGTTATCGCCCTGTCTCAGGACCAGAGCAGTTTCCTGGTGAAACACTACCGCGTCCGTCCGGCTCGGGTAACCGTCGTCCCCAACGGGGTCAGTTCATCGTTCTACCGACGTCTTGAGACGTCCTGGACATCGTCTGGACCTCTAAGGCTGTTGTTTGTCGGGCGTCTAGACGCCCAGAAGAACGTCCCCCGGCTGCTGGACGCGATGAGTTACGTCTCATCACCAGTGGATCTGGTCCTGGTGGGCGATGGTGAGCAGCGAGGACTCATCCGCGACCAGCTGGAGCGACTGGACCTGTCAAACGTGCGCCTCGCCGGTGCTCAGCGAGGAGAGGACCTACTGCGCTGGTATCAGTGGGCAAATGCGTTCGTGTTGCCCTCGGACAAGGAGGGAATGCCCCTGGTGCTGCTCGAGGCCATGGCCGCTGGGCTCGCCATCATCTCGACCGACGTCCCTGGTTCCCGGGGGGTTCTTGAGGGGGTGGGCCTGCTCGCCGCCCCGCAACCGAGAGCCCTCGGCGCGGCGATCCAGCGCGTGGCCGCCGATCCACACCTGCGATCGGAACTCGCCGCTCGTAGCCTGCAGCGGGGCCGTAGCCACTCCTGGGATGAGCGAATCGTGGAACTGGAGCGCATCTACGATCAGGTAGCGGAGTCGTCGTGGCTGTAGTGACAACCTCTTCGCTGGGGGAAGCGGTTGGTCGTTACCGACGACCTGTCCCGCTTAGGGGTTACCTCACGATCACGCTTGCCGTCGCGGCGACGATACTCGTCCTCGTCGATGCTCAGATCCCCGTTGTCCGAGCTACTGCTGGGCTGTTTCTCTTAGTGGGCCTGCCCGCACGGCTGGTGCTGGTGAAAAAGGGCTGGTCGCGATGCAGCCGGCATGAGGCAGCGATCTACAGCTTCGGTGCGGTGTTGCTGGCGGTCATGATCGGCGGGTTCGCTATGAACGAGCTTCTGCCGCTGATTGGCGTCTCCCGTCCGCTCGGCCGTGTTCCAGTGCTCGTTGCCACCGACCTGTCTCTGCTCGTCCTGGCGTTCTGGCACCGCCGATGCTGGCACTCTGGTGACGGAAGCAACGGGTTGACAGCGTGGCTGCGCCGGCTCACCAGCCGTGACCGTGTCCTGTTGGCAGCCGCAGTGCTGCTTGTTTTCGGGGCGGTTGCGGGAGCGGTACGGCTCAACAATGGTGCCAGCGGCACCGCCATCGAGTTGATGCTGTGCCTGGCCGCCCTCCTCGTAGTCGCGCTCATCCGTTGGAGATGGCAGGTACACCCGACCACGATCCTCGTGACGATCTATCTGTTCTCCCTGGCGCTGCTGCTTATGACGTCCCTGCGTGGCTGGGGCATCACCGGCCATGACATCCAGCGCGAGTTCCACGTCTTCGAGCTTACCTCCGTCAACGGTAACTGGGACATCGCTCGTTTCCGGGACGCCTACAATGCGTGTCTGAGCATCACCATCCTGCCGACCATGACCGCCGCGATGAGTGGAGTTCCGGACGCCTATGTCTTCAAGCTGCTGTTCCAGTTGGTTTTCGCCCTCTGTCCGGTCCTTGTCTACCTCATTGCACGCCGTTTCGCCTCGACCATGGTCGCGTTGCTCTCGGCGGTCTACTTCGCCAGCTTTCCGACCTACTTCACTGACATGCCGTTCCTCTGCCGGCAGGAGATGGCGTATGTCTTCCTTGGTTCGGCATTGTTGGTTATTACCAACCCGCGATGGACCATCCCGAAACGTCGCGTGTGGTTCGGAATTCTGTCTTTTGGAGTCATGCTGTCGCACTACTCCACGACTTATGTGCTGATCGTCATCCTGGTCATCGCCTGGGCGGCTCGCTCGCTTGCCCGACTAGCCTCCTGGATTCGCACTTGTCGGCAGCCTGCGTTGAAGCGGTCTGATCAGCAACTGGCCGTGGTGGGGCTGGCCAACATTGTACTATTGATCATGCTGACAGTGTTCTGGACTGGGCCCGCAACTCACACCGGCGGGCAGCTGGAAGAGACGGCCACACGGCTTGTGAACGCGACAACCGGTACGCCTGGCGATGAGAAGTCGTCGGACGTTTCATACTACCTCTTCTCAGCCAACCGACCCAGCGCCGCCACGAGACTGGCCAAATACGCCGACAAGACGATCAAAGAGACCATCGATGAAAGGGCCGCCGGGATCTACTACCCGCTGAGCACCATCGAAAGAGACCCAACGCCGGTTGTCGGCGCACGGGACCTGCAGTTGACGTTCGCCGGCCGCGCCCTTCACAGTGTCGGGATCGATGTGTCGCTCCTCAATCTCACTATGCGACAAGGAATCGCAAAGCTGCTCCAAATCTTCGTTTGTCTCGGCTTGCTCATGGTCCTCTTAGGTCGCGCGCCTGGCATGCGCGTAAGCCGGGAGTTCTTCTTCCTCGCGGTCGGCAGCCTCCTCGTGGTTCTGTCTCAGGTGTTGCTGCCGGCGGTTTCGGTCGACTACGGGCTCCTCCGCGCTTTTCACCAGTCCCTGTTCGTGCTCGCTCCCTTCCTCGCCGTCGGAAGCATCCAGATGTTTGGATGGCTGGGACGCCGTCGGGCGACAGTTGTAGCCGTGGGCATCACCGTTGCGTTCTTTCTCTCATTGACTGGAGTTCTGCCGCAAGCGTTGGGCGGTTATCCAGCCCAACTGCATTTAAACAACTCCGGTCAGTACTACGACCTTTACTACATCCACCCACAGGAGAGGGCAGCGATCTCCTGGCTCCAAGACCGGATAGCCGTTGGAGGGAATGGCAATATTCAGTCCGAGGTTACAACTGACAGGTACACATTCAATCGCGTCCAGGAATACGCGGGCATCCGATCTGTCGACGACATCTACCCCACCTTGGTCCGTCGGCAGGCGTACGTGTTCCTGGGCTCCACCAACGTCCGCAAAAAACAGGCCAGTGTTTTCTTCGAGGGCGACCTCATCACATACTATTATCCGACATCTTTTCTGGATGAAGAGAAGGACCTTCTCTACAGCAACGGGGGAGCGGCGATCTACCGATGACGTCAAATTTAATTGAAGTTAAGCCAAAAGTCGATCGGCCTCGAGCAAGTACCCACCGCACCGTCACAGCCTTGCTCGAGATGTTGGCTCTGTACGGAATTATGGGCTGGTTATATGTAGCAGTGCTGGCGACCGTCCGCCCTCATGACCTGGCTCATGCACTCACCCACTGGCTGCCGGTACGATGCGACAGCTTCGGCGCACTATGTTTCGCCGTCTCGGCGCTGGCTTACCTGCTGCTCAGCGTGTGGACCGGTAGGGGTATCGCCCGCTGGCCGCGCTCAGAAAAGCCTAGACGGTGAACGAGACCCTTGGCGACACCCGATCTTCTTACCGTCGGGTACTCCTTGTCAGCCACTACTTCTCACCACACGTCGGTGGAATCGAGAACGTCGTCCAGCCTCAAGCCACCACCTCTCTTTGCTTGGTCCCGACGGTCACCGTGCCCACCACAGCGGCCCGCTCCGATCCCGGCAGGAGACGCCTGCTGGAAGGCTACAATGTCGTTAACCTAAAAACCTGGAACGAAATTAAGAGACATGGGGGAATCCATTTTTCGGTTCCTACTCCATGGTTCTTAGCGAAGGCTGCTAACCTCGTTCGAGGAGCCGACGTCGTATACATTCACGTCATCCTGCACATGACGTCCTGGATGACGGTCGGTCTCGCACAACTCCTGGGCCGGGCAACCGCGCTCACTCAGCACGTCCACTTTGTCGCCCACTCACACCAATTTGCCGAAGCGGCGCAGCGTGTGGTCTACGCCACCTTTCGTCGGTCCGTGGTCCAATCAACGAGCCGCATCATATATGTCAACACCAAAGTGGCGGAACTCCTCAAGCGGTTCGGCGCATCAAGCCAACCATTCACGTTTATCGCGAACGGAGTCGATACCGACACGTTTCAACCGGCAGGAGATCATCAGAAACGGAAAATTCGGCAACCGTTGGACTTACCGGATATCGACATAATGGCCTTGTTTGTGACACAATTCGTACCGAAGAAGAGTTTTCATAAACCGCTTCAGACGGTGAGTGTCCGCTATTTTCTCATTATGATCGAAAGGCTTCCACCCGAGGATGCTGAGGACGTTCAAGCGATATTTTTCTTGGGCACACGACGGCCAAAGAAGGTCGCCGATGTGTATCGCGCCTGCGATTTCTTCGTGTTGCCGTCCCAGTCAGGGGGCTTTGCTCTCACGGTCCAAAAGACGATGGCGTCGGGTCTACGGAGCATCATTTCGGATGACCCGGGTTATGATGCATACGGGCTTGACCGAGATTTTGTCGCGATGATGGCAGGGACCGTCTACGATATCCGGTCAGCCCTGGAAAGAGTGGCGACCGACGAGGACCTACGACATCGGATGGCCGAGTACTGGCTGCATGTAGCGATGACACGTTTCCACTGGTCAGCGCATACCCTAAAGCTGGAGTTCATCTATTTTGACCTGTGTTCAAAACAAACCGGAGTTAACCCATGAAATTGAGTGCCGCCAGGCGACTCCTGCTGAAGCCGTTGCTGCAGACGACCTTCTTTTACGGGACGCTCACGTGGATCTATATTGCCCTGAACTCGGTAACACATCCGTACACATTGGCCATGCCGTTAACCCACTTCACTTTCTGGCCACTTGAAGGAGACGTAGGGTCGGCTTGTTTCGCCATGTCGGCGGTTTCCTTTCTCATTCTGAGGAGCCTGCCTGCTGATGACCAAGAAAGTAGTGGGTGACGTGACGTCCCAGAGGAACGAACCCCCGCCGAATCCCATTGTGACGGGGTTTCCCCATCGTTTCGGTGGATGGCGCGTCTGGCGCACGGATCAGCTCGTGCGGAGTCGGTTCTCCTTATGGCTTCAACCGGAACAATGGCCGCGCTGGGGTTCGTATTCTGGTTAGTGGTAGCCCGGCTCTACACGCCCGAGCAAGTGGGTGCCGCGACGGTGCTTATCTCGGCGACATCGCTGATTGCATGCTTCAGCCTTGTCGGACTCAACAGCACCCTCGTGCGCTTCCTTTCGTCATCGAAAAATAAGGATGCACAGATCAGCCAAGCAGTGCTGATTGTCTTCGTCGTGGGAGCTGCCGCGTCGGCCGGCTACATCACCGGGCTACCCCTTTACGCGTCGAAGGTCCACTTCATTCGCGATAATCTACTATACGCATGCAGCTTCGTGATAATGGGGGCATTCGCGGGTGTCAACCTCCTACTGGATTCGGTTTTTATCGCAGCACGGAAGCCACAATACAACGCAGTGATCGACGGGTTGATCCAGGGTTTAACCAAGTTAGCACTACCCATGATCTTCTTTGGTCTAGGGGCCTACGGAATCTATGCATCAACGGGGGTATCCTACGTCGTCGCAGTGGCGGCGAGCATTTTTTGTATGCGCCGAGCGCTGGGATTCAGATTCAATTTTAACACTAAAAAATTTCGTGGTCAGCGAACTGCACCATCGTCACAGGTACGCTACTCAATGTCAAATTATGTCTCGAGCGTGCTAAATCTCGCGCCCGTGATGGTTCTACCGCTGATTGTCCTGCAAACGCTCGGCGCGGCCCAGGCGGGCTATTACTTCGTTGTCTTTCAGGTCGCTAATCTCCTCAATTCTATCTCCTATGCAGTCGGGGAGGCAGTCTTCGCTGAGGGATCGTTCGACGAATCGAGGTTCGGACAGCTCCTGCGCCGATCTGGGTGGATCATCTGTCTGTTGCAGGCTCCGGCGGTGGCCATCGTCGTCGCCACTAGTGGCTGGTCACTGAAACTTTTTGGCAGCGAGTACAGCCGGGAAGGTCACCGACTTCTTGCAGTCTTCGCTATCGGAGCGCTGGCCGTAGGGCTAAATACTTGGGCGAGTTTTCTGCTGAAGTTAACTCGACAGATGACACCGCTCATCGGATCCAATGTCGTCTACGCGATCGTGACTATTGGACTGGCTCTGCTTTGGGCTCCTCGCGGCCTTGTATGGTTTGGATGGGCGTGGTTTCTAGGCAACGCCGCGTCCGGTATATTTGCCGTAATAGCTCTTTTCCTGCGCCGTGCGAACTGGTATGATCGTGAAGTCACGAGCGAAGCGGATTCGCCGTCGCCGTGCTGTGTGGAGCATGACGATGCTCCGACGGGCGCGTGCGCTATGAGAATTGTTGTCATCAACGCTTACGTGCGTGAAAACGCCGGAGACGCCGCGCTGCTATCGGTGTGTCTTCGCCAGATTCATCAAGCATTCCCAGAGGCCATCGTCGAGGTTGCAGGAATGGAATCGGCGAAGTCTCATCCTGAGTTCGAGAGCGCTCGCAACCTCGGCTCCATTAAAAGGTACGTTGCTGACGGTAACGTGAGCAAGGGTCTCAGGATTACCCGGAGAACACTAGGGCTCTTACTCGGCATAACCTACCTCGTACTGCCCAGGGTGATGCGGCGTCGATTTACCAGCTGGTTACCCCAGGAGGTCGCCAGGGAAGTAAAGGCACTTGAAGAGGCAGATCTCGTTGTATCGATGGGCGGAGGCTATCTTAATGCACGGAAGGGCCTAGACGGATATCAAAATATTTTCTACGCGCTTCTCCCAGCATTGATAGCACAGCACGAACATAAGCCCGTGGTCTTCGGTCCGCAGTCTTTCGGACCCTTCACCTCGGCCCCCCAGCGATGGCTTGTCCGACGCGTTCTGCTGCGCTCACCTCTCGTTATGGCGCGAGAGGACATCAGTGTCGGTATCCTTGAGCGGTGCGGCGTTCCCACCACGCACATCGTTCGCGCTGTTGATTCGGGTTTCGCCTTCGATCCTGGTCCCGGTCGTAACTGGCGCGAGGAACTCCGCGTGGCCAACAATGCCGTGCTGATTGGCATGACTGCACGACGTTGGCTCAAGCCGGCAGCGCAGGAGTCTTACGAAAGGGCACTGACGGAGGTTATCAATGAGGTGCAGTCGCGAGCTCTCCATCATGTCATACTTATTCCGCAAGTCACCAGTGATTATATGGCCGACGATGATCGGATTGTGGAGAAACGTATCGCCAGCTACTGTGCGCGTGCTCCTATTTGCATCGAAGACCGCAGCGATCACCATGATCTTAAGAATCTGTATGGCGAGCTCACTTATCTAATCGGCACGCGCTTCCACTCGGTCATTTTCTCCTTGACGAGTCGTGTGCCTTGTGTTGCAATAGAATACGAGCATAAGACGAGAGGAATCATGCGAGATCTCGGCCTCGAGGAGTGGGTTATCAAAATTGAGGATACGACCGATGGCTTGCATGATCTCTTCGCTAGGATGGAGGATTCACGAACAGATTACCTTCGGAGACTCGATGACGTGATGCCCGCCTACCGCCGGCGCGCGGAACAGATGGTTCCCCTGCTGGCGCAAGTTCACCCCCAAAAGTCACAAACGTTCGAAGCGATGTTGGCAACGTATGGAGAGCCGGTATGACCGGTAAGTCAGTGCTGCTCGTTACGCCCTACTTCCCGCCAGACTGCGGCGGGGTGGAACAGTACGTGGACAATCTGGGGGAAATGCTGCACCGGAGGCACGGGTGGCGCGTCGTTGTGGTCGCGACCAACCGACAGCTGGGCCAGAAGGAGACGGTGACCGACCGCGGTCCCACCAGGCTGTACCGGCTGCCGGCGCACTTCCGTCTGTCCAACACACCGATTGGATTCAACTGGCGTGGCCGTATTCGCGCCATCATCGATAAAGAATCTATCGGTCTAATCAACGCCCATGCACCGGTTCCATTGCTGGCCGATGTAGCGGCTCAAGCATGCGGCTCTCTTCCATTCGTACTGACGTACCACACAGGCCCCATGATCAAAGAAAAAATTGTCTCGGATCTAGCCTGTGCAGCGTACGAGCGGGTGCTGCTACCGGCCACTGCTCGGCGAGCCGACGAGATCATCGTCTCATCAGACTACGTCGCCGATTGCTTCCCGGAAATTTTCAAGGGAAGGTCGACTACCATCTCACCAGGCGTAGATACCACACTCTTCCATGCCGGCGAGAATCCCGAACCTGAGCTTATCCTGTTCGTGGGTTCGCTCGCCAAGGCCGCGAGCTACAAGGGTCTGCCTGACCTACTTCAAGCCTTTGCCAGACTCCGTCGCGATCGGCCATTAGCGCATCTGACAATCGTGGGAGACGGCGATGGCTTCATCGAGTATTTCAAGCGATGCCGTCAGCTGAGCATCACCGACCACGTCACGTTTACCGGGCGACTGGACCGAGCAGAGCTGGCGGAGGCTTATCAAAAGGCGAGCCTGGTGGCTTTGCCCACCCACTTTGACAGCTTCCCGACAGTTCTTGTCGAGGCGATGGCCACTGGCCGCCCTGTGGTATCCACAACTGTAGGTGGCGTTCCTTCCCTAGTCCGGCACGGTATCGACGGCATTCTCATCCCCCCTGGGCACGTGGCCGCCCTGACCTCTGCAATGGTTCACCTGCTCGCGGAACCGGAGGTGGGCGCACGCATGGGCCGCGCCGGGCACGAGCGGGTCACAGGTTCGCTATCGTGGGAGGCACAGGCCTCACGCACTGCCGAAGTTTTCGAACGTGCGTTGACTGCACGTGGACCTTTGAGGAAGAAAACGGTAGCGATCGTAGCTCCCTTCTATCCCCCGAAAGTTGGTGGGGTCGAGAACTACGCTGAACGCATCGCTCAAGAGATTAACAAGTCAGCGGACCTGCGTCCAATCGTCATCACATCGAACGTCCGACCACGAACCGAAGTGGAACTCCGGGACGGCATACCAATTGTGCTCCTAAGTACCTGGTTCAAACTCTCTAACACGCCGATGAATCCTCTGTGGTTCATCACCATACGTCGGCTGTTCAAGCGCTACGGCGTCGACCTCGTGAATACCCATGCTCCCGTGCCTTTCCTCGCCGACGTGGCAACACTCGTTGCGGGCAACCGGCCGGTGGTGCAGACCTATCACTCGGGCTCCATGGTGAAACACACAGGTCACGTCGATTGGATGATAAGATCATACGAGAAGTACATCCTTACCCGACTCTTTCGCCGTGCCGCCGCCGTCATAGCGGTCTCGCCCGCCTCGCTCGCACACGGCGTTCCCAACTCCCGCATCATCACACCCGGCGTCGACCCCGACGTGTTCACCCCGTCCCCACTACTATTAAACGCGCCGGATGCTACACTCCTGTACGTTGGGCGAATAGACCGCAGCTCGGCATGGAAGGGTATAGACGTGCTCCTACGTGCCTTCGCGTTGATCCGGAAGGACGTGCCGGCCGCACAGCTGCGACTGGTCGGATCGGGAAGCTCCGTCGACGACCTCCGCCAGCTTGCTATGTCACTCGGCATCGCCAACAAGGTCGAGTTTTCAGGCGAGCTCACGGGCGACGACCTCATCGAGGCTTACCGCGGCGCCAGGGTATTGATCCTGCCCTCTGTGACCGAGGCGGAATCCTTCGGGATGACACTCATCGAGGCAATGGCGTGCGGCCGTCCTGTAATCGGGTCAGATATCGGTGGCATTCCATATGTTATCGACCACGAGCAGAACGGCCTACTCGTTCCACCTGGAGACCCTCCTGCACTCGCAAGCGCCTGCCGCCGGCTACTGCAAGATGACGCGCTGTGCGCCCGACTGGGAGAGGCTGGTCGACGGTCCACGGAAACGATTTACGCATGGCCGGAACTCCTGATGAGGCATCTGGAACTGTTTCGCGAGATGCTTTTAACGGACGCTAGATCAAATCTAGATGGCACACCATGACTCCCATGGTGACGATTTTCGGTAGCGTGTCGTTCCTTGCCCAGCACGACCGCCGCAAACCGTCGGCAACGGACACGCCGCCGCCCACCGCAACCTGCTCATCGGCTGCCTGCACCACTGCCTACAGACCCGCAACCCTACGACGAGAACATCGCTTTCCGACCGCCGAGATCACCACAGCGACCAAGAGACAGCAGCTTGACAGGTTGAGGTTGAGCGCGTGAGATGTCTTCAGGATGACTTCCGCGATGATTCAGCGGGGGGCGCACGCAAGGGCCCGTGCCGAGCGCGAGCGGGTCACCGGCTTGTGCTGAGGTGCAACCGCACGAACTGCCGAAGTTTTCGAACGTGGGCTGACCCCACGCGGTCCGGCAGCAGCCCGGCCGGGCTGATTCGGGCGCTCGGATACCGGCTGCGGTCGATCGACGACAAATGCCCCACCCTGGCCCTCTGGGGTAACCGTTCAAGGCCCCTGTACGACAGACATTCTGAGATCGCTCGTCCCGCCGACCGAGGAGACGCAATCGTGAGGATAGCAATGGTTTGCCACTATTATCCGCCGCACGTCGGCGGCGTGGAAGTGGTAGCCCAGGCTCATGCCGCGAGCGCTGCCCGACGCGGCGACCAAGTCACGGTGCTCACGAGTCGATCGGCCGCAGGTGGCGCCGACATGTCGACGCCCGGCGTCGCCGTCGTCCGCTGTCCGGCTTGGAACGGCTTCGAGGAGCGCCTCGGTATTCCCTTCCCCCTCTTCGGACTCCAGTTCCTGCGCGCCTGCGCCCGGGCAATTCGACGCTCGGAAGTCGTGCACCTGCACGACATCTTCTATCTCTCGTCGCACTTCGCCGGCCTCATGGCGATACTGTTCCGGCGGCCAATGATCATCACTCAGCACGTTGGCCTCGTCGATCATCCCAGCCGACTGGTCGTTTCTCTCCAGCGTTTGATCTACGCGACATTTGGGCGTCTCCTCTTTCGTAACGCCCGCGCGGTCGTCGTTTATAACGTCAATGTCGCGCGAACGACTCGTCGCTATGCCGGCAGCACGCCCGTGCATGAGGTGCGCAACGGGGTCGATACCGCATTCTTCACCCCGTGCTTTGAAGAGGAGAGGATGCGGTTACGGCGGAGCTACGGCTTGCCGACCAGTCGACCGATTGCGCTGTACGTCGGTCGACTGGTCCCCAAGAAGGGTTACGACCTCCTCTTCCACGCTCGATGCTCGGATTTTCTCACCATTTTCGTCGGTGATGGCCATAAACCTGACGACATCGATGAAGACGACGACGCCCGGTTCTTTGGATCGGTCCACCGCAGCACCCTCGTCGACTTCTACCAGCTCAGTGACGTGTTCGTTCTCCCGGCGATCGGTGAACTTTTCACTCTGAGTATGCAAGAGGCCATGGCATGTGGACTTCCTGTGATCACCGCGAACGATCCCGGGTACGCCTGCTATGACTTCGACCGCACCGCGATCAGTCTAGTTGAACGCGACCCTGTCGCGCTGCGGCTGGCGATCCTGTCCCTTCTCCGCGAGGAAGATCGGCGAGCGGCGGCTGCGAAATACGTGCGAGAACTCACACTTCGCGACTTCAACTGGGACACCAATATCTCCAAGCAGTTGACATTGTACGACTGACTGACCGGAAGATGGTTCAGCTTTCCAATGGGCTTAAGTGGCAAGAAGACAGCTGGATGCGGGCCGACGCTCCGCGGTGATCACTGCCCTGCAAGTCCACGACGTCAAACTGATCGACCGCCGCCGTCCTCGGGATGTGATCGATATGGATTCTCGGCCAACGAAGCAGATTTGCAGGCCAGTTGTTGACGAGCAGTCAGGGGTCCGAATGTCAGCGTCGCCACATTGTCCCAGACTGTTTCGCAACACCGAGTGATCGAATGTTGCATTGAAATCGCTAGCAACGATAGGGGGCACCTCCGTGTTGCCTCACTGCGCTAGCAAACCGAGATCGTGACACCTTTGCACAGCAGATCCAGGGTGGCTCGTGCTGGCCACCACTAGTCGAACTACCACCCGGTTGGCGAGGGATACCAGCAATCAAGCCCAGCGAGTCCAGAAATATGACGAGGAAGGCCACCGACGCGATGAGGGCAGACGACCGCGCCCGCGACCTTGCTGCCCTCCGTCCAGCGACCCTGGCTGCGGGTGACAGTATCGGGATGCGACGCGTCTGCTGGGACTGGCCAAGGCTAGCGGTGGAGTGTCTCGTGCCCAACTCGCTCGGGATGAGGATCGTGCAGCTGATGATGGCTGATCCAGAGGCAGCCCGCTGCTCGGGCTGCGGCGGGTGTCGACCTCGGTCAAGGAGTGGGTGTGCACCCGGCCGCAGGATCTACCCTTCGGCGGGGTTCCGGTGGTGCTATCTGGAACTGTTCCACGAGATGATTTCTTTTGACGCTAGTTTCCGAGAAATGTGTTGCTGTTTACACGTCAAAGCAGGTCAGCGGTACAATGACCTGCGGAGATGGCGCTCCAGGCGCAAACTTGATCCAAGCTTGCAACACTAGATCCGACCCAGATGACACACCATGGATACCATGGATACCACGGATGCGAGTTTTCCGTAGAATTTAGAAATGTTTACCAGCGCTGACCTACAGTATCCGCAAGAGTTACCACATCGGCGAAGTTACCGCTTCCCGAGCCTGAGACCAGCGACCGCTTTCCTAAACGCGGCGAATGCGGGCTTGGCGGACCCGTCACCACGGCGCAGACCATAAAAATTTTTGTCCGAGCTGGTGTCGTCGCTCAAGTCTTTATTAGTGTACCAGATAAGGGCGCCGAGACCGTGGTTCGACGCTGCAGTCACCACCACGTCGGTCGCGATGCGGGCTTGCTGAACCTCCGTCACATGCGTGGTCATTGGAGAAATAGTTGCCGATGTTCCGTCGGATACTTGGCCTGGACCGTTGGTCGGTGCTCCGTACTCGGTTATCCAAATTGGTAGATTCGGCGTGCCATACTGACTGAGCACACTTCGCAGGCTTACTGACGTGGCATCGATCCGGCTCCACGCGTTGACCTCTTGGCGCGACTTGCTCGCCAGATATGGGTAGGTATAAGGGTGATAGGCGACTGCATCGATCACTCGATTTCCACCGAGCAGGCAGACTCTTGCTAGAAAGTCGGTTTGTGAGATGCTGCCGGTCCCTGTTGCCACCGCAGCCAAGCCACCGAGAATTATGAATGCAGAGGAATCAACGCCACGGATCGCATCGCTGACCCGCTTCAGCAGCTGCGCGTAGTTATAAGCATTTGGCTTTGGCTGCCAGAACTCCTCAATATTGGGTTCGTTCCATACCTCCCATGCGTGCACCCCTAGTGGGGCATATCTGCTTGCGGCGGCAGCCGCAAACCGTGCGAAGAGCGCTGGGTGGACAGGAGCACACTTGTCAGTCGGGCAGCCGGATGGGCGGGCCCACGGCGGTGTGTATGCCAAGACAGGAAGAACCATGAGCCCACGCCGTCGTGCAGCGTCAACGACGTGATCGAATCGTTTCCAGTTGTACTGGTCGGGCGACAATGGCTGGATATCTCCCCACTCCAGATCGGCACGGATACGCCGAGCGCCGATGTCGACAGCATCATCGAGCGCTGCGGCCAACTCCGCGTTGCTCATTCCCATCAATGTGCTCCCATACGCAATACCGATCTCAAGTGGCTGGATCGTCGGTTTTGGTACCCCAGCAACGCATGAAGAAGAAGCAGCGCTTAAGAAGACTGCAAGACCCGCTAGGCACCCCTTGAGCGACGTCCTCAGTACTTGTCCCATAGTGGAAAGCATAGCCCCGAACAGCTCGATCAGTTGCCATGCGGACTGAACATCGGATGGCTGGTGCCCACGGTCCCGGACTTCCGATGATCGAGTGTGTAGGCGCCGAGTTTGATCCGTCGCCGCAGGGTGGGCTTGCCTAGTAGCAGGCCGGTGAACGGGGTGACGAAGTCCATTTCGCTGTTGGTGAGCAGTCGGAGTCCTTGAGTTGGTCGGCGGAGAGCAGATGGGCTTCGTCGAGGGCCACGACGACGGCGCGGCCGCGTTCGTGTTTCTCGGCGGCGAGGTGGTCCATGGTTTGGGCGATCAGCGCGGCGGTGTGGAAGCGGGGGACCCCACCTAGGCCCGTCACGAGCGCGGCGTAGAGGCCGCGGGCCCCGACTGCGGGGTTGGGCAGGTAGATGACGGTGTAGCGAGAGGCGTCGAGCTCGGCGAGGGCGGCGCGTAGCGCGACGGTCTTGCCGGCGCCGACCTCCCCGGTGATCACCCCGAACGCGGTCTCGGCCACGCACCAGCGGATCCGGGCGACGGCTTCGGCGTGCCCGCCGTGGCGGTGCAGCATCGCCTGTGCCAGGTTCCGGCGGAACGGAGTGCCGGTAAAGCCGCAGTACGAACTCAGCTTGTGCAGGCTCACCGGGTCTCCTCAGGGTCGGGGGCGGCGCTGTCGGGGGCGGAGGCCAGCTCGGTCGGGTCGGTCCGGCGCAGCGCGGCGAAGGAGGCCAGCTCGGCGTGCAGCGCGGCATCGGGGTCAGGAGACGCCGAGCCCGGGGCGCGGTCGTCGGCGGGGTCACCGGCGGGAGGACCCTCGGCGAGGGTGAGCGGGTCGGGGCTGTAGGCCAGCCCGTCACGGTCGCGGGGTGGGTCCTGAACGGCGACTGCGTCCGCGGCCTGGCTCGCCGCGGGCAGCTCGCTGGGCTGGGTGGGGTCGGTGGGCGGGGTGGGGTCGGCCAGCTGCGCGTAGTGCAGCCGCTCACCCAGGGACCGGGTGTGGCCGTCTTCGACCAGGCGCAGGTAGTCGATGCCGGTCGGGGTCGACGCGGGTGCGGGGTCGACGCGGGTGCGGGGTCGACGCGGGTGCGGGGTCGACACGGGCTTTGGGTGGACGTGGCACCCGATCTGGAACGGCACCGCCCGTCCGGCCGGGCGTGGTGGCGCACGTCGATGTCGGTCAGGTCGACCTCGTAGAGGTTGCCGTGCAGAGACACCGTGGCGGTCTTGGTGACGGTGCGCCACTCGCCCCACCGAAACGCCTCGCGGAGCAGCCCGGCCGGGGTCGGCGCGGGTGGGCCGGCGGCCAGGAACCGGGCCAGCGGCGCCATCCCGGTTTCCGAGTGCACCCGGGGGTGGTATACCTGCTCGACCCAGGCCGTGAACAGGGCATTCAGCTCGGCCAGGCTGCCCACCGCGGTGCTGGCTCCGCCGGCGCCGTCGGTGATCTCGACCAGGAACTGGTCGCGCACCGTTTTGAAGAACCGCTCAATTTTTCCCCTGCTGGCGGGCCGGCCGGGTTGGGAGTGGGTGAGCTTGATCCCCAGCACCGCGCACGCCCGGCGCAGTCCGGCGTCGATGAACATCGACCCGTTGTCCACATAGCACTGAGCCGGGCACCCTCGGGTGGCCAGCGCGACACGCAGCGTCTCGCGCAGCGCCACCGCCGTCTCGGCGTGTCCCCAGCGGGCGGCTACCACCGCCCGGGAGTGATCATCGAGGAAGGCGATGAGGATCGCCTTGCGGCCGGCGACGTGTGGGCCGTGCAGCGCGTCTCCGACCCAGCGGGCGTTGGGTTGATCGGCCTCGAATCGGCCGAACACCGCCGGTGGTGTCCCCCCGGGACGCCACCGGTTGCGCCCGAGGGCAGCGAAGTGGCGTTGCAAGGTGCGCGGTGAGGGCGCCCAGCCGGCGTGCGCGGCCAGTACCACCTCGACCTGCGCGGCGGTCCGCCCGGGTGCCTCGGTCTTGAGCGCCACCGCCAGCTCCAGCACCTCGCGCGGGGTCTGCGTGGCGAGCCAGCGTGGTGCGGGGACCAGGGCGGCGAACCCACCGGCCCGGTAGGCACGGATCCAGCGGTCCAGACTGGCCCGGCTCACCCGCACCGGTGCCCCGAACGGCCCGGGATGGGTCTGCGCGGCGAGGGCGCGGATCAACCGGCCTCGCCGCTTGCTCTCAACCGGCGACCGGGGACGGCTATGCCCCTGCCAACTGATCAGCACTCATAGGTTACCGAGGCGGTTACACCCGGGTGGTGGCTACCTGCCGGGCCAGTCGGGCGAGTTCCTGGTAGTCGCTGCCAGGGCGGGTGTCCAAGGCTTCGGTGAGGGGTAGCAGTCGTTGGCGGGCGCTCACGGAGCTGAGCCTGGTCACTGCGGTGATGACCCCGTGGGCCAGGTGCAGCCCGTCGGGTTCACCGGCCTTGACGTGGATGGTGGCCAGCACTGCGGCGGAGTGGGTGCGGCGCAGCTCGCTGACGCCTTCCCACCGGCGTACCGAGGTCCTGGCGAACGGTTCTGCGGCGTCGAGCCGTCCCCGGCTGATCTCCAAGCGTGCGGACACGTAGTCCTGGTCGCCTCGCGGGTCGCTGCGGGTGGGTGACCACAGTTGGCGGGACTTCGCCACTGTGGTGAATGCGGCCTGCGTGTGTCCCATCCAGGCGTAGGCGATCGCCGAGTCGGCCAGGGCGCAGGATTCGACCATCCTGCGGTCGTGCTCGGGTGCGATGCTCCATGCCTTGACCTGCGCGAACTGCAACATCTTGAGCCCGTCATCGGGGTGTCCGTGTTCCAGCATGGTCAGCCCCGCGCAGGCCAGGGGGATCGCTTGCAGGTAGGCATCGCCGGTCTTGATGGCCAGTTCCAGTGCCCGCGAGTAGTGGTAGAGGGCTCTGTCGTAGAGCCCAGCGTCCAGCGCTGCCCATCCAGCCGCGAGGGCGTGCAGTTCCGCAACGGCCGTCATCAGTTCTCGGGTCAGCTTTTCGGGGCCGGGGAGGGTGAGCAGACGGTCAGCCCACGCGGCGGCTGCGCTGCTCATCGTCGGGTTGGACCCGTGGTCGAGCAGCGCTTCGCGCAGGCTGCGAGTCAGGTCACGTACCTGCACGACATGAATCCCGAACAGCCGCGAGGGCATCGGCTTCGACGCCGGGATGCCCACCTGCGCCAGCAGTTCTCCGAGTCCCTTGATCGGGGCGCCGAACGCGGCGGTGGCACCCAGTGCGAGCAGATGACGGCGAAGCATTTCCGCGTTCACTCCAGAGGGGAGTTCGGGGACTGTCCCCCCACAGTAGGTGCCGTCCGGCCCGTAGGCGCTCAGGTGCGCCAGCTCCAGGGGGATACCCAGACCCTCGCAGATCCGCATCAACACGGCGTAGGCCATGACCTGACGACGGTCTGTAGTCGGGTTGCTCTCACGTCGCAGTCGGCACGCGGGATAGACCAGCGTGGTGGGATGGACCCGTGAGTGTGACGGTGGTGGGTAGCGTCAACCTCGACCTGGTGGCGACACTACCGCGGCTGCCTGACCCCGGTGAGACTCTCACCGCCAGCGGCTTGACCCGTGTCCCGGGGGGTAAGGGGGCCAACCAGGCGCTGGCCGCCCGCCGGTTGGGACTGCCGGTGCAGCTGGTCGCCGCGGTGGGCACCGACCCCGAAGCCGACACCGCGCTGGATTTGCTACGCCGCGAGGGAGTCGGGCTGGACCGGCTGCGGCGGGTGGCTGAGCCGACCGGGCTGGCGCTGATCACCGTCGATACCGCGGGCGAGACCACCATCGTCGTGGTACCCGGCGCAAACGCAGTACTGCGGGTGGACGCCGAGGACGTGGCCGGTGCCGAGGCGGTACTCACCGTGCTGGAGGTCCCCGACCACGCCGTCATCGCCGCCGCCCGGCACGCCACCGGGCTGTTCGTGCTCAACGCCAGCCCGGCCCGCCCGGTGCCGGCTGACGTGCTGCGGCGCGCCGACCTGGTGGTGGTCAACCGTGCCGAGTACGCCGCGCTGCCCGGTCTGCACGCCGCCCGAGTCGTCGCCGTGACCGACGGGCCGCGCGGCGCGGTGCTGCTCCGCGACGGCACTCAGGTCGCGGCCGCAGCGCCCCCGCGGGTCAGCGCGGTGGACGGCACCGCTGCCGGGGACGCGTTCATCGGCGCCGCGGTCGCAGGCCTGCTGCGCGGGCTGCCCGACGCCGAGCTGCTCGCCCGGGCCTGCGCCGCCGGCGCGCTGGCGGCGACCCGGCGGGGTGCTCAACCGTCGCTGCCGACCGCCGCCGAGATCGACGAGGTGCTGGCCCGGTGACCATACCGATGATCATCGACACCGACCCCGGAGTGGACGACGCGGTGGCGCTGATGCTGGCGGCGGCCAGCCCGGAGGTGCAGCTGCTCGCCGTGACCACGGTGTTCGGCAACGTCGGGATCGAGCTCACCACCGCCAACGCGCTGCGGCTGCGGGCCCTGGCGGGGCTCGACGACCTGCCGGTGGCTGCCGGCGCCGCCCGGCCGTTGGTGTACCCGCAACGCCACCGGAACGATTGCAGGCACGGTCGAGACGGTCTCGGCGGGCGAGCCGATCTGCTGCCGGCACCGACCGGACCGGTGAGCGCCTTCAGTGCCATCACCCTGATGGCCACCCTGCTGCGTGCCGCGGTCGCCCCGGTGACGGTGGTGGCCATCGGACCGCTGACCAACATCGCGCTGCTGCTCGCCGTGCACCCCGAGGTGAAGCCCCGGATCCACCGCATCGTGATCATGGGTGGCCGCCTCAGCGGTGCACCGGCCGAGTTCAACATCAGCTCCGATCCCGAGGCGGCCCACCGGGTCCTCGTCGAAGAAGACGTGCCGACCACACTGGTGCCGCTGGATCTGACCCAGCGCGCCGCGGTCGATGGAGCCTGGCTCGCCGAGCTCGCTGCGGCCGGCCCGCGGTGCACCACGTTGGCCGGTGTTGTTGAGCACTACCGGACGGCCTCAGGGCGCGATGTGCTGGCGTTGCACGACTCGCTGGCTGTGCTGGAGGCCACCGTGCCGGGCACCCTGCGAACGACGTCGATGCCGCTGGAGGTGGTCTGCGACGCCGGGGCCACCCGCGGCGCCATGGTGACCGGCAGCAGTCAGCGCACGGACCGGCAGGTGGCGCTCGACGCCGACGTGCCCTCGGTCAACGCGACGATCCTGGACCGGCTCCGACGTCTGCGGTGATGCCCGGGGATCGTCGCGGCCGCAGCCGCAGCACCGCCACGGCCAACAGCACCCCGAGGGCGCCACCCGCGGTGTTGTGCACCAGGTCCCGGACCTGACATTGGCCGCCGCCGGTAGTGCCTTGGACGAACTCCGCGAACCCGCTGACGAACGCGCAGGATACCGCGATGAGCCACGGGCGGCGGGTCGCCAGCGTCCCAGAAATCGCGAACGGCATCAACATCACCACATTGAGCTGCTCGTAGAGATGGGTCAACGACAGGTTGCCGACCGTGCACAGCCCAAGCGTGGCCAACGGGTTGAGGCCTCCCGAGGGGAAATGCCCGAACGGTCGCACCACGGTGACGGCCAATGCCAGCGCCAGACCGCACCCGGCGAGCACAGCCGGCACCGGGGCCCAACCCCGGCGCGGTGCCAGCCACCAGGCCAGCCCGCCAAGGACCAATGATCCCGGGATGAAGGCGGCGGGCACCTCGAGGTGGTGCAGGAGGATGTTGAGGAGGTTGTGCGGGTTGAGGTCTGGTCCGTCCGACACGCGCAGAACGCTATCGGACGTTACCTGCGGTAGGCGAAGAAACGCGCACCGAAACGCTGCAGCACGAGATCGACGTCGAAGGTCCTCGACAGGTTGTCCTCGGTCACCACCGCCTCGAGCAGTCCCTGAGCGACCACCAGCCCGTCACGCATCAGCATGGCGTGCGTGAAGCCTGGCGGGATCTCCTCGACATGGTGGGTCACCAGCACCGTCGCGGGAGCCTCCGGATCGAGGGCCAGGGTGGCCAGCCGGGTCAGCAGGTTCTCCCGACCACCCAGGTCCAGTCCGGCCGCAGGCTCATCCAGCAACAGCAGCTCCGGATCGGTCATCAGCGCCCTGGCGATCAGCACCCGCTTGCGCTCTCCTTCAGACAGGGTGCCGAAGCGCCGCCCGGCCATCTCGCCGACGCCGAACGCGGCCAACAGCGCGGCGGCTCGCGCGCTGTCGACGTCCTCGTATCGTTCCCGCCACCGGCCGAGCACCGCATAGCCGGCGCTGACCACCAGGTCGGACACCACCTCGTCACCGGGAATCCGGCTGGCCAGCGCCGCTGACGAGAAGCCGATTCGGGGGCGCAGTTCGAACACGTCGGTGCGGCCCAGCCGTTCCCCGAGCAGGTGCACCGTCCCGCGGGTCGGATGCAGCTCCGACGCGGCCAGCCGAAGCAAGGTGGTCTTACCGGCCCCATTGGGTCCCAGCACGACCCACTTCTCATCGAGCTCCACCCGCCAGTCCACCCGGTCGAGCAGCGTGCTGGCGCCACGGCGAACACCCACACCATCCATCCGCACCACGAGATCGGTCAGATCGGCCGTTGCGTTTTCTCGGGCGTTGCCGGTCGACCGCCCCTCCCCCACGTTCACCCGGCCATTGTGCTGATCGCCTCCACGGACCCGGATGCCGGACCGGGCAGGCAAGATTGCCGGTGTGAGCCGGTTGCCACTCTCCCACGTCGGCCGACCGTTCCCGCTCGGCGCGCACGCCGAGGGTGGCGGGGTGCGGTTCGCGGTGGCCTCCTCGATCGCCGAGGCCGTCGAGGTGTGCCTGCTGTCGGCCGACGGCGAGGAGCTGCGGGTGCCGCTGACCGAACACACCTTCGGCGCATGGCACGGGCTGGTGACCGGCGTGGGTCCCGGGCAGCGCTACGGATACCGGGTCCACGGGCCCTGGGATCCTGCGCGTGGCCTGCGGTGCAACCCCGCCAAGTTGCTCGTCGATCCGTACGCCCACCGCGTCGAGGGCACGGTGACCGACCTGCGGGCCGCGCTGGGCTACCAGGGCGATCCGGCGGGGCCCCGTTGCGACGTCGACTCGCTGGGCAGCGTCCCGGTATCGGTGGTCACAGCACCCGGTGGTCCAGACACCGGCACCCGGCCCGATGTGCCGTGGGAGCAGACCGTGATCTACGAGCTGCACGTCCGCGGCTTCACCCGGACCCATCCCGAGGTGCCGCCCGAGCACCGCGGCACCTACCTGGGGCTCGCCCATCCCGCGGTGATCTCCTACCTCATCGATCTGGGTGTCACCACTGTCGAGCTGCTGCCGGTGTGCGCGTCGTGCCCCGAGCCGGCCCTGCTGCGCGCCGGGTTGCCCAACTACTGGGGCTACTCGCCGCTGGCCCTGCTCGCGGTGCATCCCGGGTACGCCGCGGTGCCCGGCGACGAGATCGCGGAGTTCCGCACGATGGTGGCCGCGCTGCACGCCGCGGACCTGGAGGTCATCGTCGACGTGGTGGCCAACCACACCTGCGAAGGTGACGTGGACGGCCCGACCTTGGCCTACCGGGGATTGGACGCGCCCGCCTACTACCTCGACCGGGACCACGACCTCACCGGCTGCGGCAACACCCTGGACACCGGCTCGCTCACGGTGATCCGGCTGGTCACCGACGCGCTGCGGTACTGGGCGGGCGAACTGGGTGTCGACGGGTTCCGCCTGGACCTGGCCAGCGTTCTCGGACGACCCCGAGGCGGCCCGTTCGACCCGGGCGCACCGCTGCTCACGGCCATTGCCACCGACCCGCTGCTGTGCACCCGCAAGCTCATCGCCGAGCCCTGGGACGCCACCGCCGACGGGTACCGGGTCGGTGGGTTCCCCCCGGCCTTCAGCGAGTGGAACGGGCGCTACCGGGACGTGGTGCGCGACTTCTGGCGCGGTGTGCCCGGCGTCAGCGAGCTCGCTTCCCGGCTGGCAGGTAGCTCGGACCTCTACGCGGACGGCGCGCGCCGACCGTGGGCGTCGGTCAACTTCATCACCGCCCATGACGGGTTCACGATGCGGGACCTGGTCTCCTACAACCACAAACACAACGCGGCCAACGGTGAGGACGGAGCCGACGGCACCAACGACCACCGGTCCTGGAACTGCGGCGTCGAGGGGGAGACCACGGACCCGGTCATTCGCAGCCTGCGCGGCCGCCAGGCGCGCAACCTGCTGGCCACCCTGGTGCTGTCCACCGGCACCCCGATGCTGGTAGCCGGTGACGAGCGCTGGCGCACCCAGGGTGGCAACAACAATCCCTACCGGCTCGACGACGCGACCTCGTGGCTGGACTGGTCCGCAGATCCGGACGCCGACACGATGGCAGCCTTCACCCGCCGCCTACTCGCCCTGCGCAATACGACACCCGCGCTGCGCCAACCCGAGTTCTTCGAGGGTCGCATCACTCCCGGCGACGCCCCTGACCTGGTCTGGTTACGCCCCGACGGCCGACCCATGGAGCTGCGCGACTGGCGAGACGGCACTCCGCAGACCTTGGGCATGTGGATCGACGGCACCGACGTGCGGTCCCACCCGTCGCAGCCGGCCAGCGACTCGTGGCTGCTCGTACTGCACGCCGGCGCGCAGCCGGTCGCGGTCACGCTGCCGGGCCGGGAGTACGGCGAGCGGTACGAACCTGTGCTGGACACCGGGTCCCCCGACGGCGGACCCGCCCACCCGCGAAGCAGGCGCCCCGGCACCCGGATGACGGCCCCTGCCCGGACCCTCCTGGTCTTCCGCGCGGTGCGCCGCCAGCACCAGGTGGCCGATCCGTGATCGGGATGATCTCAGGTGGCGAGCTGGAGGAGGCCGAACTCCGCGGGGCCGGCCATCAACGGGTGCTGTGGCAAGACGCGCACGGTGTAGCCGAGCAGTCCGGCATGGGGAAGCCGCAAGGTCGCCTCGAAGCGCGCACCCTCGGCGTCACCGTCGCCGACCGGGTGCATGGGCACCGCGAGCGGGTCGCGGAGCTCGTCGCCGTCGTCGACCCGGCCGACGACGGCCTGGACGTCCACGTCGCAGGGCTGCAGGCCGGCCAGCGCGACCGCCGCGCGGACGGTCATCTCCGCGCCCAACTCCGGCGTGTCGGGCAGCCCGGAGATGTCCACCTGCGAGACTCGAACCTGCGGCCAGGCGGCACTGACCCGGGACCGGTACTCGGCCAGCACCCGAGCACCGGCGAAGGAGTCGGCGAGCACGGCTGCGGCCGAGGCGGCGGCCGGCGCGTAGAGGCGCTCCACGTACTCCTGCACCATCCGGGAGGCCTGGACCTGTGGGCGCAGCGTGGCCAGGGTGTGCCGCACCAGGGACACCCAACCGGCCGGCACACCGTCGGCACCGCGGTCGTAGAACTGGGGAGCGACCTGGGTGGCGATCAGCTCGTAGAGCGCGTTGGCCTCCAGGGTGTCGCGCCGTTCCGGATTCTCGACACCGTCCGCGGTCGGGATCGCCCAGCCGTTCTTGCCGTCGTAGAGCTCATCCCACCAACCGTCCCGGATGGACAGGTTCAGCCCACCGTTGAGCGCGGACTTCATCCCTGACGTGCCGCACGCCTCCAACGGCCGCAGCGGGTTGTTCAGCCACACGTCGCAGCCCCAGTACAGGTAGCGGGCCATCGACATGTCGTAGTCGGGCAGGAACACGATCCGGTGCCGCACATCCGGCGAGTCGGCGAACCGCACGACCTGCTGGATGAGCGCCTTGCCCCCGTCGTCGGCGGGGTGCGACTTGCCTGCGATGATCAGCTGCATCGGGTTCTCGGGGTCCAGCAGCAGGGCGCGAAGCCGTTCGGGGTCGCGCAGCATCAGCGTGAGCCGCTTGTAGGTGGGCACCCGGCGGGCGAAACCCATCGTGAGTACCTGCGGGTCGAAGACCCGCGACGTCCAGCCCAACTCCGACGCGGAGGCCCCGCGCTCCAGCCAGGCGGCCCGGACCCGCCTGCGCACCTCGTCCACCAACGTGGCGCGCAGCACGCAGCGCAGCTCCCACAGCAGAGTGTCGGAAGCCGCGAGAACCGCAGCTCCGTTGTCGGACTCGCCGAGCAGGCCGGCGATTTCCCGTGCCGCCCAGGTGGGGCCGTGCACCCCATTGGTGACCGAGCCGATCGGCACCTCATCGACGTCGAACTGCGGCCACAACCCGCGGAACATGTCCCGGGACACCGCGCCGTGCAGCTGCGAGACGCCGTTGGCGCGCTGGGCCAGGCGCAGACCCATATGCGCCATGTTGAACATCTGGGGGTCGTCCTCGGCGCCCAACCCCAGCACCCGGTCGATGTCGACCTCGGGCAGCAGGGCAGCCTCGCCTGATGACCCGACGAAGTAGTGCCGCACCAGATTCACCGGGAAACGATCGATCCCGGCGGGCACGGGGGTGTGCGTCGTGAACACAGTGCCGGCGCGCACCGTCGCCAACGCTTCGTCGAAGCTCAGCCCATCGCCACGGATCAACTCGCGGATGCGTTCCAGACCGAGGAACCCGGCGTGGCCCTCGTTGGTGTGGAACACCTCAGGTTCAGGATGGCCGGTGAGCCGGCAGAACAGTCGCACGGCACGGACTCCGCCGATTCCCGCGAGAATCTCCTGAGTGATCCGGTGGTCCTGGTCACCGCCGTAGAGCCGGTCGGTGACCCCCCGCAGGTCGTCCGGATTGTCTTCGATGTCACTGTCCAGCAGCAGCAGCGGTACCCGCCCGACGTCGGCCCGCCAGATCCGAGCCCGCAGCGCCCGCCCGCCGGGCATGCCGACGTGCACCAGCAGCGGCGCGCCGGCGGCGTCGGCCACCAGGTGCAGTGGCAGGCCCTGCGGGTCGATCGCCGGGTAGTGCTCCAGCTGCCAGCCGTCCAGCGACAACGACTGGCGGAAGTAACCCGAGCGGTAAAGCAACCCGACCCCGATCAACGGCACCCCCAGGTCGGAGGCGGCCTTGAGGTGGTCGCCCGCCAGCACACCCAGGCCGCCGGAGTAGAACGGCAACACCTCGGAGACGCCGAACTCCATGGAGAAGTAGCCGATCGCAGCGGGTAACGCCGCCGCGCGTTGCTGATACCACCGGGGCTCGTCCAGGTAGTGGCACAGGTCGTCGGCGAGGGCCCGGGTGCGGGCCACCACGGTCTCGTCGGCGGCCAGCGCGGTGAGCCGCTTGGTGGGAATCTCCCCGAGCAACCGCACCGGATCCCCGTTGACCGCGGCCCAGGTGTACTCGTCCAGCGAGGCGAACAGGTCCTGGGTCGGCGGGTGCCAGGTCCAGCGCAGATTGGTGGCCAGCATCTCCAGTGCGGCCAGTGGCCCCGGCAACTGGGCGCGGACGGTGAACCGGCGCAGTGCTCTCACGAACGGACTCTATCCCCGCAGCCAGGCCGATCCGCTGACTGTCCACAGCTCACCGTCGCGTGGGGTCGATGAATTTACCTCACCGTTAAAATCCGCCGGTCGGAATCGTCTCGCCCGGCTTCTCGGCGTGGCGCCCGCCGCCAGACTGCGGTCGTGAGTGTCACATCCGGCGCGCACTGGACCGCCGCTACCGGCAGACTGGAGGACGGTCCGGGAGCCGACGGGGAAGAGGCAGCTGGTGAGTGGACGGATCGCCATCGACGACGTGACGCCCGTGGTCTCGTGCGGGAGATACCCCAGCAAGGCGGTGGTCGGGGAGCACGTGCCGGTCTGCGCCACGGTGTGGCGCGAGGGCCACGACGCAGTGGGCGCCACGGTGGTGTGGCGCGGTCCCGGTAACCAACCGGCCGGCCAGGTCCGGATGCAGCCCGGCCCGCCAGGTCTGGACCAGTTCACCGCCACCGTGGTGGCCGACAAGGTGGGCTGCTGGAGCTTCCGGGTGGAGGGCTGGGCGGATCCCTGGGAAACCTGGCGGCATGCGATCGAGGTGAAGATCGACGCCGGCCAGTCCGTACCCGAGCTGGAAAACGACCTGATCGTCGGTGCCCGGCTGCTGGAACGAGCGGCTCGCCGCCCTGGCCAGCAGGTCGACCGAGCGACGCTGAGCGACGCTGCGGCGGCCTTGCGCGACTCCGAGCGTCCCCTCCACGAGCGGGTCGGGCCGGCGCTCGCCGCGCCGGTGATCCAGATCCTGGCCGCCGACCCACTCCGCGATCTGATCACCAAGGGCACTTCGCGCAAGGTGTGGGTGGATCGTCCCCGGGCGCTGTTCAGCTCCTGGTACGAGTTCTTCCCGCGATCCACCGGCGGCTGGGACTCCCACGGCAACCCGGTGCATGGGACCTTCATAACCGCCGCCGGTGAGCTGGACCGGATTGCCGGCATGGGCTTCGACGTGGTGTACCTGCCGCCGATCCACCCGATCGGCGAGGTGAACCGCAAGGGTCCCAACAACGCCCTGCACGCAGGACCCGATGACGTCGGCACGCCGTGGGCGATCGGCTCGATCGACGGCGGGCACGATGCGGTGCATCCCCGGTTGGGCACCGTCGAGGACTTCGAGGCCTTCGTCGCCCGGGCCGGCGAGCTGGGCATGGAGGTCGCCCTGGACTTCGCGCTGCAGTGCGCACCGGACCACCCCTGGGTCAAGGAGCACCCGGAGTGGTTCACCACCCGTCCGGACGGCACGGTCGCCTACGCGGAGAACCCGCCCAAGCGCTACCAGGACATCTACCCGCTCACCTTCGACTCCGACCCCCGCGGCAGCTACCTGGAGATGCTGCGGGTGATACTGCTCTGGGCGGGGCGTGGGGTACGGATCTTCCGGGTAGACAACCCGCACACCAAGCCTCCGAATTTCTGGCAGTGGCTGATCTGGCAGGTCAAAGACCGTTTCCCGGATGTGCTGTTCCTCGCCGAGGCGTTCACCCGCCCGGCTCGGCTCTACGGGCTGGCCCGGCTGGGATTCACCCAGTCCTACACCTACTTCACCTGGCGCACCGGCAAGCAGGAGCTGACCGAGTACGCGACGGAGCTGGCCTCCCGAGTGGACGAAATGCGACCGAACTTCTTCGTCAACACCCCGGACATCCTGCATGCGTCACTGCAGCAGGGCGGGCCCGGCATGTTCGCCATCCGCGCCGCACTGGCCGCCACCCTGTCACCCTCCTGGGGGGTCTACGCCGGTTTCGAACTCTTCGAGAACACCCCGGTGGCGCCGGGTAGCGAGGAGTACCTGGACAGCGAGAAGTACCAGCTGCGTCCCCGGGACTTCGCCACCGCACTGGCGCAGGGCCGATCTCTGGAATCATGGATCGGCCAGCTCAACGCGATCCGGCGGGCGCATCCGGCCCTGCAGCAACTGCGCACGCTGCGGTTTCACCACGTGGACAACGACTCCCTGCTGGCGTACTCCAAAACCGATCCCGTCACCGGTGACATCGTGATCTGCGTCGTCACCCTGGAGCCGTTCAACACAGTCAGCGGGATGGTCATGCTGGACATGCCGGCGCTGGGCATGGACCGGCTGGATCGCTTCTTCGGGTACGACGAGGTCAGCGGCGAGACCTACCACTGGGGCCAGGCCAATTTCGTGCAGCTCCAGCCCTGGCGCGCGGTGGCCCACGTCGTGAGCCTGCGGCACCCGTGAGTGGCGATGCGAGTCAGAACTCGCATCGCCACTCACGGGCCGCCGTAGGCTGCCCTGTCGTGACGATCGACGTAACGAGCGAGTTCGACGCCGCCGCTGCTGGTTACGACCGGCTGGTCGGCGCGAGCCCGGGTTACCACCGCAACCTGTCCCGCTCCGCCCACCGGATGCAGCTGCCTGGTGACGGCGCCGGGTTGCACCTGCTGGACCTGGGTTGTGGAACCGGGGCATCGACCTCGGCGCTGCTGGCGGCCGCGCCCCGGGCCAGAATCACCGCGGTGGACGCCTCGGCAGGCATGCTCGCCCAGGCCCGGCAAACCGACTGGCCACCGCGGGTGTCGTTCGTACACGCCCGAGCCGAGGAGCTCGCCGCAGCCGGGGTGCACGGTCCGTTCGACGGGATCTTCGCCGCGTACCTGGTGCGCAACCTGCCGGACCCGGACCCGGTGCTGGCCGGGCTGTGCGATCAGCTGGCCCCGGGGGCGCCCTTGGCGGTCCACGACTACGCACTGGATGGGCGGCCCCGGAGCCGGGCGATCTGGACCGCAGTGTGCTGGGGCGTGATCATCCCAGCCGGGAAGGTGGTCACCGGCCGGGCCGGGCTCTACCGCTACCTGTGGCGCAGCGTGCTGCGCTTCGACACCGTCGACGCACTGGCCGCCCGGCTCCGGCGGCACGGCCTGGCCGATACCGAGATCGCCACGATGCCGGGCTGGGAACGTGGCATCGTGCACACCGTCGTGGCCAGGCGACCGGCGTGACACCGCGCGGCGGCGACGGGCAACGGCCTGGCCGGGACCGCCGGGCCGTGCTGCACCCGCCGCGGGCCGGCCTGGCGCGACCCGAGGGGCCGGCTCCTCGGGTCGCCGTCGTCGGCGGAGGGATCGCCGGCATCGCGGCCGCTGTGGCGCTGGCCGAGCGCGGCGTGCAGGTGCAGTTGCTGGAGCGGGAGCAGCAGATCGGCGGGCGGCTGCGCGGCTGGCCGACCACCCTGGCCGACGGATTCCGCGGTCACCATGAGCCGCGGGTTCCATGCCTTCTTCCGGCAGTACTACAACCTGCGGGCGCTGCTGCGCCGAGCCGATCCGTTGGGCCGGGCGCTGGTGCCGATGGTGGACTACCCGCTGATCGACGCCGACGGTCATCGGGACACCTTCCAGGGTCTGCCGCGCACCCCACCGTGGAACGCGTTGGCCTTCGCGTTGCTCAGCCCCACCTTCCCGTGGCGTGACCTGGTCACCCGGATCGACCCGGTGGCCGCGCTGCCGCTGCTCGACGTGTCGGTGCCGGAGGTCTACCGGCGGTTGGACGGCCAGGACGCGATGACGTTCCTGGAACGAGTGCGCTTCCCGGAGGCGGCCCGGCACCTGGCGTTCTCGGTGTTCTCCCGCAGCTTCTTCGCCGATCCTCAGGACCTCTCGGCGGCCGAGCTGGCCACGATGTTCCACATCTACTTCCTGGGCTCGGCCGAGGGCCTGGTGTTCGACGTGACCACCGAGCCGTTCCCGCAGGCGCTGTGGGATCCGATGGGCGGCTACCTGGCCGAGCTCGGCGTGGTGGTGCGCGCGGGTGTGGCCGTCGAGCAGGTCACGGCGGGGCGCGAGCGTCGATTCGCCGTGCACGCCGGCGGGGACCGGGACGAGGTCGACGCCGTGGTGCTCGCCGCGGAGGTGACTGGGTTGCAGGCGTTGCTCGCCGCGTCGCCCGAGCTGGGTGACGCGGCGTGGCGAGCACGCATCGAGCGGCTGCGCACCGCCCCGCCGTTCCTGGTGTCCCGGCTGTGGCTGGACCGCCCGGTGCGCCCCGATCGGCCCGGATTCCTGGGCACCAGCGGATTCGGGCCGCTGGACAACGTCAGCGTGCTGGAACGCTTCGAGGACGAGGCAGCCCGCTGGGCGCGTCGCACCGGCGGTTCCGTGGTGGAACTGCATGCTTACGCGCTGGCCGGGGACCCGGCGCAGGCCCGCCACCAGCTGATCGAGGAGATGCGACGGGTCTACCCGGAGACCGCCACCGCCACGATCGTCGATGAGCGCCACGAGCTGCGCGCCGACTGCCCACTGTTCGCGCCCGGGACCTTCGGGGACCGGCCCACCGTCATCACCCCGGATCCGGCGGTGGTGCTCGCCGGGGACCTCACCCGGGTCGACCTCCCCGTTGCGCTGATGGAGCGGGCTGCGACCAGCGGGTTCCTCGCCGCCGACGCGCTGCTGGGCAGCTGGGGGTTGCGTGGGCACCCGCTGTGGACGGTGCCGGTCCGGGGCCGGTGGGCCCCGCTGCGGGCCGTCGCGGCCCGCTTCGCTCGAGCAGTGGGGGATCAGCCCGGCCAGCGGCCGGTGGTGCGGAGTTCGTAGCGGCGTTGCGCGTAGGCGAGGTCGTCGCGCCACAGCCGGGCAGCCGCCCAGCGCATCGCCGGGCGCATCAGCGTCGCCCCCCGGCGGGCGACGGCGAACCCGGGGCGGGGTGAGCTGGCGATGGTCGCCTCGATCACCGCGGTGCGGGGATGACCGGCATCGTCGAGGCCTAAAGGCACAGCGTGGGTCTCGACGACGCTGCCGGCACCCTCCCCCTCCAGGATGTCCATCACCACCGTGCGCGGTTCGGGGCAGCTGAACGCGGCCCGCACCGGAACCCCGATCCGCCGGGTGAGCCGGAAGGCCACGTCGACCACGAACTGATCCACGTCCTCGGTGTCATCGCCAGGCACCTCGACGACGCGAAGCCCGACGAAGGAGTACGGGTGAAACCAGCTGCCGTGCCACGGGTCGAGCCGGTTGGCGACCACGTCTTCGGGCTCGCACCGCCCGATCCCGGTGAATACCGCGGCTATGCTGGTCTCCGGGTCTGGGCGACGCGGTAGTACCGGTGCGGGCCGGGGATCCTCCCCGCCGACAGCGTCCAGCCGAACCCAGGCCAGCACACCGTCGTCGTGGGCTGGGAACGGATCCCAGCCCGGCACACCGCGGGCCCCGATCGCCAGCCCGTGCCAGCGGCACACCAGCTCGCCACCGGCTACCGCGCCCCGGCACAGGGGGGCGCCGAGGTGCGGGCACTCGCCGGGCCCGATACGAAGCGCGCCATCGGGGGTGCGCCAGGCCACCACCTCGACACCCGCGATGGTGCGCCCGAAGGGCTGATCGCCGCGCACCTCCCGGCTGGCGGCGAGCACGTACCAGTTGCCCGATGGCCGAGCCTGCGCCCGTTTGAGCGCTGCCTCGATCAGGCCGGGTCGAGCGTCGCGCCAGGTGGGCCGCTGCCCGGCCCAGGTCCACGCCGGCAACCGCCGCAGCGGCACCCGATCGCTCACCACCGCCCCCCATCCTTCGGTCACGTCCCGACCCACCATTCGGTCCCATTTCGCGGATCCGGGCCGCCTGGACGGTATCTCCCTTTGCGTTGGCCGGCGCGGGCCGGTACGACTGAGGAAGGCCGTCCGCGGTGGAGTAGTTCCGAGCCACGACGCAACCTCCCACGGAGCCGCAACTGATGTCTGTCGAGCTAGACGCCGGAAATTCGATCACCGAATCCAACGCCGAACTCGAAGGGGTTCCACCCACAGGTGAGGCGGTGCTACCCGACGGCTACCTGGTGGAACCGCAGGCCGATGACTTCGAGCATGCAAAGGCCGCCCCCGCCGACCCGCACTGGTACAAACGAGCGATCTTCTACGAGGTGCTGGTTCGGGCGTTTCACGATCACGACGGCAACGGCACCGGCGACCTGATCGGTCTGACCCAGAAGTTGGACTACTTGGAGTGGCTGGGCATCGACTGTCTGTGGCTGCCGCCGTTCTACGCCTCTCCTTTGCGCGACGGCGGGTACGACATCTCCGACTTCCGGGCCGTACTGCCCGAATTCGGCACCGTCGAGGATTTCGTGGTGCTGCTCGACGAGGCGCATAAGCGGGGCATTCGAGTGATCACCGATCTGGTCATGAATCACACCTCCGACCAGCACGCCTGGTTCCAGGAGTCCCGTCGCGATCCGCACGGACCCTACGGTGGCTTCTACGTCTGGAGCGACGACGACACCGCCTACCCGGAAGCCCGGATCATCTTCGTCGACACCGAGACGTCGAACTGGACGTATGACCCGGTGCGCGGCCAGTTCTACTGGCACCGGTTCTTCTCCCACCAGCCCGACCTCAACTACGAGAACTCCGAGGTCGGCGAGGCGATGATCGACGTGCTGCGGTTCTGGCTGGATCTGGGCATCGACGGCTTCCGGCTGGACGCGGTGCCTTACCTGTTCGAGGAGGAAGGGACCAACTGCGAGAACCTGCCGCGCACCCATGAGTTCCTCAAGCGCTGCCGCAAGGTGGTCGACGACGAGTATCCCGGACGGGTACTGCTGGCCGAGGCCAACCAGTGGCCGGCTGACGTGGTGGAGTACTTCGGCGATCCCGCGATAGGCGGCGACGAATGCCATATGGCGTTCCACTTCCCGCTGATGCCGCGCATCTTCATGGCGGTCCGCCGGGAGTCGCGGTTCCCGATCGCGGAAATCCTGGCCCAGACTCCCCCGATTCCCTCCGGCGCCCAGTGGGGGATCTTCCTGCGCAACCACGACGAGCTGACCCTGGAGATGGTCACCGACGAAGAACGCGACTACATGTACAGCGAGTATGTCAAGGACCCCCGGATGAAAGCGAATATCGGCATCCGTCGCAGGCTGGCGCCGCTGCTGGAGAACGACCGCAACCAGTTGGAACTGTTCACGGCGCTGCTGCTATCGCTGCCCGGCTCCCCCGTGCTCTACTATGGTGATGAGATCGGTATGGGGGACAACATCTGGCTGGGCGACCGGGACTCGGTGCGCACGCCGATGCAGTGGACGCCAGACCGCAATGCCGGATTTTCCCTCTGCGACCCGGGGCGCATCTACCTACCGGTGATCATGGACCCGGTGTATGGGTACCAGGCGCTCAACGTCGAGGCACAGGCGGCCTCCTCACAGTCCCTACTGAACTGGACCCGGCGGATGATCCAGGTACGGCACGAGCACCCGGCCTTCGGGCTGGGCGACTTCACCGAACTCGGCTCGTCCAACCCCAGCGTGCTGGCCTACCGCCGCTATCACGACGACAACCGTGACACCGGTGACGATCTGGTCATCTGCATCAACAATCTGTCCCGCTTCCCACAACCGGTGGAGCTCGACTTGTCCGAGCATGAGGGCGGTGTCCCGATCGAGCTGACCGGCGGGGTACGTTTCCCGCCGATCGGTGAGCTGCCCTACCTGCTCACGCTGCCCGGTCACGGCTTCTACTGGTTCCAGATCATCCTTCCCCACGCCAGGCGTGACACATGACCGATCCGCTGGATCTGCTCGCCGACATCGCCGGCTCACTGGCAGCGGTACTGCCGGAGCAGCGCTGGTTCGCCGGCAAGGACCGCCCGGTGCAGGCGGTCATCCCGGTGCGCGCCACCGACCTCGCCGGGGCCGATCCCCGGCTCGTGCACGCCGTTGTCGAGGTCGACCAGGGCGAGCAGCTCCGGGATCGCTACCAACTCCTGCTCGGGGTGCGCAGCGAGCTACCCGATCCCCTCGGTCACGCCTGGGTGGCCGCAACCGGGGACCATGCGGTGTACCAGGCGATACATGATCCGGAGCTCACCGCGGTGCTGCTGGATCTGATGGCGCGGGGTGCCGAAGTGGACGGGCTGCGCTTCGCTGCCGAGCCGGGCGTCACGCTGGACACCGAGCAGCGGTCCCGCCCGGTGGGAGCCGAGCAGTCCAACACCTCCCTGGTCTACGGGCAGACCTACATCCTCAAGTTGTTCCGCAAGTTGGCCACAGGTCGCAGCCCGGACCTGGAGCTGCACCGCGCGCTGGCCGCCGTGGGCTGCCAGCACATCGCCGCGCCGCAGGGCAGCATCGAAGGTGAGCTGGATTCGCTCCCGATCGCCTACGGGATGCTCTCCGAGTACCTGCGCAACGCCGCCGACGGTTGGGCGATGGCGACTGCGAGTGTGCGCGATCTGCTGGACGCGAGCATGCGCGCCGAGGGCGCACCCGGCCCGGTGGAGCCCGCGGATCCGGCCGACGCCGGCGGCGATTTCGCCTCCGAGGCACACCGGTTGGGCCACGCCGTGGCCACCGTGCACGCCGACCTGGCCACCGCGCTGGGCAGTTCGTCAGCTCCCGCCGGATACCTCGACACCGTCGCCGACGCCATGCACCGCAGGCTGGATAGCGTGCTCGCGCAGGTGCCTGAGCTGAGCCCGTACGCCGACGCGCTGCGGGGGATCTTCGATGAGGTTCGCGGTCTCGACGGTCCGGTGCCGGTGCAGCGAGTCCACGGCGACTTGCATCTCGGTCAGGTGCTGCGCAGTGTCACGGGGTGGGTGCTGATCGACTTCGAGGGTGAGCCGATGGTGCCTCTGGCCACCCGCGTCGCCCCCGCGTCCGTGCTGCGCGACGTCGCCGGGATGCTGCGCTCGTTCGACTATGCCGCCAGCGATCCGGCGCTGGGCGACGTCGACCCGGAGCAGCGCGCCCGCGCCGCGGTGGCGCTGGCCTGGACCACCCGCAACCAGGAAGCATTCTGCGACGGCTACGCCCAAGTCGCACCCGACCCCCGCAAGCACGGCGTCCTGCTGCGCGCCTTCGAGCTGGACAAGGCCGTCTACGAGGTCAGCTACGAGGCCGGAAACCGCCCCCTCTGGCTACCCATCCCCCTGTCCGCCATCGCCCGCCTCACCGCTCACCCCTGACAGGTCACGCTTCGGCCGGTTCCACCCAGGCGATCCCGTCATACGCCGGTGAACGGGTTGTGCAGCCGCGCTCCGTTCCACCCAGCGAATCTGCGCGCGAGCCGACACACTAGGAGCAAGACACAGCACCAGGGAGGTCATGACCGTGCAGGCCGCAGACCACGCCACCTCGGCACCACTGGCCGACGAGCTGCGCCGACTGCTGGCCGGTGAGCACCACGACCCGCATTCGGTCCTTGGGATGCACCCCCACCCGCAGGGCACCGTGGTCCGGGTGCTGCGCCCGTATGCAGACGAGGTGACGGTGCTCGCCGGGGGCGAGGAGTACCCGCTGGAGCACTGCACCGGGGGCCTTTTCCATGGCGTGACACCACATCTCGACGACTACCGGCTACGGGTGCGCTACAACGACTACACCGAGATCAGCGATGACCCGTACCGCTGGCTACCCACGCTGGGCGAGGTGGACCTGCACCTCATCGGGGAAGGCCGCCACGAGCGGCTGTGGGACGTGCTCGGCGCGCACCTGCGAACGTATCCCACGCCGGGTGGCGTGGTGGTGGGAACCTCGTTCGCGGTGTGGGCCCCGCACGCCCGCGGGGTGCGGGTGTGCGGAGACTTCGACGGCTGGTCCGGGGTGGCCACCCCGCTACGTTCGTTGGGCTCTTCCGGGGTGTGGGAGATCTTCCTCCCCGGTGTCGGCGCCGGCACCCGCTACAAGTTCCGCTTGCTGGGCCCCGAGGGAAGCTGGCATGAGAAGGCCGACCCGATGGCCCGCGCCACTGAACTCCCACCGGGCACTGCTTCGGTGGTCGCCGTCCCGTCGACCCATGAGTGGAGCGACGCTCAGTGGTTGGCCGAGCGGGCGACAAAACAGATCACGGCCGAGCCGATGAGCATATACGAGATACACCTGGGCTCCTGGAAGCAGGACAAGAACTACCGGGAACTGGCCGACGATCTGGTCGAATACTTGACGACGACCGGGTTCACCCACGTCGAGTTGCTGCCGGTTGCCGAGCACCCCTTCGGCGGTTCGTGGGGTTACCAGGTCACCTCCTACTACGCGCCGACATCGCGCTACGGCTCCCCGGATGACTTCCGCTATTTCGTCGACACGCTGCATTCGGCCGGGATCGGGGTGCTCATGGACTGGGTGCCCGCGCACTTCCCGCGCGACGAGTGGGCACTGGCCCATTTCGACGGCGCACCCTGCTACGAACACCCCGACCCCCAGCGTGCGGCGCACCCGGAGTGGGGAACGCTGATCTTCGACTACGGGCGCAAGGAAGTCCGCAACTTCCTGGTGGCCAACGCCGTGTACTGGCTCGACGAATTCCATCTGGACGGGCTGCGGGTGGATGCCGTGGCCTCGATGCTCTATCTGGATTATTCACGCCAGCCAGGCGAATGGTCGCCCAATGAGTACGGTGGACGGGAGAACCTGGATGCCGTGGCATTCCTCCAGGAAATGAATGCCACCGTCTACAAGCGTCACCCCGGCGTCGTGACAGTCGCCGAGGAGTCCACCGCCTGGCCCGGCGTGACCCGGCCGACGCATGTGGGTGGTCTGGGTTTCGGCTTCAAATGGAACATGGGCTGGATGCACGACACGCTCGGCTACCTCGGCCACGATCCGGTGCACCGCAGTTACCACCACAACGAGATGACCTTCTCCCTGATGTACGCCTGGAGCGAGAACTACGTGCTACCGCTCTCGCACGATGAGGTGGTACACGGCAAGGGCTCGCTGTGGAGCCGGATGCCCGGCGACGACTGGAACAAGGCCGCCAACCTGCGGTGTCTGCTGGCCTATATGTGGGCCCACCCCGGCAAGCAACTGCTGTTCATGGGTGGCGAACTCGGGCAACCCGCCGAATGGGCGGAGAGCCGGTCCCTGGACTGGAACCTGCGCCACCACCCCTTGCACGGTGGCTTGCTGACCTTGGTCAGCGACCTCAACGCCACCTATCGATCGCATCGCGCGCTGTTCAGCCAGGACACCGACCCAGCCGGCTTCGAGTGGATCGATGCCAACGATGCCTGGGGCGACGTGCTGAGCTTCCTACGCTCGGGTGACGACGGGTCGATGCTGGCCTGCCTGGCGAACTTCGCCGGAAACCCACACGAGAGGTATCGGGTAGGGCTACCCCGCCCAGGACGCTGGCACGAGGTGCTCAATACCGACTCCGAGAACTACGGTGGCTCCGGCGTCGGAAATCTCGGTGAGGTGATCGCCGGCGAAACGCCATGGCACGGGCGGCCCTATTCCGCGCTGCTCCGGCTGCCGCCGGCCGGGGCGCTCTGGCTCGCCCCCGCCGAAGACCTTTGATCGGCTGCAGGGGTGACCTCCCGCCGCGGTTCCACGACGAGAACCCCGGCACCTAGCGGGAGTTTCCTAGATAAGTTGATCTTGATGTGCATACCCCCTGGTCAGGGCTAGTGTCGATCTTGTTTGGGTGTATTACCTAACTGGTTGGTGCCCACCGGTCCAACTCGAAGATGTCGAACAGTTGCTGTTGGAGGTCGGTCATGTCGGTGATCACCCGGCGGGCTTTGGGGCGGCCTCGGGTGCCGGGGTAGATCAGGACGGTTTCTTGGATGCGGGCCAGTCGCGTGAGGAGTTCACGAACGCTGAGGTCGAGTCCGTGACGGGCGGCGTCGCGGCGCATCAGATGGGCGATCATCAGCGCCAGGACGCAGTAGAAGACATGCACGCGGATGTGGTTGTCGGTGAAGTGGTGCATCGGTGAAAACGACACTACGTCAGGGTCTTTGAGCTGACGGAAGCCGAACTCGGCTTCGGACTGTGAGCGGTATCCGGCGATGACCTCGGCTGTGGTCCAGTCGGCGCGGTCGGTGATGAGGATCCGTTTGCCGAAGATTCGTTGTTCGAGGGCGTCACGGGCGTCGGTGTCGATCTGGAAGTCCAGTCGGATATCGGGCGGGGTGTCCCCGGTGAGTTGCCAGGTCAGTACCTCGCTGACCCAGCGGGGTGCGCAGATCGAGGTGATGGCGGTTTCCAGTTTCGTCTTGCTGCGGCGGGCTTGTCCCCGGGTGAGGGTGTCTTGGATGCTGGTGAGCTGGCGGGTGGTTTTGGCCAGGGTCTGGTCGAAACCGCGGGACTGGCCGCTGTGCAACTCTTCGGAATGAGTCAGCACCACCCGATGCGAGCGCCCCAGCGCGTCCAGGTCCGTTTCCCGTGCGGTGACACCGTCGAACTCGACGACCGACTGGTAGTCGGTGGTGGGGATCTCCAGCAGCGCCTGGTGATCCGATGGCGGTAAGGAACCGACGTAATGCAGGCGGTGGCGGTCCAGGAGTTCAAAGTTGGGTCGGGAGTTCTGCCCGGCGTCGAACACCACGGTCAGTTCGCCGTCGGTGCCACCGAGTCTGCGGTGCCGGGCGGTGAGTTCTTCGATCATCCGCCCGAACTGGGTGACGTCGGTGAGGTTTCCAGGGTAGGCATGGGACAGCAGCGGTATCCCGCCGTCGCGGGTGATGACCAGACCCAACCCGACCAGCCTGAGATCGGTGCGTTTCTGTTTGGCTTTGCCGCGTTGCGCGATCGGCGCGCGGACGTTGGTGGAGTCGATGAATGTGGCGAAGTTGGTCATGTCCAGGGCGAGGGAGGAAATATCCAACCCGAACACCGTGATCGCCCTCGCGGAGATCCGCCGTTCGATCTCGGTCAGAGCCTGCGGGTTCAGGACATGCATCGCATCCCAGAACCGGCGGTGGTCCAGCGCCACAGCGCCGATCTTGACCAGATGATCACCGGCGGTGGTGGCCCACCAGTCGGCGAACTTCAGCTTGGAGCACGGGTCGACCACCCGGTTGGCCGCGGCCAACACGACATAGGTACCCACCGAGGCGCCCGCATCCTCGCGGCGTGCGCCCAGGACGTCATCGACGATCTCGATCACACCAAGCTTCTCGATCACACCCCAGGTCGCGGCGAGATCCCCGAACGCCAGATGCCGGGTTCTCGAAGGCAGCGTGGTCGCACCGGCCATCGCCGCCTCGATGTCCTCAGCGCTGCCGAGATACCTCTGCTCCACGATGCGTGGCTTACCACCCACCCGCGCCGAGACCGCCAGGTAGTAATACGGCTTGCCATTGATCATCTTACTGATTACCGACGCCACATTATTTAGGTAATACACTTGATCAAGGAAAGTCAACCACCTTCGTGGCGTGTCACCCCAGGTCAACGGCATGACGACACCCGCCGACCCCACCTCAAGATCAACTTAGCCAGGAAACTCCCGCTAGAACAGCGCGCGGGCCAATGCACGGCGTGCCGAGGTGACCCGGGGGTCGTCGGGACCGAAGAGCTCGAACAGCTCGACCAGGTGCGCCCTGGCCCGGTCGCAGTCGGCTCCGGTCAACCGTCGCACGGTGTTGACCAGACGCTCGAATGCCCGCTCCGGCTGCTGGGCGGTCACCTCGGCATCCGCCGCGGCGATCTGCGCTTCGACGTCGTCGGGTGCGGCATCAGCCCTGGTCACCACGGATGGGTCAGCTGACTCGGCACGGGCCAGGAGACGAACCTGGGCCAGCGCGACCTTGGCCTGCGCGTTAGCCGGCTCGATGGCCAGGATCTGCTGGTAGGACGCTTCAGCGGCGGCATAGTCACCGGCCGCCAGCGCGGCTTCCGCGGCGCTGAACCGAGAGTCCTCGGGCTCGGCTTCCGGCTGTCGGGCAGCGTTGCCCGACATGCCGCGTTCGGCGACCCGAATGCCCGGCAGTTGGTCGCGCATCGCGTCGAGCAGCGCGGCGATCCACTGCTTCACCTGCGGTTCTGGCTGGGCACCGGCGAAGGCCTCGACCGGCTGACCGCCGGCGATGGCGATGACGGTGGGGACGGACTGGACGCCGAAGAGCTGTGCGATCCGCGGATTGGTGTCGATGTCGATCTTGGCAAGTACCCAGGCGCCACCGCCGGCCTCGGCCAGCCGTTCGAGCACCGGAGACAGCTGCTTGCACGGGCCACACCAGGTCGCCCACAGATCAACCACCACAGGTACCTGCATGGAGCGGTCGACGACATCAGTCTGAAAGCTGTGCTCGGTGACGTCGAGCACCCACGTGTTGCCCCCGCCAGCCGGGGTCGGCGGGACCGGGGCTTCGCGCCGGCCTGTCGAATCGGCCCTCGCTTTGAGGGCTGACAGGTCGACGGCGCCGGACAGTGCGCCGGGGAGGGCTTTGGACATGGCTGCGGTCCGCTGCGGGTTAGGCCTGCTCACGACGTCTATCCTGGCATGGATCCCACAGCGTCAGAATCGGGCCGGCTCTCGATACTCGCCCCACTGAGCCTTGAGCGCCCCGCAGATCTCGCCGAGGGTGGCCTCGGCACGCGCCGCAGCGAGCATCGGCTCGATGAGACTGCCCGCACCTTCGGCTTCCGCGACCATGGCCGCGAGGGCACGGTCGACAGCGGCCTGGTCGCGCTGTGTGCGGCGATGTGCCAGCATCCGGTTCTGCTCGCGTTCCACCTCGTGGCTGATTCGGAGGATCTCCAGCTCATCGGTGATCGATCCGGTGGCCGTGTTGACACCGACGATTTTCTTGTCTCCCTTCTCCAGCGCGCGCTGGTAGGCGAATGCCGCGTCGGCGATCTCACCGGTGAACCAACCGTCTTCGATGCCGCGCAGGATGCCCGAGGTCATCTCTCCGATCGGGTGATGACCCGACGGCACCGCGGTCGCGGCCATGTCCTTGATCCGGGCAAAGATCCGCTCGGCGTCGACCTCGATCCGGTCGGTCAGCGCCTCGACGTACCAGGAACCCCCCAGCGGGTCGATCACGTTGGCCACCCCGGACTCCTCCATGATCACCTGTTGGGTGCGCAGGGCGATCTCCGCGGCGCGCTCCGAGGGCAACGCCAGGGTCTCGTCCAGGGAATTGGTGTGCATCGAGTTGGTCCCGCCCAACACCCCGGCGAGTGCCTCGATCGTGGTGCGCACGATGTTGTTGTACGGCTGCTGCGCAGTGAGCGACACACCCGCGGTCTGGGTGTGAAAGCGCAGCCACAGCGCCTTGTCGCTGGTGGCGCCGTAGACGTCGCGCATCCAACGAGCCCAGATCCGCCGGGCGGCGCGGAACTTCGCGATCTCCTCGAAGAAATCCATATGCGCGTCGAAGAAGAAGGTCAGACCGCTGGCGAAACGGTCGACGTCGAGCCCGCGAGAGCGGCCCAACTCCACGTACCCGAAGCCATCGGCCAGGGTGAATGCCAGCTCCTGCGCCGCCGTCGCGCCAGCCTCTCTGATGTGGTACCCGGAGATCGACAGCGGCTTGTAGGCAGGGATCCGCTCGGTGCAGTACTCCATCAGATCCCCGATGAGCCGCAGGTGTGGTTCCGGGGTGAACAGCCACTCCTTCTGGGCGATGTACTCCTTGAAGATGTCGGTCTGCAGCGTGCCGTTGAGCTTGGTGATATCCGCGCCCTGCCGTTCCGCGGCGACTAGGTACATGCAGAACATCGGCACCGCCGGACCCGAGATCGTCATCGACGCGGTGACCTGTTCCAACGGGATACCAGCGAACAGGACGTCCAGATCGGCCGCACTGTCGATGGCCACGCCGCAGTGCCCGACCTCACCGAGGCTGTGCGGATCGTCGGAGTCGCGACCCATCAGGGTGGGCATGTCGAAGGCCACCGACAGCCCGCCCCCGCCGTTGTGCAGTATCTGCTGGTAGCGCTCGTTGGTCTGGTGGGCGTTACCGAATCCGGCGAACTGGCGAATCGTCCAGGTCCGCCCCCGGTAGCCGGTGGAGTGCACACCGCGAGTGAACGGGTACTCCCCCGGCCAGCCGATCCGCTCGAAGTCCTCGCCGGCGTCGCCCACCCGCGGCCCGTACACCGGGTCGATCTCGACTCCGGACAGCGTGGTGAAGTCCGCGGCCCGGACCCCACCCGCTGCCTCAGCTTGGGCATACCGGCGCTGCCATCGTCGCCGGCCGGCGTGCGGATCTGCATGCTGGGAGTCATAGGGCGTCATGCGGGCCTCCCCGCCGAAGTAGTCTGTCATCCAATAGTAGGATGCCCAATCAACTCTGACCACCCTGCAGCCCAGCTCACGCTCAACCCCTGTGACCGGGCTGCAGGGATTCAGAGCCAACCGAGATGCTCCCGGACGCGGTCGACCTTGGCGCGCAGTTGGCCGGTGAACCCGGGCCGGATGTCGGCCTTGAGCACCAGGCTGGTTCGGGTGGAGCCGACGCCGGCGGCCTCGACCGCGCGGCGCACCACGTCCATCACCTCGTCCCACTCCCCCTCCACCAGGGTGAACATGGCGTTGAGCTCATAAGGCAACCCCGAGTCTGCGACCACTCGGACCGCCTGCGCCACGGCGGCGCTGACACTGTCGGACTCGCCCCCGGCGGGAGAGACGCTGAAAGCCACGATCATCGTCCCAGCCTGCCCTATCCGGGTGTCCCGGTGCCTTACGGTGCACCCATGCCGTCGCCACACCCATTGCCGTTCGACCCGATCGATCGAGCCGCACAGATCTGGCAGGACCGCATCGGGCCGGCCGAGACGATGGCCGCGGTCACCAACGTGATGCGCGTGCAGCAGATCCTGCAATCCGCCGTCGATGCCGCGCTGCGCCCGCACGGTCTGACCTTTGCCCGGTACGAGGCGCTGGTGCTGCTGGTGTTCTCCCGCCAGGGCAGCCTGCCGATGAACGTGATGGGCCAACGGTTACAGCTGCATCCCACCAGCGTGACCAACATCGTGGACCGGCTGCAGGCCGACCACCTCGTGGAGCGCAACGGTCATCCCACCGATCGGCGCACCACCCTGGTCACGATCACCGAAGCCGGAAGGCAACGTCAGAAGACCGCCACCGGGGCGCTCACCACCATCGACTTCGGGCTCGTCGGGCTGGACCCCGGGCAGACGGCGACACTCACCGCGCTCCTGACCCGGGTGCGCCGCGCCGCCGGCGACTTCACCGACCCGAGCTGATACCGCGCCCTCACCTCCGGCCTGCGTCGTGAGTGGCATCGGGTGCTATGACACTGTTTCGCACTCACGACCGCCGAAGGCGGCCAGCAACTCGTCGGCGGCCTGGTAGACGTCCAGCTCACCCGCGACGACCCGTTTGGCCAGCCCGGGCAGCGCGCTACCCCGCAGAGCGTCGCCGAGCCTGCCGCGAAGCTGCGTCAGCGCGATGGCCTCGACCTCGGCCTCCGCCCGACGCTGCCGGCGGGCATCCAACTCACCGTGGCCGAGCATCCATACCCGGTGCTCCTCGATAGCGCTGAGAAGTTCGTCGATGCCCTCGGCCCGGGTGGCTACCGTACGGACTATCGGCGGCCGCCAGCTCGGACCCTCCCTGTCCCGGCGGCCGAGCGAAATCATGTGCTTGAGATCCCGGACCGTCTGGTCGGCACCCTCCCGGTCGGCCTTGTTCACCACGAGGACGTCGGCGATCTCAAGGATTCCCGCCTTGGCCGCCTGAATCCCGTCACCCATCCCCGGCGACAGTGTTACCACGGTGGTGTCCGCCAGCGAGACGACCTCTACCTCAGACTGGCCGACGCCGACGGTCTCCACCAGCACCACGTCGCAGCCCGCGGCGTCGAGTACCCGCAGCGCCTGCGGGGTGGCCCAGGCGATGCCCCCGAGATGCCCCCGAGTGGCCATCGAGCGGATGAAGACACCGTCGTCGGTCGCATGGTCCTGCATCCGCACCCGGTCGCCCAACAGCGCCCCACCGGAGAACGGTGAGGACGGATCGACGGCGAGCACGCCCACCTTCTTGCCGCCCGCCCGCAGCGCGGTGACGAGCGCACTGACGGAGGTCGACTTGCCCACCCCGGGCGCGCCCGTGACGCCGACGACCTGGGCCCGCCCGGTATGGCGGGCCAGCGCAGCGGCGACTTCGCGCAGTTCCGGGGCACCGTCCTCGATCAACGAGATGAGCCGGGCGACCGCCCGGGCCTGGCCTTGCCGCGCGTGGACGACCAGATCACCGATGTCGTGACGGCGAACCCTCACGCGGCGTTGTCACCAGGTACCCGCAGGATCAGCGCATCACCCTGACCACCGCCACCACACAACGACACCGCGCCCACCCCACCGCCACGCCGCTTGAGCTCCAACGCCAGGTGCAGGGTGAGCCGGGCGCCGGACGCGCCGATCGGGTGCCCCAGCGCGATCGCCCCGCCATTGGGGTTGACCCGCGCCGGATCGATGCCCAGCTTGCGGGTGGACACCACGCCCACTGCGGCAAACGCCTCGTTGATCTCGACGATGTCGAGGTCGCCCACCTCGATGCCCTCCTTGCAGCAGGCCGCCAGGACCGCATTGGCGGGCTGCTCGTGCAGGCTGGAGTCGTCGGGCCCGGCCACCATGCCGTGCGCCCCGATCTCGGCCAGCCAGGTCAGGCCGAACTCCTGCGCCTTGGCCTTGCTCATCACCACGACCGCGGCCGCCCCGTCGCTGATCGGCGACGACGACCCGGCGGTGATGGTGCCGTCGGCGGCGAACGCCGGGCGCAGCCTACCCAGGCTCTCCGCGGTGGTCTCCGGCCGGATGCCCTCATCGGTGTCCACCACGACCGGGTCGCCCTTGCGCTGCGGCACGATCACCGGGGTGATCTCCTCGGCGAACAGTCCGCCGTCCACCGCGCGCCCGGCCCGCTGGTGCGACTGCGCGGCGAACTCGTCCTGCTCGGCCCGGGTCAACTGATGGCGTCCATTGTGTTTCTCGGTGGCGGCACCCATCGAGACCTGGTCGAACGCGTCGTGCAGGCCGTCGTAGGCCATGTGGTCGACCATCGTGACATCGCCGTACTTGAAGCCGGCGCGCGACTTGGCCAGCAGGTGTGGCGCCTGGGTCATCGACTCCTGGCCGCCGGCCACGATGATGTCGTACTCGCCGGCCCGGATCAGCTGGTCGGCCAGCGCGATCGCGTTCAGCCCGGACAGGCATACCTTGTTGACGGTCAGAGCCGGCACGCCCATGCCGATGCCGGCGTTGACCGCCGCCTGACGCGCGGGGATCTGACCGGCACCCGCGGTGAGCACCTGACCCATGATCACGTACTGCACCTGTTCGGGCGCCACTCCAGCACGTTCCAGCGCGCTCTTGATGGCGAACCCACCCAGCTGAGCGCCCGAGAAGTCCTTGAGCCGGCCGAGCAGCCGCCCCATCGGGGTGCGGGCTCCGGCCACGATGACAGAACCGGTCATGGATTTTGCCTCCGGTGCGTCTGATCAGGGCTGTCCTTCGACCCTACCGCGCGCGACAGCCGTCACACGGTGATGACGAAGATCACACCCCGACCGGCCGTACGCTGCATCTCATGCCGGAACTCCAGTCCTTCGTCACAGCCATCGACCACGTCGGTATCGCGGTGCCCGATTTCGACGCGGCCGTCGAGTTCTACCGCGCGACGTTCGGGCTGGAGCTGGTGCACGAGGAGATCAACGAGGAGCAGGGCGTGCACGAGGGCATGCTGCGCGCCCCCGGCGATCCCGGCACCGGCGCCGCGGTGCAGCTGCTCGCCCCGCTGAACCCGACCTCCACCATCGCCAAGTTCCTCGACCGCAACGGCCCCGGGATGCAACAACTGGCCTACCGGGTCACCGACATCGACTCGGCCATGACGGCGCTGCGCGCGGCCGGCATGCGGCTGCTCTACGACACCCCTCGCCGCGGCACCGCTGATTCCCGGATCAACTTTGTGCACCCCAAGGACGCCGGCGGTGTACTCGTCGAGCTGGTGGAACCGGCAGAGTTCCCAGCTCAGCGAGCGGATGACAGGTAGACCAGACCGTGGGCACCGGCTTCGCCGCGACGGTCGACGTGGAGCGTCGCGACGAGGCACAGCCGCGCAAGACCAATGACCTCGTCGATGAGTCATGATCGGCGCGTGGATCACGTCGATGCTGTGGCCTTCGCCGATGATTGGGTGAACGCTTGGAGTTCCCATGACCTCGAGAAAATCCTGAGCCACTTCGCCGGCAACGTGGTCTTCACCTCGCCGGTCGCCGCGCAGTTTCTGGACGACAGCGACGGTGTCATCCGCCCGGGTGGTCGCAGGTCCTGAGCTGCGGGGGAAGCACGTCATGCTGGTGCCCGTCACCGCCGACACGTGCCGGAACTGCGGCGGATTCTACACACCGGAAGTGTGGCTGCGTTGGGGTGACGAGGCCGCATCGCCGCAGTGGCCCTTCGACCCATCCGCCACCCGCTTCGCCGTCCTGCCAGACCGGGCGGTGAGCGGAATGGTGCAGTAGCCGGCCATCCGCGGCTACTTGGCGGTGGGCCTTCGCCCGGTGGGCGTGCTGCGCAGCTACGAGCGCGACGCCGACAGCACCGGGTAACATGACGGCCTGCTCATGGACCTCCTCGCCGAGGACCTGAACCAGCCTTGCTGACAGCCCATCACTGTCCCGGCAGTGGATCGGCCAGCGGGATGGTCGTTCGCTGTGGCCGAGGTCCTTCCACTCCCCGCTGAGATGTCATCGGTGACCCGGTACACGCAGTCCGGCACAATCGGCTCATGGACGACGTCTACCTGGACAGGCTTGATGCCCTGGAGCAAACCTGGGAGGTCTGGGCCCAACTCGGTGACAACCTGACCGAGGAGCAGTGGTCGACAGGGACCCGTTGTCCCGGCTGGGACGTGGTCGCCGTGTATGCACATCACTCCGCATTCCCGCTCGCTCTCAGCACCTGCGCTCTGCCCCCGCTGCCAGACGGCCCGATCGGGGAGCCCGTGACGGCCGTCGAGGTTCTCAGGCAGTTCAACGCCCCGGATGGGGTGGCGCACACCATGGCCGAGACGGTCGCGGACGGGGCGGTCTCGGAGGCCGCTGCGTACACCAGACGGGAACTGGTCGACCGGTTCAGCGTGCAGGGCCCACGCGCGCTCCACAGGCTGCGCCACACCGACGCTTCCGTGGTCGGGCCCTGGCCCCCCTCCGGCGCCCTCGTCACGCCCGCGGAAGCGCTACGGATCGTGTTGCTGGAAGCGACCGTCCACCTCCTCGACGTGCAGCGCGCCCTCGACCACCCGCCGGTCGTGCCGAAGCCGGCGCTGCGGGACACTGTGCAGCTGCTCGCAGAGCTCGCACCCGCCGGCGAGTTTATCGAGGCCGCGACCGGCCGCTCGACGCATTCCCCGCTGCCCGTGCTGGGCTAGCCAGTCCTGAGCTCCGCAAGCGGTCGGTGGCCACGATGAGGTGCGCGGGTCATGTCCGGCCCGCCGGTATGGCCGGCGTTGACGAGGTGCAGCTCGGCGTCCGGCCAGGCTGGACGAGTTCCCAGGCCGTCATGGGTGGTCCGCCGAGGTCGAGGCGACCGTGCACCAAGACGCCAGGGATGCCGTCGAGCCGACCGGCCTCGCGCAGCAGGACGCCGTCCTCAAGCCAGGCGTGATGGTGGAAGTAATGGGTCACGATCCGGGCAAGGCCATCCGGACCCGGGCATCGGCCGTTCAGGCCGACCGCGGGATTGCCGTCCAAGTTGCCACAGACTTCCCAGTACACCAGCTGACCGTCGCCCGCGTCGAGCATCCCGTGCTCGTACGGTTCGATCTCGGGATAGCGGTCCGCCATGGATGTGCCCTTCTGGAACTGTCCGCACCGAGTCTCTGCCGAAGCTTCTCGCCGCGATCCGGGACGCCGAGCCGGCGGCAACAAGCGGCTCCGCACTGGCCACCCGGCAGCTACGCCGGGTGCGCGCCGCGAGGCACGAACGCAGCGCCGACGCGCCGGCACGCGCACTCGCCGAGCATGTCCGAGCCCTGGCCGACGAGCTTGGCTGACTGGTGGCCGGGGGCCGTACATCAATTCACCTCGACCGCTGGGACGCGAATCTTCGTACCGGGAGTAGCACCGTCCTGCTAGCCTGGGCGCATGGCCGTTACTAAGATCTCGGTGTCGCTGGAGGAGGACACACTCGCCGCAGCACGCATCGCCGCGGAAGAGGCGGGGCTGTCCCTGTCGGCGTGGCTGTCGCAGGCCGCGCAGTACGCCGCGAAGCTGGCCGCAGGGCGAGCAGCCGTCCGCGAGTACGAGGCCGAGGCCGGTGCCTTCACCCAGGAGGAGATCGCCCACGCCGACCAGGTTCTCGACGAACTGGGCGTTCGGCCCGCTGCGTGGTGACCCTCGTCTATGACACCGGTGCGTTGCTCGCCGCCGAACGTGGCGACCGGACCATGTGGGCACTGCATCGCCGCGGTCTCGACCGCGCCGGTCGAGCCGTCGTCCCGGCCGTGGTGCTGGGGCAGGCCTGGCGAGGGGGACCGCAGCCGCAGCTCTCCCGCTTGCTGAAGGGCTGTGTCATCGAGCCTTTCGACGAGAACGCCGGGCACGCGGTCGGGCGCCTGCTCCGCGATGCTAGCACTTGCGACGTGGTCGATGCGCACGTCGTGCTCACCGCGCTGCGATATCGGGCCGTGGTGCTCACCTCGGACCCTGACGATCTGCAGCGGCTCGCCGCCACCTCGAAGGTCCGACTCCAGCTGCACCAGGTGTAGTGGACCCGATCATCGGCGTGACCTGGGTGAGCGCGATCTTCATCGGTCCCGCGCTCGGCCTGAGCTGACTGTTCGGCGTGGCGATCGCGGTGACCAGTGAGCATCACCCTGGTCGGGTGCTGATCGACGTCCACGCGGCGCAACAGCATCCCGCACAATGCAGTCACCGTCGGGCCCCGACGAGCAGCGGGACCAGATGCACCGTCCTCGCCGTCTCCCCCACCACGCCGGGCCGGTAGCGGACCAACGTCACCGCCCGGGCACCGGTCAGCTCTGCCATGCCCAGCCTCCGATAACCACGGTGACCAGGCGGCGCGGCAAGCCGCTGAAAGGAGCACGGCGAGGCGGGGGCGGGGGCTCCCCGGCCCCGCCGTGCTCTGCGGCGGGCCAGCCCGCCTGGGAGGAGTCACCGCTGCCGGAGAGCGGAGGCGAGACGGCCGGGATCTGGTGGTGTGTGGTCTGGGGTGCATAGTCGGGTTCGTGCCGGGCAGCCCACCCGTCGTCGGCTGCCGTGTCATGCCTCGTTTCTCTCCCGTCCTCCAGGGTGGCGGTGCCGCCAAGCGTCAGCGGGCCAACCGCGGGCGGGCTGCGGTGGCGTGATCACTTTCGCGGCGGTCCACCGGCAGGGGCAGGCCAGACCGGCTGTCGGCCGTTGCCCTCTGTTGCCGTCTGCTCGACAGGCAGCACACGATCTCGGCGCCACCCACGACGCGCTGACCAAGCCCGCACCGGCTACGCGTGCGCCGACAACGCTGGCCACGCCAGCTCTACTACGCCGCCGACGCACTGTCCTGGGGCGGCCAGGTCGAGGCACACCACACCGAGCGCCTCCCTACAGACGCGCTGGACGCCTATGCCGAGGCACCGGCCCAGGACCCGGTCATTCGGCGGAGTAGCCAGCACCCGCAGCGCACTGGCCGACGTCATCGAGAGCTGGATAGCCCAGCGCTAACGCGTCTCACCACGGGGTGGGCAGCGACCAGGATGGCCCGCTGGCAGGGTCGTTAAGCCATAGGGTGTGGTGTTCGGGCGTCGCGGTGAGCCCGAACTGCGACCATGCCGGGCTGCCGTGGCGGGTCCACTGCTCCCAGGCGGCTTGCACCCCGTCCCAGAGTGGTTGGGGGCCGCCGAAGGTGAGCTGTCGACTGCCGTCCGGGCCGAGATCACGATCAACCTCGCACCAAGAGCCATCGGGGCTGACGAGGCAGGTCGCGATCGGCCGGGTGAGATCGGGACTGGGAGTCAGGGACTGCAGGGTGCCGCAGGGAACGAAAGCCTGGGCTAGGAAGCGGAACTCAGTGTCGAGTTCCGCTGGGTCGACTGTGGTCGTCGCGGTCTGGGGCTCTCCAGGTGCCCGGCGAGGCCGGGGTGCTCCCACGGTCGGCCCGGCCTGCGGTCGCAGCCGCATGAATCGGCCCCACCAGGGCAGGAATCGGCCTTCCAACACCGGCACGGCTGACGTTTTGTGCAACGTGACCAGGTTGCCCGCGCCCAGCGGACCTTCGACGTCGGCCAGGATTCGCCCACCGGGCGCCAGTTGCTCGATCCAGGCGGGAGGGATGGCCGGTACCGAGCAGGTCGCGATGATCCGGTCATAGGGCGCGTGCTCGGCCAGACCTGCTGCGCCGTCCACCGCAGCGAGCGTGGGGCGATAGCCCAGCCGGGCCAGCCGCGGACGGGCAGTGGTCATGAGGGCGGGGTCCACGTCGACGGAGAACACGTGCTGCGAGCCCAGCCGGTGGGAGAGCAGGGCAGCGTTGTAGCCGGTGCCGGTGCCGATCTCCAGCACGCGGTCACCGTCGGTGACATCGAGCTCCTCCAGCATGCGCACCATCAGGTCCGGTTTAGACGAAGAGGAGACGGGGATCTGCACGCCACGCCCGGCGTAGTCGGCCACCACGGTGACCAGGGTGGTATCGGAGTAGACGAGGTCCAGCCATGCCTGGACCTCGGAGGGATCGCTGGGCGCGACGAGCTGCCAGGTGGCTGGCCGGGTGCTGGTGTCGTGCCGGTAGTAGTGCGGGATGAATTCGTGTCGCGGTACCGAGCAGACCGCGGACTTCCACTGCGGGCTGTGCAGATCACCATCCGCGACTAGTTTTTCGGCCAGCCGCCGTGCCCGAGCCGGCCAGTCCGCGACGGTGATCGTGGTCATCGGGCGCTACCCGCCAGAAGATCGACCAGCGCGGCCGTGATGGGCACGCCGGTGTGGTATTCCAGCCAGCCGTAAACACCGCCGGGATTAACTTCGAAGAACCACCAATTTTCGCTCTGATCGATGGCGAAATCGAATGCCCCGTAGGCCAAGCCGAGCTGCGCCATGACACCCCGAACTCCCTTGACAACCGACTCTGGAGGTTCGACAACTTGATAGGAAAGCGCCGGGTAATCACTACGCCAGTCGATACGCGACGCCTCGCTACCGGCGTATATTGCCACCGCGAATACTCGATCGCCCACCACCACGACACGGCATTCTTTCCGCTTGTTCACCCATACCTGCTGCTGGTGAGTGGTGGCGTCAATTCCACGGAGATCAGCCAGGTCACTTGCGGTCAACCGGCGGGTGTAGCCCAGCTTGTAGCAGTCCTCCTCGTAGACCAGCGTCGTGCCCAACGCCTTGGTGACGACCCCACCGTCGCCCGCCGTAGCCGCAAACCGCCGAACGGCGTCCGCTCGATTGGTAATCTGAGTGTCCGGCACCGCGAGCCCGCAACCTGCGGCGATACCGAGCTGTAGCGGTTTGTACACCGCCCGGGCAGAATTGTGGGGGTCATTCACCGCGAGCACTGGCAGCGCGGTCAGCACGCCGCCCAGACCGAGCTTGCCCTCGCGGCGAGCGTACTGCCGTTCAGCCGAAGACATCCCCTCCGGGAGCTCGAACGTGGTGGGGCTGCGGTACCAGATCGCCCGCAGCTCATCGAGCGCGACAGCGCGCGAACACGTGCGAAGCTCGCCGACCCATTGGCCATTCGCGAACTCGGCGTCCAACGTCAGCCGCTGCGGGAACCAGCTAGTGTCGATCCTGGCCACGTCGACACCTCGCGCGCGCAGACCCCGGACGACCCCGTTGGCAGTGCGATCACCCTCACCGGCCACGATAAGCACTGTCATCAGTATTTACCCCGCGTCATCGTCGTCGGGAACGGTCTCCCACGCGTAGTCTTTCTCAGGCCCTTCGTCTCCATCGCAATGGGTGACTGTCGTCCAGTCGAGCTTGTCCACGATGCTGGGCAGTTCCCTGCCATCATCTCCGGTAGTCAACTGCCGTTCATGACAATACCGATACGCCGATAACCTGGGAGAACCCATCACCCGAAGAACGCGCAAGCCAAACGGACGGATGTCGGGCGCAGACGGTTCCCCGCCCTCGCCCGGCTCAGCAGTTCCCGGCCAAGCAAGCGGAAACCGCTCACTGACGCTAGCCAACGGATCACCGGCGAAGTGCGTCCAGAGATCGTTTGCCGCCACGGTCACATCGTGCAGGGCGCCGTCCTGCGCAAGCAACCTCGGATTTGGGCAGGCCAGCACCGCCGCCCACACCCGACGCCCGCACAGCCCCGTGTACAGTACCGGCCCGCAGTGCCGATGGTCATCATGTCCTCGGTCACGAGGTGCTCCAGGCCGTCGTGAGCACTGGTCACCGGCAGCACCCACCGCTGGTCATCGTTGGTATCGGCCAGCTCTGTCATGCCTCGTTTCCCTCCCGTCCTCCAGGGTGGTGATGCCGCCGAGCCAACCGCGGACGGGCTGCTGTGGCGTGATCACTTTCGCGGCCCTCCGCCGGCGGGGGCAGGCCAGACCGGCTGTCGGCCGTTGCCCTCTGTTGCCGTCCATCCACGTCCGCTGAGGTCACCGCCCAAGCCCACGTTTACGCACCTGGACTTGGACCAAGCGCCGTCGAAGTCGGCGGCTGCATCGGGAAGACCGGCGTCGGGGTGAGTGTCCGACCGTACGATTGATCCCGTGAGCGAACCGATTCACCGGACGTGCGAATCGGTGATACCGAACGCGAGGAGGCTCTCACTGCGCTCGGTGAGTCCCCCGCGAGCTCACGGGTCCGATCATCGGCGGACCTGGGTGAGCGCGATCTTCATCGGTCCCGCGCTCGGCCTGAACTGGCTGTTCGGCGTGGCGATCGCGGTGTCCATCGTCCTTGGCTCCCTGGCGCGCAAGGACAAGTGGGGCGGCCACCACACCGCCACGAGGAACGGCGCGAACACCGCAGGACGATCCGCGACAAGACGCGTGAACAGCGACGCGAGCGGCGGCACGGCGACCGGTGATCACCACCCCCGGTCGGGTGGTGATCACCTCCGGCAGCCCGAATAGGCTGTCGCAGCAGCAGTTTCACGGCGGCCGGATCACCCGCCAGCTCGATGCCTGAACGGCCTCGCCCAACATCATCCACACCAGCGGGCTGGTGGGTGATCCTCATCACCACCATTCTCGCAGCCGATACCGGTGTGACGGCCCAGGCGCTGGGATCACTCACCGAGCGGGTGTGACTCGCCGACCGCTGGCAGACCTGGCCACGATCTGGCGGCGAGCCCGCACCGCCACAGACGCCTACGCACTGCTCATCGAGGCCGCCAGCCGCCTGCACACCGCCGACTCGCCCGATCCCTCGGCATCGACCACTCCGGCCCGCTCAACCAGCGCACCGGCGGCTCCGCCGCCAGCCCGGTCACCCCTAGGATCACCGGGCTGGTCAAGTTGCCGGCGGGATCAGCCGACCCACTGCACGAGCAGCACGTCCACCCGCCGCTGATCCTCCAAGATCAGATAGGTAACGGTGCCCTCGCCGTTGGCGCCGAACACCAGTTCTCGCATCGGCCCGTCCAGCTTGTCGTCGTTGTACGGTCGGCCGTTCCACGGTGCCAGTTCGAGAACACCGAACGCCTCGGCGTAGCAGGGCAGAGCTTCGGCAACCAGCGCGGCAACCTGTTCTCCGGCGTCGGGGTAGGTGATGACGCGGTACACCTACTGGCCGAGCCGCTTCCGGATGAGAGCCTTGATGTCCTCCGCTGACACGCTGCCGGGGGGAGTCTCACCAGTTCGCAGCGTGTGCTCCACTCGGTCGAGCATCCGCCGGTGCGCCTCGGGGCCTTGTTGCCGGGTCAGCCACGCAATGCGGTGGTAGTTGCGCAGCACGTCCAAGACCCTGGTCAGGTCCAGAGTCCGGGCAGCGTCGGCCATCGCCTCCTGGTAGGCACGCTCGAACTCAGCCCGCTCCTCATCGATCAGCGCGTCGCGGATCGCGGCCGGTGTCGTGTCCGGCGGCAGGGACGGCACCGGCGATGCAGCGAACGGATTCGTGGCTGCGGCGGTCACACCGACACCATAGCGGCGAGAGCAGGACATCATCACACACGGCCCTGATGACACCGTGGTCCCCCGCGAGCAGGTGAACACGGAGGCGTGGCGATCGGCCCGCACAGGCCGCGCTGTTGTCACTGAATGTTGCGGGACTTGTTAGGTCAGCGCGCCCAGCAATCCCTGCATAGCCCTGACACTTCGTAAGGCCACAGTGAATCACGGGTTGATGGACGCGTTTAATTCAGCGGCCGTTTAGGCCTCAGTCAAGTGCGGACCGTACCCTTTCACTATCCGAAACAGTACAGGAACTGCCCGTTATAACGTCATAGCTGACCCGAATTTCCGGGCGATATGATACCGTTCGACCTCACCGGTCATCAGCCACTTCGTGGCGGCCCTTAAGCGGAGGAAAACCGAGATGAGTCAGCCGGAATGCGGCCGCGAACAGCTACTGAGCAGGGCATTTGTCGCGTTATCGGACACTCTCGTCGACGACTGCGACGTCATCGATTTGTTGGACCGACTGGTGGGCTATAGCGTGGAGCTGCTGGCCACCGACGCAGCCGGGGTCATGCTGGCCGACTCCCGGCGGATTCTGCAGGTGGTTGCATCCTCGCAGGAGGACGTCGAGGTGATGGACCTGCTACAGCTGCGGTCCGATCAGGGTCCTTGTTTAGAGTGCTTTCGCACCGGTGAGCCGGTGGACGTCCCGGATCTGACGGACACGGCCGGGCGGTGGCCTGTGTTCGTGGCCGCTGTTGCCGACCAGAGGCTCTACCGAGCGATGCATGCGGTGCCATTGCGGCTGCGTGGCGAGGTGATCGGGGCGATGAGTCTGTACCTCCACCAGCGGGGAGCCTTGCCCGACGCCGACTTGGAGATAGGTCGAGCGCTAGCCGACATCGCGACGATCGGGATCCTGCAGGAGCGCGCCGTCCGTCGCGGTAAGGTGCTCACCGGGCAGTTGCAGACCGCGCTGAACGATCGGGTGATTATCGAACAGGCCAAGGGTGTGCTCGCCAATGGCGGGGGGCTGAGCATGAACGCGGCCTTCTATCGACTGCTCCGCTACGCCCGCCGCCACCGCACACTGCTGTCCGAGGTGGCCCGCAAGGTCGTCGAAGCCGACCTTGCCGCCGACGTACTCAGCGAGCTCACCGCAGAAAGTCGAACTGTCCACCAGAGGTGAACTCGTTCCTAGGTCCTCATTCGATGGGCTTCGCCAATCTCGCCGGGGCTCGATACCGGTGCTGTTCAACGGCGCTCGTGCGGGGTGATGTCAGGGCGTGACACCTTGGGTGGTGATGATGGTTCGCCACGGGCCCGGGGGGACGTCGGTGTCATCGACGAACTGCCAATCCAGGGTGTCGTCTTGGCCGTTGAGGTCTGTGAAGTGGAGGCAGCCGTTGAGGGCGGGGGAGACGTCGAGACCGGAGCCGTTGAATCGTGTGTTGACGGGTCGCTGGTCGTCGCGGCCGAACACGTACCGGGGGTCGTCGTAGACACTGGGTCCGGCGTCTTCGATCTGGCCGTAGCAGACCTGGCCGGCGCGGCGCAGCCGTACCCAGCGATTCTTCATGAGGCTGATGGTGGGATCGGCGGCGTGTCTGGCGTAACCGGGAGCGTTCGCCCACGGCACGGCTGAGGCACGCTGGGCCAATGCGGCAGCGTTGTGGATGTCGTCGAAGGGCAGGTCGAGGTAGAAGGGGTTCTGCTGGGGCGTCATGTGTTGAGGGGCGTACCCGTTGGCGGCGGTTCGGGGTTCGGTGCTGCAGCCGCCTGCGACGATGACGCCATCGCAGCCGCCGTAGTGGGCCAGCCACCGGCTGTCGTAGGTGGATATGACCTGGCTGCCGTCGGAGGCATTCGGATCGAAGATCTCCCCGACCCAGAACGTCGTCGAGGTGATCCCGGTGTGCCAGGGGTAGCCGGTGGGGTGTGGGTTCGCAGTCGGCGGGCAGCAGGCGGAGATGACGACCACGACGATCATTTCCAGTGCCGTTGTCAGCAGCCGAACCGGGCCGGGGTGCATGTCCCGCTACTCTCAGCCGCTGGCTGTCGACGACCGGGAAAGTTGGGGATCCGGTTCGGGTTCTCGCGTGGTGGCGCGTGGCGGTGCCGTCGCCTCGACGGCGCTGGGCACCAGGGAACCGGCCGGGGCGCGACGTTCCGGGCTCTTCCAGGTGCCCACCGACTGCGCGGAGCGGCTCGCCCACAGTGAGCGCAGGCACAGCCAGGCGTCGATGCAGCGCAACGGGACGAAACCGAGCCCGAGTAGGAGGTAGACGGGTCGGCGCTGGATACCGGCGACCAGCACCGTGAGGAGGTAGTCGGGGATCACCACGCCGGCCAGTACGTCTCGGGGCGCCAGCACTGCGACGACGTCACCGGCCACCTGGCCGATCGGACCGTGCACACCGGCGAGGTAGACCCATAGTTCGGCGGCCGTCGTGACCAGCAGGGCGGGGCCGAGCAAGGCGAACAGCACACTGCTGGTCAGCAGTTCGGCCATGAACGCGGCCAGCAGGTACCAGAACCGGCCGTGGTGCAGACCGTGACGGCGGATCGTCTGCCAGAATCCGAGGCTCCACCGGTGGACCTGCTTCATGTAGTCGCGCAGTATGTACGGGTCTTGGGTGTAGGCAACCGCGGCCCGCGGATGGAACGCGATGCGACCCAACCGGTGGGCGTGCACTTCGAAGGTCATGTTGAAGTCCTCGATCACCAGCCCGGACGCCGCGATGTCGATCGTGTCGAGGACCCGGGTACGGTACATGCTGGCAAAGCCCGGCACGATCGTGACAGCGTTCGTGAGACGCGACGCTTGGCCGTATTTGAACAGCAACTGGAACGTGACGTACTGCCGTTCCCGGTAAGCCCGCAGGTACTGCCCGACATTGAGGCTGTTTCCGTGCTCCCAGGCCGTAGCTGCGCGGCCGGCGACGGCGACAACGTCCGGGTCGTCGAACTGCGGTAGGCCGGTCTGAAGGTAGTCCGATGCAGGTACTGTGTCGGCGTCGAGCAACATGACGACCTCGAACTGTTCGCGCAGCGCGAAGTGCCCGATCCCGGCGGCCAGCGCGCCGGCCTTGCCGCGGTTGGGGTGCAGGTCATAGACCGACGCGCCGGCCTGCTGGGCCCGGGACACGGTCTGGTCGCTGGACCCGTCGGAGACGACGAAGACGTTGCCGCGGGGCACCTGCGCATGCGCGGCGGCTACGGTCGCGCCGACGCCGAGTTCTTCGTTGTGGGCGGCGACGAGCACCGCTACCTGATCCGGGCGGATCCGGCGGCGGCTGCCCCGGGGGCCGGGCCGGCGTCGGTGGGTGCGTTCGGCCGCCCATCGGAGGGCGCCGATGGTCGTCCAGAACAGGGGGTTCACCCCCAGGGTGAGGGCCAGTAGCAACCAGGTCATGAGGGTGGGCGGTGGCGGTCGGCCAGCGGTGCCCAGATTGCGGGATCCTCGGCGCCTAGGCGCCACAGCTCCGCCCCGCTGAGCTGGTACTCGACTGCCAGTTCGAGTTTGCGGGTGATGCTGCGGGCGTCCTCGTACCAGACTTCGTGGTGCACGCCGTCGCGGTCATAGCGCAGGTGCGGGGAGCTACTGGGCGCATCCCAGCCGGCGGTGACGCCGGGACTGCGGGCGAGGGTATCGGCCTGCTGCCACAGGATGTCCTGGCCCTGCTGACCAACCCAGTCATAGCCGTACAAGCCCACACCGAGAATCAGCTTCTTGGCCGGGATGACGGAGGTCGCATAGCGCAGCACGTCGTCGACCCACCACAGCGGCGCGATCGGCCCGGCGGCGCTGCTTTGCCAGTGCCAGTCGTAGGCCATCACGCAGACCCTGTCGGCGCTGCGGCCGATCGCGGCGTAGTCCTGGGCCAGGTTGCGCTGGTTGTAGCCGGCGTCGTTGGTCTTGGGGTGCACGGTGACGTAGAGGACCTTGCGCCGGGCGTGAAGAGCCTCGGCCAGTTCGGCGACAAACTGGGAGAAGATGTCCCGGTCTGCGGCTGTGAGATCCTCGTAGTCGAGCTGTAGCCCGGTGAAACCATGCGTGGAGGCCAGCGTGGCCAGGTCGGCGACGTGCGCGCGTCGCCGCATCTGGTCGTGCAGGATCGCCTGCGCCACGGCCGGCGCCCAGGCCCCCTCGGTGGTGTCCGCCACCGTGGGCACCAGGCGAACGGTGGTGGCGTGCAGCCGGGTCAGCGTCTGGACGGTGTCGCCTGCCGGCAGCTGAGATACCACGGAACCGTCGGTGGCGAGTCCGTACCACCAGGGTGTCGCCACGTCGATGACGTGCGAATGGTCCGACACCGACTGGGCTGAGTCCGCCAGGTCCCAGTACGGGACGGCCCCGATCACCAGTGGTAGCCGGTAAGGCCGATACATTTCTATCCCTCCGGCGAGGAGCGCCAGGATCAGGAGAAAGCCGGTGACGACGCGGAGATCGATCCGACGACGTCGGCGGGCGCGGCGAACCAGACGGAAGGCGGCACACCGGGCAGTGGCGGTGGTCACCGCTGCTGTCCCTGCCGACCTCGCCGCCATCGGCCGGTGGTCGGTTGTCAGCCCGCTACCGTTGTCGGGTGTCGGGGGCCGGGGAGCAGCGCCGGTGATACCCCGTTCGGGTTGGTCGCGCCGACCGCGCTGGCCGCCGGGAGGGAATCGGTGACGGCAAGAGAGTCGGCTACCCTGCGGATGCTGTCGTCGATGCTTGCGCGGGGCCGGAAGTCCACGAGCTGCCCGGCGAGAGTGTTGTCCGGTACTCGGCGGCGCATGTCCTCATAACCCTCGCCGTAGGCCTGCGCGTAGGGCACCAGGACGATCTCGCTGGGGCTGTCGAGGAGTTCCACGATGCGCTGCGCGAGCGCACCGATGGAGATCTCTGTCGCGCCGCCGAGGTTCACCGCCTGACCCAGCGCTGCCGGGTGCTCGGCGAGCGCGACCATCGCCGGCACTATGTCGCCGACGTAGGAGAAGCAGCGGGTCTGGGTGCCGTTGCCGAACACGGTCAGCGGTTCGCCGCGCAGCGCCTGCCCGACGAGATTGGGCATGACCATGCCGTAGCGTCCGGTCTGGCGCGGGCCGACCGTGTTGAACAGCCGGACTATCACGACGTTCAGGCCCTGCTCCCGCCAGTAGGCGTGCGCGAACGCCTCGTCGATACCCTTGGCGGCGGCGTAGGTCCACCGGGAGACCAGTGGTGAGCCGAGGATGCGGTCGGAGTCCTCAGACAGCCGGTCGGCGGTGTTCTTGCCATAGATCTCGCTGGTCGAGGCCAGCAGTACCCGGGCACCCACCGCGAGTGCGGCGGTGAGCACGTTCTCGGTGCCGTGAATATTGACGCGCAGGCTTTTCAGCGGCTGCTCGACGATCGTTCGCACCCCGACAGCGGCGGCCAGATGGAACACCCGGTCAGCGTCGGCGAACGTCGCGGCGACCAAGTCGACGTCGAGCACCGACCCCTGCACGAAGCGCAACCCCGGATGCTGGGCCACCCCGCGCAGGTTCTCCTGCGAGCCGGTCGACAGATCATCGAGCACCACGACGTCGTCGCCTTCGGCCAACAAATGCTCGACCAGGTGACTGCCGATGAATCCGGCGCCTCCAGTGATCACACTACGCATCTATCTCTTCCTCTCGCCACGAACGAACGACATATCGATGAATAACGACACGACACATCCGGGAAGTCGCCCGGCGAGCGACCAGAACGGTCGCCTTTTTCCGTGCAGCACCGGTGGGAGAATGGCTCGAATTCGATTCTGGGAGCCAAGGGCCGGGCCCTATCGAGTGACATTCAGTTGCCGTGCATCACCCGATCAGGAGGACCGGTCACCAGTTAGGTCGGAGATGTCAGAATTTTTGTTACAAGATCACGGAATTTTGACGATAATTAGCGCTGACAGCCCAGCTCCATGCTCCGTTCAGCGGGTACGGGCTTCGATTCGACGAACAGAGCGCTCACGGTGATGAGATACTCACCCGGCGCTCATCTGCGCACTCGGAGAGGCGATCAGACAGGACCCTTACAGTCAGGCCAGATGCCTTACCCCAGAATCCTCCCGCATTGCTCCATCAGAGTGACAGAAAGCAAATATCATCGTCGTAACGTAACGAAGCTTCCGGCATGCCCGACCTAACGGGCGGCAGGGCAAACCTGATCGCGGGTTGAAACGTAGCAACGGACCGCCACTCGATAGAGGGCCCTCCTCTTGGCTCCCAGAATCGAATTCGAGCCATTCTCCCACCGGTGCTGCACGGAAAAAGGCGACCGTTCTGGTCGCTCGCCGGGCGACTTCCCGGATGTGTCGTGTCGTTATTCATCGATATGTCGTTCGTTCGTGGCGAGAGGAAGAGATAGATGCGTAGTGTGATCAATGGAGGCGCCGGATTCATCGGCAGCCACCTGGCGGGCGGGCGGATTTTCCGCCGTCCGAATAGTCATCGGGCTGTCGCATGACTGCGACAGTGTCCGCACCGGCGTTCATCCCAGCACCGTCGCTGCCCGATGCCCGGTTGCGCGGACCGCACACCCCCGACACGGCCGGTCAGGCCGGTTCGCCGGCCTTCCCTTACGACGTCGGTATCGTCGGGCTCGGCTACGTCGGGCTGCCCACCGCGCTGGCGTTCCACGCGGCGGGGCGCCGCACTCTGGGCTTCGACGTCGATGTACAGCGTCTTGGGAACATCCGGGCCTGCCGGGCCGATCTCCTCGACTCCGACCGAGCACGGCTGCGTGCCTCCCTCGCGGCGCCGGCGGGGGCCTTCGACCTGAGCAGCGACCTGAGCCGGCTGGCAGAGGCCCGCGTGGTCATCGTGTGCGTGCCGACCCCGGTGGACGAGTATCTAGTGCCCGATCTGACGACACTGGAAAGTGCCTGTGCTGCCGTGGTCGCCTCCGCGGTGGCCGGCCAGGTCCTGGTCTTGACCTCGACGACCTACGTCGGCACCACCGCTGACCTGCTCGTCGGCCCGCTGGCGGCCCGCGGGCTGCGGGCGGGAGTGGACATCGCGGTCGCGTTCAGCCCCGAGCGCATCGACCCCGGCAACGACCGGCACAGTCACGAGGCCGTCCCGCGTGTCGTCGGCGGGGCGACCCCCGACTGCACGGACAAAGCCGCACGGGCTCTGGCCGGGTACGCGCTCGACGTGCACCAGGTGTCCTCGACCGGGGCCGCCGAGATGACCAAACTCGTCGAGAACACCTTCCGGGCGGTCAATATCGCCCTGGCCAACGAGCTCGCCGAGATTACCGGCGTCCTGGACCTGGACGTCATCGAGATCATTAGTGCAGCGGCGACCAAACCTTACGGCTTCATGCCGTTTTTCCCCGGCCCGGGCGTCGGTGGGCATTGCATTCCCTGCGATCCGCACTACCTGCTCTGGCAGCTGCGCAAAAAGCGGCTGAGCACCCCGGTGATCGAGCAGGCGATGACCAGTATCGCCGGGCGGCCACGCCGCGTCGTCGAGCGCTGCGGTGAGGCGCTCGCGGTGACCGGCCGCAGCGTCGCGGGTGCCCGGGTGCTGGTGGTCGGCGTCGCCTACAAGCCTGACGTCGAAGACGTCCGGGAATCCCCGGCACTGGAGATCCTCACCCAGCTCGCGGTGCAGGGCGCGCACATCGGTTACCACGACCCACTCGTGCCGCAGCTGACCCTGCCCGGCGGTGGCCGGCTCACCCACCACAGCGACCCGGTCGCCTTCGGCGCCGATCTGGTCGTGGTGCACACCGCTCACACCGGTCTGGACCTGGACTGGCTGGCCACAGCCCCGATCGTGCTCGACACGACCTACCGGATGACCGGCCTGCCGCGCCGCGTCGTCGTCTAGGCGGGCGACATGTGCGGCATCATCGCCTGCCGGACCCCGGTGCCGGCGCTGGGTTACCTCATCCCCGCGCTGCGGCGCCTGGAGTACCGGGGATATGACTCTGCGGGGGTCGCGGTACACACCACGACCGGTGAGATCGCCCGGCTGCGGTCGGTCGGACGCATCGAGACGCTCGAAAAACGGCTGCCCGGCTGGGTCGGTCCCGACCTCGACGGCGTGGGCATCGGGCACACCCGCTGGGCAACCCACGGCGAGGTCACCGAACGCAACGCGCACCCCCACAGCGACTGCACCCGACGGATCACCCTGGTGCACAACGGGATCATCACCAACGCCGACGCGCTGCGGGCCGAGCTCGTCGCGGCCGGTCACGTCCTGGAATCGGTAGTGGACAGCGAGGTCCTCGCCCACCTCATCGAGGACCGGCTCGCCGAGTCCGGCGATCTGCACGACGCCGTCCGCGCCGCGCTCACCCGGGCACGCGGCTCGTGGGCGCTAGCCGTGCTGGACGGGTCGACCGGGCGGCTGGTCGTCGCCACCCACCGGTCGCCGCTCGTGGTGGCCCGCAGCGACCGAGGCGATTTCGCCGCAAGCGACGCCACCGCCATCGCCGACTGGGTCGAGGAACTGCACGTGCTGCGCGACGGCGACGTCGTGGAGCTCGCCGACCAACACCAATGGTCCGGTGTGGACGGACCGTGCGCGGCGCCGCCGACCGTGCCGTGCATCTGGCGCCCGGAGACCGCGCAGCTCGACGGCTACCGCGACTTCATGGCCAAGGAGATCGACGAGCAACCTGAGGTCGCTGCACAGGTGCTCGCAGAGCTGGCACCCGGGATCGCCGACGGCACGCTGTGGGGCGAGCTTACGCTGCCCCCGCTGCACCGCGTGCAGATCGTCGCCTGCGGCACCTCGCTACACGCCGGCCAGATCCTCGGCCGGCTGCTGAGCCGCCTCGGCGGGATCCCGGTCACGTTGTCAGTGGCCAGTGAGGCCGACGAGAACGTCGAGGCCGGTACCTTGACCATCGCAATCAGCCAGTCGGGCGAGACCGCCGACGTGCTGCGAGCCGTCGAAACCAGCTCGGCAGTGTCGGGCCGGCTGTTGCTGGTACTGACCAACAACCCGCACTCCACGCTAGCCCGCTGCGCCGACGCCGTCGTCGGCTGCGATGCCGGCGTGGAGATCGGCGTCGCGGCGACCAAGACGTTCATCAGCCAGGTGCTGACCGGGGTCGGGGTCGCACTATCGGGTCTCGTCGCCTCCGGACGACTCGACACCTCGCGTGCTCGGGCGCTGGTCGCCGAGCTCGACGAGCTGCCCGACCGGCTCGCCGCCGCCACCGTCATAGCCGGTCACCTCATCCCGGCCCTGAGCACCGAACTCGCCGGGGCGCCAGGCTTCCTGTTCCTGGCCCGCGGTTGCGGGCTGCCCTACGCCGCCGAAGGTGCGCTCAAGCTCAAGGAGCTGACCTACCGCTGGGCGCAGAGCTACCCGGCGGGAGAGCTCAAACACGGCCCACTGGCCCTGGTCGAGAACGGAACCCCGGTCGTGGTCGTCGACAACGGCGACCCGCGACTGCCCGGCAACGTCGCCGAGGTCCGCGCCCGTGGCGCACGCGTGATCAGCATCGGCGGGCCGGGCACCACCATTCCCGTGACCGTTCCGCGTGCGGCCGCACCCTCACCACCCTGGGGTCCACTGGAGACGGTGGTCCCGCTGCAGGTACTGGCCCGCACGTTAGCGCTCGCGCTGGGTCGCGACGTCGACAAACCCCGCAACCTCGCCAAGTCCGTGACCGTCGAATAACGACAGTCCGGCGTCATCTCGAACCACCCCGAACAGCAACCCCTTACTGCAGTGGAAGTCCGAAGGAGCGTCAGCCATGTCTTCCCCAGCTCCCCCACACCTACCCCGAGGCGGTGGTCCGCCACCGCATCGACGCCACCGGGCACGGCTTCTCGGTGCGCTATCCGCGGTGGTGATCACCCTCAGTAGCGTGATCGGGGTGATCCTGCCCGGCAGCGCCGCAGCCGCGGCGCCGCGCACTATCGTCAGCCTGACCTTTGACGACTCCAACGCCGACCAACTCCCGGCCGAGCAGACGCTGAACGCCCTCGGCCTGCAGGGGACCTTCTACACGAACTCCGGCGTCATCGACACGCCCGGCCATTTGACCCGGGCCGACCTGAACACCATCGTGGCCGACGGCAACGAGATCGCCGGGCACTCCATCACCCACCCCGATCTGACCACGCTCTCGATCGCCGAGGCCACCCGCCAGGTCTGCAACGATCGGGCCAACCTCACCAGCTGGGGCTTCCAGGTCACCGACTTCGCCTACCCGTTCGCGGCGGCCACCACCAACGACGAGCAGATCGCCCAGGACTGCGGCTACAACAGTGGCCGCGGGCTCGGCGACATCCAGACCCGCTTCGGCTGCGCCGGCTGCGCCTTCGCCGAAACCGTGCCACCACCTGACCCCTACTACACCCAGGCCCCCGACGAAGTCGACAACACCTGGACGCTGGCCGACCTGAAAAAAACCGTCACCAACGCCGAGACCCACAGCGGCGGTTGGGTGCAACTGACCTTCCACCACATCTGTGACGGCTGCAGCCCGCTCTCGGTCACACCGACGATCTTCAACCAGTTCCTCGGGTGGCTCACACCGCGCGCCGCGACGACCAACACCGTCGTACAGACCATGCAACAGGTCATCGGCGGACCGGTCAACCCGATCGTGCCCGGCCCCGCCGTGCCACCGCCGGCCCCCGGCATCAACGGGGCGCAGGACGCCTCCCTGGAGACCGCTGGCATCACGGCCCTACCGCAATGCTGGATGGCCGGCGGCTACGGCGACAACACACCCACCTTCATCACCACGACCACCGCGGTCCAAGCACACACCGCCACCAAGGCCGAGAACCTGGCCATGGCCGGGTACTCCTCCGGCGACGCCAAACTGCTCCCCACCCTCGACCTCGGGGACTGCGCACCGAGCGTCACCACCGGACACACCTACTCGCTGCGGGCGTGGTACAACTCGATGACGGTGACCCAGTTCGCGTTGTACTACCGCACCAGCATCGGGGCATGGGTGTATTGGACTTCAAGCCCCTACTTCGCGGCCGAGGCCGCCTACACCCAAGCGATCTGGACCACCCCGCCCATCCCGGCCGGAGCCACCGGCCTGAGCTTCGGGCTCAGCAGCTTCGGCAACGGCACGTTGACCACCGACGACTACAGTCTCTACGACACGATCGGGGCACCCTCGGCCACCGCCACCCGCGCACCCCCAGGAGCCCAGGCCGGCCGCGTCGCGCCGATCGTGCCCGCCCCACCAGGAGCCTCGACCAAGGTCACCACCCAGTCACCGGTGTACGCACCGGCCAAGGAGGATGCACCGGTCGGTCCCGCCGCTCACCGGGCCCGCGCCGCTCGACACGCCCCCACGCCACCCCGCAGAATCCACTTTGTGCCAGGACCGAACCTCATCAAACCCGGAGTGCCCTTTGTGCTTGACGAGGGTGCCCGGACCGGCTGACTGGCGACGGGCGACGGGCAGACGGGCAGCCAGACCCACCGAGCCCGGCTGCCCGGCCCGAGCTGTTAAGAAATGCTCGAGTGGACGGTACGGATGGTAACGCACTAGCCAGGAGCGAGAGAGTGCAAACAGCCGTGGCGGATGAATTGGCTCGTTGCCAGGACTCTGCTCGCGTGATACTACGATCGTCGGGCACCGAGCCACTGATTCGAGTATGGGCCGAGGCGAAACAGCAAGATATCGTCGAAGCAATAGTAAACAGACTGGCGTGGACAGTTCAATCGCTAGCAAATGCCGCTTGATGTCAGATCGTAATGTCACGGAACGTGAGGACTGATCAATGCATATCGACGGGCGCACCTCCCGCAGTATCCACGCCACTGACGGAACCGACGACACCAGAATGCCCAGGACCAGATCGGCGCTCCCTGGTGGGAGTCTTGTTGCGGGGATTGTGTTGGCTGCTGGTGAGGGTGTTCGGATGCGTTCGGTGGTTCCTAAGGTGTTGCATGCGGTGGCGGGGCGGTCGTTGGTGGAGCATGCGGTGCGGGCGGTGGCGGGGTTGGGTCCGGAGTGTTTGGTGGTGGTGGTGGGTCATGGTCGGGAGGTGGTGGAGGCTCATCTGCGGGGGGTTGAGGCGGGGGTGGGGCGGGGGGTGGTGGTCGCGGTGCAGGGTGAGCAGCGGGGCACGGGTGATGCGGTGGGTGTGGGGTTGGGTGTGGTGGCTCAGGGGTTGGTGGGCACGGTGGTGGTCTGTTGTGGGGATGTGCCGTTGTTGGATACCGCGACGTTGGTGGGGTTGGTGGGTGAGCATCATCGGGTGGGTAATGCGGTGACGGTGGTGTCGGCGGTGGTGGCGGACCCGGGTGGGTATGGGCGGGTGGTGCGTGATGGTGCGGGGGCGGTCGTCGGCATCGTCGAGCATCGTGAGGCCACCGCGGCGCAGCGGGCTATCCAGGAGATCAATTCAGGGGTGTATGCCTTCGAGGTGGGGGTGTTGCGTCAGGCGTTGGGTCGGTTGCGTCCCGCGGGGGGAAACGGGGAGGTGTACCTGACCGATGTGGTGGGCCTGGTCCACGCCGCCGGGCTCGGGGTCGGGGCCTACCCGTGTGCTGATCCCTGGCTGGTGGCCGGGGTCAACGACCGGGTCCAGCTCGCCGCGGTGGGTCGCGAGCTCAACCAGCGGTTGCTCACCCACTGGATGCGCGCCGGGGTCACCATCATCGATCCCGGCTCGGTCTGGCTCGACGTCGACGTCACGCTGGCCCCCGACGTCGTGATCCATCCCGGGGTGCAACTCCACGCCGGCACCGTGATCGGCCCGGGCGCCACGATCGGACCCGACACCACCCTGACCGGCTGCACCATCGGCGACGGCGCGACCATCGTCCGCACCCACGCCACCGACGCCACCATCGCCCCCGGCGCCCAGATCGGCCCCTTCGCCCACCTGCGACCCGGCAGCCACATCGGCCACCACGCCAAAATCGGCACCTTCGTCGAAACCAAGAACACCCACCTGGGACCCCACGCCAAAGTCCCCCACCTCAGCTACGTCGGAGACGCCACCATCGGCGAAGCCACCAACATCGGCGCCGCCACCGTCTTCGTCAACTACGACGGCATCACCAAACACCACACCACCATCGGCGCCCACGCCAAAACCGGCGCCGACACCATGTTCATCGCCCCGGTCACCATCGGCGACGGCGCCTACACCGCCGCCGGCTCCGTCATCACCCACGACGTCCCCCCCGGCGCCCTCGCCATCGCCCGCACCCCCCAACACAACATCGACAACTGGGTCCACCACCACCGACCAGAAACCCCAGCAGCCCACGCAGCCACCCAAACCCAGCACACGGTGCAGCCGTCCGACCGGACCGACGGTGCCTAGCTTGGCGTGAGTAACCAGCGTCCCGCCCGCGATCCCGGCACAGCAGGCTAGCCACCTAGCCACCCGCGGGGTGGCTGCCTGCGCGCTGACCTGATCGACGGTCGTCTCCCGCCGCTCATCAGTGGGCATGCTGTCACTGCCTAGGTCCTAGATACGGTGCAAGCGAGTCAGATCGCGTCGGTGGCAGTGGGCTACCGAAGCGGATGCCTTTGGCTTCCTTGCCGATCGCGGTCAGTATGATCACCGCGACCAGCGTCGGGATCACCGTCGACATCAGGGCGAACGAGTAGCCGTGGTGTTCGGCGAGCGTCTCCTGGATGGGTAGGTTCAGCGAGGCGAGCAGGTTACCCAGCTGGTAGGTCACGCCGGGGTAGAACCCGCGAATGGCGTCCGGCGACATCTCGGTGAGGTGGGCCGGGATCACGCCCCAGGCGCCCTGCACCATCACCTGCATCAGGAACGAGCCGAGTGCCAGCATCCCGATGCCGTGCCCGGCGAAGGCGAAGATCGGTACCAGTGGCAACCCGAGCACCGCGCACAGGATGATCGTGTACCGGCGGCCGAACCGTTCCGAGAGGCTGCCGAAGGTCAGTCCGCCAGCGATGGCGCCGATGTTGTAGAGCACCACGATCCAGGTCGCCGTGGTGGTTGACAGTGCGGCGCCGCCTTGGTCGGTGGCCTTGAGGAACTTCGGGTAGATGTCCTGCGTGCCGTGGCTCATCCAGTTGAAGGCCGTCATCAGCAGGATGAGGTAGACGAACCGCAGGATGACCTTCCTGTCGAGCAGGATGTCCTTCATCGAAGTTCGCGTGGCACGCATCCTTTCCCGAGTTGCTTCCCACACCTCCGATTCCTTCACCCCGGACCGCACCAGCAAGGTGATCAACGCCGGGATGATGGAAAGCACGAAGATCCAGCGCCACTGCAGGTGCAGCGCGGAGTGGAACAGCAGGTAGGCCAGTGCGGCCAGCAGGTAGCCGAGTGCGTAGCCCTCTTGCAGCAGCCCGGAGAAGAAACCGCGGCGGGAAGGAGGGATCTTCTCCATCGCCAGCGCGGCGCCGAGACCCCATTCCCCGCCCATGCCGACGCCGTAGAGTAACCGCAGGATCAGCAGCACCGTGAGGTTCGGTGCGATTGCGCACAGCATGCCGCACACCGAGTACAGCAGTACATCCACGATCAGCGGGATGCGCCGGCCGACGCGATCGGCCCACAGCCCGAAGATCAGCGCCCCGACCGGCCGCATCATCAACGTGGCAGTGGTGATGAACGCCAGCTCGACGGCGAACTGCGCCTCGGGCACACCGCCACGGAACGCGCTGTCCTTGGCGATGTCGCCGAGCACCACCACGACCAGGAAGTAGTCGAAGGCGTCCATGGTCCAGCCGAGTACGGCTGCGATGAACGAGTTGCGCTGGTCGGGGGTCAGCGGCAGGTGGGTCGACCGAGTTCGCAAGGCAGCTAACGATCGCGGCATCGAGTGGCCCTTCCGCAGACGACGACTGTGCATTGCGTGCGACGATGAGACCGGTGGTGACGGGGATGAACTCGCGTGGGTGGAGCCTGGCACGGCAGTTGGTCGTGCTACAGATCTGTGTCGTCATGCTTACCGTCGGCATCGAGGCGATGGTAGGGGTCTACCGCGGTGCGAACGGCACCACAACGTGGGAGCAGCAGCAGTTGCTCGGCCTCGTCGCGTTGACCGAGGTCGCGCTCACGGTGGGAATCGCCGGGTCGCTGCTCGTTGCAGATCGGGTACACCGGCAGACCTTCGGTTTGGAGCCCGCAGTCATCGCCCGCCAGCACCAGCATCACCAGGCGATATTGCGCGCCGTGCGCGAGGATCGCACGGAGCTTCAGGCGGTGATGCGCGAGCTGGACACTGTTCGCGCGCGCAGCGACAACCGAGGGCTGTGCATGATCGTCCGAGACAACGACCTTGGCCTGCCGATCGATCACCTCGAGGAGATGGTCACCCCGGCTGGACCACCAAAACGACTGAGACCCCCGGCGGCCGTGGCCTGGGCCTGGCGCTGGTCCGCCCATGCCGTGACCCGCATGGGCGGCACCATCAGCGCAGCCAACGACGGCGGCACCGTCTTCCACATCTACCTACCGAGCTGATCGGTTCACGCTAAACTTGATCTTTGGTGTAACGTCGCGCAGATCCCTGATTGGTTCCCCGTAACCGCGATCCAGCCGGAATGGTCCGGATCAGAAAATCGACCAGCCGCATCGCGGAATGCGAGCATCGGCGATATGAGGGGTATGCGTCACCGCACGTACCTCGTTCAACACTCGGAGTAGCGGGAGTGGTCTCCCTCACTCTGTCGAGGCTGTGGGGATTGATAAACTGATCGCTAACCTCAGCATAGCCGGCTATCCCGAGCGGTAAGGGGCGAAGCGAAGGGACGACCGTGCAGAAGATCCTCGATGCCATCCTCAACAACGACGTCGACACCATCGGCTCGCTGCCAGTACCGGAAAGCTACCAGGGAATCACGGTCCACGCTGACGAGACCGACATGTTCGCCGGAGTGCCCAGCCGGGACAAGGACCCACGCCGATCCCTGCACCTGGACGAGGTACCGGTCCCGGAACTGGGTCCGGGCGAGGCGCTGGTCGCCGTGATGGCCAGCGCCATCAACTACAACACAGTATGGACGTCGATCTTCGAACCGCTGCCCACCTTCGGTTTTCTCAAACGCTACGGCCGCACCTCCCCCCTGGCCGCCCGGCACGACCTGCCCTACCACGTGGTCGGGTCGGACCTGGCCGGCGTGGTATTGCGCACCGGAGCGGGGGTGAACGCCTGGCGTCCCGGCGACGAGGTGGTGGCGCACTGCCTGTCCGTCGAGCTGGAGCATCCAGACGGCCACGACGACACGATGCTCGACCCCGAGCAGCGCATCTGGGGCTTCGAGACGAACTTCGGCGGCCTTGCCGAACTCGCATTGGTCAAATCCAACCAGCTGATGCCCAAACCGGCGCATCTGACCTGGGAGGAGGCAGCCAGCCCGGGTCTGGTCAACTCCACCGCGTACCGGCAGCTGGTCTCCCGCAATGGTGCGGATGTGAAACAGGGTGACACGGTGCTCATCTGGGGGGCATCCGGCGGGCTAGGCTCGTACGCCACTCAAATGGCGCTCGGCGGCGGCGCCATCCCGGTCTGTGTGGTCTCCAGCCCCGAGAAGGCTGAGATCTGTCTTCGAATGGGTGCCGAACTGGTCATCGACCGCAACGCTGAGGGCTACAAGTTCTGGAAGGACGAGCACAACCAGGATCCGAAGGAGTGGAAGCGGTTCGGCGCCAAGATCCGTGAGCTCACCGGGGGGGACGACCCCGACATCGTATTCGAGCACCCGGGGCGGGAGACCTTCGGCGCCAGCGTCTACGTCGCCAAGCGAGGCGGCACGATCGTCACCTGCGCCTCCACCTCCGGCTTTAGTCACGTGTACGACAACCGCTACCTCTGGATGAACCTCAAGCGGATTGTCGGCTCGCATTTCGCCAACTACCGCGAAGCGTGGGAGGCCAACCGGCTGATCGCCAGGGGCAAGGTCCACCCGACGCTGTCTCGGGTGTACCCACTGGAGCAGACCGGGCAAGCCGCCCACGACATGCACCGCAACATCCACCAGGGCAAGGTCGGCGTGCTGTGCCTGGCCCCCGAAGAGGGCCTCGGAGTGAGCAACCCCGAGCTTCGCGAGACGCATCTGGCCGGTATCAACCGCTTCCGGGGGGTCTGACAACCGCCGAACGGCTTACCCGGGGTTACCGCCACCCGAGTAACGTAGCTGCATGGGCTCAGTCGACGATCGTGATCTGCTTCCGATGCGATCCATGTTCGACATCGTCCGTCGCGGATACGACTGCGTGCAGGTGGATTACCAGCTTGAGCAGCTACGGGCCGATCTGCGGATTGCAGTGGCGGATCGCGATGCCGGAGCTGCGCAGGCTGCGGAGCTCGCCCGGGCACTGGAGGCGGCTCGCGGGGAGATCGATGACCTGCACGCCCAACTGAAGCGGCTCGCTGCACCGCCCACCTCTGTCGAGGGCATGAGTGAGCGCGTAACGCGGATGCTGCGGTCGGCCCAGAACGAGGCCGCCGAGATCCACGTCAAGGCCACCACGGCTGCCGCCGAGATCAGGGCCGACGCCGAGCGCGAGGCAGATGAACTGCGCGTCCGTTACGAACAGATGATCGGGGAGACACAGCGGCGGCGCACCGTGATGGAGTCCGAGCACGAGCGGACCATGGCCGATGCGCGTCGCCGGAGCGAGCAGATCGTGGCGCTGGGCAAGCAGCGAGCCGAGCAGCTCGACGCCGAATCGGCCGCCCGCCGGCAGCAGACCGAGGAAGACTTCGACATCACCATGTCAGCCCGGCGACGCGACGCGACACGCAAGCTGGCGCAGGAGGAGGCGACCAGCAAGATCGAAGCGAAACGGCGCATCGACGAAGCCACCGACGTGGCCCGCCGTCTGGTGACCGAGGCCGATCAGACGGCTGTCGCCAGGGTGCGGGAGGCCACCCGACGGGTGGAAGCACTGCGTACCCTCCGCCGCCAGCTCACCGGCCAGCTCCAGTCAGTGAGCTCGAAACTCGACGATGCCTTGCTACGCCTCTCCCCGGTGCCGGAGGAAAACGATGTGCTCGCCGGAGAGCAGTCTCAACGAAGTTGACGGCTCCTTCACCACTGTCTGCGAGTAGGTGCCCGGCGGGTACGGGCGATCCAGCAGCCGGTGTGCCAGTGTCGCCGGTCGGCCGCGGACCCCTGCTCCCCAGCCGGCCAGGCCACCACGTGCACCGTGCCCGTTCTGATCTCGTGGTCGCAGCCGGGGCACCGGTAGCTCTTGACAGCCTGCTCGCCGGGAACCGTCCGGACCACCCAATCCCCGTCCGTGCCGCTCTCCCGGTGCGCCCAGCCCGTCCCACCCACCGCAGGAGGCGGGACAGCACCGCGAGCGCGGCGTGAGAGATTACGGCGAGGCATAACCACCCACGGTAGTACCGGTAGTCTGCAAGTCATGCCACGCTATGAGTTCCGGTGCCGAGAGTGCTCGACGACCTTTGAACTCAGCCGGTCGATGACCGCGTCGAGAGACCCAGCGCAGTGCCCGTCCGGGCACCACAACACCGTCCGGCTGCTGTCCACCATCGCATTGTCGAGTGGGACACTGTCCGGTGCCTCATCAGCAGGGCGCGTGTCCCCCACCGCCACCGGCGGATGTTGCGGAGGCGGTTGCTGCGGCTAGAGCACAAAACCCTGTGTGCCGAGTGACCCGAGCCCGGGTCACTCACGAGTAGTCACGAAAGCCCTTGCCGGTCTTGCGACCCAGTCGGCCTGCGGTGACCAGCTGCTCCAGCAAGGGTGCCGGCGCGAACCCCGGCTCGCGAAACTCTTGGTAGAGGCTGCGTTGGATAGCCAGTGAGACGTCCAGACCCACCACATCGAGCAGCGCGAAAGGGCCCATCGGCAGCGCGGCGCCGACCTTCATCGCGGTATCGATGTCGTCAGCTGAGGCGTAGTGCGCCTCCAGCATCCGCACCGCGTCGTTGAGGTAGGGAAACAGCAACGCGTTGACGATGAAACCGGCGCGATCGCCGCACGTCACCGCCACCTTGCCCAACGAACGGGCGAGCTGGCGGGCGGTGGCCGCCACCTCGGCCGTGGTGCTGATGGTCACCACCACCTCGACCAGCTTCATCACCGGCGCGGGGTTGAAGAAGTGCATCCCCACCACGTCGCCTGGGCGGGAGGTCGCTGCCGCGCACTCGACTACCGGGAGTGACGAGGTGGTGGTCGCCAGGATCGCGCCCGGTTTGCACACCTCGTCCAGGGTGGCGAAGATCCCTCGCTTGACGTCCAGCTCCTCGGCTACCGCCTCCACGACCAAGTCGACACTGGCGAAATCGTCCAGCGAGGTGGTGGTGGAGATCCGCCCCAGGGCAGCGTCACGGTCCGGCTCGGAGAGCTTGCCGCGGTTGACGGCCTTGTCCAGCGAGCGGGTGATCGCCGCGACTGCGTCTTGGGTCCGGCTGTTGCTGCGGCCTCGGACGATCACGTCGTGCCCGCCCTTGACCAGCACCTCGACGATGCCGGTGGCCATCGTCCCGGTGCCCACCACGCCGACCGTGCCGATCGGGCGGGTCTCGACGCCGGAATCTCCGTCGGTCGGAGTGGCGGCGTCGGGCACTACCGTCGATGAGTCCTGCCCCGCGTAGGTGTAGAAACCTCGACCTGACTTCCGACCGAGCAGCCCAGCGGTGATCATCTGCTTGAGCACCGGCACCGGCGCGTGCAGCCGGTCGGCGGACTGCCGGTACAGCGCGTCGAGGATCTCGTAGGCAGTGTCCAAACCGATCAGGTCCAGTAGCGCCAGCGGTCCCATCGGATACCCGCAGCCGAAGCGCATCGCGGCGTCGAGATCCTCCCTGGTCGCGTAACGCTGCTCGAACATGCGTGCCGCGTGGTTGAGGTAGCCGAACAGCAGTCCATTGGCGATGAACCCGGCCCGGTCCCCGACCACCACCGGGTTCTTGCCCAGTGTCTGGGCAAGGGCCGTGACGTCGCTGATGACCTCCGGATCGGTGACCACGGTGCGGACCACTTCGACCAGCTTGAGCACCGGCGCCGGATTGAAGAAATGCATGCCGACCACCCGGTCCGGCCGCTTGGTCTGCACCGCGAGCTGGGTGATCGACAAGCTCGAGGTGTTGGAAGCCAGTGCGACATCGCTGCGCACGATCCCGTCCAGCTCGGTGAACAACCGGCTTTTGAGGTCCAAGCGCTCTGGCACGGCCTCGACAACGAGGTCGACATCGGCCAGATCGGCCAGCGTCGTGGTGAACCTGATCCGATCGAGCAGCTCGCGCCGGGCCGTCTCGTCGAGCTTCCCGCGCTCCAAGGCGCGGCCGGTGGAGTGTTCGAGATGCCCCCGACCCCGCATCACTCCGTGGTCATCGACCTCGACTGCCACCACGTCGAGTCCCGTACGGGCGAGCACCTCGGCGATCCCGGCGCCCATCGTGCCCATGCCCACCACGCCGACCGTCTTGATCTGTGCTGCCATCCGCTGCCTCCCCGAGGTGGCCCGGAGCGCCGCCTGCTCAGCGACCGTAGCGCACCCGGACGATCCGCAGCAGCAGCCGGACGGCCCACGCGGGGCGGGCGAAAGTGAGCACCGGCACCGCAGGACGGAACCGGCGGCGGGTGACCGCCTTGGGACGGGTGAACTCGCGCAGACCATCGGCTCCGTGGATCCGCCCGAATCCGGACTCGCCCACGCCACCGAAGGGCAGTGAGGGCACCGCGGCATAAGAGACGACGCTGTTGACCGCGACCATCCCGCACCGCAACCTGGCGGCGATCTCCGCGCCGCGGCGCGCGGAGAAGACGGCCGCGCCCAGCCCGTGGCGGCCGGTATTGATCCGTGCCACCGCGTCGTCCAGGTTCGCAACCCGGTGCACCGTAAGGGTCGGGCCGAAGGTCTCCTCGGTCATCATGGTCGCGGTGTCCGGGACGTCGGCCAGCACGACCGGCTCCACGTAAGGCGGGCGGATCGACTCCGCACCGCCGACCAGCGCGGTGCCACCGCGGGCGAGTGCGTCCTCGAGATGATCGCGAATCACCTCGACCTGGGCCGGCCTGGTGATCGGCCCCAGATCAGCGGTGGGCTGGCCGCCGGTCCGCAAACTCCGAGTCTGGGCGACGACCCGGTCGGTGAAGTCTTGGGCAACGTCGTCGACGACGTACACCCGCTCCACCCCGACGCAGGTCTGTCCGGCATTCGCCATCGCGCCCCAGACCGCGGCATCGGCGGCTGCGGCGAGGTCGGCGTCGGCATCGACCAGCAGCGCGTCGTTGCCGCCACACTCCAGCACCACCGGGGTGAGCGTCTCGGCGCACATCGCCATCACCTTCTTCGCGGTGGTCGCGGACCCGGTGAACGCCAGCTTGTCCACCCCGGCCCGGCACAGCGCCGCACCGGTCTCACCGAAACCGGTGACGACCTGCAGCAGCGGGTGTTCGGTCACCACCCGAGCGAGACTCTCAGCCAGCGCCCGGCCCACTCCGGGGGTCAGCTCACTGGGCTTGAACACCACGGCGTTGCCTGCGGCCAGCGCGTAGCCGATCGACCCCATCGGGGTGTGGGCGGGATAGTTCCATGGTCCGATCACGCCGACCACGCCACAGGGCTCATACTCCACAGTCGACGCTTCCTGCAGCATCAGCAGGCCCGATCCCACCCGGCGGCGACGCAGCACCCGCTCGGCGTTGCGCGCAGCCCAGTCCAGGTGTGCGACCACGAGCACGCATTCCAGCCGGGCGTCATCCCGCGGCTTGCCGGTCTCGGCAGTGATCAACCCGGCCAGGTCGTCGATCTGCCTGGTCAGCGCCGAGCGCCAGGACATCAGCCGGTGGCGGCGTTCGGTGAACCCGAGCCCACCCCACCACGCGGCCGCCTCGCGGGCACGAGCGACGGCGGCCTGCACCGCTGCCTCGTCATCCACCTGGTGATAGTCGACGACCTTGCCGGTTCGCGGGTCCATCGACGGGAAGCAGGTGCCCCCCTCGAGGGTCTGGTGGCCGCTGCCCACGGTCTGAGCCATCGTCGTCCTCTTTCCACATCGCCCTATACGAAGGGTACGGCCGCTGCATCATCTCCCGGAACGTGCACGTGCATACAGGCCACCGGCGTCCCCGCGCAGTGAGTACGGCCGGTTGTCGATAGCCACCTGCTGCCTGACCGCTACGCATCTGCGACGGATGGACTTCCGCTCCGGGCCGGATCCGGGAAGGGGCGGTGCAGCTACTGCATCACGGGGCGACCACGCTGTTACGCGCGAGATCACGGCCTTTTCACCCACGACGATGAGGACATCATGACATGACGAGCGACACCATCGACTTCGACGGCATCGACGTCCAGGGGGCCCGCATCTATGCCATCCCCATGACGATCCGGTTCCGGGGCATCACGATCCGTGAGGGGATGCTGATCGAAGGACCCCGCGGGTGGGGCGAGTTCTGCCCGTTCCGGGAGTACGACGACCGCGAGGCAGCGAGCTGGTTGGCCACCGCTGTCGAGGCCGCGACGGTCGGCTGGCCCGAACCGGTCCGGGACCGTGTCCCGATCAACTGCACCGTTCCCGCGGTGGGCCCGGAGCGCGCGCACGAGATCGTGTCCGCCTCCGGTTGCGGCACGGCGAAGGTCAAAGTCGCCGACCATCCCACCTCACTCGGTGACGACCTCGCCCGCGTCGAGGCGGTCCGCGATGCCCTCGGCCCGCACGGCCATGTCCGGGTGGACGCCAACGGACTCTGGGACACCGACACGGCCGTCGTGGTGATCCCGCAGCTCGACAAGGCCGCTGGCGGGTTGCAGTATGTGGAACAGCCCTGCCGAACCATCGACGAGCTGGCCACGGTCCGCCGGAAAGTCGCCGTGCGGATCGCCGCCGACGAGTCCATCCGCCGCGCCGAAGACCCGCTCCAGGTCGCGGTCGCGGGCGCGGCCGACGTCGCGGTGATCAAGTGCACGCCACTGGGCGGGGTGCGCCGCTCGTTACAGGTGGCCGAGGCCGCCGGACTGCCCTGCGTGGTCTCCTCCGCACTGGAGACCAGCGTCGGGCTGGCCGCCCAACTCGCGTTGGCGGGCGCGCTCCCCGAGCTGGACTTCGCCTGCGGCCTGGGCACCCTGTCCCTGCTGCGCGGCGATGTCGTGCCCCACGCCTCCTCGCTACGGCCTGTCGGTGGCTACCTGCCGGTTCCGCGTACCCCACCCGCACCCACGCTGTTGGACACCTACGGGCTGACCGACCCGGGACAGGTGGCGTGGTGGCGTGCACGACTGACCCGAGTCTCCTCCGGGTAATCGCGGGTCAGAAAATCTGGAACTCGTCGGAATCGGCACTGCGCAGGGCGTCGTAGTCCAGCACGACGCAGCGGATGCCCCGGTCCTCGGTCAGGGTGCGGGCCTGCGGTTTGATCTGCTGAGCGGCGAACACGCCCCGCACGGGAGCCAGCAGCGAGTCGCGGTTCAGCAACTCCAGGTACCAGGTGAGCTGACTGGTCACGCAGATTACCGCTTAATGGTGTGGCCTGGGTAGTTATTGGCGGGTGTCGCTTCTTTCTCCGTTATACCATTTACGCTACCCTGACTTGCCGCACGATCCTCGCCAAGTCCTGACACGTGCTGTCATTACGCTTCTCAAGCTCCACAGCTAACGGAATCAGCCGTTCCTGCAGTTGCCACGATCCCACCTGTTCAACCAGTGTCAGCGCCCTCCGTGTATTCTGGATTGCCCCTCCGACTTCGCCGGCACGTATATCTACCGTAGCCAAGATAATGGTATCCAGCGCATTGCACCAATGATCATACTTCGGTCTCTTGCGGAGGGCGGTCATAATTTCATTCCTAGCGCCAGTGAAGTTCCCCAACCTAAGTTCGGCCGACGCCAAAACGCCATGACCATTGCCGTAAGAGGCGAAGCCAGGGAGAGATCGAGTGATATCAGCATCCGCAAACAAACTTCTGGCAGTAGCCAGTTCTTTCCTGGCCATGTCAGGTCTGTCTAAAGCGACATACCCGTCTACGGTTTCCCCACCGAGCACGGCCCGAACTTGTGGGTCATCTGATGTCTTGGCTGCCACCTGGCCAACTTGTAGGAGCTTGAGGGCGAACTCTGAATTACCTAAAGATTTTTCCATTGCTCCGGCTGTTTGAAGGACCAGCGCCACCCGGTCAGAGTCACCAGCGGCAAAATCGAGCGCTAAGTGCATGTGTGCCCGGTGGTCGTCTATGAGGCCTGAGTCACCACATGCCCAGCCTGCTCGGCGGTGAACGTCCGAGACTAGGAACCTCATACGTTGATGGACTTCGGGAGTCGCCTCAGCTTGTAGGAGCTGTTCCCCGGCCTTGGCTGTGGCAGCTAGCGGTTCCCTGGTCGCCCGACCGCCAACCTGTCGCTGGAGGTCCTGGAGCTGGAGCATAGTGGCTTCGTACATTTTGAGGTCACTGGCGCCGATGCGGCGGGGTGGGTTGAGCAAGACCTTACGGACGATCAGGGGCTCCGGCCGGCCGAAGACCGGCTGTCCAAACAAGATCGCTGCGGCGAGAGCCAACAGCTTCCGGCGTTCCACGTTCTCATCCACCTCGGGCTCAGGTTCATCCTCAGTGTAAGCGAGGCCCATGGCTCCGCGAGGGATGCCGAGACCGTCAGCAACCCGGACAAATACGTCATATGCCTGCACCTGGCGGCCCTTGAGAATCTCCGATACCTCAGACTGCTTCATCCTCACCAGGATGGCTATCTCACGCTGAGCCATGCCGCCGTCCTTCAGGAGACGAAAGATCGCTGATACGTCTCGTGAAGCGCAGGCTTCTGCCATGGCGGGAGTCAGGTTGTCAGGGTCCACGGGGATATCTTACCGTATGGGTTATTTCAGAGGATCAGCAAGCCTGGCTAACACGTCTAGTGGCGTATGGCCGTCCCACTTGTCTGCCCGCTCTCACATGGGGACATCAAACAATTGTCAATCTTTGTCTTGTAATGATTACTTACCTGACCTGTGGGCAATTGAGCCATAACCACAAACCATCCGCCACTGAAAGGTGGTTTACCATTATTGCGATAGAGGCTCTATATGAACATCATACTTACCTTGTGTCATACATATCACAAGGGGGGTTGTTGTAACCCCGGTTTTCAAAACAAGGTCAGTTCACTCGAAGCCAAACCTCGAAGCTGGTCGTAGTCCAATAGCACACATCGGATGCCCCGGTCCTCGGCCACGGTACGGGCCTGCTTTGTGATCGTCTGAGCGGCCAGGATACCCCGAACGGGTGATAACTGAGGGTCACGGTTGAGGAACTCCAAGTAGCGATCAAGCTGCTCAACAGCGTCGATGGTAGCATGCCGCTTTACCTCTACCGCGACATAACTACCGCTCGGTACGCTTGACGGGGAGCCGTCGATCTCGATCTCCACCGCGACCGAGACCCCCTCAGCGTCCCGGCACATCAGGTCGACCGGCCCGATCGCGGTGGGAAACTCCCGCCGCACCAGCGTCCAACCCTTGCCCAGGGTGGTGACGTGTTCGGCGAGCAGAGCCTGTAGGTGTGCCTCGACGCCGTCTTTGACCAGGCCGGGATCCACTCCGAGTTCGTGGCGCGAATCGTGCACCACCTCGTCGATCTCGATGATCAGCTGCTCGCCGGCCCGGTTGGAGACCGTCCAGCGTCCGGGCTGCTCGGCCAATGTGCAGGGCGGGCTCATCCAGTTCAACGGTTTGTAGGCGCCACCGTCGGCGTGCACGCTCACCGACCCGTCCGCCTTGACCAGCAGCAGCCGCAACGCCATCGGCAGATGCGCGGTCAGCCGACCCACATAATCCACCTGGCAGCGAGCGATCACGAGGCGCACGGTGGACCAGCGTAGAGGGCCAGGCAGGATCGGGAGCGTGCAGACCCGGTGACCGAATGCACTTGGTCGCGCAGTACCGCTACCCCGGTGGCAGCGCGACGCTGGGAGTTCCCGCAGGGCATCGCCCCGGACCGGGCCGATGCCGACCCAGCCGAGCCGGCTGCCCGGGAGCCCCGCCTGCTGCGTCGGTCAGCCAGCTCGGCAGTGAGGATCCGCGGGCGGTGACCGACTTGACGTACTCGAACGGGCCGAGCCGTCGGACCCGGTAGGTGTGGGGATCCCGGCGCAACGTCGTGTCCAGCGCGGTGAAGTCGCGTGGCCACATCCGCCGGCCGCCCTCGTCGACCCCGAACGCCGTCTCCGCCGACCGAAAGACCGCCAACGGCTCGGCGTGGGGCGCGCCCGGTCGCCCGGAAACAGGACTGGACCGCCACGGCGTGGGCCACCGCGGAGGCACCGACCCGGTCAGCTCGATGTCGGTGTGTACGTGCTCCGGGACGGCTCCGCCGCCAGGCACCCGGACGAGGACGTCTCTGTGGCCAGTGACTCCTCGCGACGCACCAGGAAGTCGTTGGCGTGGGTGCCGAAGTCGAACACCTCGCCGTCGGTGGACCGGCGTGACAGGAATCGGCGTGCGCCCGGTTGGCGCAGCGCTACCGGTGCGGGTCGATCGGGCCGGCGTGGTGACGTCCTCGGCGAGCCGAGTGTAGAAGCCGGCCATCGCCTCGGCGGCTTCCGGCCACGACGGCAGGGCCAGGGCCAGTTGCCCGACCGGCGGGGCGCGGGCCCGGGCAGCCAGCAGCTTCTCGACGGCGCGGGTGTCATCACAGGGATGGACCGTCCGGCACTGACCCTGATCCAGACCGGTGCCGTCCCGGCCGGTGCCGCCGGTCGGGACAGGGCTGATGATCCGCCAGCCGAACTGCAACGCGGCGACCAGGACCCCGCTGGAATACAACCGCCGTTGACTAGTCGTCCGGGGACGATCATTGTGCAGCCGACGAGTTTGTGTCCTTTCGCGTGTACGTATTGCTATCTGCCGCAGCGGCATCTCAAGCGGGACATGTCGCCGACCGTCGCGGCTGCGGTTGCTGCGAGCATTGAGCCGGGCTGGCCGCCGGTTGAGGCTGTGTGGCACGGCGGCGAACCGTTGGCGGTCGGGCCTCGGCGGTTGGCGGCATTGCTGGAGCCGTTCGAGCCGCTCCGGCGGGCGGGCCGAGTGCGGCACAAGGTGCAGACCGGCGCCACGCTCATCACCGATGCGTGGTGTGAGTTGTTCGAGCGGTACGAGATCGGTGTAGGGGTGAGCATCGACGGGCCGCGACAGGCGAACCGTCACCGGGTGGACCGTGCGGGCCGGCCTCTGTTCGACCGGATCGTGGCCGGCATCGAGACGTTGAAGCGGCACGGCATTCCGTTCATCGTGCTCGCCGTGGTCAGCCGGGACAGCACACACCAGGCCGTGGAGGTGTTGGACTTCCTGCGGGATCTTGGCTGCCAGTGGGTGGGGTTCAACATCGAGGCGAAAGAGGGCGCAAACGCTCTCGGTGACACGCCGGCCCTGGAGGATGCGCGCCGTTTCTGGCGGGACACCTTCGCGTGGTGCCGGCAGAACCGTGACGTGACGGTGCGGGAAGTCCAACGGCTGCTCGGGTTCCTCGGCTTAGAACCGGCGGTGCGCGCTGCCGACGCTGCGCATGACCTATTCCCACGGTCGCGTGGAATGGTGATGTCGTGCTGCTCTCGCCGGAACTGCTCGGCGTCGCCGACACGGCGTACTACGATTTCGTCGCCGGAAACGTCATGACGGAAACGTTGCCGGCCATTCTCCGTCGCGCGGGTGAACTGCGCTATGTCCGGGAGTTTCTGGTCGGCCTGGAACGGTGTAAGGCGACGTGTGAGTTCTTCGCCTACTGCCAGGGTGCGCACGCGGGAGACCGATATTTCGAGCACGGCACATTCACGGCCACAGAAACCGAACATTGCCGAACGTCCGTGCAGGCGCCGGTGTTGGCACTGGCGGATCTGGTGGAGGCCACCGCCACAGTTGATCCTGTGTGGACCGACATGATCGCCGACTATAACGTGGGCGTCCCGACGTGTGAGGATGGGGACGCAAGGGAGGTAGCCACTACAAGGACGGGGAGTTCACTAAGAAATGACCATGGACACCGACGAGATCGAGAAGGCCGTTGAGCAACGCCGGGTCTGGTTGCAGGGTCAGCTCGACGCGGCGGCGGCCCGGTTCGGCGTCGAGCTGGCCGGTGAGGCGGTGAACACCTACGACATGCGCTCGGCTGGCGCCACGGCCCGCGACGGCTACCGAGACGTGTGGCTGCGCGTGGTCGTGGAAGAACCCGACTACCAGCCGGCCTGTCGCTGGGACGGCAACGTGGAAGCCAATTCGATCCGCGGTGTCCCCAAACCTGAGGTGCTCCGGTGGGCCGACTGGCACCATACCGACAGTTACCTCGCCGGTCGTCGGCTCCGGGGCGAGGTGATGACCCTGGCCTCGGGGTCCACGATCGCCCTGGGTGGCGTGCTGTTCAACGACCCGTACCTACCGGAATCCTGGTGGGCGGACCTCGACGTCGCGCTAGACGCGCTGGCCGCGTACCCGGTGAACATGGAGTACGAGTTGGGCGCTGTGCGCTACACCATTAACGGCGTTCGCCAGCATTTCGGGGTCACTCGGACCGAAGACACCTTCGCCGGCCTGGAATGGGCGACAGCGCATGCGGATCTGCACTGGGGAAATCTGCGCGGGCCGAAGCTGTGCATCCCGGACTGGGAAAGTTGGCGGCCGGCACCCGGCGGATACGACGCGGCAACCCTCTACTGCAACAGCCTGCCGCATCAACCTACAGCCCGGCGAGTCCGCGCTATTCCGGTCTTGGGAACCCGCAGTGGCCAGATCGCTCTCCTCTTCGCGATCTGCCGCTACCTGTGGGTGATCGGCGAGGGCAGTGATCTGGACCAGTCCGAGGAGCACCTTCGTTCCGAAGGCTCCGACATCGTGTCCCGCCTTGCCCGCTGATCACCCGCGTCGCCTACAGCCCGCACCGCCGCGCCCCTGCACCCCGAACTGAGAAGCGTGTTTCGGCCAGGCGGCGACACACTGACCGGTGGCGGCCCGCTCCCAGTAACCACCAGGCTGGTATGAGCGGGCCGCGCCATGGCACTCATCGTGGCCTGTTCGATCTTCGTCTTGCGTGACCACTCGTCGGTCTCTCGGTGGGTGAACACTCACCGGTACAAGAAATCGCGGTCAACGGTCCATCGTGGACTGTCGTCGAGCGGCTTGGGAAGCCCGTCACCACCGAGTGAGACCCCAGTGAGATCCCCGTCCCGCACGTCGATCCGGCGCCGAACCGCATCCGCTGCTACCCCCGGTGAGCTGCTCGGTGGGTCCGGAATCAAGCGTCGCGACCTGGCGTGCCATCCGGGCCAGCTCGCGATGGTCGCTGCCCGGCCTGGCCTCCAACACGGCGGCCAGCGGCACGAGCCGCTCCCGGGCCCGGACCGAGTCCAGCGGTGCTACCCCGTCGACCGCCATCGACAGCCCACGCGATCTCCGGCCTGCACGCAGATGGTCGAACGGAGCACTGCCGCGAACACACCAACCCGTCCCCGGTCGCCACCGCCTCATGCACGAGACGGATGGCGGCCTGCGCGGCATGGGGTTGCTCGATACCGCCCGCGAGGTCGATCACGGTCAGGCCTAGGCGGGCTCGGACCAGAACGAGTTCGGGGGCAGGTTCAAGCCCGAGGTAGCGCTCCAGGTCGCCCTTCTCGGCCACGGCCATGGGACCCCCGGAGAACTGGGGCTTGACCAGACCGCTGGCGACGACCGACTTCTCCACGGGCATCCGGCTCAGGGCGCCCGCCATCGTGCTGCACCTCTACCAGATGGTCAAGGATCTGCGGACCGAGCACGAGGTGGGCAACCCAGCCGCAGTTCTCGACAGCTTCCTCGAATCCGGCATCCGCTGGCACCGCCAACACGAGACCCCGGTCATCGGCTGGCCTCTCACTGCCGACGACGCCGGCAGCCTCCCGAAGTCATGCGTGTACCGCGTGCTGGTTATGATCGCATCGTGCGGCAGCTCGCGCGCGTCGTGACGCGTCGTCAACTCCACGAGAAGTCGGGTGACGCGGCGCACTGGCGTGCACGGTCTCGGGCCGAGCGCGTCGCAGCTGTCGAGTTGTTGCGCCAGCGCCAGCATGGATGGACGAATGCGTCTCGACCGCGACTTCAGCGAGTTCATCGGATTCTTGAGCGCCCATGAGGTGCGTTTTCTGGTGGTCGGAGGCTACGCCGTTGCCGTGCACGGCCACCCGCGCTATACGGGTGATCTCGATGTGTGGGTGCTCGTTCATCCCGACAACGCGATGCGGTTACTGTGTGCCCTTGATGACTTCGGGTTCGGCTCAGTGGGGTTGACGGCGGCAGATTTCATGCAGCCTAATCGGGTCGTACAGCTGGGCTATCCGCCGTTGCGGATCGATCTCCTCACGTCTGTCGATGGTGTCGCGTTCGATGATTGCTACGCTAACCGCGTCGAAGTTCAGCTCGATGAGGTCGTGGTGCCGTTCATCGGCCTCGCCGACCTGCGCCGCAACAAGACAGCGAGTGGGCGACCCCAGGACTTAGCTGACCTAGATGCCCTTGACGGCTGATGCTCGCTCTCTGGCAGTCTCGGCGTGACCAGGAGCTGCGGCGATAGACCCGGCGGTCACCATCGCCGCGTCGCAGGCAGCTCCATCCGGCGCAACCACCCGGTCGCGGACGCCTCCTGAGCGACATCGTGGACGAGTCCTGCGCCGGCAAGGTCTCCTCTCACCCTGGCCCAGGCGCCCTACGTCGTGCTCGCAGACCTGGGACCCGCCGCCGGGAAAGCCATCGGGCTCGTCGGTGACCTGCCAGCGCTGGCGCGCAACCGCATGAACCCGACCGAATCCACGATGGTGCCCGCCCCGCCGTCGAGGCCGACCGTGATGCGCAGCAGGTGGTCGTTGGCCATCGGCGGCCCCCACGGGGCGACGATCACTCCACCGGGCCGGGTCTGTTCCACCCAGGCCCAGGGCACGGTGGCGACCGAGCAGGTGACGATAATCCGGTCATAGGGGGCACCGGGTCGATAACCGGCCGCGCCGTCTCCGGTGATCACACGATGTGGTGGCCCGCGTGGTCAGGCTGGTCCGGGCCTATTGGGCGATCTCGATGCTCACCACGTTCCCGACGCCCAGGCCGACAGTGTCGCGTTGTACCCGGTGCCGGTACCGATCCGGTGAACGTCGGCCGCCAGGAATCCGTGAGGGAGTCACCGACGAGCGCAATCAGGTCCTGCTGCGCAGCAATCATTCCTGCTCGTCTTGCTGGTCCTGATCGTGATGGTCGTCCTGCTGGTCCTGGCCACCCTTATCCTCGTCGGTGTGCCTGCCGCTGCTGGATCGACGAGCCCAAGGAGTGATCAGGGCGCTGCGGATCGATCACCGGGTGGACGTGTATCGACCCTGACTTTCACCGCGGGGGCGGATGAGGTCCACGATCCGGTCCATGATGGCGGTGAGCTCGAAGTCCTTCGGGGTGAACACCCGGGCCACCCCGCGAGCGAGCAGCAACTCGGCGTCCTGCGGCGGGATGATCCCGCCGACCACCACGGGGATGTTCCCAGCGCCCGCCGCGCGCAACCCCTCGACCACGGCGGGCACCACTTCCAGATGCGAGCCGGAGAGCACTGAGAGCCCGACCACGTGCACGTCCTCCTGCACCGCGGCCGCGACGATCTCCGCCGGAGTGAGCCGGATGCCCTGGTAGATCACCTCGAAGCCGACGTCACGGGCCCGCACCGCCACCTGCTCGGCGCCGTTGGAGTGCCCGTCCAGGCCGGGTTTGCCGACCAGCATCCGCAGCCGCTCCCCCAGCTCCGCACTGACCGCGCGCACCCGGTCCCGAACCCGCGCGATCGCATCCCCCGCCTGACCTGCCGCCGCCGCGCCGGCGATGCCGGTCGGCGCCCGGTACTCGCCGAACACCTCGCGCAGCGTCCCAGCCCACTCCCCCGTCGTCACCCCAGCGCGAGCACAAGCCATCGACGCCTCGACCAGGTTGGCGTCGGTCTTGGCAGTCTGCGCCAGCTCGCGCAGCGAAGCCTCCACCGCTGCGGGATCCCGGCCGGCCCGCCAGGTCCGGATCGCTTCGATCACCTGGGCCTCGGTCGCCGGGTCGACGGTCTCGACAGCTCCGACCGCTCCGGTCTGCAGCGGGCTGGGGTCGGTCTCGACGAACCGGTTCACCCCGACGACCACGTCGTCGCCGTCCTCGATCCGCCGGCGCCGCGCCGCCAGCGACGACACCAGCTCCGACTTCATGTACCCCGACTCCACCGCGGCGATGGCCCCACCCATGCCCTGCACCCGGTCGATCTCCGCCTGGGCACCCTCAGCGATCTCGGCGACCCGGGCCTCGACCACCCGGGAGCCGTCGAACAGGTCCTCGTACTCCAGCAGGTCGGTCTCATAGGCCAGCACCTGCTGCATCCGCAGCGCCCACTGCTGGTCCCAGGGCCGGGGCAGGCCCAACGCCTCGTTCCACGCAGGCAGCTGCACCGCACGCGCTCGAGCGTCCCGGGACAGCGTCACGGCGAGCATCTCCAGCACGATGCGCTGGACGTTGTTCTCCGGCTGCGGCTCGGTCAGCCCCAGCGAGTTGACCTGCACGCCATACCGGAAACGGCGCAGCTTGGGATCGTCGACACCGTAGCGGTCCCGGCAGGTCTCGTTCCACAGCCGCCCGAAGGCACGCAGCTTGCACATCTCCTCGACGAAGCGCACCCCGGCGTTGACGAAAAACGACATCCGCCCGACGACGGTGGCGAAATCGTGCGCCGCGACCTGCCCGCAGTCCCGCACCGAGTCCAGCACGGCGATCGCCGTGCACATGGCGTAGGCGACCTCCTGTACCGGCGTCGCGCCCGCCTCCTGCAGGTGATAACTGCAGATATTGATCGGGTTCCACTTCGGCATGTGATCGACCGTGTAGACCACCATATCGGTGATCAACCGCAGGCTCGGACCCGGCGGGAACACGTAGGTTCCCCGGGACAGGTACTCCTTGATGATGTCGTTCTGCGTGGTACCCGACAGTTGCGCCACGTCGGCCCCGTGCTCCTGGGCCACCGATGCGTAGAGAGCCAGCAGCCACATGGCGGTGGCATTGATCGTCATCGAGGTGTTGGCCTGCGCCATCGGAATGCCGTCGAACAATGTGCGCATGTCGCCGAGGTGACTGATCGGCACGCCGACCTTGCCGACCTCACCACGGGCCAGCTCGTGGTCGGGGTCATAGCCGGTCTGGGTGGGCAGATCGAAGGCCACCGACAGGCCCGTCTGGCCCTTGGCCAGGTTGCGCCGGTACAGCACATTGGACGTGCTCGCCGACGAGTGACCGGCGTAGGTACGCATCACCCACGGCCGGTCCCGTTCGCGATCGCTGGGATAGGGCATCGAAGCACCTCCGGCGGCTATGGCCTGTCCAGACTACTGGCCGGTAACGGATCGAGCTGCGATGCTCTTGCTCACAGCACGAAGAGCAGAACCAAGACCAGAGGTGGGGCCCGGTGGACAGCACGATGATGGACTTCCCACTGACCGTGGGCATGATCATGCGCCATGGCACCACCGTGCACGGTGACGGCGAGGTCGTCACCTGGACCGGCGATGGTGCCCGCCGCGCGAGCTACGCCGAGGTGGGACGGCGCGCCGCGCAGCTGGCCGGGGCGCTGCGCGGGCTCGGCGTCACCGGCGACCAGCGGGTGGCCACCTTCCAGTGGAACAACCAGGAACATCTCGAGGCCTACCTCGCGGTCCCGGCGATGGGCGCGGTGGTGCATACCCTCAACCTGCGCCTGGCGCCCGACCAGGTGGCGTGGATCGCCAACCACGCCGAAGACGACGTGGTGATCGTGGACAGTTCCCTGGTGCCGTTGTTGGCCCGCTCCTTGCCGGAGATGAAGACGGTCCGGCACGTCATCGTCGTCGGCGGGGCCGACAATCCACCAACCGACGGCGGGGCCGACAATCCACCAACCGACGGCGGGGCCGACAATCCGGCAACCGACGGCGGGGCCGACAATCCACCGGTCATCGGTCCAGCCGACGCTAGGGCACTGGAGGGCACCGGTAAGCAACTGCACTCCTACCACGAGCTGCTGGCAGCCCAGCCCGAGGAGTTCGACTGGCCGACCGACATCGATGAGCGTTGCGCGGCCGCGATGTGCTACACGAGCGGCACCACGGGCAACCCCAAGGGCGTCGCGTACAGCCACCGCTCGGCCTACCTGCACTCCATGGGCGTCTGTACCGGTGAGGTCGCGGGCCTGACCCCGACCGATCGGATCCTGGCTGTGGTGCCGATGTTCCACGCGAACGCCTGGGGGCTGCCTTACGCCGCCCTGATGGCCGGCGCCAGCTTGATCATGCCCGACCGCTTCCTGCAGCCCGCGCCTCTGATCAGGCTCATCGAAGCCGAGCGACCCACACTCGCCGGCGCAGTACCGACGATCTGGGGGGCGTTGCTGCGCTACCTGCGCGAGCACGGTGGAGACATGTCCTCGATCCGCTGGGTGGTCTGCGGCGGCTCCGCCGTGCCGCTGGCACTGATGAAGGCGTTCTCCGATGAGCTGGGTGTGGAGGTCAGGCAAGGGTGGGGGATGACCGAGATATCCCCGATCGGCTCGATCGCCACCCCGCCGGTCGGCGCCGAGGGCGACGAGGCCTGGCGCTACCGGGCCACCGCGGGGCGGCTGCTCGCCGGCGTCGAGGGTCGCATCGTCGGCGATGGCGACGTCGTGCTGCCCAGTGACGGCAAGTCGGTGGGCGAGATCGAGGTCCGCGGACCATGGGTCACCGCCCGGTACTACGGAGACACCGACGCTGACCACCCGACCGACGCCGGGTTCCACGATGGCTGGCTGCGTACCGGTGACGTCGGCACCATCGACGAGCTGGGTTTCATCACCGTCAGCGACCGCTCCAAAGAAGTGATCAAGTCCGGTGGCGAGTGGATCTCCTCAGCGACGCTGGAGAACCTGCTGATGAGCCACCCGAAAGTCGTCGAGGCCGCAGTGATCGCCGTCCCGGATGACAAGTGGGTGGAGCGACCATTTGCCACGGTGGTGGTCGCCGAAGACGAGCAGGTCAGCGCCAGCGAGCTACGCGATCACCTCAGCGCCTCGGTGCCGGCCTGGCAGTTGCCCGAGCGATGGTCGTTCGTCACCGAGGTGCCCAAGACCTCAGTAGGCAAGTTCGACAAGAAACTCATCCGCGCGCTCTACGCCGACGGCGCCCTCGACGTCCTCCATATCAGCTAGGTGAGGGCACCGCCGCAGCGTGTGAACCTCGCCGGTCACCCGGGCGCCACCGCAGACTCTGTAGTGTTCGCTCACGCCAGCGGGTGCTGCCGTCACGACGAGCGGCCGTAGCCTGATCTCATGGCTGTGCACCTCACCAAGATCTACACCCGCACCGGTGATGACGGGACGACCGGCCTCGGCGACTTCTCTCGGGTGAGCAAGACCGACCCGCGGTTGGTGGCCTACGCCGATGTGGACGAAGCCAACTGCGCGCTCGGCGTGGCGCTCGCACTGGGATCGTTGCCACCACACCTGGTCACAGTGCTGCGGCAGGTGCAGAACGACTTGTTCGACGTGGGTGCCGACCTATGCACGCCCATCGTCCGCCCCGAAGATCAGACGCAGCCGAAATGCCCACCACTGCGGATCGACGAGAGCTACGTCACCCGGCTGGAGGGCTGGTGCGACGAGTTCAACGCTGCGCTACCCGCGCTGGACTCGTTCATCCTGCCCGGTGGCACCCCCGGAGCCGCGTTGCTGCACACGGCCCGGGTGGTCATCCGGCGCGCCGAGCGGAACACCTGGGCACTGCTGGCGGTCGATCCACAGCGCACCAACCCACTGACCGCCCGCTACCTCAACCGGCTCTCCGACTTGCTGTTCATCCTGTGCCGGGTCGCCAATCCAACGGGTGATGTGCTCTGGAAGCCCGGCGCAGGAGGGTCGTGAGTGCGTAACAGTGTGAGAACACTGTTACGCACTCACGACCCTCGCCGCGGCCGTGGCGGGGCTGACTCCAGCCAGGATAAAAATCCGGTGAGAGTGTCATGCCGCATCGCCAGTTCCAGCTCGCCGGCCGCGGTGCGGCAACGCAACACGACCGCCCCCATGGGCATCGCGTAGCTCTCCGGCAGTGTCGGACCACGTCGCTCCATGATCTCCAGCTGCTCCCGGTCGAGCACTCGGTCGGGACCCGACCGCAGGCTGGCGACCCGGAACCAGGCGAAATCATCGCCGCGGTAACGGCCCACTCCTTGGTACCAGCCACGGCCCGTGTCGTTGAAGCTCGACCGCAGCGCGACGTCGATCCCGCCTTGACGGACCAGCCGGAGCCGTCGGAACGCGAGCGCAGCGATGACCAGTGCTCCTGCTAGCAGGACCCACTCGACGATCTGCCCGATCCCCATGAAGGCCCGCTCACCGCATCCGGCAGGATCTCAGACCGCCTGGCCGACAGCCTTGAGCCGAGCAGTGGCTCTGGCTCGTACCGAGTCGGCCCGATCCGGGTCCTTCTCGGTGTCGGCTCTCGCCAGGGCATCTCTGGCAGCCTGTGGGTCGATCTCGTCGGCAAGCTCGGCGGCTTCGGCCAGCACGGTCACCTTGTCACCGGTGGCCGACAAGAAGCCGCCGAAGACAGCTGCCGTCACAGTCTCGCGGTCGATGGTCGTGATCTTGACGATCCCACCCTCGATGAGTTCGCCGAGCAGCGGCGTATGCCCGGGCAGGATGGCCAGTTCACCCTCGGTGGTCTGGGCGAACACCGAATTCGCCTGACCGGACCATACCGCCCGCTCCACCGCGACCAGCTCGACGGACATCTCAGCCACGCACGTCACCCTGCCTGTCTACGCTCCCGCCAACGCGGGGCATCCGGATCTGATGGAGTCGAAAACGATCAGCTCTGGACGAGCTTCTGGTACTTCGCCTCCAGATCCTCCAGACCACCACACAGATAGAAGGCCTGTTCGGGCATGTGATCAAAGTCACCTTTGCAGATCTTGTCGAAGGCCTCAATGGTCTCCTTCAGCGGCACCGTCGAGCCTTCCTGGCCGGTGAACTGCTCGGCGGAGTACATGTTCTGGCTGAGGAACCGCTCCATCCGGCGAGCCCTCTTGACCACGATCTTGTCCTCTTCGCTCAGCTCGTCCATGCCCAGGATGGCGATGATCTCCTGCAGCTCGTTGTACTTCTGCAGGATCCGCTTGACCTCCTGGGCCACCCGGTAGTGCTCCTCTCCCACATACTGCGGGTCAAGGATGGTGGATGACGAGGTCAGCGGGTCCACCGCGGGGAAGATGCCCTTGGCGAACACCCCCCGGGACAGCTCTGTGGTGGCGTCCAGGTGGGCGAAGGTGGTCGCCGGCGCCGGGTCGGTGTAGTCGTCGGCAGGCACGTAGATCGCCTGCATCGACGTGATCGATCGGCCCCGAGTCGAGGTGATCCGCTCCTGCAGCTCACCCATCTCGTCGGCCAGGGTCGGTTGGTAACCCACTGCGGAGGGCAGCCGACCCAACAGGGTGGAGACCTCCGAGCCGGCCTGGGTGAACCGGAAGATGTTGTCGATGAACAGCAGCACGTCCTGGTTCATCTCGTCGCGGAAGTATTCCGCCATGGTCAGCGCCGACAGCGCGACCCGCATCCGGGTGCCGGGCGGTTCGTCCATCTGGCCGAAGACCAGCGCGGTGTCTTTGAGGACGCCGGCCTCCTGCATCTCCAGGAACAGGTCGTTGCCCTCCCTGGTCCGCTCGCCGACGCCGGCGAACACCGACGTCCCACCGAAGTTCCGGGCGACTCGGATGATCATTTCCTGGATGAGCACCGTCTTGCCCACCCCTGCGCCACCGAACAGGCCGATCTTGCCACCCTGCACGTACGGGGTGAGCAGATCGATGACCTTCAAGCCGGTCTCGAGCATCTCAGTCTGGCCCTCGAGCTGGTCGAACGACGGCGGCTTGCGGTGGATCGTCCAGCGGTCACCGGTGAACTTCGTGTCCGGCGCGTCCAGGCACTGGCCCAGCATGTTGAACACGTGGCCTTTGACCTGAGCACCGACCGGTACCGAGATCGCCGACCCGGTGTCGGTCACCGGGGCACCCCGGACCAGACCGTCGGCGGGCTGCATCGCGATGGTGCGCACGGTGTTGTCCCCGAGGTGCTGCGCGACTTCCAGCGTCATCGTCTTGCGGAGCGCTTCTAGCTCGACCTCCACCGTCAGCGCGGTGAACAACGGCGGTAGCTGGTCCCGGGGGAATTCGACGTCCACCACGGGCCCGGTGACCCGCACCACACGACCGGTCCCGGCCGAAGTGGAGTCAGCGACGGTCGTCTTCTCAGCTGTACTCATCTCAGTTATCACTTCCCGCGGCGGACAGCGCTTCCGCGCCGCCGACGATTTCGCTGATCTCCTGGGTGATGATGCTCTGGCGGGCCCGGTTGGCCTCCCGGGTGAGGTCCTGGATCAGGTCAGTGGCATTGTCCGTAGCGGCCTTCATAGCCTGACGGCGAGCAGCCTGCTCCGACGCCGCGGCCTCCAGAAGCGCCGCGTAAATCCTGGTATTGACGTACTTGGGCAGCAGGTGGCCGAGTAGCTCGTCGGCTTCGGGCTCGAACTCATACAGCGGTGTCGGGCTACCCGGGCGCGACCGCTGCGATGTGCCGGCGTCCTGAGTGGTGTCATTGTCGACGTACTCGACTACCAGCGGCGCGATCCGGCGCGCCTGGGGCGTCTGGGTGAGCATCGACCGGAACTCGGTGTAGACGATGTGCAACTCATCCACACCCGGCACCCCGTCCGGTCCGGGACCCCGCGCAGGTCCCTGCCCGGGATCGACACTGTCGTCCGCGCCGGCCAGGAAAGAGCCCACCAGCATGTTGCCGGCCTTGGCCGCGTCGTCATATGAGGGTTGCTCGGAGAACCCGGTCCAGGACTGCTCGATCGGCCGTTGGCGGAACGTGTAGTAGTTCACCGCTTTGCGACCGATCACATACAGCGCCACGGACTTGCCCTCGTCACGCAGCAGCGCCTCCAACTCCTCGGCGGCCTTGATCAGGTTGGCGTTGTAGCCACCGCACAGCCCCCGATCACTGGTCACCACCAGCATCGCTGCCCGGGTGGGGTTCTCCCGCTCGACCAGCAACGGATCGTCCAGGGTGCCCGCAGCGCTGGCCAGCGCGGAGAGCACCTTGGTGATCTCCCGAGCGTACGGTCGGGACGCCTCGACCCGGGCCTGGGCCCGAGCGATTCGCGAGGTGGCGATGAGCTCCATCGCCTTAGTGATCTTCTTCATGGACCGGACCGAGCGGATCCGGCGACGGAGGACTCTGAGCTGTGCTGCCATTATCGCGTCACTTCTTCGGGTTACTTCTTTGGGCCGGTTTCGTGACCTTGACCGACTCGCGCTCGACCTCGTCGGCGTCCATCGGCTCGGCCTCGGCCTCGTGACCCAGCGCTGAACCGTCCGCCGTGGTGAACTGTTTCTTGAACGCCGTCACCGCGTCCACCACCTGCTGCTCGGTGTCCTCGCTGAACTGCTTGGTCTCCCGGATCGCGTCGAGAATGCCCTTGTGGTGCCTGCGGATTTCGGTGAGGAAGTCCGACTCGAAACGGCGGACGTCGGCCACCGCGACCTCGTCCAGGTGCCCCCGGGTCCCGAGGAAGATCGACACGACTTGCTCCTCGATGGGTACCGGTGCGTACTGCCCCTGCTTGAGCAGCTCGGTCAGCCGGGCACCACGCTCGAGTTGACGTCGCGAGGTGGCATCCAGGTTCTCCGCACCGAATGCCGCGAACGCTTCCAGCTCACGGTACTGCGACAGCTCCAGCCGTAGCGTCCCACCGACCGACCTCATGGCCTTGATCTGCGCCGCACCGCCGACCCGGGAGACCGACACGCCGACATTGATCGCCGGACGGACACCCTGGTTGAACAGGTCGGACTCGAAGAAGCATTGACCGTCGGTGATGGAGATGACGTTGGTCGGAATATAGGCCGAGATGTCGTTGGCCTTGGTCTCGATGATCGGCAAACCGGTCATCGAGCCCGCACCCAGTTCGTCGGACAGCTTCGCGCAGCGCTCCAGCAACCGTGAGTGCAGGTAGAACACGTCGCCCGGGTAGGCCTCCCGACCCGGTGGGCGGCGCAGCAGCAGCGAGATGGCCCGGTAAGCCTCCGCCTGCTTGGACAGATCATCGAAAATGATCAGTACGTGCTTGCCCTGGTACATCCAGTGCTGGCCGATCGCCGAGCCGGTGTAAGGCGCCAGCCACTTGTAACCGGCCGAATCCGATGCCGGTGCCGCGACGATGGTGGTGTACGCCAGCGCGCCGGCATCCTCCAGGGTCCGGCGGACCGCCGCGATCGTGGTGCCCTTCTGGCCGATCGCCACGTAGATGCAGCGCACCTGCTTGGTCGGGTCACCGGTCGCCCAGTTCGACTTCTGGTTGATGATGGTGTCGACGCACACCGCGGTCTTGCCGGTCTTGCGGTCACCGATGATGAGCTGGCGCTGACCGCGACCGATCGGGGTCTGCGAGTCGACCGCCTTGATGCCCGTCTGCAGCGGCTCCTTCACCGGCTGCCGGTCGATCACCGAGGGCGCCTGCAGCTCCAGTACCCGCTGTTCGTCAGCCTCGACGTCGCCCAAGCCATCGAGCGGAACACCCAACGGGTCCACCACCCGGCCGAGGAAGTCGTCCCCGACCGGCACCGACAGGACCCGGCCGGTGCGCCGGACTTCCTGGCCCTCCTCGATGATCCCGAAGTTGCCCAGGATGACGGCGCCGATCTCGCGCACGTCGAGGTTCTGCGCGACACCGAGTACCCCGCCGGGGAACTCCAGCAGCTCGCTGGTCATCGCCGAAGGCAGGCCCTCGACCCGGGCGATGCCGTCACCGGCATAGCTGACCGTGCCAACCTCCTCCCGCGAGCTCTTCGTCGAGAAGGAAGTGACGTAGTTCTCGATCGCGCTCCGGATCTCGTCCGAGGAGATCGTCAGCTCCGCCATGGCTATCGGTCCCTGCTCTCATCGTCTTGTGCGGTCAACATGCGGCTCACCGGGACATCCACTGGCGCGCCTGGCCCAGCCGGGCGGCCACGCTGCCGTCGATCACCTCGTCGCCCACCCGGATCACCAACCCGCCGAGCAGCTCGGGGTCGAGGTCGACCTTGAGCGAGATCGGGCGCCGGTAAATCCGGGTGAGGACGTCGAGCAGGCGCTGCTCCTGCTGGCGTGACAGCCGACCGGCCGCGGTGACGTGGGCCACCGAGCGTTCTCGTCGCGCCGCTACCCGGTCGACGAGTCCCTCGACGATCTCCTCGAGCGGGCGCCGCCGTGGCGCCCGGACCGCCTGCTCAAGCAGGCGGCGGGTCAAGGTATGGGTACGGTCGGCCAGCACGGTGCCCAGCAGCTCCAGGCGCCGTGCGGCAGGGGCGGTCTCATCTCCCAGGAGCGTCGCCAGCTGCGGTTGCGCATTCAGGATCCGGCCGAACCGGAACAGCTCGTCTTCGACGTCATCGAGACTTGTGTCCCGCTCCGCGAGGGCGAGCAGGGCCTGCCAGCCCAGCTCTTCGATTCCGTCGACGAGATCCACCGGCCGAGACCAGCGGGAGCTGACCACATCACCCAGAACCTGGAGGCTGGCCTGGCTCACCTTGCCGCCGAACAAGGCCTCGACCATCTTTCGCCGGGCCTGCTCGGGCGCCGCGGGATCGGCGAGGTGGCGCCGGATCACCGGCTGCTCACCGAGCACTGCTGCGACGGAGCCCACGTCGTCACCCAGGACGCCGAGATCCTCAACACCCGCGCCGCCGATCCGGCCCTCGAGCCGCTCCCGGGCTGCGGCCAATGCCGCCCTGCTCGCCGGCTGCATCAACGCCTCCGCCGCATGCTGGGTACCGCAACAGCCCCGTCTCCGGCGGGGCTGTCAGAACCGCTGTCGGAGGTCGCCATACCCTGCAGCTCATCGAGGAAGCGGTCCACCGTGCCGGCCCGCCGGGCGTCGTCGGCAACCGACTCACCGACGATGCGACCAGCCAGCGTGACAGCAAGCTCGCCCAGCTCGCCACGCAGCTCGCGGACGACCTGCTCGCGCTGGGTGGCCAGCTGTTCGGCGCCGCGCTCGCGGATCCGTGCGACCTCCTGCTCGGCCTGGTGACGCAGTTCGTCCTTGATCTCCTGCGCATCGGCCCGGGCGGTCTCACGGATCTTGGCCGCCTCGACACGGGCCTCGGCCAGCGCCTCGGAGTACCGGGCCTCGGCCTCGGCCAGGCGCTTGCTGGCCTGCTGACTCTCGTGGATCTGCCGACGAACCATCTCCTGACGCTCGCCCATCACGCGCTTCACGGGGGGCACCACGTAGCGCCAGACCACTCCGAACACGATCAGGAAGATCACCAGCTCGACGAAGAACGTCGTGTTGGGGATCAGGAAGATGTTCTTCTCGCCCTGCTCGGCCAGGTTGTACGTACTCATGCCTACCCCTTAACAGTCACATCACTTGGCGAGCGCGAAAACGAACACCGCCATGAAGGCGAGGTTGATGAAGTACATCGCCTCCACCAGACCCACCGTCAGGAAGAAGATGGTGAACAACCGACCTTGGGCTTCGGGCTGGCGGGCGACGCCCTGGATGGTCGCGCCACCTGCCAGACCGTCACCGATCGCGGCGCCGATGGCGCCGCCGGCCAGCGCCAGCCCGCCCCCGATGAAGGCGCCGGCCAACTCGACCGAGCCGGTAGGGCCGCCCCCCGGCTGCTGGGCGAGAAGCAGTGCAGAGAAACTCATGTTTTCCCCTCTTGTGCAGGAGCTGGGCTTATCGTTCTCGGGTTCGTTGTGCCTGGACGGAGTTAGTGCGCCTCCTCCTCGTGACCGCCGGCCGCCATTCCGAAGTAGATGATCGTCAGCAGCGCAAAGATCAACGCCTGGAGAAGACCGATGAACAGATCGAACAGCTTCCAGGCTGAGGTCGGACCCCACGACACGACCGCAGGCAGCAGTGCGATGACGCCGACCATCACGGTGCCCGCGAGGATGTTGCCGAACAGCCGCAGCGAGAGGGTGATCGGCTTGACCAGCTCCTCGATGATGTTCAGCGGAAGCAGGACCGGGTAGGGCTCGACGAAGTGCTTGAAATAGGCCTTGCCCTTGACCCGGATTCCCGTCGCCCACACCAGGATCATCACGAAGAACGACAACGCGAAGGTGAGGTTCACATCCGATGTCGGTGGTCGGACGTATTCCTCCCAGGCGTGCGGCAGGATGGCCAACCAGTTCGAGATCAGGATGAAGAAGAACAGGGCGATCGCCACCGGCACGACGAACGGTGCGGTGCGGATGCCGATGTTGCTCTCCACCTCGCGCTCCACCCGATCGGTCACCGCCTCGAAGAGCAACTGAAGGCCACTGGGCACCCTGGAGGTCGCCCTGGCGGCGAGATAGAGGCCGAACCCGAGGACGATGACCGCAGCGAGCGCGGTGGAGATCACGGTGTCAGCGTTGATCGTGAGACCCAGCACGTGCCACTGCGTGTGCTCGCCGACCTGCACGCCGCCACCCTCGGCCAGGACGTGGTCAGTCATCGCGGGGACCCCCGACTCCGGATCGGCGCAACTCCTTGACTAGCGGAACAGACGCAATGAAGATCATCAATAGTTGAAGGGCGGCCAGCCCGGCGAACACCGCCAGGCCTTCGGGCTGCAGCGCCAGCGCCAGGCCGACAGCGAGCCCGGTGACCAGCGTGAGCCGGGCCAGGACCGCCGCCGCGAAACGCCGCTTGTCGGGGTCACCACTGGCCGCGAAACGCGCTGCGGAACGCTGCACCAGCGCCGTATTGAGCAGCCCCAACCCGAGCCCACCACAGAAGAACGCTGCCGCCAGCGGGTAGCCCATGGGGGCGAGCACCACGAAGCTGACGGTGCCGAGACCTGCCGCGATGGGCGTGGCCCGGCGTAGGTTGACGGCCGCTCTCGTCGATGCGGTCACCTCAGCAGTGGTCACCGCAGGGGTGGTCGCATCGGGGGTCATGACGGCCCTCCGATGAGCTGACTGCGTGTCGACACCATGGATGTGGCGCTTACTCCTTCAGAAACTTCGTGAACTTGGTGTAGATATAGACGCTCGCACCGACGATCCCGAGTGCCAAACCAGCCAGGGTGAACACCGGTAAGGTATCCACCGCCTGGTCGACCGCCCACCCGAGGCCGAGCCCGAGCAGGAGGATCGCTGCGGTCGCGGCACCGAGGCCGAGTAGTGTCGCGAGCTCCGGGCCGTTGCGTTGGTCCACGACCACCTACCTCAGCGGGCGCATGACGTTGCCCGCCGCCATCGCTCAAAAGCACTCCTCGCAGTCCAGGGGTAGCGCACATGGCGAAAAGCCACAATCATGAGCACTACCGATGGGCCGGCCTGACCTGAAATCCCACCCCCGGGTGGGACAAATCAGAAGCTATCACACTCACCTGCTGCGCCCACTGCTCACCCCACCGGCCTCTAGCTGCGCTTCTTCCAAAGTGACCACGGTATGGCCGGGACACGACGAGATCAACGTGCGGGTAAACGGGGGATCATCGAACCCAGCACGGCGATCAGTAGCCCGAGCGCGATCGACCACACCACCACGTAGACGTCGAACAGCGTCAACGCAACGGCGCCGAAAGCGAGCAGCGCGGCCCATAGATAGATCAACAACACCGCCCGGCGGTGTGAGTGCCCGATCTCGAGCAGCCTGTGGTGCAGATGCAGCTTGTCGGCGGCGAAGGGGCTGCGGCCCGCGCGGGTGCGGCGCACCACCGCGAGCAACAGGTCCAGCAGCGGCACGAACAGCACCGCGGCCACCACCAGTAGCGGGGAGAACAGCGCCACGACGTCGGTGGCGCCGTAGCTGACGGGGTCCACCCGCCCGGACGCGCTGGTCGACGCCGCGGCCAGCATCAGGCCGATGAGCATCGCCCCGGAGTCGCCCATGAAGATCCGGGCCGGTTGGAAGTTGTGCGGCAGGAAACCCAGGCACGCACCGGCGATCAGGGCCGCGATCAGCGTCGGCGGATAGACCGACACACTGCCGCCGGACCTGTGCAGCAGCTGCAGGGTGAACGCCCCGATGGCCACCGCAGCGATCAACCCGATTCCGGCGGCCAATCCGTCGAGGCCGTCGATGAAGTTCATCGCGTTCACCAGAACCACCGCCAGTGCCACGGTGACGAACACCGCCTGGTCCTGCCCCAGGATGAGCACCGAGCCGACCGAGCCGGTGCCGCCGTTCCACGGCACCCAGAAGATGAACCACTGCACGCCGTAGAGCACGAGCACCCCAGCGGCGGTGACCTGCCCGGCGAACTTGGTGAGCGAATCCAGCTCGAACCGGTCATCCAGGGCGCCGATCAGCATGATGATGCCGCCGGCCACCAGCACCCCCACGACATCCCCGGAGAACTCGAAAGACCTGCGCAACACCGGCAGCTGGTGAGACAGCAGGACGCCACCGAGGATCCCGCCGTACATCGCCACCCCACCCAGCCGCGGGATCGGGGCGCGGTGCACGTCGCGCTCACGGGGCATCGCCACCGCACCGGTGCGCAGCGCGAACAGTCGCACCAGCCCGGTGAGCAAGAAGGTCACCACCGCTGTAGTGAGGCCGACCAGCAGGTACTCCCGCAGCGGCAATCCGGAGGAAACGGGAACAGGTCCCACCGGGGCAGGCTAGCCCGGCGTCGGCTCAGCCCCACCGCTAGGCCAACTTTGCCCCGCACCGACACCCGTGATCGTCATCTCGGAAGAAGGAGCCGCGGTCAGCGCGGTTGACTCTTCCGAGACAGCGATCACTCGGTGGTCGAGAGGGCAACCCTGATCTCGTGGACCACGCAGTCAGGGCGCCCGACCAGGTCGTGCCAGGTGAACCGCAGGACGGTCCACTGCGCGTTCACCAGAGCGTTCTGCCGGCGCCGATCGTCGACGAACCGGTCAGCCGCCATGTGCCAGGCCCACCCGTCCACCTCGATGGCGACGCCCTGGGTCGGGAACGCCAGGTCGACGAGGTAACCCTGGATGGGGTAGCCCAGCTCCCAACCGCTGACTCCCGCAGCGCGAAGCAGCCGAACCAGCAGCCACTCGGCATGTGAGGCGGCCCGGTCGGCCGCGACAGCAAGCAGCCGGGAGGCCTCCGCAGATCCCTGCCGTCCTGGTTGCGGCAATGCGCTCGGTAAACCGCAGGGAACGTGACTCGACGTTGCAGTGCCCGGTCGAGCAGCTCGGAACCCGGTGGACCCAGCGCGACTGCCGCCTCGAGCACCGTGAGCGGCAGATCGGTGCCCCACAGGTCGCGTACGCCGACCAGATCTGGATAGGGGAGATCACGTCGGCGTACGGACACCCCAGGCTGCTTGCCACGGTGGAGGTGACGCCGCACCGTCACCTCCACCGTGGCCGGCAACGTCGGACCGAGGTCGTGCCACCATGCGGCGGACGTGCCGTGCGCCACCGCATCCTTACCGGCCCAGAGCACGGCCGCCCGCATCCGGACCTCATCGGTGTACGGGTGATCAGCGGCTAGGTAGGCGCCGGGGTGCAGCCGTTCCCACCGCCGGCCGGCGATGCGACGGTCGACCGCGTCCTGGCTCAATCCCGCCGCCCGCGCTTGCGCGCAGCTGATCACGCCGGATTGGCGGCGCAGAAACCAGTCCAGTTCCACGGTGGTGAGATGCACCGGCCTGGTCTCCGGTTCCCGGTGATCGCTATCTCGGCAGAATCAGCCGCGCTCACCACGGTTCGTTCGCCGAGACGGTGATCACAGGATCTGGATGGTCTGACCGAGCACCTCGCCGATCTGGGCGACAGTCACCGCACCCTCACGGAGCACCACGGGATCGTCACCCGTGAGATCGACGATGGTAGAGGGAGCCTCGCCGCCTGCTCCGCCATCGAGATACACCGATACCCACTCGGCAAGCTGGTCACGGGCCTGCTCGACGGTGGTCGCCGGTGGGCAGCCAGAGCGGTTTGCGCTGGACACCGCCATCGGGCCCACCTCGCGGAGCAGTTCGAGGGCCACCGGGTGCAGCGGCATCCGGAGGCTGACGGTTCCCCGAGTATCACCCAGATCCCAGGTCAGCGAGGGGGCGTGGGGCAACACCAACGACAGCCCACCCGGCCAGAACGCCTCGATCAGCGCGCGCGCCCGGGCCGGAACACCCAGTACCAACCCATCCACAGTGGACCAGGAGCCCACCAGGACCGGGACGGGCATGTCGCGACCCCGTCCCTTGGCCTCCAGCAGGCCCTGCACCGCCGTCGAGGAGAACGCGTCGCATCCCAGCCCGTAGACGGTGTCGGTGGGTAGCACCACGAGCTGACCGGCCCGAACCGCCCCCACCGCGGCGGCCAGCCCGGCAATGCGGCTGTCCGGCAACGCGCAGTCATAGACAGTGCTCACGGGTGCGAACACTACGACGGCCGCCTACCGCACGACGAGTAGGCCTCGGCAGGATGTTGACAGCACGTGATCGAGCGGGAACGATCCGTCGAGATCAGCTCCCGGAGGTCCACTTGCCCACGTACCGCTGTACCGTCCTCGCTACCGCAGCCACCCTGCTGACGTTGTTGGTCGGATCCCCCGCCAACGGAGCCGTCCAGGTCGTGCACTCACCGACGCATTACGTCGCACTCGGCGACTCCTACGCGGCCGGTCCGCTGATCCCGGTGCAGCGGACCGATCCGATCGGCTGCGAACGGTCCACCGGCAACTACCCGGCGCGTCTCGCCGAGGCACTGCGCATCCCCGAGTACACCGACGTGAGCTGCAGCGGGGCGAAGACCGTCAACATGACCGCTCCCCAGACGGTGCCGCTGGGCATCAACCCGCCACAGTTCGACGCCCTGCGCCCGGACACCGACCTGGTCACACTGACCATCAGCGGCAATGATTTCGGCTTCACCGAAATCATTTTCACCTGCGCTCGGGCCAGTGCCACCGACCCGCTCGGCAACCCGTGCGAGCGGGAGGCCACCGCAGGCGGCACAGACTTCTACGCACAGCGCATCGCCGCCGTGGCACCGAAGGTCGCGCAGGTGCTGGAGGGCATCCGGACACGCTCGCCGCACGCGACGGTGCTACTGGTGGGATACCTGCGGATCCTGCCGCGCGCGGTCGGCTGCTACCCGGTCCTGCCGATCGCCCGCGGTGACGTGCCTTACCTTGATGGTCTGGAACAGCAGCTCACCGCCATGTTGGCCGACCAGGCGTTCAACCACGGCGCGGCATTCGTCGACTCCTACGCGGGCTCATCGGGCCACGACGCCTGCCAGCTGCCCGGGGTGAAGTGGGTGGAAGGGACGGTCCCGACCAGCCCGGCCGCCCCGGTGCACCCCAACGCCGCCGGCATGCACGCCGTGGCCGGTCTCGCGCTGAACACCCTCAAGGACTTGGGCGACGCAGCAGCCGTGGGCTGACGGACGATGTCCCGCGCCGAGCAGTGGCGAACCGTGGCCGGCCGGCGAGGTCGACATGGTCGGCGACGTCGGTGAGCACCCGCCGGGCGGCCAGCAGCGCGGGGACCGCGACCGCGTGCGAGTCATCGTGTTCGATGGCGATGCTTCCGCCCTCGCGGAGCAACCGGGTCCCGGTCCGCACCACGTCACCCATCACGGCAAGCCCATCGTGACCTGCGAAGACTGCGGTAGGCGGATCGTGCAATGCCACTTCAGGCGGCAGCGGCGTGCCCACCGGCACGTAGGGCGGGTTGCACAACACCAGGTGCGCCATCCCATCCAGCACACCGAGCATTCCCGGCTCGGCGATATCACCGGCATACAGCACCACCGGCGTGTCCCCCGCTGCCGCCCGCGCGTCGGCGTTGCGCCGCGCCCAGCTCAATGCCACGGGGTCCCGTTCCACGGCGTGGACGTGCGCATCGGGCCTGGCGTGTGCCACAGCCAACGCCAGCGCACCGGATCCCGTGCAGAGATCAATCACCAGCGGCTGCGCCACACCCTCCAGTGCGGCCAGACCCCAGGCCAGCAGTACTTCGGTCTCTGGCCGCGGGATGAACACGCCAGGACCCACCGCCACGTCGATGGCACCCATGGCGGCAGTCCCGGTGAGATGCTGCAACGGCACGCGCGCGGCGCGCCGGGTCACCAGCGCGCGCAATGCCTCGACCACCGGCGGGTCGACCAGCGGAACCATCGGCAGCCGCCCCCGCGGCACGCCGACCACATGCGCCGCGAGGAGTTCGGCGTCCACCCGGGGGGAGGCCACACCGGCGTCGGTGAGGGTCCGTTCAGCCTCGAGTACCGCAAGGCGCAGTGGCTGCCGACTCACCGGTGGCGATTCGTTCGGTGTCTATTCGATCTGGGGCCCATCACGAGCTCCGCAGGCGCAGCTCGCGATCAGCTCCGACCAGGGCGTCCAGCACACCGTCGAGGTCACCGTCGAGAACCGCATCGAGGTTGTAAGCCTTGTAGTTGACGCGATGATCGGAGATCCGGTTCTCCGGGTAGTTGTAGGTGCGCACCCGCTCGGAGCGGTCCACCGTACGAACCTGTGAACGGCGCTGCTCGGAGGCTTCCTGGTGGGCTTTCTCATCGGCCAGCGCCTGGAGCCGGGCCCGCAGCACCGCGGTGGCCCGGATCCGGTTCTGGATCTGAGATTTCTCGTTCTGGCACGACACCACGACTCCGGTCGGCACGTGGGTGATGCGCACCGCGGAGTCGGTGGTGTTGACGCTCTGCCCGCCGGGACCCGAGGAGCGGTAGACGTCGATGCGCAGGTCCTTCTCCTCGAGTTCGATCTCTACGTCGTCCGGCTCGGGGTAGACCAGCACCCCCGCCGCCGAGGTGTGGATCCGCCCGGACGACTCGGTGGCCGGGACCCGTTGTACCCGATGCACCCCGCCCTCGAACTTCAACCGCTCCCATACCCCAGACTGGGTGGACTTCACTGCCACCGTGACGTCCTTGTAGCCGCCCAAGTCGGACTCGGTGGCGTCGAGCACCTCTGCCCGCCAGCCGTGCCGCTCGGCGTAGCGCAGGTACATTCGCAACAGATCCCCGGCGAACAGCGCGGACTCCGCGCCGCCTTCGCCAGACTTGATCTCCATGACCACATCGGAGTCGTCGTTGGGGTCCCGAGGTAGCAAGAGGTCGGCCAGTTCGGTCTCCAGCCGGGGGACCCGGCCGGCCAGGGTGTGCGCCTCGGCAGCGAAGGCAGGATCCTCTGCGGCAAGCTCGCGGGCGGCCTCAACGTCGCCGCGAACCTGATCCAGCTCGCGAACGACCCGCACGATGCGGGATAACTCTCCGTAACGCCGTCCCACCTTACGTGCGATGTCGGGATCAGCGTGCAGCGTGGGATCGGCGAGCTGACGCTCCAACTCGGCGTGCTGCTCCAGCAGCGCCTGAATGGCCGCGGTGTCCACGGAACTCACCGATCCCCACTCGTTCTGATCCTCACTCGATACAGCGTCCCGGCTACTGAGTCCTCACTTCTGGCGGCTACTTCTGCCGCTTGCCATAGCGCTTCTCAAAGCGCGCCACCCGGCCACCGGTGTCCAGAATCTTCTGCTTACCGGTGTAGAAGGGGTGGCAGTTGGAGCAGATCTCGACATGGATCTGACCGTCGCGCTTGGTGCTGCGAGTGACGAAGGCGTTGCCGCAACCACAGTTGACCTGCGTCTCGGCATACTCCGGGTGGATGCCCTGCTTCATGGATGTCCTCTCCTCTTGGCCGCCGGGTCCCCGGGTTACGTACGCGGAGTGAACCGGAGCCGGACTGCGTGGGCAGCAGCGAACCGTGACAGTGTGCCAGATGGCGCCGGACGGCCCAGCACTAGAGGGAACGGTCAGCACTCAGACGATGTTCCCGCCACACAGCCGGCGGCAAGAGCGTCGGTCGCGGTGCAGGTTGGTGGCCGGAGATAGGCGATCGCCGGAGCCTCACCCTGGCGCGACATGACAGAACGAAGCCCCGCCGTCTCAGGTGTTGCGGGCGGGGCTTCCTGACATCTGACGCTGCGCTACCGCCGGCTGAACTCTCCGTCCCTCGCCTCAGCGATGAACGCGGCCCACTCAGCGGGGGGGACGATGAGGATGGAGCCGTTACCCTTGTCCTTGGAGTCACGGAGCCCCACGGCGGTACCCAGGAACGCTACTTCCACGCACTGGCCGCCGTTGTCCCCGCTCCGGGTGCTCTTGCGCCACAACGCATGGGTGAAGTCTGGGGTGGTCATGATCGTGCTTTCTTCTCGTCAGCCAGACGGATGGTCAGGTTTCGAGACTCCACCTGACCCATCGCGGCTGCTTGCAGGCGATTCCACAGCGCAGTGTACGCTTGGACCGCGTCCGGGGCATCCAGGTAGTCGCCGTCTGTGTACGTCTCCAGGTAGATCACGTCTGAGGTGGCGTCGTGATCGAACCGAAGAATGGTGAAGCCGACCCAGGCTGCCCCGAAGGTCTGGGCATCGAAGGGCAGGACCTGTAGCTCGACGTTCGGCCGCTCGGCTACCTCGGCCAGGTGGACGAGCTGCTGGTGCATGATCGTGACGTCGCCGATGTTCCGCCGCAGTGCTGACTCGCTCAGGATGAAGTGCAGCGTGGTGTCCGGCTGGTCGAGGATGGCTTGCCGTTCCAGGCGGACCTTGACGTGCCGGTCCACCTCGTCGTCGGTGACCCGCGGGTGGGCCGTGGCGTTCATCGCGTGGATGTACGCCTCGGTTTGGAGGATGCCGGGCACCACCTCGGGCTGGTACCAGCGGATCTCGCTGGCATCGGTTTCCAGGTCGACGTAGGCGCGGAACCAGTCCGGGACGACGTTGCGGAAGCCCGTCCAGCGGCCACGCTGCCGCCCGGACCGGGCAAGATCACGCATCGACTCGACTTGCTCGCCGCTGACACCGTAGAAGTCGAGCAGCAGCGCCAGGTCGGTCAGCTTGAGGCCGCTCTGGCCCAGTTCGAGGCGGCTGATCTTGCTAGCCGCTGCGTCGATGACGGCCGCTGCCTCCTCCTGCGTCTTACCCGCTTGATCACGAGCGTGTTTCAGCGCTTTACCCAGCCGCCGACGCTGGATCGTCGGGGTTGCCATCGGTCAGTGCCTCCTCCCCGGTCGGCCAGGCGCTCATCCTGGACTACCGGGCATACCCGCGTGAGCAAGGGTGGACCCATCTAAATCAGGTTCCTGAAATAGTCGCCCAGGTGTATACTCAGGGCCCAACAACAGTGTTCAGATGAGAAGTTCTCGCTAGGAGACCGAGCTGAGCGGCACCCGTGGGTGCCGCTCAGCTCCGTGGAACGCTTCCCCGAGCCGGCCGGATCGGCGACGCCTGGCCTTCGAACCCGTCGCCGGTCTGGCCTTTCAAGCAGTACGGAGAAACCAGCGGTGAGTGGAGGTGTGTTCCCACAGCGTGCGGCGTCCTCAGCCAATCGTGATCGTTTTCACGTCCCAGCCCGGGTAAACCTCCGGCGTCGTGGTCACAACGGGTCGCCCCGCCGGCCAGTCGGCCGTGGGCCGGCGTAGACGTAACGACCAGGCTGCGCATGGGCCTGCGCCGCCTCGCTGATCGCGACCGTCCGGCCTCCAGCTCTCGCCAGAACCGCTCACCCGCTCGGCATCATTCTCCACGAGATCGGGGCATACCTTGCTCGCGCAGATACGCCATAGCCAGCGGCTACCTCGAGGCCCCGGAGCACGAACAGGTCAAGCACCGGGACCGGTCTGGTCAGTCTGAGCCGTTGCCGGCGGCGGACTTCGAGACCTGCATCAGGAATTCGATGTTGGTCCGGGTCTTGCGCAGGCGGTCCAGCACCAGGTCGATGGCCTGCTGCGATTCCAGTCCGGACAGCACCCGCCGGAGCTTGTGGTGGATGGCCAGTTCGTCGGGGGACAGCAGCAACTCCTCCTTACGGGTACCGGAGGGATTGACGTCGATAGCCGGGAAGATTCGCTTGTCGGCGATCTTGCGGTCGAGCTTGAGCTCGGCGTTACCGGTTCCCTTGAACTCCTCGAAGATCACGGTGTCCATCGTCGACCCGGTCTCGACCAGCGCGGTCGCAAAGATGGTCAGCGAGCCGCCATCCTCGATGTTGCGGGCCGCGCCCAGGAACCGCTTCGGCGGGTAGAGCGCGGTGGAGTCCACCCCACCGGACAGGATCCGGCCGGACGCCGGGGCCGCCAGGTTATAGGCCCGACCCAGCCGGGTGATCGAGTCCAGCAGCACGACCACGTCGTGACCCATCTCCACCAGCCGCTTGGCCCGCTCGATGGCCAACTCGGAGATCGTCGTGTGGTCCGACGGCGGGCGGTCGAAGGTCGAGGCGATGACCTCACCCTTCACCGAACGCTGCATGTCGGTGACCTCCTCAGGCCGCTCGTCGACGAGCACGACCATGAGGTGGCATTCCGGGTTGTTGGTGGTGATCGCATTGGCGAGCGCCTGCAGGATCATCGTCTTGCCCGCCTTGGGCGGTGAGACGATCAGCGCCCGCTGACCCTTACCGATCGGCATGATCAGATCGATCACCCGGGTGGTCATCACGTTCTGCTCGGTCTCCAGCCGCAACCGCTCGTTGGGATACAGCGGAGTCAGCTTGGTGAACTCCGGGCGCTGTCTGGCCTGCTCAACATCCAGGCCATTGATGCTGTCGACCCGGACCAGCGGGTTGAACTTCTGTCGCTGCTGCTCGCCGTCACGAGGCTGGCGCACTGCGCCGGTGATCGCGTCGCCCCGGCGCAGCCAGTACTTGCGGACCAGCGACAGTGATACGTACACGTCGTTGGGTCCGGACAGGTAGCCCGATGTGCGGACGAACGCGTAGTTGTCCAGCACGTCGAGAATCCCTGCGACGGGCAGCAATACGTCGTCCTCGCGGACCTCCAGCTCCCCGCCGTCTCGACGATCACTACTGCGGTCGCTGCCGCGATCGCTGCTGCGGTCACCTCGGGTGCGACGGTTGCGGTCGCGAAAGCGTCGGCCGCGGCGGCGGTTGGCTTCGTCATCGTCGTCGCGCGAACCATTCGGGCCGGTTGCGTTCTGACCACCGTTCTGGCCGGTCGAGGTCTGGTCACCCTGGGTCTGGTCGCTTCCGGGTCTGATCGTTCCGGGTCTGATCGTTCCGGGTCTGATCGTTCCGGGTCTGATCGTTCTGGGAGCGAGGCATATCACCGCCGCGAATCGGGCGCCGCCGCCGGTTGCGATACCGATCCGCACCGTCGGTATCCCCTTCATCCTGGTCCCGGTCCTGCTGAGCCCGGTCCTGCTGACCCGGAATCAGCGGCTCGACACGATCAGGCTCGACAGCGGGGGCAACCTGCTGCTCGGCTGGTGGAGCCGCCACGTGGCCTCCTGCCGGGGCCCCCGTGTGGGTATCTGTTCGGGCCCTCGTGTGGGTATCTGCTCGGGCCCCGGCTTGAGTCACAACGCCCTCCAGCGGAAGCTGTTCCGCGGTCGCGACGGGCCGCTGCACCCGGGGAGTGTCCTGACGTTCTTTGATCGCGGAGATCAGGTCGTTCTTGCGCATTCCGGTGATGTTGGGGATACCCATCTGACCGGCCAGCTTGCGCAGGTCGACCATCACCATTCCGGACAGCCCGGCCCGACGGCGCGGCGTCGTCCCGTTGTCCGAAGGCGGCACAGCCGTCCCAGCGTGGTCGGCCGGGGACTGTTCCGAAGACGCCGCAGCGGAAACATCGCTGCCCAGCATGTTGATGTCGCTCACACAGGTCCTTCCTAACCGACCCGAGACACAGCTCGGGCCAGCCTGTTCACCGTCCGGCGGTATGCGGACGGCACCTGGTCCAGTGCGGGAGGGCTCGCGTACCCACAAGCATCGGTTCGAGCCGACCGGCACGGGACATGTTCAGTTGTGGCACGGGTCTGGTGTGCCAGCCTTCCGCCATCACGCAACTGGAGAGCGGGAGATAAATTGCCCGGATGAGAGGGGTCCGAACGCGGCACCGGCGCCCGTGCACACAGTGTCTGAACTCTCCTGATCCTATCGGTCCGGCGCCATCCCGGCAACAACTGGTCCGCGGATGGGTGGGATCACCCCCGCTCGGTGACGACTGCGGCGCCGCCGTGGGCGATGTCAAGTCGGCATGGGGTGAACCCGCCGGTATCCACCACAGTCGGTAACCGGCCCCCGGTGGGTAACGCGAGCACCGTCGGTCCAGCACCTGATATCGCAGCGGGCACCCCAGCCGCGCGCAACGCGTCCACCAGCCGCCCCGTCGCCGGATAGGCCGCGCGCCGGTAGGGCTGGTGCAACCGGTCCTCGGTGGCGGCTAGTAGCAGATGCGGAGCGGCGGTCAACGCGTAGACGAGCAACGCGGCCCGGCCGGCGGTGAACGCCGCATCGGCGCGAGAAACTTCGGCAGGCAGCATCCCACGAGTAACCTTCGTGGCGGACATCTGCTCCGGGACCAACAGCACGGGTGTCACGCTCGCATGGGGCTCCAGTCGGATCGCCTGGAAGGACTTCTCGTCCTTCCAGGCGATCACCAGGCCCCCGAGCAGGCTGGCTGCGGCATTGTCGGCATGCCCGTCGAACTCAGCTGCCAGGTCCAACACCGCCTCATCCGGCTCCATTCCCGCGAGCGCATAACCGGCCAGTACACCGGCGACAGCAGCCGCTGCCGACGAGCCAAGCCCCTTGGAGTGCGGAATGCTGTTGTGACAGTGCAGCACCAGACCCGCGGGCCGGCAGCCGAAGCGCGCGCACGCTGCCCGCAGCGCGCGTACCACCAGGTGCTCCTCGTCGGTGGGCACCTGACCAGCACCCTCGCCGTGCACTTCGACCCGCAGACCGGAGGCTACCGGTGTCACTTCGACCTCGTCATACAGCGCCAGCGCCAGTCCGAGGGCGTCAAAACCCGGTCCGAGGTTCGCCGTGGACCCGGGTACCCGGACCCGCACACGTTGGTAACCGGTCAAAGACCACCAGCCCCCAGGACCACTGCTCGAAACGACCGCCACTCCCAGCCGGTATTCACGACAAATCCAGGGCGGCGGCGACGGCGGCCGGATCGACCGGCACGGGCTCGGGGGCGGGAACACCAAGCAGGGCGGTGTCAGGGTCCTTGAGCCCGTGCCCGGTGACCGTGCAGACCACCAGAGAACCACGAGGGAGCCGGCCATCGTCGGTGACCAGCAACATCCCCGCCACAGAGGTGGCGGAGGACGGTTCGACGAACACCCCTTCCTGCTCGGCCAGTAACCGGTAGGCGGCGAGGATCTGCTCGTCGGTCACCGCCTCGAACAGCCCTGCGGACTCGTCTCGGGCCCGCGTCGCGCCATCCCAAGACGCCGGGTTGCCCACCCGAATGGCGGTGGCGATGGTGTCCGGCTCCAGCACCGGCGCGCCCCGCACCAATGGCGCAGCGCCAGCGGCCTGGAAGCCGAACATCCGCGGTCGGCCGGCCACCAGAGCGTCGGCGTGGTATTCCGTGTAGCCCATCCAGTAGGCTGTGATGTTGCCAGCGTTGCCGACTGGCAGGCAGTGCACGTCCGGAGCCCGCCCCAGCACGTCGCAGATCTCGAATGCGGCGCTTTTCTGCCCCTGCAGTCGCACCGGGTTCACCGAGTTCACCAGCGCGGTCACCGGGTAATCCGCGGCGGTCTTGCGGGCCAGCTCCAGGCAGTCGTCGAAGTTGCCGTCCACGGCCAGAATCCGCGCGCCGTAGGCGGTGGCCTGCGCGAGCTTGCCCAACGCGATCTTGCCCATGGGCAGCAGTACGGCGCTGGGAATCCCGGCTCGGGCCGCGTAGGCGGCGGCTGAGGCGGCGGTGTTGCCGGTCGAGGCGCACAACACCGCCTCCGCGCCGCGGGCCAGCGCTTCGGTCACCGCCAGCGTCATCCCGCGGTCTTTGAAGGAGCCGGTGGGGTTGACGCCTTCGACCTTGAGCAGCACCTCGCACCCAGTGCGCTCGGACAACGCTGGAGCGGGTAGCAGGGGAGTGCCACCCTCGTGCAGGGTCACCACCCGGCAGTCCGGAGGGACCCGGATCCGATCCCGGTAGGCCTCGATCACGCCGGGCCATGCTCGGCCTGCAGTCACCTGAAGCGTCACGTGACCTCACCTTCCACCCGCATCACGCTGACCACGGCACGGACCACATCCAGACCGGCAAGTTTGTCCACAGTGGAGCGCAGCGCAGCGTCCGGAGCGGCGTGCGTGACGATGACCAGGTTCGCTCCGGCACCGCCGGGCGGCGCGTCGCCGGGGGTGCGACCGGTCTGGCGCACCGCCATGATAGACACCTCGTGCTCGGCGAAGACCTGCGCCACCTGCGCGAGCACGCCCGGACGGTCGGCCACCTCGAGACTGATGTGGTAACTGGTCGGGGTGTCCCCCATCGGTTGGATCGGCAGGTCGGCGTAGGCGGACTCGCGCGGCCCGTAGCCACCCGCCACCCGGTTGCGGGCGACGGCCACCAGGTCCCCGAGCACCGCGCTGGCGGTCGGCGCCCCGCCGGCGCCCTGGCCGTAGAACATCAGCGCTCCAGCGGCGTCCGCCTCGACGAACACCGCGTTATAGGCACCCCCGACCGAGGCCAGCGGGTGCGAGCGAGGGATCATGGCCGGGTACACCCTGGCCGAGACCGACTCCGTGCCGACGCTGTCCACCACCCGCTCGCAGATCGCCAGCAGCTTCACCGTACGACCGAGCTTCCGGGCCGCGAGGATATCGGCAGCGGACACGTCAGCGATGCCCTCGCGGTACACGTCGGCGCTGGTCACTCGGGTGTGGAAGGCCAGCGATGCGAGAATAGCCACCTTGGAGGCGGCGTCGTAGCCGTCCACGTCGGCGGTCGGGTCGGCCTCGGCGTAGCCCAGCCTGCTGGCCTCCTCCAAGGTCTCGGCATAACCGGCTCCGGAGGACTCCATCCCGGACAGGATGAAGTTCGTGGTGCCGTTGACGATGCCGGTGACGCGGGTGATCCGATCGCCGGCCAGCGACTCCCGCAGCGGGCGCAGCAGCGGGATCGCCCCGGCCACCGCCGCCTCGAAATACAGGTCGGCACCTGCGGCGTCGGCGGCAGCGTACAATTCTGGTCCGCACTCGGCGAGCAGTGCCTTATTGGCGGTCACCACACCCCGCCCGGCGCGCAGCGCGGTCAGCAGCAGTGACCGGGCCGGTTCGATACCACCGATCACCTCGACCACGACGTCCACGCCGTCCCGGCTGATCAGGTCGGCGGCGTCGGTGGTGAGCAGTTCGGCGGGGAGGTCGGGATGCCGCCGCGGGCGTCGCACCGCCACTCCGACCAGCCGCACGGCTGTGCCGATCCGCGCGGCGAGTTCGGCGGACTGCTCGGTGAGCAGCCGCATCACCTGGCTGCCCACGGTGCCGCAGCCCAGCAAGGCCACGCCGATGGGACGGCCCTGCCCGCAGGTCTCCCGCCTGATAGGTCGGCTCACGAGACCTCCTGAGACAGCAGGTCGGCCAGCGTCTCCCGACGCAGCAGCGGCCGGTGCGCGCCGTCACGCACCGCAACCACCGCCGGACGGGGCAGCAGGTTGTACCGGCTGGACAGGGCGTAGCAGTACGCACCGGTACCGGCAACAGCCACCAGATCGCCCGGGGCCAGGTCGTCGGGCAGCCAGCAGTCCCGGACCACCACGTCACCGGACTCGCAGTGCTTGCCGACCACCCGGCACAAGGTGGGGGGCGCGTCGGAGCGGCGCGAGACCAACCGGCAGTCGTAGCTCGCGTCATAGAGTGCGGTGCGTACGTTGTCGCTCATCCCGCCGTCCACTGAGACGTAACGGCGCTGTTTGGACGCGACGACAGTGACGTCTTTGAGAGTGCCCACCTCGTACAGGGTCACCGTACCGGGCCCGACGATCGCCCGGCCCGGCTCGACGACAATCTCCGGGGTGGGCAGACCAGCCGCCCGGCACTGGTTGTCCACAATGGACCGCAGCTGTGCGGCCAGCTCAGTCAACGGTGGCGGATCGTCCTCCGCCGTGTAGGCGATCCCGAACCCCCCTCCGAGATCAAGGGTCGACACCCCGGCGAGGGCATCGGATCCGTGCTCATCCCGGATCGCCGCGAACAGACCGACCATCCGGTGCGCCGCGACCTCGAAGCCGTCGACATCGAAGATCTGCGAGCCGATATGGCTGTGCAGACCCACCAGGCGCAGCCCATCGGATTTGAGTACTCGCCGAACCGCTTCCGCGGCGTCCCCTGCGGCCAGCGAGAACCCGAACTTCTGGTCCTCGTGCGCGGTGGCGATGAACTCGTGGGTGTGCGCCTCGACACCAACGGTCGCCCTGACCAGCACCGGTTGGACGACATCGCGGCGACGCGCGATGTCGTCCAACCGGGCGATCTCCAGGAAGGAATCGAGTACCACCGTCCCGACTCCGGCCACCACAGCGGCGATCAGCTCGTCGGAGGATTTGTTGTTGCCGTGCATCGCGATCCGGTGTGCGGGGAAACCGGCGTGCAGTGCGAGGGCGAGTTCGGTGCCGGTACAGACGTCTAGGCTCAGGCCCTGCCCGGCAACCCAGCGAGCGATCTCCGAACACAGGAAGGCCTTGGCGGCATAGTGCACCCGTCCAGCTGCGCCGAAGGCTGCCGCATGCTCGGCGCAGCGCGACCGGAAATCAGCCTCGTCCACCACGAACAGCGGGGTGCCGTAGGTCTCGGCAAGCTCGCCGACCTCTACCCCGGCCAGCCGCACCGCGCCGTCGTCGCCACGGTGGGCCCCCCGGGGCCACACCGCTGGATGCAGCATGTCCAGCTCGGTGGGACCGGTCGGGCGTGGGCCTGCGGTGGAGGACCGGGCCACCACGTCGGCGTGTCGCGGGCCGGCCGGATGCGCCCTCACATCTGCTCCGGTGCGCTGACCCCGAGCAGGCCCAGCCCGTTGGCCAGCACCTGCCGGGTCGCCTCACACAGCGCCAGTCGGGCAGCATGGCGCGGGCCCGGCTCCTCGTCACCCAGGGGAAGTACCCGGCAGGTGTCGTAGAACCTGTGGTAGGCGCCGGCAAGCTGTTCCAGGTAACGGGCCACCCGGTGCGGCTCACGCAGCTCGGCAGCCCAGCCCACGATGCGCGGGAAGTCGCCCAGCGTGCGGATCAGTTCACCCTCTCGCTGATGGCCCAGCAGCCCGAGCTGGGAGCTGATCCCGAGGTCGGCGGCGTTACGAGCCAGCGACACCAACCGAGCGTGCACATACTGCACGTAGAACACCGGGTTGCTGTTGGTGCGTTGGGACCACAGTGTGAGGTCGATGTCGATCGGCGAGGCATACGAGGACCGGAGCAGCGCATAGCGGGCAGCGTCCACCCCGACCGCGTCGACGAGGTCTTCCATGCTGCCCGCGCGCTTACCCGTGCCCGCGGGTAGCAAGTTCACCACCTGCCCGGTGAGCACCTCGACGGTGACCGGGTCGTCCCCGAGCGCGACGGCGACGGTCACCGCATCGACCCCACCAGCGCCGTTGAGGCAGTACTCCCGGGTCACCGCGGCGCCTGTGAAGGTGAGGATCCGGCCCAGCGCATCGCCGACCGCCGCCCAGCGGGTGGCACCCAGGTGTAGCGGGCCGGTGAGGTCGGCCGAGACGAACTGGAGACTGATCCGGTGCCCAGCCAGGCGCTGCCCGGTGCCGAAACGTTCGCCGGTCGCAAGTATGTGCGCGACGATCTCGCCCTGGGCGTCGGCCGCTAACCACAGGTTGAGGTAGCCGGGCCCGGCTACCTCGGCGGAACGCACCCCAGGGCGCTGCGACAGCGCTTGGGCCAGCCAACCGGCGAGCTCCCTCGGCGCCACGCCCGCCCTCTTGCCGGTCTGCAGCGCCACGTTGGTCGCGTAGTCGCCATGCACGGGATCGCGTGGGCGCTGGACAGTCACCGTGGTTGGGAGTGCAGCGGGGTCGAGACCACGACCGGTCAGCACGTCGTGGGCGGTGGATCGGACCAGATCGGCGAGCGCAACGGGAGTCACCCCTGGAGTCTAGGTGGACGCCCGGGCTCACCCGCCCTCGACGAGGGGTCCCCCTACACTGGCGCCGCGGTCGGGCAACAGGCCCCAGGTGAACGAGGACCGTCGAGTGAGGACCAGCCATGCCCAGTGGCAAGAGCAGCAAGACGGTGCGCAACGCCCGTTCTGTCGTGACCACGACCAAGCCCAGACCATGGGGCACGGTAGCGGCGGTGGTGGCCATCCTGGTGTTCGCAGGCGGCATCTTCGGCTACATGTTCACCCGGTATGAGGATCATCGCGCCTACGCCCCCTCCGCAGCCAACAAGGATCCCTCGACTCACATCAAGGGCATCGTGATCCAGAACTACGGGGCGGGCCGTGGGCACATCGGCCCCGACAAGCGGGTCGCCTATGATCACAGCCCTCCCTTCGGTGGTCCACACGACGCAACCTGGGCTGCCTGCAACGGAGTGGTCTATGCGACACCCGTGCGCAACGAGAACATGGTCCACGCCCTCGAACACGGCGCGGTGTGGATCGCCTACAACCCGGACAAGATCGCCGGTGCGACGCTGCAGTCGCTGAAGGACCGGGTGCAGGGTGCGAACTACCTCATGCTCTCGCCCTACCCTGGTCTGGACTCGCCGATCTCGCTGCAGTCCTGGGGACACCAGCTCAAGGTCGCCGACCCCGCCGACAAGCGGATCGACCAGTTCATCCAGGCTCTGCGGCTCAACCAGTACACCTACCCCGAGATCGGGGCCAGCTGCGACGAGCTTTCCGGCCTGTTCGATCCGGCGAAACCACCACCGTTCGTCGCCACGCCGCCCGGTCCGGACGCCATACCGCTGAACTACTCCGGCGGCCGCGGGACGGCACCCGGCGACGGAGGACTACCGGGCGGGACCCAGCCGGCACCCGGCGCACCGCCTGCGGGTGGGTGAACCACCTGATGGCGAAGGCGATCATCGAGACCGACCCGCCGGGTGATGTGGGCCCTGGTAGAGCTGAGGCGCCAGTCGCCACCGGGCGCTGGCTGCGCCTCCTGCTGGGCGGCGGCGCGATGCTCGCCGTCCTGCTGCTCGGGGCGGCACTAGGTATGTCGCTCCAGCTCATGCGCGGGGCGTCGGCACAGCCCGAAGGCGGCGCGGTGGACGTCGGCTTCGCTCAGGACATGTCGGTACACCACCGCCAGGCGGTGCTGATGGCTGGTCTGGCCCGGGACCGCAGCGGCGATCCCGCGATCCGGTTGATCGCTTTCGACATCGAGACCAACCAGCTCGAGCAGATCGGCCAGATGCAGGGCTGGCTGAGCCTGTGGAACGCTGCACCGCTGCCCATCGGCCGGTACATGACCTGGATGACCGGCGACGCCGCGATGCCGGGAATGGCACACGGCAGCGAGATGGGGACCGCCGGGGTGGCGACGATGCCCGGGATGGCGTCGCCCGCTGATCTGGAGCGACTTCGGGCGTCCAGCGGCGCCCAGTTCGACGTGCTGTTCCTGCAGTTGATGCTGCGGCATCACCAGGGCGGGGCACCGATGGCCCGATACACCGCAGAGCACGGCGAGACCACCCAGGTGCGCAACTTGGCCGAGAAGATCGTCGTCTCACAGGGCGCGGAGAGCGAGTACCTGACCCAGCTGATCACCCAGCGCGGGGCACAGCCGCTGCCGCCACCGAACTGAAGACGGCCGCGTTGGGTGTTACCGCTCGGTGGGGGTACGCTCTGGCCCGGCAGGCCCCCGTAGCTCAGGGGATAGAGCACCGCCCTCCGGAGGCGGGAGCGCAGGTTCGAATCCTGCCGGGGGCGCCAAGCCTGAGCAGCTAATATCGCTGTGAGTAAGGTATCTTACACTCGAATGTGCAAGGGCGCTGCTCCTTACGGCATGAGCAGCTAATATCGCTGCGAGTAAGCTATCTTACACTCGAATGCGCAAGGGCGCTGCTCATGCACTACTGCAGTGACAGTCCGTTGACCGATCACCGGATTTCGATCTGACAATATCGACAGGGTTGGCCAGTCACCATCGCTGCTCATGTCTCGTCGATCCAGTTTTCGACGGTGAGTTCAGCAACGCGCTGGAAGTGCCGCACATTGCGGGTCACGAGGATCAACCCTCGCGACAGCGCGATCGAGGCGATACGTAGGTCGGGTTCGGCCAGCGGAGTGCCACGTTGCTCCAGCGTTGCCTTCAGAAAGCCGAACGTACGGGCAGCGGTTGTATCAAAGGCCAGCACGGTCTGGGCACGGCGAATTAACTGCTCAACCCGCCTGGAAAGATCCTCGCGTCCGACGCGTCGCGCACCATAGATCAGTTCACCGACCGTGATTGACGTAGTGAACTGCTCCTGCGGTGGCACGGTGGCCAGCCGGCGGATGAGGTGTAGCGGCGGGGCGGGCCTGATCGTCGCGCTGAGGATGTCGGTGTCGAAGCAGTACCCCGTCACGTAAATTCCGGAGCCGGACGGTCAGACACCCGTTGTCGCGCAGCAACGATCTCAGCCATGTCCTCGTCCACAGTGTCCCATTCGTCGGCCAGCGCTCCAGCAAAGGCGGCAAGCCCGATCGAGGGCTGAGACTCCTCTTCAGCAGCCCTCTGAGGAGGTACCAGGGCGACGACGGGACGCCCTCGGCTCATAATCACAAAGGACTCGCCACGGCCAACCCGGTCCGCCAGCTCGGAGAACCTCCGCTTGGCCTCGGCGACACCGATGCGCTCAATCGTCATGTCCTGAAGTCACCTCACCTCAAAGATGACTTCATGCTATCATCTTGAGCCGGTCTTCGGACGCCGATCCCTCCGCGACGAGCATCAACCCGATCTCACGGCCAGACGTCCTCCACGGTCAGCTCCCCTCGGTGGGAAACTGCTCGTACCGGCGTGCCGGTCGATGCCGGTTTAGCCACCGCCCGCAACGCCCAGCACGTCAACCACCTACCGGCACCTCTACCTCGTCCGAGTGGTTCCGAGCAGCCGACCTAATGCCTGGCGGCGCGGCGGCCGCGAGCCCAGCGGACAATCGACGCCTGGCCACCAAGTCGTAACCACTGCGCTCGTCTGTCGTGCAATGAAACCCTGTTGACGTTCCATGCACGCCGTCACGCCACCGCCAGCGCGGGCACTTCAGGACCCTGCCATCGGGCAGCTTTCAGGCGTCGTCTACGCCGGTGCAGACCCGCTGACCGGCAGGGAGCGCTACCTGCGCGAGACCGCCCCGACGTATGCCGGTGCGGAACAAGCGTTGATCCACCTGCAGAGTCAGGTCGACGAAGACCGGCACCCCAAGTCAGCCATCACGGTTCGCCAGGCCATCAGCAGTGGCTCGACGTCGCCGAACTGGAGGACACCACTTGTGAGCGGTACAACGATCTGATCCGCCTCTACATCCTGCCGACCCTCGGTGACAGCAGGCGAGCAGACTCGACGCTGAGCTGCCAGAGCGCTTCTAGCGCGGTTGCATCGCTGTCGCGGGCTGTGCTCGGGACGACCGGCCGCAGGGCACATCTGCCGATCACTGAGCACCAGCACCATTCGCAAGACCCCTACATCATCCGGGGCGCTCTCGAGCGGGCCGTTCATTGGCAACACCTTGGGGTGAACAAGGCCGCGATGGGCCGAAGCTCGCTCACCGAACAGGACTTAGCCTGATCCGCCCAGCGCTGAAGAAGCGGCGGCGCTGCTCAACAAGGCCTGGACGGAATCCCGAGTGGGGTCTGCTGCTCTGGCTGACGATGATCACCGGATCCCGCCGTGGCGAGGTGTCCGCGCTGCGGCGGCGTTCGGACTCCACTTCATGTCCATTTAGTCACCAGCGAACGCATACCACGTCGTGTCCTTGCTAGTCTCGGACATCGAGATCCGACAACCAGTCGCGAGGTCGAACGCTTCTCCTCTACGAGATGCGGACATCAGCCCCAACCGGAAACTGTCCACCAGGGCACGTGTCTTCAACGGCTCCTTCCGTGACGGGAAGCAACTTTCCATCGGACGCAATACGTCGTCGTTTGCTACCGCTGCCCGGCGTACTGTAGCTTGCCCTCGCTTAGAGCGGCAAACTCAGCGAGCCGAAATTATCACAGCACACCGTGCGGGTGACCTCCTTGATCCAGTACGAGCAGACTACAACGTGTCCGGACCCGTCGTACGAATTCGGTACACGGCCGAACCACAGATTCGGGATGCCCTCTTCTCGTCGGACTCCTTGGTAAGGGTCGTCGTCGCGCGTCAGGATCCAGTCCATCACAATGACGCGCAGATCATCCGTAGGAGACTCACGTTCCACCCAGGAGTCGAAACGCTCAAGGAACTTCTCCAAAGTCCAGGGACGCACTCCGCTAGACACGAGGGGTCAGACTCGCCCGGAGCTCTTCGAGTCTGGCCACGACTTCCTCGCGACTGTTCGGTCGACCGGGATCCTCGCATCGTTTCTCGGCGCCCTGCAACCACTGCGTGACAGATGCCGAGTCGAGCGACACTTCATCCTCTTCGGCATCGGCACTACCGCTGGTCCTAAAGTATTGCTTGATCCACTCAGGCTTGATGGGTGCGCTCTCACCCGGCCGACGTCCACTATCTGCCAGCTGCCAGGGCTCTTCGCCGTGCGTCAGGTTCTCTAGATCCTTTCCAGTCAGCGCGCCGTAGCGGCTGAGCACGTAGCCGATAGTGTTCAGCTGAGCCTCATCCATCTCGCGACGATCCCTCGGGACGTCGCCGTGTTTCTCCTCGTGCCAAAGGGTTCCTACGACAGGTCCCATGTCCCAGGCTGAGATTGTCTCGCTGAACAGCGGCTCATCGAAGGCGGCCAGATGGTGACCCTGGCAGTAGTAGAGGAGTTTGTGCAGCTTCTTCGTCGGCAGCCCGGGAAGCCGGTCACGAAGAGCGACGGCTACGTCCCGCGCTGACAGGGTCATGGACGCAGGATACGACTCACGGTGAGAACCTAGCGGAGGCGAGGAACACAGGCGTGTCTCGAACATGGGTTCGATTATGACGCGAGATCCTGCCGATGGCTAGCAGCAGGACCGCTAGAGCCATCCGGGCTAACTTCCCCACCGGTCCCACCGCGTCCTCATAGACCACAAACCGTTTCTCCGCTGGCTTGGCCCAGGGTGTCGATCCGACAGCACAGCCGCCGGTCGCCGCAGCGCCTGACGAACTGCACCACTTGTCGACACCCTCGAACGCCGTCGTTCGACGTGAACTGTCGCGACCCCACCAGGTCCGCGTCTGCTCCAGATGCCCGATATCCGAGCCGACGGTGCCGTCCACTAACCCGGCCAAGACCCCGGCGAGCACGAACCCGGCCAGCACAACGGTCTCGAAGTCGACGAGTTCCTCCAAGCCCGTCGGGACCCGCCGCTCGCACAGACCCCGCACCACGGCCAGAACCATGCGACCCCGCCTTCAGCCCGCCCCGAACATCCTCGCCCTGATCGAGAACGACTCATAAAGCTGAAGTTGGGTCAGGCGAGCCAAGGTCACCTGAACGAGCACAAATGCCCTGGTCCTGGGCGGAACGAGCCCTCGCGCCCCCGACGTAATTCACGGGTTGTCTCTTAAAAAGTCATATCCGGCGGTTCAGCGAGTGGACCCGGTATCCCAGTTACCGTATCCCAGTTACCCGACTTCGGTTGCGCCTAATCCAGGTGATGTGGAAAATGCTGTTCGGAGGTGTAAGGGTGCCTGGTGGCCCTCGCGGTCTTCAAAACTGTTGTGGTCGGGAATCCCGGCCAGGTGGGTTCGATTCCCATCCACCTCCGCTGGTAGCCCCGTTTCTGCTTGTCTGCACGCCTCGTTGGTTATGTGCACAGCGCTCGGACACACCGAGTACGGCGAGCAGACACGCCGGACTTAGCGCAGCTCGTGGGTACCGTCGGGGAGCAGGCGGCTGATCCCGCGACGGGTAAGATACTCCATGATCGGGACGGCGACGCGGCGGGTGGTGTCCAGGGCTTGTCGGGCCTGGCTGAGGGTGAACGGGCTGGGCAGGCCCCGTAGCCGCGCGATGGCGTCGTGCTCCGCGCCCGGAGCGAGGTAGATCCCGTCGGCGATCTTCAGCAGCTCACCGGCGCGCACGGCGGCGGCCAGCTGCTTGGTGCCCAGCCCGAGCTCGGCGAGCCGATGCGCTTCCGGTGCGGCGAAGGGTCGCCGCGCGAGCTCAGCGCGGAGTTCTGCGATCGCGCTACGGACCGCGTCGGGGAGGCCGGTGGTGGGCCCAGCCAGGCGCACCCGCCCCTCGGAGACGGTCAGCCCACCAGCGCCCAGCAGCCGGTCGACCAGCTGCGCATCGGGCATCCCGCTGACCTGCCGGGCAGTCTCCAACGGCATCCCCGGCTCCAGTGGATTCCCGGCGGCGTAGGCCGCCACCGCGGCGGCGAGCCGGGTGGCGCACTGCGCCAGCAGGAGGGGATCGACCAGCCAGCCAGCCTCGTGCGGCACTCCAGCGGGCTCGGGCACACCCATGGCGACGAGTTCGTCGCGCCGTATCAGACCGCGGCGGCGCAGCTCGGCCACTCCGTCCGGAGTGCCGTCCATCGTGGACAGTTCCGCGGCGCGGGCTGCGGCGGCACCGCGGCGGCGCAGCGCAGGTGGGCGCACGTCCAGCACGGTGACCCCGGCAGGGATGCGCCGGGTGCCGGGATCACGAAGCAGCGCGCGGTCCCCGATCCGCAACGGAAGCGGTTGTGCCAGGCTCAGCCGAGCGGTGTCGGTCCCTAGGGGCCGGACGCGCGTCGGGACCGCCGCCGTGCCGACGTGCAGCACCACATGGCGGCGCAGGTCGGCGGCCGAGCCGGTGGATAACCGGACGTCGACGGTGCCGGTGGTCAGCCACGCTCCGGGAGTGAGGAGGGCATCACCGCGGCGCACGGCCCCCCGGGGCACCCCTCGCAAATTGACCGCCACCCGGGCGACTGCGTCCACGGACTCGGCGGTTGTGCCGAGCGATTGCAACCCCCGCACCACCACCCGCCGCCCGGCGGGGGCTAATTCCAGTTCGTTGCCGACATGCAGCGTTCCGGCGGCCAGGGTGCCGGTGACCACGGTGCCTGCGCCGCGGATGGTGAACGCCCGGTCCACCCACAGCCGGACGTCGGCGTCGACGTCCGGCTCGGGCAGCGCGGCGACCAACAAGCCCAACGCGGCGCGCAGCTCGTCCAGTCCAGCCCCGGTGCCGCCCGAGACGCACACCGCGGGGATCCGGCCCAGTGTGGAGTCCTCCAGATACTCCAGTGCCTCGTCGCGGGCCAGCTCCGGATCCATCAGGTCGCTGCGGGTCACCGCCAGCACTCCGTGCCGGACGTTCAGCGCGTGCAACGCCTCCAAGTGTTCCGCCGACTGCGGCATCCAGCCCTCATCGGCCGCGACGACGAACATCACCGCAGGCACCGGACCGATCCCGGCGAGCATGTTGGGAACGAACCGCTCGTGCCCGGGCACGTCGACGAACGCCACCGTCGGCCCTGCGGGCAGGGTCGTCCAGGCGAATCCGAGGTCAATGGTCATGCCCCGGCGGCGTTCCTCCGCCCACCGGTCGGGCTCCATCCCGGTCAACGCGCGGACCAGGGTGGATTTGCCGTGGTCCACGTGACCCGCAGTGGCTATGACATGCATGCCGATACCGCGTCTGGCTCTTCGGGCAGCGCCGGGTGCGGCGCGAGCAGGCCCGTGCCGATGTCGGCGATCACCGGCACGCCCATCCCCGTCAGCCGGGCATCGGTGGACTCCAGCAGCTCAGGAATGCGAAATCCGTCGCCGCTCTCCACCATCTCGCCGCGGGCCGGCACGATCTCGCGGTCGGCTGCGAGCGCACTCACGAGGAAGCCTGCTCCCGAAACTCACGCACGGCCTCGGCGATGGCGTCCACCTCCAGCACGTCGATCATAAGCCCGACCTGCTCTTCCCACACCTCGGTGGGGATTGCGGCGCGCGGCTCGTCTTCGAGGATGTGATACACGGGGAGGCCCAACTGGACCCCGGCCAGCGGTCCTGCCCAACTCGGATCACCGAGCACCACCGTCTCGGCGGCGATCCCGGCGCTCTCCGCGTCCGGGGCGCCGAGCAGGACGAGCAGCGCGTCTGCGCCGTGCTCGTCGACCAGGCGCTTGATCGTCTCCTGGGTGGACAGGTCCATGGCGCCGGCGGCGGTTCAAACGAAGCATTCGGTGGCGACATAGACCACCGGGGCACCCGCCGCCTGGACGCAAGTCGCAATCGCCGTCCCCGAAACCCCGTCGCGTTCCCCGATCGCGATGACCTGCTTACCGTCGAACATTCACGCCTCCTTTGTGGGTAACTCGGCTAACGCCGTGGTCAGCCACGCATCCACCTGCTTCACTGTGAGATTGGGCTCGGAAATCCGGGCCACCTCTTGGCCGTCGTGGAGCAGCAGGATCGTGGGAAGTCCACGCACCTGCAGTGACATGCATAGCCGCCGCGCCTTGCTGGCATCCAGCTTGACCACGGTCAGATCTGGGTTCCCACTCGCGATGCTCTCCATGTGTGGCCCCAGCACCACGCACGGGCGGCAGCTTTCCGCCCACACATCCACGAGCACCAAACCCGACCCGACGAGCTCGTCGAAGTTCTCGTTCGTCGCATCCATCACCGCCATGTGTCAGCCTCCATTGCGTTCCAGCAGCACGCTCATGCCGTCGGACCGTTGGCTCATCCGCCCGAGGAACAGGCTGCCCTTGGCGAGCAGTAACACCCGGTCGGCCGGTCCCGACGTCAGTCGGCTCAGGGCATGGGGTAGGTAACACACCGCTGACGCAATGTGACCCTGGGTGGGCGCGTAGCCCGGCATGCCACGCTGGGCGACAAACGGTTCAATGCTGTCGCGGGCGATCTCCTTGCGGCGGGCGGCCAGCGCCGCGATCATGCGGTAGTTGCGCGCTGCGACGTCTCCCGAACCCTGCGGCTCGGTGATCTCCGGATTGTGCAGCTCGGTGGCGTAGTCGTCGATGTCCAGCATGCGCGCGCCGATCGCCTCTAGCGGCCGCACGGCCAGGTCGTGCAGGATCTGCGCACCGGCGCCTGAGGACACCCGGTGGCGCCCGACGGCGTCGAGCCGGATTCGAGGTGAGACGCCGTCGTCGGCGGTCACCAGAATTGCGGCGCCGCCGATCACATCCTCCAGCACGGGCAGACCGTGGCGCAGGTGCCCCTCGAATTTCATTCCCAGTTTGGGTAGTGAACCTCCGGCGACAACCACGACCTGCTCGACCACTCCTGCCACCACGAGGCTGGCGGCGATCACCAACGCGGGAATCGGCGCCGCGCAGAAATTTTTGACGTCCGCACCGGACGACTCGCTCAAGCCGGTCACCGACGCGATCGTCTTGCCCATGTTGCCCCCGCCACGCTGGTAGCGGTCACCGACGGCCTCCTCTGAGCAGGAGATCGTGTAGCCGATGGCCGCTCGGTCCAGACCGTGGTCGTGCAGCAGGTGCAGCAGCGCCAGCGCGCCGGTAGCCTTGCAGGCCAGGTTCTCCATCAGCACGTGCGCGGCCAATGACTCGTCCTCGGCGTGCGCCCCACGCAGCGCGCCAGCGAGACAGTCGGGCGCCAGGTGCACCGGCAGGGCGCCGCTCGCCACGGCAGCGGCGACATCCCCGGTCGCCGCGGAGATCCGCCCCAGGTCCAGGCGCGCCGCCAGCGGATGCTCAGCCAACCGCTTGGCGGCCCGCTCGGCGACCTCCGGGGTGAGCACCAGCAGGTCGAACTCGTCGACTGCGGCCATCAACCCGAGAAACTCCTCCTCCGGCATCAGTTCACCGAACGGCGCGAAGCGGTCCGCACCGGGCAAGCCAGCCCCGACCCACGGACGGGACGGCAGCTCGCGAGGGTGGCAGGCGCCCAGAAATGCCTGGTGTGGCGGGTAGTTGACGGCGTCATCGAAGTTGCGCAGGTTCGCCAGAAAACTGGCCGTCAGCTCGGCTTCGCCGGCGAGGGTACGCATCGGCTTGGATCCGTGCCGGGCAAGGCCCGGGGTATGGGCGAGTACGAGGCTGGCGGCGCGGACCACGGCGGCTTCAGGCATGGGCCTCCTCCGCAGCATCGACTTCGAAGATCATGGGACGTTCGACCGCGGTCGCGACCGCGTCCAGTGCCCGTTGCACCAGTCGCCGCCGCCAGGCCTGCTCGGCAGGTGGCGGCAGGTTCGGATCGCCCGACGGGTAGGGGATGCCGCGACCCGGCACGATCCGCGGCGCACCGACCTGCTCAGCGATCGTCACGAGGTTGGTGATCAGAGCCGTGGGGATGCCAGCCCGCTCCAGCTCCTTGGCAAGCGCTGACCCGCAACGCGTCCCTGTGCCTCAAGTGGCGGTCAGGATCACCGCCTGCACACCCGCCTTGCGCAGCTCCGCGGCCCACTCGACGCCGAAGCGCCGCGCGGTGGCCACCTGTGTGCCGTTGCCCACCGTGACCAGAAATTCGTTGTGCAGCCGGCCGATCGCGCCCTCGCGCTCCAGGGTGCGGGCGGTGTTCAGGGGCAGGATCCGGTTCGGGTCGGCATTGGCGGCGGTGGTGGCGAAGCCACCGTCCACGGACTCCCACTCACCAGCAGCCAGCGAGTCGACCCCCTCGATCTGGTAGCGCAACCAGCGGGTGGCGCGGGCTGACTCGAGCCGGTCTGGGTTGCCTGCCGGCACCACGGCACCCTCGGTGGCCAGCGCGACGGTCGCGCCGGCCACCTTGTCGATCGGTGCAGAGGGAACGACCACGTCGAACCCACCGATGGGGACTTCGGTGCTCTCCCGGTCGCCGGCGAGGCGGCGCAGCACGAGCTCGACTGCCCGCGCCGCGGCACGCTGCTCGACCAGCTGGCCGATCCTGGCGGCCTGGGCAACCCGGCCGTCCGCCACCGTCAGCTTCGCACCGGTGGCCAGCTTCCCGATCGCGGTGGCGACCGTCTGCAATGTCGGCCGCATCTGTCGGCTGGTGGCACCCGCGGCCACGACTGGTGCGGCCCCCACGTCAGAGATGCCGGGGTTGTCGGGGTGCATTGAGGCCAGCGACGGCAACCCAGCGGCGACGGCGGCGGCGACCAGCCGGGCGCACACCAGCCCGTAGCGTCCGCTGCCGAATGCGGGCCCGGCAACCAACAGTTCGGCACCGGCCGCACGCGCCATCCCGAGCAGTTCCTCGGCGACGGCGGGGTTAGAGGCGGCGTAGTCGTCGCCGCACACGATCGTGGCCACAATCTGGTATTCGTCCTGGTACTCGGCACTGAGCAACTGGGCCAGCAACCGCCCAGGGCCCACCGTCCCGTCGAGTACCCGGGGGCCGATACCCGCGGCCTCCTCACCACCGAGCCCCGCATAGAACTGATTGACATAGTGTACGACGCGCATCAGGCAACGCCTTCCCACTGCTGCTCCGAGCGGCAGGTGAGCCACCCGGCGCCCAGCGGGCTCAGGGCACACAGGATCGCGGCGGTCGGCACCTCGACCGCTGCGGTCGCGTCCGCATCAGCGATGCTCAGTCGAACGCCCCCCAAGGCCCGCTCGACCGCTGGCAACTTCACCCGCTGATCGTAGTTACCGGTACTGACCACCGCGCCCCTTCGGGGACCGGCCACCAGCGGTGGACCGGTGCCGTCAGCACCGGACAACTCGGCGTACAGCGCAACCGCGGTCAGGTCGTCAGCCTCCAGCGCGTCAACCTTCAACATCAGGTCGTTGTCGGCATTGCCTGCGCCTTCCTTGGTCACGATGGCGGCGTCGAAGCCAGCGGCGCGGCACAGCCAGGCAGCGTGCGTGGAGACCAGTTCCTTGTCGGCTAGCTCGACCGGCTCCGGGCACAGCACCACTCCTGCGAAGCACAGGTCCTGGCCATCGCGGGCGCGAAGTTCGGCGATCACCGGGTGGTTCTGGTGCAGGTAGGTGGGATTGCGCAGCGCCGGGTGCCCGTACTGGCCACTGACCACGGCCCCGTCCTCGATCTCGGTCGGGTCGAACAAGGTCGGCAGGCTGCCGGCCATGCTGCGCCCATAGACGAAGACGTCCTTGAACGCTCCCTGGGTCTGCAAGTTGGTGATCACACCGACGCGGGGCAGCCCGCCGGTGGGCGTTCCCGGACGGTGCGGGGGTGCCAGTTCTTCGATCGCGTCGGGCGGGGCATCGACGGCGGCATCGGCGAGGTGCACGGCCAGGCGCAGCAGCCCGCGACGCACCGCAACCTCGGCGTCCTGCCAGGAGGCACCGTCAGCGCGGTCGAACTCGATCACAACGTTGTTCGTCCGGGCGACCGGGCAGCGCTGCGCAGCCGGGCCGGACATGTCGATCAAGCCCTCCTGGTTACGGGGCAGGTACCCGGCGGCGAGCACCGCAGCCCCGCGCAGCACATGGGTGTCGCCCCCACGCTTGCGGTTCACCGGCGCCGTCCAGCCAGGAAACACTCCCCCACCGAGTGCCCCTCCCGACCCCTTTGTGCGCGGCTCCACAACGTCGAGCGGCGCAACGATCCGAGTCCGATCTCCCGGTACTGCGACGTGCACCCGTGCCGACGCCAGAGCTGGATCAGCGAACAGCGCCTGGGACTGCTCCCGCCCCACCACGAGCTGGTGCTGCACGTACCGCGTGGTGGAACCGATCTCGATGGAGTGAATCTCGTGCACAACGCGCCGCAGTGCCGGCACGACGGTCTCCCCTCGACAGCGTCGGTGCCTGCATCGTAACGGAAAGCGGGATAGTGGGGGAGACTAGGCGACCAGGGCTTATCGATCATTCGGTGCACCAGCGGGTGGACAGCCGGATGCGGATCTGCATCATCGCCCTGGATCCCCACCCCCCGACACCAACCCCAACCGGTCAACCACGCTCGTAAGCACGACTGTGCCAACATGCGCCAGGTGATCGCTGGTTCGTGGATGGGACCTACATCAAGGTTGCCGGGCGGTGGGTTTATCTGTACCGAGTGATCGACCAGTGCGGGCAGGTGATCGATGTTCTGGTTTCCAAGAAGCGGGACCTGGCGGCCACCCGGCGATTCTTCATCCGCGCACTCCACCATGGGCCGTCCCCGATCGAGGTCACGACCGCGACCGCCTACCCGCGGGTGCTCGATGAGCTGGTGTCCGTGGCCTGTCATGTCACCGAGCACTATGCGAACAACCGGATCGAAGCCGATCACGGACGGCGGACGTCCGACTGCGACCGTTGCGCGGCCTCGAACAGCTCCACTGCGCGCGAGGCATCAGCGCCGGGTACGCGTTCCTCCAGAACCTCCACCGCCGCCACTACGAACTCGGGATCGAGGAAACGGTGAATCTACGGGTCCGGGCTGCCTTCGACGAGCTTGCCCTGGCGATCTGACCACCCGGATGAACGACCTCGCCTGCCCCGACTTCGCACAACGCAACTGCCTCCGGCGTTGCTGCGGGTGTATCGCGGTGAACATATGCTGATCGCTGAGCCGCAGTGGTCTGATCACAGTGGTTTGCCCGGCGCGATCGCGTCGCTGTCTGCCGCGACCGCCCCGGAGGGCGGGGTGACGGTGGTGGTGACCCGGCCGTCCCCACTGCGCATGCTGGAGGTCCACCGGGTGGTCACGGTTGTTGATCAGTTGCCCGATGCGTTGACGGCGGTGGCAGAAACCAGCTGTCATTAGGTGATTCTCATCGATGATGCGGACCTGGTGGACGATCCGATGAGGCAATCACCAAGCTGCTTACGCAGCGCCTGCCCGGTATGCACCTCATCGTGGCCGGACGGGCCGACACTCTGCGCTCCGTTTATGGTCACTGGACCCAGCAGGTGCGTCGGTCCCCTTCGGGTGTGCTGGTGCGACCCGATGTCGACTATGACGGTGATCTGCTGGATGTGCGGCTGCTTCGACGAACGTCGGTGCCGGTCACCACCGCGCGTGGCTGGCTGGTCAACGACGGCGTCGCGGGGTTGATCCAGGCAGCCACGACCGCGCCCGGTCCACCACCGCCAGGACCGCATGCGCAGCCACGTCTTACTCTGCTGGCTGGCGCTGCTACTCATCCCGGTCATCAAGAACACCACCCACAACACCTGACTCAACACCCGCCACGAGCTCGATCGGAGCACGTGGTCACCCTCGCCACCTCACAGGGCCACGTGCACGACGCTCCCAGGCCACCTTCAGCCCGCTCTCACACGACTCCATCCACGGCCACCGACGACTGCCCAGGTCAACCTCCAGACCCAGAACGGTGATGCGCCCACCAACTGCGGAACTCCGGGTTGAAGGGGATACACGTTTAGGAGCTGCGGCGCTGGGTAATCACATAATCAGGTAAACCGCTATTGGTGGCCGCGCGCCGCCCGGGGGGTGGTGGCGTGCGCATCCTCGGCATCAACGCTCTTTTTCACGATCCGGCCGCAGCACTGGTCATCGACGGGGAGATCGTGGCTGCAGCGGAGGAGGAGCGTTTCAACCGTCGAAAACATGGAAAGCGCCCGGTACCGTTCGCTGCTTGGGAGCTGCCTGAGCTTTCCGCCCGCTGGTGTTTGGAGACCGCGAACATCAGTCCCGAGGATCTCGACGCTGTCGCCTATTCTTATGAGCCGACGCTGGTACAACCGGGCCTGGCCGGGCTTGATGAGCGGTGGGAGGATCTTCGCACCACCTACGCCCAGCGTGCACCCTGCTTTCTGGCCACCGTGCTGCCCGGACTGGACCCAGCTGCCGTGCAGTTCGTACCGCACCACATCGCCCACGCCGCCTCCGCTGGCCTCGCCGCACCGTTTCGTGACTCCGCGGTGCTGGTCGCCGACGGCCGCGGGGAGGCGATCTCCTACCTGGGTGGTCGCTATTGCGATGGCGAGTTGGAAGTGCTGGCCAGTCAGGAGCTTCCGCATTCGCTGGGCCTGATGTACGAGGAGGCCACCGAACACCTGGGCTTTCGGCGGTCGTCGGATGAGTACAAGGTGATGGCGCTAGCCTCCTACGGCCGGCTGTCAGCCACCGTGCCGCGGCTGCTACCCGCGTTGCGGGCGCTCGTTCGGGTCACCGGTGACGGTGGTTTCGTCGTGCGGCCCATCGACTGGTCCGAGCTGGCCAAGCGGCGCGCACCTGGAGAAGTGTTGCAACACCAGCACGTGGAGCTCGCCGCCGCTGTGCAGGCGCGCTTGGAAGAGGTACTGCTGGAACTGGCTGGGTGGCTGCACCGGCGTACCGCGGAACGGCGGCTCACGATGGCCGGCGGGGTGGCGCTGAACTGCGTCGCCAACACCCGGCTCGCGGCCGAAGGGCCGTTCGACGAGCTGTGGGTGCAGCCCGCGGCGGGTGACGCGGGCACTGCGCTGGGCGGGGCATTGCATCTGGCGCAGGTCTTCGGTGAACCAGCGGCCCCGATGCCAAGCGTTGGTCTCGGCCGGGGCTTCACCGACGACGAGTTGGCCGGCTGGCTGGACTCCGCGCACATCCGTTACGAGCGTCCACCAGATGTGGCCAGCGCTGTCGCTGATGCGTTGGCTGCCGACGCGATCGTGGCCTGGTTTCAGGGGCGCAGCGAGTTCGGCCCGCGCGCGTTGGGCCACCGGTCGTTGCTTGCCCACCCCGGCCACGCCGGTAATCTCGATCGGCTCAACGCCGTGAAAGGACGTGAACAGTTCCGGCCGGTCGCGCCGATGGTGCTCACGGATCGCGCCGGTGAGCTGTTCGCCCGCGGGCCGATCCCCAGCCCTTACATGCTGTTCGTGCACGACGTGGTGCCACACTGGCGCGAGCGCATCCCGGCCGCAGTGCATGTTGACGGCACTGCCCGGATCCAAACCGTCGATCGCGAGACCGAGCCGATGCTGGCCCGGCTGCTAGAGCGCTTCGCGGAGCTGACGGGACTGCCGGCAGTGGTGAACACCAGTCTGAACACCGCCGGGCGTCCCATGGTGGACGACCCGCGTGACGCGCTGGAGTGTTTCGGTTCGGCGCCCATCGATGTGCTCGCCCTCGGACCTTTCTTGCTGCGCCGTTCGGAGCTCACCCGATGAGCTACGCCGTGGTGGTCCCCACGGTCGGGCGGCCCAGCCTGGAGGTGCTGCTAAGGCAGCTTGTGAGTGGCATTGAGTGCTATAACGCTGTTTCCCACTCACGGGATCCGACGGAGATCGTGCTGGTTGACGACCGAGCCGTGGGCTGCGGTCGAGCGCTGCAGGCGCGTGAAATGGGTGTCCCGGTGCGGGTGCTGTGGACCGGGGGGCGGGGACCGGCCGCAGCTCGTAACGCCGGCTGGCGCGCGGTGGGCACCGAGTGGGTGGTGTTCCTCGATGACGACGTCGTGCCCGGACCGGGCTGGTCCGCGCAGCTGGCGCGGGACCTGGACGGACTCGCCGCGGATGTGGGCGCAAGTCAAGGGTGCATCGAGGTGCCGCTGCCCACAGGTCGTCGCCCCACTGATGTCGAACGCGGTACCGCCGGTCTGGCCGGCGCACGGTGGATCACGGCGGACATGGCCTACCGGCGCGACGCGCTGCAGCGCGTCGGTGGTTTCGACGAACGCTTCGGCCGGGCCTACCGCGAAGACGCTGATCTGGCGCTGCGGGTGATTGCCGCTGGTTATCGCATCGTCGAAGGGCGGCGGCGCACGGTGCATCCGGTGCGCCCTTCGGGACCACTGGCCAGCGTGCGTGCGCAACGCGGCAACGCCGACGACGCTTTGATGCGGCGCCGGCACGGGTCTGGCTGGCGGCCGCGGATCGGGGACGGCCCTGGCCGGCTGCGGCGCCATGGGCTGACCACCGCCGCGGCCATCGTGCTCGGTGCCTCGGCCCGGCGGCACCCCTGGGTCACCAGTGCAGCGGGTCTCGCTTGGACTGCGCTGACCGTGGAGTTCGCGCTGCACCGGATCCTGCCGGGGCCGCGGACGGTGGAGGAGATCGGCCGGATGCTGGTTACCAGCATCGCCATTCCACCAGCGGCGTGCTGGCATCGGATGGTCGGGGAGTTGCGTTGGCGAGGGGTGCCCCCGGCCACCGCTGTTCCTGCAGCGGTGCTGTTCGACCGTGACGACACTCTCGTCCACGACGTGCCCTATAACGCCGATCCCGCCGCGGTGCGGCCCGTGCCCGGGGCCCGCGAGGCGCTGGACCGGCTCCGCGACATCGGCATTCCGGTCGGCGTGGTGACCAACCAGTCCGGCGTGGCCCGGGGGCTGATCAGCTGTGAGCAGCTTGCACAGGTCAACATGAGGGTGACGGAACTGCTCGGTCCGTTCGATGTATGGAGTATCTGCTGTCACGGCGAGGGTCATGGCTGCGGATGCCGCAAGCCGGCACCGGGATTGGTGAGAGACGCCGCCGCTCAGCTGGGCGTGCTTGTGGACCGTTGCGTGGTCATCGGGGATACCGGAGCGGACGTCACCGCGGCCGCCGCGGCCGGTGCCCGCGGAATTCTGGTGCCCACTGCCCGGACCCTGCGCCAGGAGATCCGGTCCGCCCCGGAGGTGGCACCGAACATCATCACGGCGGTCGAACTCAGCCTGTCGGGGCGGCTTTCGTGAACGCCGGCATGGTGAGCACCGGCTTGATGAACACAGCACCGAGGGCGGGCACCGTGCTGATCGCCCGGTTGGACAACGCCGGGGACGTGCTGCTGGCCGGACCTGCGGTCCGGGCGGTCGCCGCGCACGTCGACACGGTGGTGATGCTCACGGGCCCGCACGGCAGCGCAGCCGCGCAGTTACTTCCGGGGGTGGACCGGGTCATCGAGTGGTGCGCGCCCTGGATCGACCCTGATCCCTTCCCCGTCACGGCCGAACACGTCGCCGTGCTGCACGATGCGGTACGCGCTCAGCAACCCCACGCTGCCCTGCTGCTCACTTCGTTTCACCAGTCTCCGCTGCCTCTGGCGTTGCTGCTGCGGCTTGCGGGACTTGCCTGGATCGGCGCGATCAGTGAGGACTATCCCGGCTCGCTGCTCGATCTGCGATATCACGTCGACGGTGATCCGCCGGAAACGCACCGGGCGCTGCACCTGGCCCGTGCCGCCGGCTATCCGCTGCCATCCGGGGACGATGGGCGGCTCGCGGTACGCAGGCCACTCCCAATTGTTGATCACCTCACCGGCGCCGCCGGGTACGTCGTGGTGCACCCGGGTGCCTCTGTTCCGGCCCGGACGTGGCCCGCGCGACACTGTGTCCAGGCCGTCCGCGACCTGGCCGCCGCCGGGTACCGGGTCGTGGTCACCGGCTCAGCCCGCGAGCGGCATCTCACCGCCGAGGTCGCCGGCGACACCGGCGTCGACCTCGGCGGCCGCACGGATCTGCGCACGTTGGCTGCCGTGCTCGACGGTGCCTGCGTGGTGGTCGCCGGCAACACTGGGCCAGCGCATCTGGCCGCTGCGGTGGGGACGCCAGTGGTGTCGCTGTTCGCCCCGGTGGTGCCAGCCGCGCGGTGGGCCCCTTATGGGGTGCCGATGGTGCTGCTCGGCGACCAGCACGCGCCCTGCCGGGACACCCGCGCCCGGCACTGCCCCGTACCCGGCCACCCCTGCCTGTCCCAGGTGAAACCGGTCGACGTCGTCGAAGCAGTCGGCTCGCTCGTGGACGCCCGTATGGGGGCCCAAACGGGGGTACTGACATGAGAGTGCTGCACTGGCATGTCCACGGTTCCTGGAGCACTGCGTTCGTGCAAGGACCGCACACCTACTTGGTGCCAGTAACGCCGAACCGTGACGCCGACGGTCGCGGCCGCGCGCGAACCTTCGACTGGCCGCTCAACGTAGTCGAGATCACTCCCGACACGCTGGCCGATGCGCACGTTGACCTCGTCGTGTTGCAACGTCCCCACGAACTGAAACTCACCGAGCAGTGGCTAGGTCGCCGTCCTGGGCGCGATGTGGCAGCCGTCTACGTCGAGCACAACGCGCCGCGCGGTGATGTGCCCAACACCCGGCATCCCCTGGCCGACCGGTCTGACATCCCCGTTGTGCACGTCACGCCGTTCAACGAACTGTTCTGGGACTGCGGCCAGGCTCCAACCCTGGTGATCGAGCACGGCATCCCCGACCCCGGCTACCGCTACACCGGAGAAATTCCGCATGCCGGGGTTGTGATCAACGAACCGGTCCGCCGAGGGAGGGTCACCGGTACCGACCTGCTGCCCCGCTTCGCCGCGCAGGCACCGCTGGACGTCTTCGGTATGGCAGTCTCCAAACTACCCAGATACAGCCGAATCACGGTCTTCGAGGACGTGCCGCAGGCCCGGATGCACGGCGAGCTCGCCCGGCGCCGGGTGTACCTGCACCCGATCCGCTGGACCTCGCTAGGCCTGTCCCTGCTCGAAGCCATGTACCTGGGCATGCCGGTGGTTGCGCTGGCCACCACCGAGATCGTGGAAGCGGTGCCCCCGGACGCTGGGGTGGTGTCCACCGGGGTCGACTCGCTCACCGAGGCGCTGCGCGCCTTCGTCGCCGACCACGAGCTTGCTCGCCGCACCGGCCTTGCAGCCAGAGCTGCCGCGTGCCGGAGGTACTCACTCGAGCGGTTCTGTACCGATTGGGACCAACTGCTCAAGGAGGTGCGCTGATGAGGATCGACATGATCTCCGAACATGCCAGCCCACTCGCGCCAATCGGTGGGGCCGACTCGGGCGGGCAAAACGTGCATGTCGCGGAGCTCGCGCGGGCACTGGGCGGCCGGGGCACCACGTACCTTCCCTCGGGGTAGCTCGGGGTTCTGTCGGAGACGCTGCAGATCGGAAGCCAATTGGGGCGCCGAGCCGTGCACGACAGATGTCGGGCACGGCTGATTTCGGTTTTTCACGGTAAAGCTGGGAGCAGGGGGAGGGAGCCGAGGAGACAGGAGCGGCTGAGGGATCCGGGGTGCTCACTCGGATTGCCTGGCGCGGTCTGACACCAGCATCATGCGCGGCGCCCGCGGACTGTCGCGGCAGGGCTCGACCACCGGGGCCGTCTGCGACGTGGAGCGGGACATGTTTGTCCTCTTGGACGATCATCTAGCCACCCAGGCGCCGAGCATTTAGTACGGCCACCCACCGCAGCCGGGCGTCTTCCTCGCCGTGTAACCACTCCACGTCTGCTGGGTTTTCCTGTTCATCGCTGTCGGAGAGTTCGGAAATCCACCAACCAGTGATGGGGACCCAGAATCCGTATGCTCGTCCGTGACGATTGGTGGATAACCGTTCCCGTGCCTGCTGTGCGCCTGCGACATCACCATAGATGCAGCGGATGAAGACCTCGGCAACGTCGGCGTGGGGTCCGCCCTGGAGTGGGGACCTGAGTGGATCTAACCGGTCGATGACCTGGTTCAGTGGGTCGAGCCCTGCCCGGGACACTGCTATCGAGGCTAGTGCCTCGGCCTCGCTCACACTGCTCGCTACGCGTGAATAGATCGTGGCGGCTTCCGTTGAGTCGGTGACATCGCCTGGCGTGGTGAAGCAACGCAACTCACCACGCGTGCGCAGTGAGTGCGCCACCAGCTCGGGAGCGCCAATCTGCTCGGCAGCGTCAAGTCTGCTGGCGAGCAGCGCCTCAGCCTCTTCAAATCGGCCCAAAATCCACGCAACCCGGCCGTGCAAACCAGTCTTCCAGAAGCGCTGCAGGGGGTCGTGCTCATCGAATTCCCACGACAGGGCCCTCGCAAGTCGGCCGCAAACCCAGTCGCTGCGACCCAATGCGTGTCGAACGTAGGGGATAAAAGGGCCACGACCCGCTGCTACCTCTAGACGGACCTGTTCAGCCTCGTCCCATCGGTCCGTTTGGTCCAGCATCCACGCCAGCCAATAGCTGATGTAGTCTCGGCCCGTCGTATCCAATCGAGGGTCGGCCAGACATGCCTGCAGTGTGGAGGCGGTCGCGGCGGGGCCGCGCTCATTTCGTTGCCCGATTGCGGCGAGACCGACCGCAGCTGAACGGAGCGCGTTGTCCGTAGGTGTGGCGCTGTCAGTCCAGGTAAGGACTTCCCAGGCGCCTAGGGAGTGAAGCCGTCCGGCGAGTTGCCACAGCCATGGGGGAATGGATTCTTGACGGATCGCTAGGCCTATGCCTTCCATGTAGAAACCTGTCAACAAGGAGACGTCCACCGTCCCACTTGCTCCTAATTCGGGTTGGACGCGCCGGTGGATCTCGGCCAGCAGCCGCTCTATTGCCTGAGCCCACTCTCGAGTTGACCATCGGTCCTCCGCGATGTCACACGTCTGCACGGCCTCCCGGAGGGATTCGTGGATACTAAAGGGGGCGTGCTCACCTGAGTCCCGTCGGACCAGTGGGCGGCGGATAAAGCGGGATACTGAGGAGTCGGACAGTTGCGGGACGCCCGCCAAGAGGAGGTCCTCATCGAAGCGGTGCACGATGGCCGCTATTCTTAACAGACACCGCTGATCTGGTTCAAGATCCTTCATCAGGTTCATGACCACCTCAGGGAAGGGGTGTCCGAACTCGACTGGTGCGGGTTGGGTCCCGCTCGCGGCTAGCTGCGCAAAGCGTAAGGCGGCTAAATCCAGATACAGTGGAAGGCCGCCGGCAGCATCGATAATGACTTCCCGAACGGGATCGGGAATGGCTGGGTCGTCTTTCGTGATCAGCCGCCGCCGAAGGAAGCGATCTGCGTCCTCGGGCGAAAGTCCACCGACGAGATGCTGCCGCGGCTCGACATCGCTCACGGCATCGGCGAGGTAGGGCCAATGTTCGGGGCCTGCCCATTGCATTACCGCCCTGCTTTCTTCGTCTGCCCACCGGAGCTGGTTTCGTCCAGTGATCACGAACAGCGCGTTGGGCATTAGGTGCACGAGACGGGCCAGTAGGTCCTCTGTGTTCCCTCGGTATGGGGCACCTTCTTGGACCCGCTCCCATGTGTCGAAAAAGACAGCAACCCTCAGTAGCTGACCGCGGCGATAGTGATGCCGTTGGTATTGGGCTAGATCCCAGGCGAGGAGTGAGCCGAGGTAGCTACGTATCGTGGCCGGGTTGTTTTCTTCCACTATGGGTGCGAAGAACGGGCAGTCGCCCATCAGGCGGCGCTCGGTCAGACGCTGTTTAACGCTGCGCCCGAGCAGTCGCGCACTTGTGGTGAAGATTCCTAGGACACCTCCCGGGCTGTCCAGGAGGTCCTCAATCGCGGCCTGCAACTGCGTTCCAAGATCCAGCTGTCCTGCGACTCGGCGAGCGGCTGAAGAGTTGTTCACCGCCGCTTGAAGAGGAATTCCAGGGTGCGCTTTCTCCCAATAGACCGCGAAGGCGAGATCGAACGCAGGCCATACGGCCTTGCATCGACCCAGTGATCCTCGAAGCCCCAGGAGGATCCCTTCAAGGCCAGAAGAGCCACCAGCATCGAAGTCTACCCGAAATGATACACGATCTTCACTACTTTCCTTCCCCGCTACAAAGCGATTTTCCAATTCTCTAGATAGACGCGTCTTTCCCACGCCACCTATTCCGAAGAACACTAAGATATTCCGTCGAGGCGAACGCAGGTCTTCGACCACACCAAGTGGGTCGTCAAGCGACTGCTCCTTCAGTGAATCAAAAAAAGCCTCCAGCTCTGCGCGACGATTAGCGAACGTGTTTTGCGCTGATACCATCGCAGACCCACCCATGGAAAAGAATTCTTCGAGATCCATGCCCTACCTTCACCCCTTCCGACACGTGTCCTAACCGGCCACAGGAGCGAGCCGGGATACTACTTTCGATGCTTACGTCTCCCGGAGCTTACCGTCGCCGCGTTGCCACAGTGGAATCGGTGGGGTGGCATCAGCTTGGGACAGGGATGCTCGGGGCAGTCATTGGTGTCGGTGAGATCTGCTGTTGAGCTGAGTCATTAGCTCCCGATTGGTGGCGCGGGCGGCGGCTAGGTCGTTGACGCGGTCGTCGAGCTCTCCTTTGAGGTCAGCGATTTGCTGTTCGAGTAGTTCGATGCGCTGTTGGAGGGTGTCGATGTCGGCGGGTGCGCCGAGGCCGGACGCGCGCCAGGCTTGCTGGCCAAGCGTGTCGGACAGCCGTCTTTCGAGGCGGCTGATGTGCTGGACGAGTCGGGTGTTGAGATCGGTGAGATTGGCGAGGTCGGCAAGGAGAGATTGGCGAGTGACTTGCGGACCGGTCGGCCCGTCGACGGGTTGCGCGGCACGGGCCGCGACGGTGGCGTGCAGGTCGGTGTGTCGATAGATCAGGCTGCGGTGGACGCCGGCGTGGCGGGCGACGGCAGCGACGCTGATCGGTTGACCGTCGCTGGTCAGCTCGTCGAGAGCCTTCAGCACCCGGCGTCGGCGTCGCGCGGAGTCGTCACTTCGGGACCGGGCAAGGGGACTGGATGGCTGGCTCATGCGTCTCGTTCGAGTCGAAGGTTTGTGGTGGGCGGCCGGATTGCGGGCATGCCAATGTGGATTGACCGGCTCTGGCGCAGGGTGGCGGTGGCCTGGTGGATCTGGTGCCATTCATCATCGGTGAGGACCTCGACGTCGGTTTCGACTCGGCGGATGAGCTGGCGTAGCCGGGCGATCTCCTCCTCGGGGGTAGCCTCGGTGCGTGCCCAGTCGTCCAGCTCGGTCGCCGCAGCGAGGCGTTCCCGATCGCGCAGCAGCGTGTCGAGGTAAGTGCGCAGGTCGGGCAGGTAAGAGAGGTCGGTGCGGAAGTGGTCTTCGCAGCCCAGGCACCGGAACCGGAACGGGCAGGCGTGCCCGGCGGCCTTGACGTTGCTGGGTTCGACGCAGATGCCAAACGGCACCGAGACCTGGCCCACGCGCATTCTGGCGTGTTCGTGATCAAGGAGGGCTTTGGCCTGGTCCCACAGGCGGTCCCCGTGTCGATTGAATTGGTGAGACACGAGCCGGTCAATCGCCTGGCGAGTGCATTTTTCGCTGACGCGGTAATAGGTCTGGGTGGTATTCAGCGACTTGTGACCCATCAGTTCGCGGAGCACGTCGACCGGCGTTCCTGCATCGGCATGACGTTGAGCGTAGCTGTGTCGGTAAGCGTAGAGAGTGATCTGGGATTTGGGGAACTCGGTGCCGTCGGCTCGCAGCAGCGGCGGGATCGTTTTAACCCACTCTCGGTGTAATTCCGCCAGGAACATGCTGCGGTAGGGATTGGTGCCGTCAGGGTTGTGCAGCGGATTGGGAAACAGCATCAACTCGATCGCGGTAGGGACCGCCCTTGCGGGCGGCCCCCCGCGCAGATCCCAGCGTGCGCTGCTAACGCACTGGGCTCCTGCCTTGGGTACGGGCGTGAAAGCGTGCGTCGGGGAAGGGGTGTTTCACGCGGGCGGGTGGTAGCCAGCGGTTTGCGATCCGGTTCATCCGCGTCCAGTTGATCCGCGTGCGCTGGCTGCGGCGTCTCAGCGCCTTGTACCAGTGCCGTGTGGTCTGGGTGCGGAAGGCCGCTACCGCGTCGGTGTTGCCGGGCACGGCGTAGTAGGCGAGATGGCCTCGCACCACGCTGGCCAGCCACTGGCCTTGCACCGGGATGGGCTGATGCCGACGTCGCTTGAGCTGGTCGTTGACCTCGCGTAGTTTCGCCCGCATCCGTTTCGAGATCGTGATGCGCCGCAGCCAGAACCGTCCGGACCTGGTCTTCCCGCACAGGTGCGTGAAACCGAGGAAGTCGAACGTGTCGGGTTTCCCGAGGCCCTGCGCTCGTCGCCGTGGGGCGACGTATCGCCCGAACTCGATGAGCCGGGTCTTGTCGGGATGTAGTTCCAGTCCGAACTTCGCGAACCGCTCGCGGAGCTCGTTGAGGAACCGCTGCGCATCCTGCTGATACTCAAACCCCATGACGAAGTCGTCCGCGAAACGCACGATGATCACATCCCCGTGCGCGTGGCGACGTCTCCACCACTGGGCCCACAGGTCGAAGACATAGTGCAGGTACACGTTGGCGAGCAGCGGTGATGCCGATGCCCCCTGTGGTGCACCTTCGTCGCACTGTGTCCACGTCCCGTTCTCGATGACCCCTGCGCTCAACCACTTGCGGATGAGGCGCAGGACCCGTTGATCCGCGATCCGGTGCTCAAGAAACGTCACCAACCAGCGATGATCAAGATTGGTGAAGAACTCGCGGATATCCGCGTCGAGCACCCAGTTCACCTTCTTCTGTTCGATCCGACCGCGAGTGCATCCAGCGCGTGATGCGGGCTGCGTCCCGGCCGAAACCCGTAGGAGAAACCCCGGAAATCCACCTCGTAGATGGCGTTGAGCACCTCGACGACGGCCCGCTGGGCGATCTTGTCTTCCAGCGTGGCGATGCCGAGCGGCCGCTGCCGCCCGTCCGCCTTCGGGATGTAGGCCCTGCGTGATGGACTCGCCCGGTAGCGCCCTGTGTGTAGCCGCGTGCGCAGGTCGTGGAGGTTGACCTCCAGGTCCTGCCCATAGGCCTCCCACGTCACCCCGTCCACCCCCGGCGCGGCCTTTCGGGCGAATCGCCCAGTACGCCGCCCGCAGGCGATCCAGGTCCACGTGATGCAGCAACGCCGTGAACCGTGTTCCCTTGTCCCTTCGTGCACTCTCACGCACACGATCCAGCCCGTTTGGCACGCCTGGCCCGGCTCTGTGTCCGGGGCGCGTTGCGCTGGCCGTGTTCCCCTTGGCCAGCCCCCTTCCCTCCACCACCTCCGCAACCGCTCTCACGGTCTTGTTCGGCGGCTTCGCAGGTACTACGAGGCTGTCAGACTTCCCACGCTCGTTCATCTCAGGCTTACCGCCTCAGCGTTCCCTGAGCGGCCCGCCCGGCCATCAACCGGACGGGCGATCGTGGGATCTCCCGGTTCTCGCGCATGGAGATTCCATACATGCACAGGTTCTCCGACCGCGCGGGGTCCCCTGGCAGCTCGCGCATAGCGCCGCCAGCGATGTTGCCTTCCGGCCTGTTTAACGGCGTCGGCACCCCGAACTCCTTGATTTCGCGGCTCAATAGCCCAGCCTGCACGTGCCCCTGCCAACGCTTCGCCGACGCCCTCACAGACGCCAACGCATGACTCGGGGTCATCGTGGGGCGCTAACCCTTCGATGTAGAGCTCTCTCATCTCCTTCTCCATGCCGGTTTATCCCGGCGCTCCAAACATTCAGCTGGTGTGATCATGTTCACTGGTGACATGGTGTGGTCGCCCGATCGATGGGTGTGTCGATCAACGCTGGAGGGGTTGGGGTGTAGTTCGATCTTGGGGTGGTTGTCCCGGAGGAGATGTCGCGCGATGAGTTGATCGTGCTCGTGCGGCGTCAGGATGTGCAGATCAGTGCGCAGGCCGGGAAGATCGTGGAGTTGGTGGAGGCGAACGAGGCTCTGGCGGGCAGGTTGGCGCGGGTGGAGCATCTGCTTTCCCGGAACAACTGCGTCGTTGACCACGGTCTCGATGCGGAACGCCTTGCCGCATTTGAGGTAGGACTTCACCCTGGAGTGCCGGAAGTGGGCGTTGAGGGTGACCTCATCGCCGCTGCGTAGCAGCCTGGTGCGGTAGCCACCCGGTGGTGGGGTCCGTACCCTTCGCCCGAAGATGACCTGCATCTCCTCGGGCCGGCCGATGTCGAGGTTGTCGGTGCACAGCGCTTCAAAAAAGACCGGGCGTGGCGGGGTGCGTCGAACACGATAGTGCGGGAGACCCCGACCTGGCGCATGGAGATGTCCCACCAGTAGCCCGCGGCCCGGTCAGCGTCGGTCAACGGCAGTGGTAACCGGGCCCACCAGCGTTCGCAGAATACCCGGATCGCACCCAAGGTCAGCGTGTCGCAGATGTGCTGCAAAGCGGCGGGGTCCTCGGTGGTGGCGAACCCGTTGTCCAGCTCGGTGAATCCGATCCCCTCCGCCCTCGCTGCACGCTTGGCATATTCATGACCGTTGAGCCAGATCTTGATCGGATAGGGGAAATACGCACACACCTTGATAAACGCCGGCCCGAACACCTCCTCCACCAGATAAAAATAGTAGGCGTTCACCCGACGGTCGGCCTTGGCATAACCGAACCGCGGGACCCCACCACCACCCTCAAGCAGTGATACGTGGTGCCGGTGAACACCCGCTGAAACTCCGCAGCCACCCCGATCGCCGCGACCCCGGTCCCTCCCCCGCGGACCAGCCGGTCCAGGTGCGGGCGCATCACCTCCACCTTGCGGTCCCCCTTAGCGAAGCGGATCACCGGGATGTCGCCCTCGGCGGCGAACTCGGTGACCGCCTTGCGAAACCACAACCCGATACGCTCCAAGATCGCCGGAGACGGGATCGGGAACCCCAGATCCTGGGTCAGGAAACCGACCACCCGGCCGGGCACCTGAAGAGTCGGTACCCAACCGTTGAGGTAGATCCGGTCGAAGCACTCCAGATCCAGACCGACATGACCATCAAAGATGTCATTCACGGTCACGACACGGGTTGCCATGGCGCACCCCCAGCACGGTGACAGCTCAACCCCGCCACCCTGCCCTCACCCAGCCGCCACGTCACCTACCAACCCAGCCACCACCTCGGCGGTCCGAGGCGAAGCCTCCTTAGCTCAGGCAGCCCGCGCAGGCTTTGCAAGGTGCCATGCGCGATCACGCCGGTGGTGCGGCACCACTGCTCGAAGTCCAACGCCGGGTTCTTTCGGCGGTCTGCACGCAAACGCCAGTGATGGGCAGAGCAACACGGCTTCGAATCCTTGCGCTGCCGGTGGCACGACACCGCGGCGCACAGTCCCAGGTAGGGTAATGGCCGGACCTGGGACAGGCGATAAGCTCCTCGATCGACGTGATGCGCCAGCGCCGCTTTTGCTCGTTATGGTCGCGACACAACGGTTTCAAATAGGAAACCCAGTGGCGCTCGCATCTTGAAACCGAGCAGGGCCCGGCCGTTCCTACGTAGGGACGTCGCCAGCTCGCCAGATAGTCCTCCAGCGGCTGACCACGTGCCCGCCAGCGCGACCGACAAGGTCCGCAGAGTCCGTCTCGGACCGTAATAACCTCCGCATCGCAATCATTAACCCGGCAGACCGTGTAACCCAGCAAAGGGTGATCTGCGGACGGCTGCGCGATCAGCTGTTCGGCGTCCCACCCGAACTCGATCAGAAACTCCGGTCGCAGCAGCGACCGCAACCGCAGCGTGGTGGTGTGGCCCCGGTCAGCCTCCGGCGGCGGCGCCAGCGCCGCCTCAGTCATCGCCTAGCTCCCGTGGCCAGGGCACCCACCCGGTCCACCGCCGCCCGCAGCCGCTCCGGCGAGGAAATGGCGACATCAGATATTGGAACTGTCGGAATGCCTGGTGGGAGGCTTGTGAGCATGTCGCGGGATCGGCGTGTCCGGTCACGATCCGGTGAGCGGCGGAACAGCTTGCCGATGGGGCCGACGTGGCGGCCCAGGTCGCGCAGAAGTTCCCGGGGCAGGTCGTCCTCGAAGTCGCCGGGTGAGGGAAGGAACTCGGGCAGCAGGTCGGAATCTCCCGAGACGTGGGCTTCGGTGTAGTAGGCGACTGCGTCGCTGAGGTTGTGAGCGGACAGTGTTGCGGTTCGCAGGCTGGCCCAGTCGATGTCGGCCTGTTGCTGGCGGCGTCTTGCCCCACTGCGACCAGTTCGATCGGGCCTGAGAAGTCCCACGGCCGCATGGTCCCTGTCTGGCGGGCTCGTGTGGCTACCTGGCCGGCGAGTTGATCGGACTTCCGCCTGCTCCACCGGAACGGCACCCGACCGTCTGTAGTTAGCGTTTCAGCACGGTCTCCGTAGAAGTGGGCCGGTCCGTATCGGTAGCAGCCGGCGAGGAACAGGTCCCAGAACTCACCGCTTGAGTGGGACCAGCGTTCCCATGCCTGGACATCGAAGTGATGGCTGAGCATTCGGTAGCCGAGTTCGTTCCAGAACAGGATGCAGACGTATCGGAGTCCGTCCGGGCCCCATTGTTCGAGGTCGATGCGCGCGAGTCGCTGCTCGATACTGTCGAGATCGGGAGCCGGGAGCATGGCATCGAGACCGTTCTGCGTATCGTGGCGGGGCTTATGTGTTCTGTAGCACTGGTTGGGTCGGCCGTTACTTGTCGCACCGACGGCTGACTTCTGCGGCGTAGGTGGTCCAGTCCCCTTGAGGCGTTGCCATGTGACGGCGACGTCGGTGTGGATGCCCAGGGTGCGGGCGAGGATCGCGGCGGGGATTTCGGCGGCGAGTTGGAAGAGTGCGGTGCTGCGGGCCTGGTTGGGGCGTATCCCGAGTCTGTTGAGTCGCTGGGTCAGTCGCGCGCTGCTGATCGGCCGACCGGGCTGGCCTCCGGGGAATAGCCAGGAAGACGGTGCCAGGGCTCCGATGGTCGCGTGGCCCTTTCGGTTGGCGACGACCGCGCGGGCGAGTGCGGCGACGGGCTCGGGCAGGCGGATGGGGACCCGGCCGAGGTGGAGGCGAACTCCGTGAGCGTTGGCCTGGATTTGGCTGGTGGTCATGCGGCTGATCGCTGTTGCTCCTTGGGTGTAGAGGAGGAGAAGCAGACAGGCCAGGCGATCTTCGGCTTTGATGTCGTCGGAGTGTAGGAGCCGGCGTGCCACGTCCCAACGGTGCTGGTCATCCAGCGGATCTACGGGATCGTTCCAGCCGACGGCGGCGATCCCGACAGTGGTGAGCTTGTTGGTGCGGGCCCACCGGATGAAGTGGCCGACTTCCTTGCGGTAGGCGCCTGAGTCGTCGGTGAGCCAGCGATCGAGGTCGGCTTGCTGGCAGTCGCCCAGGGCAAGGTCGTGCGCATGGAGCCAGGCCAGGAACGCCACGGCGGCGCGGGCGTGTTGACGGACGCGGATGGACTGCTGCCGGGTGGTGGGCCGGCCGTTGTTGCGGCTGCGCATGCGCCTGACCAGGTAACGGCGTAGGAGGTTTCGCCGCTCGGTGTCGTGCTGGGCGGCCAGCAGGCGTGTGAGGGCCTTTTCAAGGCGAACCATGAGTTCGTCGCGTTCGGGCAGCGCGCCGACGGTGACGAGCGTCTGGCGCAGATGCGCGAGCGGCTGGCTGTCGGGCAGTGCGTCGAGCGCTTGGTGCGTAAGCGGCATCCGGCCCGCCGCGAGGTCAGCCAGCACCGGGGCGATGGACGGCTTGCTCAGCCAGCGCATCGCCGTGATGGGGTGCTCGGCGGTCGCGATGTCGCGGCGGAGGGCTTGCGGACCTGGCGGCAGAGAGGCGGTGTGAGGGCCCATCAGCTCATCAAGGCGCCTGTTGATCAGACAGCGAGCACACTGGCCCGGGTCGGGGTGATCGGGGTCGCTGCAGGTGGGACAGTCGATCCAGGCCGCCGGGTCGGTGCAGTCGGCGCAGAGCGGGTCGGTCAGGGTTCCAGAGACGATCGCTGCGTGGCGGCCGCAGGCCGAGCAGGCAGCGGACCGGCGCTGGCAAGCCGGGCACCACGGCCGACCTGTGGCTCGGGAGATGCCGCACGGTGTGGTCTCACCGTAGATACAGCAGGTCAGGAGCGGGAGCGTCGGGCAGCGGGAGCACAGCGGTCCTTCTGGAGTTCGTCGATCGACAGGGCGACGACCGCAGTGAACACAGGTCTCCAGGTTCGCCGGGTCGGTGATAAAGCAGTTCGCGCACAGCGGCCTGCGTCGATCGTCGCGAGTGACCGGTTCGCGGCGGGCTCCACAACGCGCGCACTCCTCGATGCGGGAGTGCGCGATGCATGTCCGGCAGACTCGCACCCCGTCGAGTGGCTTGTCGATGCGCACGACTCGGTGGCAGCGGGGGCAGGCAGGCCGGACGATCCCGGCGATCCCAGCGGCATGCAGGTCGATGAGCCGCGGGATCGCGCGCAGCGGCGCGAGATGGCCGTCCCCGGTCAGAAACGAGGGTTGGTCTTCCAATGCCCACGCCAGTTTCTGCTGGTATGAGGGCCGCGACGTCGACTGGTGGACGGCGGCGGCGATGGTTTCCCGGTCAGCGTGTGGATCGAGTTCGGCGACCAGATTGCGAATCACCGTGATCGGGTCGCGGTCGTCGATATCCGGGCACCGCGCGCATCGTGGCTGTCCGGCCCGATCTCGGGAGTGGATCCGTCTGGTGTTCCCGCATGTGGCGCATCGTTCGGTGCGCTGGTCGCAGACCGCGCAGTACCAGTCTTGCCCGCGGCGTTGGAAGGTCCGCAGTTGCTTGCCGCACCCGGCGCAGCAGGGCGGCGAAACCGCGGCGGCGCCAGCCTCGCGCAGCGCGAGGAGCAGGTCACCGACCGGCCGGGGAGCGGGAGACCGGCCGTCGGCCAGCACTTCAGGACGCTCAGCCAGGGCCGTCACCCACGCGTCGGGACTTCGCGCGGCCTCCCACGACCGCGGTGGCCACCGCGCGGATCTGCCCAGGCGTGAGCTGGGGTTCTACTGCCGCGACCAGGTCCACAATCAGTCCGACCGGGTCGATCACGGCCCGATCGGGGGACACGGGAACGGTCATGGCCGCCCGGCGCCATGGATGCGGGCTCGTTTGGGTCGTAGATCACCGATGCTGGCCTCGGCGCCGACCGCTTTCTTCTTGCGGGTAGTCGCGCCGTCGGCTTCCGCGAACGGCTCGATAATCTCATCCATCGAGCAGTCGAGGATGTCCAGCAGCGCCATAAGGACCCTCAGGCTCAGCCGCTCCGGCCGCTCCGTGACTAGCCGATAAACCTGACTTGAAGACAGCGTGACGCCCTGTTGCGCCAGCGGGTCGATCAGGTCGGTGGTCTGGAACATGCCCCGGTCGGCCATTACCTTGCGCAGGTGCCAGCGATAATCGAGTTTGGCGGCCATCAGTGGTCCTTGTCTGCCGTAGCGGTAGGATCAAGCGCGGGCGCAAGCGCCTTGCGGAGCATGGTGTTCATGAAGGCGTCGCTGACGTGGGTGTAGATGGCGGTGGAGCTGTCGCACTCGTGGCAGACCTGGACCTGGATGAATCTCCGATCAACGCCATCCTCGGTGTTGTGCGTGACCGAGTGCCGAAAACTATGGGGCACAAGCGTTTTCGGCAGCTTCAAAGCGTCTCGATAGGACTCGAACCGCGCGTTGATCTCTGGAGGCCGGACCCGCCCGCCGCGTTCGGTCACCCACAACGCCGGGTGGCCCTCGCAGCCCAAGCGCGGCCGGATGTTCTCCACGTAGTCGGCCACCGCCTCCACCGCCCAGCCGAACATCGACAACACGGTGCGGCGACGAGGCGGCTGGCCCCGCTTGGCCTTGCCATAGCGGACCTGCAGCGTCCCGTACCGGCCGAACTCCGGCGCCGCCGGGTTGCGGCCCCAGTCCGTCAGGTCGAGCTTCGACGCCTCGGTCCGCCGAAGGCCCCAGCCGTACATCACTTTGAACAAGGTCGCGTCCCAATAGGCCGCCAGCGCCCCCTTGCGCTTCGCGCGGACCGCGCGGTCGACCTGGTCGTCGGCCTAGTACTACAGGGCTAGATCATTAATGTTTGTAGGCGGAGGTGACGTCGGACATGGGCTCGGCGGGCTTGGGCTTGGTGCCAGCGGCGCCAGGTCGACCAGTGCAGGCCGTGAGTGATCGCGTGTTCGCTGTGGTGAATGAGGGGCAGGAGTCGGCGTATTTCGGCGAGGGTGAGCGCGACGAGGCGTCGATGGATGGGTGGCGTGGTTTCCGGTTCGGTCGGTTCGCCGGGTGGATTGTCGTGTTTATTTAGTCCTTCGGTGTGCTGGGGCCCCCTTTTTTAGCTGTGTGTGCGGTGATGGCGAGGAAGGTGTGGGCGAGCATGGCGAGGGTGATATGTCGGTGCCAGGCGTCCCAGGTGCGGACTTGGTAGTGGTCGAGTCCGACCTCATTCTTGCCTGACCCGAAACACTCTTCGATGGGCCAGCGCGCTCCGGCCACGCCGACGAGCTCTGCGAATCGGGCGTGGTGTGGGTTGTGGCAGTGGTAGAACGCGAGTTCACGGTCGTCGATGGATCGGCGGATCAGGTACTGGTGGTCGGGGTGATCAGAGTCGATGAGTGCCCAGTCATAGACTCCGAACCCCTTCGATCCGAGACCGCAGGATCGGCGTTGCCACGAATGAGGGGGCAACCGCGGCGCGAGTGCGTCGAACTGGACCGCCTTTCCTGCGGCATCGGTGAACCGCGTGGTCTTCGGCACCGCCATCACATACGGGATACGGCTCGTCTCGAGATAGTCACACAGGCCTGGGTTCTGGGGCGAACTCCTCATCCGCGGTGAACCAAGCGAACGGCACACCCGCCCCCAGCGCGGTCTCGATCATCTCCCTGACCTGCTGCGGCCTGGTCTGAAACGCCACCTCCGGGGGAACACCGGCCACTGCGCAGCGGGTCGGGTCAGCCACCCAGGACTCCTGGGGCAAATACAGCCGGCGATCGAGCAACACCCGGTCGCGCCCCGGTGTGACGTAAGCGAGAAAAGTAGCGATCTGGCAATTATCAACCCGCCCCAGCGTCCCGGAGTACTGCCGCTGCACGCCCACCGACTTGGTTCCCTTTTTAGCGAACCCGGTCGGATCCGCAACGAGGACCCCACCCGGATCGGCCAGATGCTCCATCGCATACTCACGGTTCAGACCCAACAACGCATCCACATCCCACGGGGACAGGTTCAAAAACCGCTGTAACGCTTTCGGCTCCAGTTCACCAACCCGCTCGGCGATCGTCCACCCGTTTTTCCGCTCAATCGGCGACAGCAGTCCCCTCAGATACTGTCCGGCGTGCTTCTTCGACTCCGTCCGATAAAACAGCGGACGGAGTCGTGCGAGCAGACCCTCCAGCCCAGACTCCCACACATCCACATCAGCGCGTGTCACCGCGCCATCATACACAACAACGGGGCGACTCGATGACGCTGAACACATACGAATATCGTCACATGACCCAACTTCGATTCATCGGAGGCGCACCGACTGCATCCACCATCCGCCGGAATTCGCCGAAATTCGGCGCGCTATCACGACACTCCCGCCCTACCATTCAGCGTCCATCCGATGACACCACACACAGCACGCCTTCCCCAGCACGCACAGCCGCCGAGTTCGCATAACCGGCCGTCTGCTCCCCCCGTTCACACGTGCCCATCGACGAACCTGCCACAACACCCACTACCTGCGACTATGACATCCAGAAAAACGATCTAGCCCTGTAGTACTAGTCGATGAACCGCTGCAGCTCCTCGCGGGTGAACGGCCGAGCCTCCGGGTCGCCTTCATAGAACTGGAGGTGGCGATGGAATTCCACTCGTGCACGATCGGCACCGGGTGCACACCGGTACCGAACTCCCGCTCGCAGGCCGACACCCAGCCATAGCGCGCGTTGTCGGCCAGGAACTCCGTGAACAGCCGAAGGTCCGTCTGATAGCCGCGGATCGTGGACGGCGCCAGGCACCGTTCGCTGGTCATCGACAACGACCAATCGTCCACATGGGACGCCGTCCACCGCCACGGGTACTCGTTGGTGAACCCCAGGAACCGGCGAACCAGCCGCTCCCGCGGCGCGATCGTGTCCTCCCGCAGCCCACGCGCGGCCTGCTGGGCTCGCCAGCCCCGCAGCATCGCCTCGAACATGGCGTCCTCCGGGCGCAGTTGCACCACGCCCGACACCATCTCCAGGTGCGCCGCACCCGCCAGATCGACCCGCCGCAACCCATCCTCCCGTACGCTCGAATAGCGTACAGATCATGCACTAGACGGGATCATGCGACCAAATTTGCCTGATGCAATTCCCGAGCCTTGATGCAGGTACACCTGCGTGCTACTCAAAGCAGCGTGTCCGAGCAGCTCCTGCACCTCGGTCAACGGGGCCCGGCAAGCTACTGGTAACCAGCAGTGTTCCGATGTTGTCGAATAGCCTTGAGTTGATGATCTGTTGACCGGTTATTCCTCACGTCTGGTGATCGCTTTTGCTTGTGAGGTTAGCGGCGTAGCGGGACCAGTCGCCTCCTGCGTCTCGGGTCCACTGGGTGGCGGTTGCGGGGGTGAGGTGGAGGAGTTCGGCGAGGACGGCGGCGGGGACTTTTGCGGCGAGTTGGAGAAGGGTGGCGCGTCGGCCGGGTAGGGCTTTGATGCCCAGCGCCCGGAGGCGTTCGCCGAGGCGGGCGGGTGTGATAGGACGTCTTGGTAGGTGCCCTGGGGACAGCCACGGGCTGGTGGTGGGCGAGCCGACACCGAGGTGGCTGCGGCCAACGTCGATCAGGTCGGTGAGCAAGACCGACAGTGGCTGCGGGACGGTCAGATCGTGTGCACCGAAGCGCAGCGAGATGACGTCATCGTGACGGTGTACTTGCTTGGTTGTCATCACCGCGATTCGGGACAGCTGCTGGCCGTAGCAGAGCAGGAAGGCGCCGGCGACCCGGTCGGTGAGTTCCAGGGTGTCGTCGTGGAGGAGGCGGGCGACCAGGGCCCAGCGCGTGTCGGCGTCGGTGGCCGCTCCGATTGTTTTCCCCAGGGCTGGCACGAGCAGCGTGGAGCAGTGGTGGTGTTCGGCGGCCCAGCTGAGAAAGTCCCGAACTGGGTAGCCGGCCGGCCCTTTGGCAAGCCAGGTGTCGATGTCGCGTTGGCGGCATCGGGCCAACGTGGGGCCGGTCTGGTCGAGCCAGGTGAGGAATCGGGTGGCGACGAGCAGTGGGGTGCGGGGGTAGCCGGTCGGGGTCGGTGCGGTGGTGTTCTGCGCGGCTCGGCGCCGTAGCCGACGCAGGACCCACCAGGTGGCGTAGGTGTGCAGTAGCTGGCGATGCTCGGGCTGCTCGACTTCGGTGAGCAGGGTGGCGACCCAGGCCTCGAGGCGGGCCAGGCCTTCGTCCCGGGCCGGGAGCACCCCGGCGGCGACCAGGACGTGGCGGAGGTAGTCGGCGCCGCGTCGGCGGGGGTGGGCGTCGAGCGCGGCGTGGCTGATCGGTGTGGTGCCGGCGGCGAGGTCGGCAAGCACGGCGGCGCCGGCACCGTTGCGTAGCCAGTTCAATGCGGTGCGCGGGGTGGGGGTGGCGGTGATGGCGTCGTGGATCGGGACCAGCGCGGGTGGGATCTGCTCGTCGTGGGCGTGCAGCAGCTCACCGGTGCGGCGAACCAGCGCGCAGTGTTCGCACCGACCGCGTTCGTAGAGCTTGTCCTCGAGACCGCAGTCGGTGCAGACGTGGCTGGCCGGCAGTCCAGCGCAGTCAGCGCAGGTCGTCGCGTCAGGTCCTGGCGGGCTGACGAGTCGTCGCTGGGCCAGGCAGCTGCCGCAGGTGCCGCGATGGCGCAGCGCGGCGGTGTAGCAGGGGTCGCAGACCGGCCCTTCGGCCCAGTTCGCCACGGGTGGCTTGTCCTGGCCGCAACGGGCGCAGGCGAGGGTGCGCCGCGGCGCGCACCTGGTGCAGACCGGGGTGTTCGTCCTGGCGAAACTGCAGGGCCGGCGGCGGCCGCAGCCTCCAGCAGGTGGCCTCAGGTAGCTGGAAACACCCGTCGCAGATGTCGGGCGCCTCGCCCTGGGCGCGTCGGGCGATCCGAGGAGATCCGTCCGCACCGACCACACTGGCGTTGCGGGCGGTCCGCGCAGCGGGCGCAGACCGGCCGGCATTGACTGTCGCGACCGGCGACCGGTTTGATGACCCCGCAGCGGGCGCAGGCCTCGGCGAGCTCGCGGCGCCGGCAGCGGGCGCAGACCCCGCCGGTGGACGAGCGGGTGAGCGGCTGGCCGACCCGTGCGCAGACCGCGCAGCTCGGCTCCGGCAGCGACGTGGCTCCGCCGGCCCGCAATGCCTCGACGAGCCGACCGACTACCGGCGGCGCCGCGATGGTCAACACAGCTGGGTCGGCGGTCAATGCCACGGCCAGGCTGCGTAGCGCGGCTGGGTGGCCCACCACCGCTGCGATCGCGGCCTGGACCTGTGCCGCCGACAGGGTCGGGTCACAGGCCAGCACCGCGGCCACGACCTGCTGGTGGCGCTGCTCACCGCTCACCGTCGCGGTAACGGCGCGACCCGTGCTCGCCGTGGCCGGGTCGGCGGCACCGTGCCCGTCGACCCGCCCTGTGCGCTTGCGGGCGCGTCGACGTAGGGCTCGACGAGCTCGGCGGGCGAGCAGTCCAGGATGTCGCACAACGCCGCCAACGCCGCCAGGTTGAGCCGCTCCGGGACCCCGACCACCAGCCGGTAAACCTGCTCCCGAGACAGGCTCACCCCTCGTTGGGCCAGCAGCGGCACCAGGTCGGTGGTAGCGAACATCCCCCGGTCGGCCATCAGCCGGCGCAGATGCCAGTGGTAGCCCACCTGCTTGTTCATCTCACCCTCCGGAGGTGTCGGTATGGAACGCCCGGGCCAGCGCGGACTGCAGCATCTGGTTCTTCGCGGCCGCGCCGACCGTCGTGTAGGTCGCGGTCGTCGACGCCCACGAGTGCCCCACCTGCTGCTGCACGAACAACGGGTCGACGCCGTCCTCGATCAGATGCGACACGTAGGAGTGCCGCAAGCAGTGGACCGACAGCTCGGCCGGCAGTCCGACCGCCGCCCGGTAGAGCGCGAACCGGTCATCAACCGAGCGGGTCGAGATCCGGCCACCCCGCTCGGTCGGCCAGACCGCCGCCGGCTCGGCACCCTCAAAGCGTGGCCGCACATCCACCAGGTACTCCTCCAGCGCCTCGACCGCCCACGGCATCACGCTGGCCACCGCACGCCGGCGCGGCGCCAAGCCGCGCATCGCCTTCCCGAAGCGGACATGACACACCCCCAGCCCACCGAGCTGCTCAGCCGCCGGGTTGGCGGTGAAGTCGGTCAGGTCAAGCATCGTCACCTCCCGACAGCGCAACCCCCACCCGTAGGTCACCTTGAGCAGCGTGGCGTCCCGGAACGCTGTCAGCCACCCCTTGCGTCCCGAGCCGGCCAGTCGCTGCGCCCGATCGTCAGCAGCATCGAACAGTGCCTGGCACTCCACCCGCGACAGCGGCCGCCGCTCCGGCCGACCCTCATAGTCCGCGACATGAGTCGCGGTGTTGTCCTCGTGGCAGATCTGGCTCGGCCGGGCCCCGACCCGTTGCTCACACTCCGCCACCCAGCCATAGCGAGGATCGGTCACATAGCTACAGAACGCCGCCACCGCACCCTGATAGCACCGCACCGTCGAATGCGCCCAGCCACCCTCAGCCACCCAGCGCTCGAGTTGCTCGGCTCTCCAACTCCACGGCCAACCCTCAGCGAACACCTGGAAGCGCCGCACCGTCCGCTCCCACCCGTCGATCAGCGAACCACCGAGCCGACGGCTGAGCTGCTGACGCCGCCAACCGACCAACATCTCCTCGAACAACACCGACTCCACCCGCAGCGGCGTCGCGCCCCCGACCAAGGCCAACGCCGCCGCTCCCGACTGCTTCATCCCGGCCACCCTCCCACCGGCATCACATGCCTCATCGTGGCGTTGAAGGCAACCAAACCGGATGCCGCATCCTGACATCAGATGCAACAAACCTCCGTCATCCCAAGTCATACGGCGTGTCGAACACAACCACCTCCTCCAACACCCACCCCCCGAAAACCGCAAGCCCAGCAACCACAACGGTCACACCGTCCGTCGAATGGCTCCCACTGTTGCGTCTGATGCAACTCTGCGAACTAAAACGTTGGTGGCGAAGGCATGACGCAACGCATGCGGATTGTCCTGTCCCATCCAGAGTGAGGCACGGCTTGTGCATCCGAGGTATCCACCCAGATATCTCCGCAAGTTGAGGCACCGATGCCCATTGACGTGCACCGACATGGTGAGATGATCTGGCGAGTTGCCTCATGATCAGTGAGACGGCGGGTTGTTTCAACCGTCTCACGTGGTTGAGGCATTGCTGGTCAGGTCGTTGATCATGCCTCACGATCAACGAGACAGGACACGGATGCACCCCCGTGGGTAGGCCGGCGCGACGGGACAGTCGCGCGAGCAATTCGTTGACCGCGCCGGGCTTCATCGGGGCACCAACGGGTGGCCGAAACAGATTGACCAGCACGAAGTCACTCGCGCCCGCGCCGGGATAACGAGCCCGCTCAACGGCATACTGGTCCAAGGCCTGCACAACAAGGACATCCACCGGCACCACCCGAGATCTCCGCGACTTGGCCCACGCACCGGTCGTGTTGTCGCGGCGGATGACATGCAGATGCGAGCCGGGCGCCGAGCACCCCAAGTGCTTGGCGTCGACCAGAAAAAGGATATCCGCCTGTCCCAGGCCCAGCACCTCACTCCGGCGCAGCCCAGCCCGGGCCAGCAGCAACACGATCAGCCGGTCGCGCGCCAAGCGGCATGCCCCCAACAGCCCCACCACCTCGCCATCGCTGGCCCGTTGCACCGGCTCGCCCGGGACCGCAGCGCGATGACACGCCTTGGCGTAGTAGCGCAACCCGCTACCCTCGCCCCGCAGCTCCGCAGGAAGATCCCGATCATCAGCAACCGCGTAGAGCATGCCCAACACCCCAGTCGGAGCAGCACCGATGGAGACCTGATGCTTAAGGAACTCCCGAACCCCCACCAACACCGTGTTCACCCGCCGCGGCCCCCGCACCGGCTGGCTCCCCGGCCCGGCCACCACAGTGCTCCCACCGTCCGTACTGGCGTGGCGTAGCCAGAACATGAACGCACCCAGCCGGCCAGCTGCTTCATAGCAGTCCCGGCCTGTTCGCGCGCACCACAGCAGGTACAGCTTCAGAGCGCTCGCATAGGTCGCGGTAGTCGACTCCGCCTGATCCCGCCCGAACCGGACATGCCGCAGAAACTCATCCACCTCCGCGACCGGCGTCAGATCGACTTCGTCGAGCAGCGTCCAGTACCGATCACCCGAGGGCATGCGGACCCGGAACGGCCGCAGCTGAACATGCGTATCCAAGATCACTCGCGCATCTCAGCAACACCTGCGGCGTGTACGACACCCCAACGCGAACAGTCGGACACAGGTTCACCCCACGGGACGAAGCGACAGTGCACGACACCATCTGGAACCCAAAGAACGTGACCGTGTACACCCGCCGAGACGGCATCGTGCTACCCGACCGGGTGCGCGCAGGCCCCGGGGTGACCGTCGAGCACGTGCCCGCCGGACCTGCCAGCAGCACGCCCAAGGATACCTTGCTGCCCTACATGGCCGAGTTCGGCGATTTCCTCGCGCGGCGGTGGCTGGTGGAGCCGCCGGAGGTGGCACACGCACACTTCTGGATGAGCGGTCTTGCTGCCCATCGCGGCGCCCGTGGCACCGGTATCCCGGTGCTGCAAACCTTCCACGCGCTCGGCGCTGTCAAGCGGCGGTACCAGGGTGCGTTGGATCCCAGCCCCCCGTCCCGATTACGGCTGGAGGCCGGATTGGCGCGTGACGCGGCACTGGTCGTGGCGACATGCTCCGACGAGCTGACCGAACTCGCCGCCCTGGATGTGCCAGCACAACGGACCGCCGTGGTGCCGTGTGGGGTCGACCTCGACCGGTTCACTCCGAATGGGCCACGGGCGCCGCGCAACGACCGGCACCGCATTCTGTCGCTGGGGCGGCTGGTCGAACGCAAGGGCGTCGAGACCATCATTCGGGCCCTCCCTGAGGTGCCCGGCGCGGAACTCGTCATCGCGGGCGGCGGGGACGCGATCGCGGACGCAGAGCTGACGAGGTTGACTTCGGTCGCCCACACTTGCGGGGTGCGCGACCGGGTGCACCTCGCCGGCCAGATCGCCCGAAAAGACGTGCCTGCGCTGCTGCGCTCGGCGGACGTGGTGGTCAGCGTGCCGTGGTACGAACCGTTCGGGATGGTGCCGCTGGAGGCGATGGCCTGCGGCGTTCCCGTCGTCGCTTCCGCGGTGGGTGGGCACCTCGACACCGTCTTGGATGGCCGCACCGGCGCTCTGGTGCCGCCACGCGACCCTGCCGCGTTGGCCCAGCGGTTGCGGGAACTGCTCGCCGATCCTGCCAGGTTGGTTGCGCTCGGCTCGGCCGCGGCGACCCGGGTGCGGTCCCGATACGGCTGGGACCGCATCGCCGCCGAGATGGAGCTGCTCTACCGCCGGGTGTTGGCCGGCATCGAGGCCGCAGCGGCCACCGCGCCGGGAGGCCGGTCATGAGCAGCGAGCATTTTGCGGCCCTGCGCAGCACCTTGGCCCGGATCGAGGACATCGCCGGTTCACGGATCGAGTCGTGGGGACGGTATCTGGCCGGCGTGCTGGACGGCGGCGGCCGGCTACTCGCCTGCGGCAATGGCGGCAGCGCCGCCGAGGCCCAGCATCTCACCGGCGAGCTCGTCGGTCGGTTCCGGCACGAGCGGCGCCCGCTGTCCGCAATCGCCCTGCACGCCGACACCTCCGCGCTCACCGCGATCGGCAACGACTACGGCGGACATGAGTCGTTCGCTCGTCAAGTCTTCGCCCACGGTCGCTCAGGTGACGTGCTCATCGCGCTGTCCACCAGCGGCGTCAGCCGCAATGTGGTCTCCGCGGCCAAGGCGGCCCATGAGGTCGGCATGACCGCATGGGCCCTGACCGGTCCGGCACCCAACACCCTGGCAGCGCTGTGCGACGACGCCATCGCGGTCGAGGCTCCCAGCTCCGCGACCGTGCAGGAGATCCACCTCGTCATCGTCCACGCGATGTGCATCGCGATAGACGACGCGTTGGGCGTGGTTGCGTCGAAACCGCAGCTATGACGGGCTCCCGATTGCTGGTGTTCGGCGACACCTTGCTCGACAGCGACATCGAGGGCAGGGTGGACCGGCTGTGTCCGGATGCACCGGTTCCCGTCGTGGATGTCCGGACGCAGTGCTGGCGCCCCGGTGGAGCGGGTCTAGCGGCGCTGTTGGCCGCGCGGGACGGCCACGACGTGGTGCTGGTGACCGCACTGGGCACCGACCCGCCAGCCAGGCTGCTTGCCGACCTGCTCGCCGCGCACGTGGAGGTGGTGCGGATGCCACTGCACGGTGCAACTGTGTGCAAGACCAGGATTCGCGCGAGACGCCGTTCGCTGCTCCGGGTCGACGCCGGCGACGGCCGAGCCGCCGGCACACCGACCGGGGACCGCTTCCTGGCCGTGCTGCGCGATGCCGAGGCGGTGTTGGTCTCCGACTACGGGTGCGGCGTCACCGCCGATCCGGGCGTCCGGGATGCGATCGTCGGACTGGTCAGCCAGGTGCCCGTCGTGTGGGACCCGCATCCCCGAGGAGCCCGGCCGGTGCCGGGGTGTCGCCTGGTCACGCCCAATGAGGCCGAGGCGGCGAGGTCTGTCCCTACTCCAGCCGAGGGGTTAGCGGCCGCTGTGGCGCTGCGCTCGTCATGGCGGTGCGACGCGGTGGTGGTCACCCTCGGTGCCCGCGGCGCAGTGCTGTCCACGGCCGACGAGTGCACGGCAGTGCCGGTGCCCGAAATCGATATCCCCCGCGATTGCGACACCTGCGGTGCCGGGGATGCCTTCGCTGCCGCCGCCACCGGCGCTCTGCTCGTCAATAGCTCAGTCACCACGGCCGTCACGGCCGCAGTCTGCGGTGCGTCGCGGTTCGTCGCCGCCGGGGGTGCCGCCTCGGTCAGCTCGCTCCCCGCCGGAGCCAGGCCCACAGAACACCAACCGCTACCCGCCGGCCGGCCGGCCGCAGTGGATGTCGTGGCACGGCTACGTTCCCGTGGGGGCAGGCTGGTGGCCACTGGTGGCTGCTTCGACCTGCTGCACCCTGGACATCTCAGCCTGCTCAGGCAAGCCCGTGCGCTGGGAGACACCTTGGTGGTGTGCGTCAATTCCGATGAGTCGGTGCGCCGCCGCAAGGGTCCCGACCGTCCGATCGTGCCCGCAGCCGACCGGATCGCGCTGCTCGAAGCGCTGGAACCGGTCGACTCGGTGATCATGTTCGAGGAAGACACTCCCACCTCGCTGCTGGAGACGCTGCGGCCCGACCTGTGGGTCAAAGGGGGCGACTACACCATCACCGACCTGCCCGAAGCGCCAGTGGTGCGCCGGCACGGCGGGCAAATCGTGTTCATCCCGTTGATCAGCGGGTATTCGACAAGCCGGCTGGTGTCGGCCGCGCGGAGCGGGCGGCCAGAGATCCGGCGCCGGAAGAAGGAGAACGTATGAGGCCCCTGGGCAATGTGCTGATCACCGGAGGTGCCTCGGGGCTCGGCGCGGCCACCGTTGAGGCCGTCCTTGCCGCCGGCGGACGCCCGCTGGTACTCGACCGCAGCGCTCCCTCAGCCGAGGTGGATCACGTGCAGGCCGACCTCGCCGATCGGGCCGCCACCGAGGATGCAGTCACGGCCCTGATGACAATAGGCGGCGGTCGGTTGCAGGCAGTGTTCACCGCAGCCGGGATCGACTCCTGCGGCCCGTTCGGCGAGGTGTCTCCTGACGACTGGGAACGGGTGGTTGCGGTCAACCTGTTCGGTACCGTCAGGGTGGTGCGGGCCGCGCTGCCGTACCTGGAACGCTCCCGAGGAACGGTGGTGACCTGCTCTTCCACCCTCGGTTTGCGGGTGTGTCCCGACGCGACGGCCTACTGTGCTGCCAAGTTCGGGGTAATCGGCTTCACTCGCGCGCTGGCCGCGGAGACCGCCGGGCGCATCGGAGTGACCTTGCTGATCCCCGGCGGCATGCACACCGCGTTCTTCGACGGACGCGACGAGCAGTACAAGCCTCCGCCGGACGCCAAGCTCAATCGCCCCCAGGACGTGGCGGCAACCGTGATCCACGCGTTGCGTCAACCCCCCGGATGCCAGGTACGGGAAATGGTGGTCTGCTCGTCACAAGAGTCGTCCTGGCCATGAGCCGCCCCGCGGTGCTAGTACTCCGCGCGCTGGGCCTCGGTGACCTGCTGACGGCGGTGCCGGCGCTGCGCGGCCTGCGGTCGGCGTACCCGGATCATCAGTTGACCCTTGCCGCCCCGGCCCCGCTGCAGGAACTGGCGATGCTGACCGGAGCCGTGGACGATCTGCTCCCCACCGCGCTTCAGCGGACCCCCAAGGCAGCGGCCCCACTGGCTCCCCTCAGCTGGCAAAAGCCACCACCGGCCATTGCGGTGAATCTGCACGGACGGGGACCGCAGAGCACTCACGGCCTGCAAGAGCTGCGACCCACCATCCTGCTCGCCCATGCCGCCCCCGGGAAGCCTGGTCCGGAATGGGATAGCAACGTGCACGAGGTGCGCCGGTGGTGCCGGCTACTGGAGTACTCCGGTATTCCCGCCGACCCGTCAGATCTGGCGCTGGCGCGCCCCCCTACACCAAGTCTGGCACCGGGAGCGATCATTGTGCATCCCGGCTGCGGGTTCACCGCGCGGCACTGGCCGGCCAACCGGTATGCGGCGGTCGCGCGCCGGCTGGTCGGGGATGGCCGACGGGTGGTGGTGACCGGCAATGCGGCCGAGCGGTCGCTGGCAACCTCCGTAGCCGCCGCGGCCGGCTTGCCCGACGAGGCGGTGCTTGCCGGCCGTACCACGCTGTCCCAGCTCGCCGCCACGGTCGCCGAAGCATCGCTGGTCGTGTCTGGTGATACCGGCATCGCCCATCTCGCCACCGCCTACGGCACGCCGTCGGTGGTGCTTTTCGGCCCGGTGTCCCCGCAGCACTGGGGGCCGCCCCCAGAACATCCGCAGCATGTTGCGCTGTGGGCAGGCAGCACCGGTGACACCTTCGCAGACCGGCCCGATCCGGGCCTGCTGTGCATCACCCCAACCGAGGTCGTCGCCGCCGCCGAGCGGCTGACCAACCGACCACAACCTGTGGAGACGTATCGTGAGCCAAGATCAGTTCACTCAGCAGGATCCCACGGAGCAGCATGCAGCGCCGGGCAGTGGTGCCCAGACGGTGGAGTACCCGGGTCGCACGGGTGATCTGGATGTGCGACCCGATCATGGTGAGCACAGTTATCGGGGCACTGGGCGTTTGGTGGGTAAGAAGGCTGTCATCACCGGTGGTGATTCCGGCATCGGCCGAGCGGTGGCGATCGCGTTCGCTCGGGAGGGAGCGGATGTGTTGATCACTTGCCTGGCGCCTGAGGAAGACGATGCGCGGGAGACGGCGCGCTGGGTCTGTGACGCTGGCCGTCGGGTCATCACGGTGGTTGGTGATCTGCGTGATGAGCAGTGCTGTCGCGAGGTGGTCGACCGTGCGGTAGAGGGGTTCGGGCGGATCGACGTGCTGGTCAGCAATGCGGGCTATCAGATGTCGCAGGACGGCGGGCTTGAGGGCATCACCAACGAGCAGTTCGATCGGGTGATGAAGACGAACGTTTATGCGCTGTTTTGGTTGTGCAAGGCGGCGGTGGCGCACATGCCGTCTGGCTCCACCATCATCACCAGCTCGTCGGTCCAGGCATTCCAGCCCTCTCCGCACCTGATGGACTATGCGGCTTCCAAGGCTGCGATCGTGAACTTCACCAAGGCGCTCGGTCACGACCTCCTCAAGCGGGGTATCCGCGTCAACTCGGTTGCACCCGGCCCGGTGTGGACCCCGTTGATCCCCGCCACCATGGCCGAAGACAAGTTGGAGTCCTTCGGTGCCCAGGCACCCATGGGGCGGGCGGCACAGCCGGCTGAGCTGGCACCATTTTATGTGTTCCTCGCCTCCCAGGAGTCGAGCTACATGACCTCGGAGGTTCTCGGGGTGACCGGTGGTTCACCAATCACCTGAGACCGACCGGACCGGGCAACGGTCTGGTGTCGACGTTCCTCGAGCTGGGGCGCAGATGCCACCTATCCGTTGTACCGACGCCGGTTCGCAGCTCAGCAAGCCGCCCGGGCAGCCCGCAGGAGGGCTGCAAGTCGCGCATAGATCTTCCCCGTGTCGGTCACTTTCATGCGCCAACTGGGTACTTGATCGGTGTCTGGTGTGATGCGGCGTTGGAGGTCTGATGCGGTTGCAACGAGTTGATCCCAGCGGTCCGGGGTATTCCCGTCGGCGCCGTGGGCGCGGTTTCAGCTACCACGACCACGACGGTGCCCTCATCACCGATCCGGCCACCGTGGCCCGGATCCGGGCCTTGGCGGTGCCTCCCGCCTGGTGTGACGTCTGGATTTGCGCGCTGCCGGGGGGCCATATCCAAGCGGTGGGCACCGATGACGCCGGTCGGCGTCAGTACCGTTACCACGATGAGTGGCGGCGGCGTCGCGACGCGGACAAGTACGACCGGGTGCTGCGGCTGGGTCGACGACTGCCTTCGGTGCGCTCGCAGATCCGCGAGCAGCTCGACGGCCGTGGTCTGGGCTGCGACCGGGTGTTGGCTGCGGCGCTGCGGATGCTTGACATCGGCGTGTTTCGGATCGGCGGTGAGGAATACGCGCCGGGGCCGGGCGAGGACGAGGGCAGTTTCGGTCTGGCCACTGTGCGCCGCGAGCATGTGCGGCTTCGGTGCGGCGGCATCGAGTTGTGCTACCCGGCAAAGGGTGGCATCGAGCGAACGATCACCTTACGGGACCCAGCGCTGCACGCAGTGGTGCGCTCGTTACTCCGGCGGCAGGGCGGCGGTGAGGACCTGCTGGCCTACCGCGCCGGCCACGGCTGGCACGACGTATGCGCCGAGGACATCAATGCCCGGCTCAAGGAACTGGCCGGTAAGGAGTTCAGCGCCAAGGACTTACGTACCTGGAATGCGACGGTGCTGGCCGCGGTCGCGCTCGCCGAAGGCGCTTCCGGCGGTGTACCGACATCACAGCGCGCCCGTACCCGGGCGATCAACGCCGCACTGGACGACGTCGCCGAGCACCTCGGTAACACCCGCACCGTGGCCAAAGCCTCCTACGTGGACCCGCGCGTGCTGGAGCACTATGCCGAAGGAAGAACGATCTTGGCAGCGGTGCGTCGAGCCCGAGCCATCGACCTCACCGATGAGGACATCAGAATCCGATTGGAGGGTGCACTGCTGCGATTGCTGCGCACCTGAACCGACGGGTGAGTGTTATCGACCCAGCGCAGACCTGGACCGCTTGCCAGGAGCGTGGGAGGGGGTCAGGCTGGTGGTACTAGGGGCGTCCTCGCGTGACGGAGTTTGCCGTTCGCCGTTCTTGGCGAAGCGGTGATGTGGTGGCTGGTTGTCTGGTCGCCGGGTGGGGTCGCAGGACGATGTCGGAGTTTTTTGTTGTGGGGGTGGGTGCTGCCCTGTCGGAGTTGGCTGGGTTGTTGTTGTCCACGGAGTCGTTTGAGGGGTTGTTGCAGGGGGTGGCTGAGCTGTCGGTGCGGGTGATCGAGCCGGTGGCGACGTGTGGGATCACGTTGGCGCAAGACGAGCGGGTGTTCACGGTGGCGTCGGCTGATGCGTTGGCCTGTGAGCTTGATGAGCAGCAGTACGAGCATGAGATGGGGCCGTGTTTGCAGTCGTTGTCCAGTGGGGAGGTGGTGGAGGCGGCGGATCTGGCCGTGGAGGATCGTTGGGGTGGCTATCCGAGTATCGCGATGGGGTATGGCATTTTGGCGGTGTTGTCCACCCCGTTGATGGTGGAGGGTAAGCCGGTGGGGGTGCTCAACCTCTATGCTGGTGTCCCGCAGGCCTTCAGTGAGGGGGATCGGCAGCTGGCCAGGTTGCTGGCGGGGCAGGCTGCTATCGCGATCACCGCGGCGTTGCGGCGCTATGACGAGGTCACGTTGTCGGAGCATCTGCGTATCGCGTTGTCCTCGCGTTCGGTCATCGACCAGGCGATCGGGATCGTGATGGCCCAGCGGCGGTGTGGTCCCGGGGAGGCTTTCGGGACCCTGCGGACGGTCTCGCAGCGGCGTAATATCAAACTTCGCATCGTCGCCGCTGAACTGGTCGACGCCACTCAGTGCCCCTCAGACCGAATCCGCGAGTAGCAGGGTGAGTTGATCTTCTTCTCTGTTGTTGATCTTCTGGTGGGTGATTTCTGGGTTCGGGGCAGGCTGGGGCCCGAGTGTCGTCTCGGGTGGGCGGGTTCCGGGGTGGTCGGGGGCCGTGTGGCCTGGTCAGGGCGTTGCGGGGAGGGCGCGCAGGCGGGTGAGGATTTCTTCGAGCAGGGAGTATCCCGGTGGTAGTCGCAGGTCGAGCGCGCTGGCGTGGCGGATTAGCCGGGTGGGTACCTGGATCAGGCGGTGTCGCAGGGTGGTGATCATGGCTTGGCCGTCGCGGACGCCGTGACCGGTCAGTGTGCCGTGGGGTCCGGGGGTGGCGGTGAGCTGGTGGACCCAGCCTGCGATGCTGACCGCGAGCAGCGCACCCCACATCCACGCCGTGTTGACCTGCGGGTATCCCGACGGGAGATGTCGCAGCGCGCCACCGTGCTTGGCGTCGCGGAACACGTTTTCGATCACGGTGCGGTGGCGGTAGCAGTGCTCGACCGCGGTGGCCTGGTCGGGGGTGGTGACGTCGAGGTTGGTGACGATGAACGAGTAGCCGTAGATGGCGTCGGCGGCGGCGAGTTCGGCGATGGGCAGGGCCCGCTGGTCGGGGTTCAGGGTGCGGCGTCGCCGTGAGCGCGGGTCGGCGCTGACCTGCGCTGGCGCCAGCGCGACCCGGCGGATCAGCAACCGGGTGGCCGAAGGCCACCAGTCCGGGCCGTAGTCGGCCACCGCGATCTGCGCGCCGTCCATGTCGATCGCGTCGATCCAGTCGCCCTCGGTGACACCACCGAGTATCCGCCACAGCGGGGCGATGCGCTTGGCCCCGATCGCGAACTCGACACCGGCTATCACTGCGGCGTGGGCCAGCGCCCCGGCGAAGTACCCGGCGTCGGCGCGCAGCAGGACCCGCCCGGCCCGCGCTGAGGCAGGCAGCGCCGCCAGTGCGCGACGCAACAGGTCCGCGGCGTGGCCGCGGGGGTCCTCGTCGGCGGCCATCAGGTCCGCGGCCAGCGCGGTCGCGGTCTGCGCCCAGGTCGCCACGTGCGGGCGCCCGCAGCGTTGCCCCTGGTAGTGGTAGGCCACACCCCGTTTCTTGGGCCCGTAGACCTCCACATCGGTGGTGTCCAGATCGATCGTGACCGTCTCGCACAGGGCCGCGACCCGCTGGGGTGACAGTGCGGCGAGCATCGCGGTGTGGACGTCGCCGATCCCGGTCTCCACCGCGCGCCACTGCCCGTCGGACAATCTCCGGGCCCGCCCCGCCGCGGTCGTCGAGCTCAGCCCCGGCACCGGTGCGAGCACCTGACCAGCGACATCACCTCGCTGGCGGTCCAGCCCAACCAGGAAGTCCTCCCCGACCAGTTGCGCGGCCGCCAGCCCGACCAGCAGCTGTCCACCCCAGTGCCCACGATCGCGGGCCTTGATCGGCCCAATCGCCGCGTCCAACAGCTTGATCATGTTCAGACGATCGACCAGCGCGGTCACCGCCACCATCCCCGACACCGCCGTCAGCGACGCATCCGGCGCGCCGACACCCACCAGCCGCCACAACCGGCGCATACCGCCTACCCTGTCCACCCGATAGGTGCCCTCTCAACCCAAATGATCATGGCGTGGTAACCACCATCATCCCAGGTCACAAGGGCACCTATCACCATCTACAGACCGTGTCGCGCCACTACTCGCGGATTCGGGTCTGAGGGCAATGCGCCGCAGGCCTGACTGCTGCCTGGCGTTTAGCTCTAGATCTATCTCGCTTTCAGTGTGAGGGTGGGGACCGCACCGCAGCCTGGTCATTGGGATTCTGTCGGTCGGTCGGGGCCTGCGTTTTCAGCCTATCGGTTGGTTGCTGCGTTTGGTCGCTGTTATCTACTCTAGTAGGGGGTTGGACCGTCAGCCGTCGTGTAGTGCGCCCGCGGTGTGGTCCCTCAAGGTCCTCCGTGGGATGGCGATACGACCACGGGAGTCTAGGCGATGGGTGACGGTGTGAGGTCCGGGTGGGCTGATGGCGGACCGAGGCTCGAGATCGAGGTCTGCTGGGGCGCCACGTGCAGTGGGGTGGTTCTCAGTGGAGAAGCTCGACTTAGCCAGTGCTCCTCACCTGCGGCAGGTTCTCGATCACCTTTGCCAGGATCGCCCCCTGGAGGTTGTGCTCGACCTGGCCGAGTTGGAGTTTTTGGGCGCCTCGGGTTTGGAGGTGTTGCTCCGCGCTGATGACCGGCTCCGTGCCGCCGGTGGTCGACTGATCCTGAACCGTCCTGGGCGACTGGTCCGCCGGGTCTTGGCGATCACCGGACTGGACACTGTGCTGACCATCCGACCGGTGCCTTCGCCTGGCCTGCGCTCCCTGGCTCCCAGCGAGATGGGTCAGGTGTCTTGATGGTGGTCCCGCCCCGGCTCCGGGCCGAGGTCCACGGGCAGGGGCGATCTGCTGCTGTGCTGGGCGACCGGCCCTGCCCTTGTGAAGGGGGTTGTTCGTCGGGGTGAAGCCGGGTTTCCAGTTCTGTTCCCGTGGGGTAGTCCTCAGTGCCCCCTAGTGAGAAGGAGTGAAGATGTCTGAAAGTCAGTCTTCGTCAGGCAACGCGCCTTCGGCGGAGGAGTTGAAGGCGCGGGTGGGCGAGCTCGGTGAGCAAGCGGATCTTGGTGCAGGCAACCAGGAACCCGATCCTGCTACTGCTGAGAACCCGCCGAGCGAGATCAAGGCCGGGGACAAGGAGCGGGAGCAGGCCTGAGTGTGACCCAGCGACAGTGAGCAGAAAAGGAGTCTGGTGATGACAGAGCAAGGGCAGGGTGTGGCGCAGCCTCCCTATCCGCGGGAGCCTAACGTGCATTCGGGAGGCAAGCAGGAACCGGGCGGTGACCGTCCCCTTCCGCCGTATGACGACCGGCAGAAGAGCGGGAAAGATCAGGACGAGCTGGTCGCCGAACGAGGCGGTGAGGGCTCAGCAGCCGGGCCTCGGGTGGTCTCGCAGGCCGAGCGCGAGGGCATCTCCGATACCGACACCTCACCGTCGGGACCACACCGTGTCGGAGAATCACCCAGTACGCCAGGTAACGAGCCGCCGCTCACGGACTCAGAAAAGTCCCGTCGTTCGGAACGGTTGGACACCGGTGTCTCCCGCGAAAAGAACACCGACCCCGAATCCCCCGCCATGCACAGCGGCAACCAGGGTGGCTGAGAGTAGCTCGGGTTGACAGTACCTCAACAGCGTCGCCCCCTTCTCCGTGATGGGGCGACGCTGTGCTGCTTGCTTACTCGGTGAGGTGAACCGGCGGCGCGTACCGTGGAGCAGGTCGATCGATGGATGCAGCCGGCCTCTGTCCTGCATTCCAACGGAGATTGGCTGGACATCGCGGTGTCTGATCGTTGGAGTCCGTGGTCGGGCGGCCGACCGAGTCAATCGGCGCTGTTGCTTTGTGTGTAGCGGTAGCAGCCTGGATGCGTCGGGTGGTCTGCTTAGTCAGGTGGCCCGAGTCAGGTCGCTGAGGGCTGCCACCACCGGCGGTGTCGTGGGTTCCTCGATTTCGAGTTCGTCGTGTCCGCGGCGGATATTCTGGACGAAAGCTTGCCCGAGACTGTCATCCACCCACGCCACAGGCCCGGTGAGGGCTCCGATGAGGATCGCCGGGGTTCTGTGAGCAGCGGGCCTGCCCAGAGCGGGAATCGGCTGTATGGACCGCTGCGTCTTAGATGCGGCGGCGTCCGACTCCGGCGAGTTGCAGGGCGAGGCACAGCAGTCCGGCTGTGATGAAGACAAGCGCACCCAGCGGACCGATCACGATGCTGGCCAGTTCGAAGATCAGGGCGATGAGGAACAGAACGGCGGCGACGATGGCGAGCATGGTGGTCTCCTTATCGGCCCGGGGGCGTACAGGGCAGGGCCCTTCTTGGCTTCGGCTGATCTGTCGTCCATGCACCTGACGCAGCAGAGAAAAGGTGACGTCGGCTCACCGCTCCGTGTGCCGTCGAAGATCCGCCAGCTCGTCGATGTTGGCACTGATCGGGGCTTCCCGCACCTCGACTCGCAGGTAGCCGCGAGACGGTTGGTCGCCGCCACCGACGCCCACACCCCGGCTAGGACCCGATACGGTTATCAATGACCCGTCCCGATCCGGTGAGCGAAGCTGATCAGGCCCCTTGATGACCACCGAGGGGCCAAGGAAACCAGTCCAAGTCCGGTGCCCTCCCTGTGTCCCACGCGAGGGTTACCGGTGATTCTTCACGGCCATGCATGGGAGCCGACACAGCTGATCAGAGGCTCTGTGCTGCCCGAGTCATGTTTGTTCCCAAGCTCTAGACGCGAGTTCGGTGGCGATCGCCTGTTTTGTCACAAGTGCCGAGGTGAGAGGACGTTCCCGCTGCGGCCGTCACCGCCCGCAGCGCGGTCGAGCTGCTGCGCGATTGGGGCTTGGGCTTTCGGATGAAGGACGAAGGCGTGTTTGTCCACCGCCCGGTGCCGGATCACCGAGACTTTCCCCAATGGCATGCTGGCTGCACGTCGCGCGGCAGTGAAGTCCGTTGCGCCAGGCCCCGCACCCGCTTACGAGATCGACCCAGGGCTGATCGCGTTTCCTCTCCGGTGGTTGGCGTGGCCTCTCGGGGGGCCGGTCCTTGTGGCGCGGCAGGGTCACTGAGGGGCCAGGGTGACACAGGCGATTCGGGCACCCGCCTGGCCTGCCTGGCCCGGGGTCGTTGCGGTGGTCGTCGCTTCGTGCAGCACGATCGACCCGGGTCTTCGGTCGGTGAAGCCGAAGGGCACGGTGGTTTGCGCGGTGCCTTGGCCGGCTGCGTCGGTGCGGATGTCGAGCCACATCTCGTTGCGGGGGTTGGCGTACTGGGGATTGGTCGATGGTGCTTGGTGCGTTGCGGTGGGATCAATGCGGTTTTGGTAGTGCGGCCCTGCGTCTTCGGCGGTGGGGCCGCAGGCGTGGGTGTGCGCGTGAGCGGCATAACCTCGGTTGGGCAGCAGCCCGGCGACTACCAGCGTCGCTACGGTGCGGGAGTAGCCGTAGCCCGAAGGGATGACGCTGGTCAGGATCGCTGCGTCGACCGGTGCCAAGGATGAGTTGTAGGTGACGGCCTTGGAAGCCGGGTCCGGCGTAGTGAAGGTGCCGCTGCCGGACAGCGCCGTGGGATCTAGGCGTGCGTGGCTGGCGGATGTCGGCGCCTGGGACTCCTGGTGGCCACAAGCCATCGGTGTGAGAACCAAGACAGCTCCGGCGACGACGAACGTGAGCCGGCGGCATCTTTGACGATCAGTTACCGACTGTTTACATAGCGCGACTGTTGGGTGATGTTTTTCACTCTGAAATAGTGTCCCCATGGAGGTATGCTGCCGCACTGATCTTCACTTCGCGAGACGATCTTCCCTCGTCCGGGGGAGCTCCCGGGGCGAGCGGAAGTTCTGTAGGGAGAGCACTGCGCAGCGTCCCGGCGGTCGGCTGCAGGCATGACCGCCCACGCCCCGCGGCACCGCCACGCCTCTGCCGCCGCAGCTGGTTACACCATCGATGACAGAGGCACCATGGTGACCGTCGCCAGTAGATCGGTCGACTGGTCACCACAGGACAAACCAGCACGTCACAGCAAGTTTGGCTGGCCAGTGGTAGGCCCGTCCACCAGGCTACGAAAAATCGGTCTTTCCAGAAGCAGCGCAACCAGCTCGCCTCCCGCTCGACCCGACGAGCACGTCCACCGCCAGCAACCCTCGCGATTCGCCACCGCAGGATCGTCCGATCGCCCGCGTGCCACCTACTACCCGTTCGGCATGGACCAACGGATGTGCATCGGCAGCACGCTGTCCCTTGTTGAGCAGCAACCAACCATCGCCATGATCGCCCAAGCCTAACGCCGCGAACTCGTAGCCGGATACCAGCTCGCCGCGCACTACGACATCGCCCTCCGTCCGCGAGACGGCGTTCCCATGCGGCTGACACGCCAGCATTGACCAGACAGCGGCCGACCACAACCGTTGGCGCAAGCGTCCCACCGAATGTGCTGCGCCATCGGCATCCGAGCACATTGCTGAAAGTACCGGTCAGCGGCGGAAGAGGGACACTGCGCCCGGCGACTCACTCTGATGACTATGCGGTGGTCTGCCGCTGGGTGACTGCATCTGGCCGCATGTTCCACAGATCTCCCGTGAATCACCACCGGACGCCTCAGATCCTGCACCCAGGCCGGGTGCCGGTCCTTGGTCCGCGCGATCGCCCCGCATTCAGGGCATCCCACCAGATCAGTGGTGGTCTGCCCGAGCGACTCCAGCTCACGGCCGCCTTGGCCGCGGCCAGCACAACAAATCCGTCCAGTCCGAATAATGCAGCCCTCACAGACCCGATAGCGTCACCGATCATCTGGGACTTGTCACCACGAAGGCCCTAGACCCCTCAGCTGCTCAACGCAGCCCGGCGTGTCGCCCCGGTCGCCTCACCCGCTCCCCCTGTGTTCCCAAGAGCCGGTTTGGCGTGCTCCAGGAACCGTTGAGAGCAACCAGGTAGCCCCGTCGCCGCATGAAGCTCACAGACTGGGGGAAGATCTGTGGCGTGACGCCAAGAGACACGGGCCGCCGCCCCATGAACTCTCCGATGCAGATTCGGGCGCACGGGTGGCGCCAGGGAGCACCAAAACCGAGGAGACAACCCGGCGTAGTGGTTGTCGGCACCATGCCGGGATGTCCCGGTGGCTAGCGGCGATCACGATGGTGCTGAGCGGGCCGGGTTAGCCGAAATGATCGCTGAGCTTGCTGATTCGAAGCACCGCGACATTGCGGTAGCGGAGTCGCTGACCGGCGGGATGGTGGCGAGCACGTTGGCCGCAGCGCCCCGATCGAGCAGGTGGTTTCGGGGTGGCGTGGTGGCGTATGCCAGTGACGTCAAACATGAACTGCTCAACGTGCCGCCCGGGCCTGTGGTCAGCGCGCAAGCCGCCAGGGCGATGGCCGAGGCGGTGCGCCGGCTGCTCAAGGCCGATGTGGCGGTGGCGCTGACCGGCGCAGCCGGCCCAGACGGGCAGGACGGTCAGCCACCCGGCACGGTGTTTTTCGGGTTATCCGACGAAACGGACACCCACATCGAACACCACTGCTTCGAGCGAAACAATCCAGTCGAGGTGTGTGCTGAAGCGGTCGCCGAGGCACTACGGCTGCTCTACACGCATCTGTACAACGACACCGCAGCTCGTCGTGCCTAGTCACGTCGAGCTGAAGGATTCGGTTCGTTACTCGAGGCATCGGAAGTCGGATGAGGAACCACGGTGGTCCCGGTTGGTTCATGCGATCATGCTGCAAAGTCGCGATCTTGACCAGATTGTGCGCTGGAACACGTATCCGGTCCAGATCCGGTTTCCCTCGAGGGGTCGTCGAGGCGGGTGTCCCACCCGTGCTGTCGTTTGAAGGTGTGGACTGGTTTTGCTGCCGACGCCCCACTCGATAGGTCCGCGAAAACGCCGGCATTCGTGGCTTGCCGTGCCTGGCCCCGGGAGCTGCCTTTGCCAGGGACCACCACAGTGTGAACCCGGGTCGTCTAGACGAACAGAAAAACGGTTGCCACCGACGACCTGCCTCCATTCCGCGAAACGCTCTCTTTCACATACCGGAATGCCGACGTTGCTCCTCATGAGCACCGACCACATCCACCATTCGGCAGAAAAATACGTCCGGACGGGTCGCGCGATCAGCGGCGTGTGCGGGCGTGTGGAACGCACAGCCAGTCTGTGGACCAATCACGCCCGGGGCTTGGGCACGCTCCAAGCGCTCAGCCCGGGCGATCTTCTGCATCTCCTCTGTGCGGGGTACCAAGTGAACTGCTTCCAGTCAGTCGCGCTGCAGCACGAAGAAGTACGGCTGGTCGACGTCACGCTGATCCATCACTCCTAGCAACGTGTGCTCGTCAACGCGACGGAACACGTCGATGACCGGCACATGATCGTAGATCATCGCGGCGCTCGTCTTCCCCCGATACTCAAGGTTGCGCAGCCGCGCGCGCGGCTGCGTGGTGCGCAGGACGGGCTCCAGCACGTTGATCAGTTTGCCTCCCACGGCGACCACCGACAGCGGCACACGTCCAGCCAGACCCAACGGCATCTGCCGCGGGTCGACAGCGAAGACCTCACCGCCACCGGAGAACAACAGCGGGTGCACGGTCTCCGGATCGTCGAACTGCTTGCCATACCACCCCGACGCGGTGAGCAGCCCATCGAAGGGATGACCGGTAGGCAGTTCCGAGCCCTTCCACCGTCCGGTGATCTCCTCGGCCACCACCACGGGCAGGTCATCGAACAGCGCACAGGCTTGCTCACTCGTGCACCCGCCCCGCACCGCGGCAAGCCTCCCGGCGTTGTCACCCGTCACCGTCTGGTTCATCACACCTCCGACAGCGTTACCGCGCGCCAAGCGTAACGACACGGCGGGTCGAATGCCCACCCACAGACGACACCACCCAAGTTCGCTCATCGACAATAGCGCGCGACTTGCGCCATGAGTGGATCTGCAGCGTGCCTTCGGTGTCACGTTGTTGGCCAGGGTGCGCTCAACCGGCGACTGCGCAGACAACCCGCTATTGCAGCTCCAGCGTCACCACCGGATCAAAGACCGTCATGACCTTCACCGTCCCCGCTTGACACGCGCCCACACCACCGGGCAATCAACTCGCGAGGACTTGAGGTGAGAGGACCTTGAGCATCGCGTTGGCCCATCGCATTTGGCGCAGCGATTGGGGATGGCATTGCTTGGTCAGCGCGAGCAGTTCGGAGTCTTTGGTGGCTTGGGCGCCTTGGCCGAGTAGCTCCCAGTCCAGCGAGACTCCGGCGGCCACGCGGTGGAGGTGGCGCAGGTCGGCGAGCAGCAGCAGGCTCGTTTCCGGGCGGTGGCCGATCAGCTCGCTGGCCTTGGTGCGCACGGTGGCCAGCAGTCCGGAGTCCTCCGGGGGGTCATCTTTGAGGTTGAGTCCATAGCGCTGGCTGATCTCGGCGAGCCCGTGCACGTGCTGCTGGGACCAGCGGGCTAGGTCGCGGGCCACGTAATAGATCTCGTGATCGACCGTGTGCCGGTCGGACACCTTCAACAGGTCTGCGGCCAGGTTGTTCTCCGAGCGGTGCAGTTCGCGTAGTGCGAGGTCGAGCTTCACTGCACGCCTCCGGTGATGGTCAGTTGTTCATCCGTGTTGGCGGCGGGACCGCCGTCGGTGGCTGGGACGTCCGCGGTGATGGGCCGCGATGCGGTGTTCGTCGGGGCTGGTGCGGCGTTGCCCTCCCCGGCACCTACCCGGTTGATCCGGGCAGCGGCCGTCTTGAAGATCGGCTGTTTGGATGCTGGGTCCCAGGAGGTGATGGTGAGCTCGTTGGCGGCGCGGTGGTAATCGGTGCCCTCACCGCCAGCCACATCCCAGTAGCCGTAATGAAAAGGCACGAACAGGACCCCGTCGCGGATGCCGCTGATCCGGACTTGAGCTCGGATCGTGCCTCGGGGAGTGCTGACGTCGACCACATCGCCCTCGCGAATATCCTGATCAGCGGCGTCTTTGAGTGACATCTCCACCCACACCTCGGGCGCGGCCGCCTGCAACTGTGGCGCCCGCCCGGTTTTGGTCCTGGTGTGAAAGTGGAACAGGGTGCGACCGGTGATCAGGGAGAAGGGGAAGTCGTGGCTGGGCGACTCGTACGGCGGTAGGTACTCGGCTGCTTTGATCACCGCCTTGCCGGTAGAATTGAGGGCCCGGTACTCGGTGGGCTCCAGCGGAGCGCCGGTGATCAGGTCCTTGCCGTAGCTCTCGCAGTAATCCGGAGTGCTCCAGAATTGCCCGTCGAGGTAGAGCCGTTCAGTTCCATCGGGATGCTCTGCGGTGCAGGGCCATTGAATGCCACTACCGCCGCGTAGCTTCGCATAATTTATCCCGGTGTAGTCGCATGGTCGGCCGGCGCTGCACTGTTTCCACGCCTCGAACGCCGATTCGGCGTCATACCATGAGGGCAGCGGCGCTCCGTCCTTGTCGCGGAAATCCATTCGCCGCGCATAGTCGAGGAAGATATCGAGATCGGGGCGAGCCTGACCGGGTGGCTCGACGGCCTTGTCGGATAGGTGCACGGTGCGGTCGGCGTTGGTGAAGGTGCCCGTCTTCTCTCCCCAGGTTGCTGCAGGCAACACCACGTCGGCAAACTCGGTGGTCTCAGTGTGAAAAAGGTCTTGCACGACCAGGAACAGCCGCTGCTGGGCCAGGATCGAACGGATCCGGCGTAGCTCCGGCAGGGACACCGCTGGGTTGGTGCCGCTGACCCACAAGAACCGGATGGTGCCTTGCTCCGCGTACCGCATGATCTGCATCAAGTGCGTGGGCGGCGCATAGTGCGGGATCTGCATCTGCTCGATGTTCCAGATCCGGGCCAGCTCAGCGACGTGGGAGTCGTTGGCCCAGTTCCGGAAACCAGGCAAGTCACCGTCGGCCCCGCACTCCCGGGCGTTCTCCGCGGTGGGTTGCCCGTTCATTTGGAGGATGCCCGCCCCTGGCTCGCCGAGCATGCCACGAATGAGATTGATGTTGTTGACCTGCACCGCTGCGGCAGTGGCCTGATGGGATTGGTAAAAGCCCTGCAACACAGTGGAGAGCAACCGCTTGGCGGTGCCCAAGATGCGGGCCGCCTCACGGATGTGCTCCGCCGGTACCTGGCAGATCTCCGCTACCCGCGCAGGTGGGTAGTCCTCGACCTGCTGGGTCAGCTCATCGTAGCCGACCGTGTGGGCGGTGACGTAGTCGTGATTCACCCAATCGTTGCGAATGATCTCGTGCAGTAGCCCGTTCATCAGGGCGACGTTGGTGCCCGGAACCGGCGCCAAGTGGACCGCCGCCGCCTGAGCCACCAGCGTCTCCCGAGGATCTACACAGATCAATTTGGGCGGATTCGGTCCAGCCAACCGATCCAGCATGCGCATCCACAACACGGTCTGCGTCTCGGCCACGTTGTGGCCGTACAGTGCGATCACGTCGGCGTGGTCGACGTCGCTGTACGAGCCGGGTTGGCCGTCACAGGCAAACGATTCCTTCAGCGCCTCGGCGGCGGTCGCCGTGCACAGCCGGGTATTGCCGTCGACGTGGTTGGTGCCGATCGCCCCGTGCGCGATCACTCCCAGGGTGTAGTACTCCTCCAGGAACAGCTGTCCGGTGGTGTAGAAGCCCAGCGCGCTCGGGCCCTGCTCTTCGAGCAATCCCTTGCTGCGCTGCACTACCCGGCCCATTGCGGTCTGCCAGTCAGTCTCCACCAGCCGGTTGCCATCCCGGACCAGCGGAACGGTGAGCCGGTCTGCAGCGGCATTTGCCTGCCACCCGAACAGGTCCTTGGGACCGAGACGACCGTGGTTGACCCGGTCGATTCCACGACCACGGACCCCGACGGTCCGGCCACCGGACACTGCGATGTCCATTGCGTCTCCATTGGAGTGCAGTACGGATGCAGTCTGGACCCATCGGTCGACCTGCTCGGCGCTGACGCCGTCGGCGAGATAGCTGTCGACCCGCGTCGGCCAGGTCTCACCGGGACCGTAGGGAGTACGCGTCCCCCATGGCTGAGCAATCCGATCACACGATGACATCACTACCCCCCACGCCCGGTACGGTGGCGGTGTACCCCGATAAACACCAACCGAACCCTGCAAGCAATAGGCCAGCAAGCTAGACGCTGGCGCATAAAACGGGCTCCAATAGGTTTGATAGTCGCGGTCGGCGCGAGACTGGACTGGGCGCGGGTGGCCAGGATTACCCGGGTGGCAGCGAGTGTGGCGGCGACCGCGGTGGCGCGAGGTGATCGGTTCTGACTGGTGTAGTCGCCGGTTGGCCGGGGTAAGTCTGGTTGTCACCACTGGATGCGACACTTGGAGGATCGATGGCAACCGGTGAGACCGGCTTCGATGACGTGACGTTCGACTTGATCTCGGTGCAGTACCACTCGCTGAAAGCAGGGCACGACTACGGCCAGTACGTCCGCGACGCGGACAACGCCGGCCTGACCGACATCGCGGATTTCTTCCGAGAGGTGATGAAACAGGACTCGCAGCGGGCTGCTCAGTGCCATGAGTTTCTGCGGAGGATGTCCGGCAGCGACGAGGCAGGGCCGGCGGTTACCTGACCCGATAGGTGATCAGCAGGCGGTGGGACCGATGACCTCATCGGTCCCACCGCCTGCTCATTCCTCGGTACTATGCGACTTGCGCGTGTGGGCACGCAATGCGTCGTGGTCTTGCCGGTCACGTCCCGCGGACCGTTCTTCCCGAGGTTCTCCAGCCGATTGTGCTCCTGCTCCGACAGTCGCTGGGTCGGCAGTGGCGGCAGGTCACGGACGTCGTCGGCGCTGATCCCCAGGCCGTCTCCGACTCGCTGGCCAGCTCGTTTCGACCATGAGCAAGTGCCACACCATCCGCCGCTGTACCTCAGGGGTGGCCTGCGAGATGAGTTCGACGACGTGGTGCACTTAGTCATCGTGCTCCCAGTCCTCGGGCCAGACTTTGGCGCTCGACACGTCCGTCCTCTCCCGACGTCCTCTCTGTAGTCGCGTCGCTCTCCTGGCTCACCCGATCGCAGTCTGGCTCAACCACCGCCGAACGTACGATCCGTCCCCGGCCGTCGACGGCCGGGGACGGATCGTACGTTTAGCGGTTGTCAGACATCGCCTTGCGGACCATGTCCTTCGTGCGGTCGAACAGCGACACCACCGGCCCAGCGACGGTGTTCGCGATCGCGGACTCGACACCGGGATGCGGATGTGTCGGTCCCACCGCCTCGGCCGCTCGGACCATGCTTACCAGGAGCGGTAGCTTCGCGGTCGCGACCTCGCGGCGCAGGTAGCGGAACTCGTAGGCCTCCTCGTTGTGCGCGTGCGTCAGCACGCTGAGTCGTAGCTCGGCGAGCAGTGACGGGAACTCCGCGGCGTCGGGCCCGAGGTCCTCAAGTCTGGCAAGTATCTCCTTGGCCGCACGTTCCTCGGCGAGTCGGTCATCGACGATGTCCCCGCCGCCGTCTACTCCTGTGCGGACCAGTGGGTGGATCAGCTGTTCCTCGGCGGTCTCGTGCACTGCGAGCAGTGTCACCAGCCGATCGAACGCGTCCCGGCGTGCCTGTCCGATGGACGTCTGCACCTCGGTGAACAGGTCCCGGATCTGCATGTGCTGGCCGATCAGGAACTCCACGGCGTCGCGCGCCGCGTCCACCCCGTCTGTGTGTGGTGTCTGTGTTGTTGTCATGGTTTCCCCTCACGCCTTACTGGTCTTGCGCTGGCGCAGGTCGGGTCGCGGGTGCGGACCTTGGGTCTCGATGCGGTAGTCGGTGTCGAATACTGCGGTGTGCTCGTCGATGACACGGTCGCTGGCGGGGGCCTGGTCGCCCATCAGGGTGTCCTGCATCGTCTGGAACCGCTCGTGTGCCTCGTGGACGAAGCCGGTGCCCAGCGTGGTGAGGTCGACCTGGGTGTCGAGCAGTTCACGCAGGTAGGCCTTGTTGGGCTCGAAGGTCAGCACGTTGGGCAGTTCCGGTGCGAGCACCTCGGCGGGGTCGCGTCCGTCGTGGCGGCGCATCAGATCACACGCCACGTGCAGGTGCTCGAGTTCCATGTTCAGGTGCAGCTCCCAGATCGCCTTGACCTTGCGGTCGGACTCCTGCTGCAGGAACGAGTAGTAGAGGTAGCACTCGTTGTACTCGTGGTTGACCAACCGCTCCCACCAGGTCTCGCCCGGGTCGAGCAGCGACTCGTAATGCGTGACGTGCTCCTCTTCGACCATCGCGATCTCCTGGTAGAGCTGGCGCGCGATCGGCTCCATGTACTGCGGGCCGGTGTTGAGGTAGAAGTTCATGGTCTGCTGCTCGGCGGAGAGGACCGTCAAGGCGTGCAGCTTCGAGATCGGGGCCACAACGCTGCGGTCATAGGGCTCGCGGACGTTGTCGATCGGGTGGCGGTGGTGGTAACGGGTGGGCCGGCCCGGCATCACCTCGGTGAGCTGGTCGACGATCTTCTCCGCCTTGCGGTGCTGGAGCAGCTCATAGAGGTTGGCATAGCGGTACAGGTGGTCGAAGTCTTCCAACACGCCGAACTCGTAGCACTGGGTCAGGTAGGGGTCGGGTTCCATCCGGGCGATCCACGCGGTGAGGTCGACCGCGACCTGCTCATAGGAAATCGTCGTCTCCAGCGGCGACGACGAACCGGGCAGCAACCAGTTGATGACCTTCTGCTGTTGCTGCTCGAGGTAGCGGACCTCGGCCAGCTTATGCTTGACCTCCAGGTCCGGGCAGACCCGGGAGAAGTTGTGACTGAACAGCAACGACTCCATCTCGATCCCGTTCATCGTGATGATCCGACACTTGGTGTAGGGATCACTGTGATCAGGATCGACGGGCTCGACATCAAGCTCCCGCCAACTGCGCAACTGCTTGTCCAACGGGATACCACGCTGTTCCAGCGGATTGAAAGTCATCAGAGTTCCGATCGTGGGGAAATTGGGATATCATTACTTACCACCGGTGGGGGTGTCGTAAACCAGGCGATGTCTCGGTTATATAACGGGTTCGGTGAGCTGCGCTCGGTCGGCCCGGCCACCGCGAGACCATTGATTCGGAGTCGACGCGATGTCAGCGCCGGTCTCGGCGAGGATGACCTCAGCGGTGGTCTGGCCGATCCCCGGGAATGGTGGCCAGACCAGCGGCCGCTATCGACTCGCCCGCAGTGGTTGATCGACCACCCGGGTGTGGATCGTTACGCCACCTCGGGCCCGCCCGCCTGTGAGCTGGGCGGCGGTCTGGCAAAATCGCACCCACATGTTCAGCTGGATCTCCTTAGCCAGCCGAAGATGGCTGTAGAGTAAGTGGATAACCCAACTGCTCGGCCGCGCCCACGCCTCGATTTGAAACTGCAAATGGGAACCCTGTGACCGGGCTCGGAACTCGATCTGCCCAGCCTCCAGGTGTCCGGTCAGGGTGGCGAGGCGAAATGACGTGTCGGTCCGGTGCACCACTCGCACTGGGCCATCCCAGGGACCCGGTATGCGCACCACAACCTCGTCGCCGATCGTGAGCTCACCGGGGACACCGGAGAGCGTCTCGACGGCGGTGACCTCGGAGGGCACGGCCTGATTGAGGTCGGCGGCGACCTTGGCGATCAGATCCGTTGCGGTCAACGACGAGCCCTCGATCTCCACCATGAACAGCCGGTGAAACAGCGGGCCGACGCCGCTTTCCAGCGGTTGGCTACGGTCGTCCACCCACTGATCGGGCAGCGGCGGAGGAAGATCAGTAGCGTCACCGACCTCCACGGACCGATGCAGCGGGGTGGTCGCCCACAGATAACGCCATGAAACCAGCACAACACCCAGCGTCCAGCGCGCCAGGATCCTCCACCAGCGGGCGATCACAGATACACCGGGCTCTCCTGTGTCGCGCTTGTGGGCGAAGGCGCGGACACTGAACGTGTTCCCCGGTCGGCGAGCCGGCAAACAATCAGGTGGAGGCGCGGATGATCGGTCAGGTGTTGCATCGTGCTGGGCTGCGCAGCGCGCACTTCGAGATCATGTCCCTCGGAGCGGTTGCGCTGTGCCTTGGTCTGTGGATCCGGGCCAAGACGGTGGATCAAGACGAACGGGGCAACGCTGAGCGGCGGGCGCTGTTCACCGGATTATGGCCACCCACACTCTGGCTGATCGGCAACTCGCTACGCAGCCACGAGTGAGCTGCGGTGCGCGACCGGCTGCTGGGCGACATCGACTACGTCACGGCGCTGGCCGAGCTGCGCAATCGCGAGATCAACTATGATCCCAACGAAGTACGTCCCCCCGACTGGAACTTCGATGTGCACCGCAGCCTGGTCGGGCGTGAGCGAGCCGGCCCGCCAGTGCCCGGCGGGGTGTGGGAGACCGCCCGCGGCCTGGTCCGAGACTACGAGTTCACCCCACCCGAGCTCATTCGCGCGGTCTATCACCGTCACGACCCGCTGTTGGGTCGCACCCTGCTGCTCGAGGGCCGCTTCTCTGGGCTGCGGTTCTACATGGGAGTGCGCATCACCGCTCTCATCGACGAAACCCGACAACAAGAGAAGGTGTGGGGGTGGGCCTACCAGACCCTTGAGCACCATCTCGAGCGCGGCAAGGTGACCTATGAGGTGATCAAGCATCTGGACAGCGGTCAGGTCGAGTTCGTCGCCTCCTGTCAATCCCAGCGATCGCCCACTCTCGGGTGGATCCTCCGGCTGGGCTGGCTGGTATTCGGACGTCGCGCTCAGTTGCGGTTCTACCGTCGATGCGGACAGCGGCTACACGAACTGGTGAAGGCGTCGATGACCGGCACGCCAACCCCGGCCGCTGCGCGACCACCGTTGAAGATCGACGACCTGGTGCTGGTGCCCTCCGGAGCCGAACCACACCCACTTGATCGCCTCACCATCCGCCAACACAACCCCGCCCGATGAGCCATTCCGGCAAACGAGCTCGCGCCACCAGATGCGCGCTCCCGCACTAGGTTGAAGCTGTCGTCAGCGGGTAGTAACTATTCGATGACGACACAAACCTTCCCGTTTCGGTTCACCACCCCCTACCGGCTCGCTGGCCTGCCCTTCGGCATCACCCCGGCCACCGCGGCGGTCCACGTACTCGACGGTGAGCTTGCCGTCCGATTCGGACTCTGGAAACTACGAACAACTCTCACCAATGTGACGTCCACCACCGTCACCGGACCATTCGGCTTCCTCAAGACCGCAGGACCGGCACACCTCTCCCTCGCCGACCGAGGCCTGACCATGGCCACTAACGGGGCCCGCGGCCTGTGTATCACCTTCCGCGAACCAGTCCCCGGCATCGAGCCAACCGGCACCCTGCGCCATCCCGCCCTCACCGTCACAGTCGCCGACTGCCAGGGACTGGCCACGGTACTGACAGCAAGGTGAGGGCGGACACCCGCACTGTCACCGGTGAACGACCAGCCGCTGGACTACAGCGTCGCGGGACAGGGCCGGAACTGGGGCATTCGCGTACGGCGGTGCCCCCTGTCGGCGAGCACACTGAGCATGCACTCCGGGCACTCCCTTACGTCGAGGACGGGAGCCTGTCGGAGGTGCTGCTCTCCGCGCCGGCCCCGCTGTAGGTCCTCTTCGGAGTGGTTTCCACCGCAACGCACCAGCTCCGGTGTCCCCCAGGACAAGGTCATTCAGTCACAGGAAGCGGCACGACGCTGAGGTTGACCGGTCGCCCGGCTCGAGATGCTCGTGCTCACACTGAGGTCGCGCTCACCACGACGGCGGGCGTTGTGAATCGCGGCGAGGGCAACCCTCGCCCCCGACCCGGTCATGCGGTCGAGCACGGCGGTGATGACCAAGTCGCGGGAGGCGAAGGTGAACAGCGGCAGGAGCTGCCAGAGCGCGTTCCGATGGTCGATGGAACCGACAAGCCCGGCGTGCTGCGTCTGGGGACCCACAGCACCACACCCGTCTCGGGATCGGTGCCTACGAGGACCTTGACGAACTGGAATGCGCGCCCGGTCAGACTGCCGTCAACGGAGACCGCCCTCCTGTGATCTTTCGGGACCGGCCAGAGTGTCCGCTGAGCAAGGTCAACCAGATACATCTGCGCCGTCCTCCCCACCTGACCCACCGCCCCAGGAATCACCCGGGGAAGATCGTCACCCGAGGCGGTGTAGCCCTCCGTGATGATCTGGACCACGACCCGCCACCACCGCAACTGCTCCAGCTCCGAGTCCGCTGGTCAATCCAACAGCATTCGCGGCGCGAGGTGGCTGGTGTATCGGCTAGTCCGAAGGCCCCTCTCTTACGTGCCGGGTCGAACGCCGCTCACCCCGGTCGCCCGACGCTCACCCGAATGGGCACATCCGACGGTGTGAAGCCACACCATGCCCTGGGATACTGGTGTACTTCTCGGAGAGCTTCGCGGAATCTGTACGGTCACCGCCCTACGCGCCCGCGCGCCAACCTGTGGGGCTCGAATATAAAATTCTGGGCTTGACCACCGGATTCACGGTGCTCGGTTCAATCATGTTGGGATCTGGTACTCCCTGGTGAGCCCGTCCAGGAGCGGGCTGCTGCATACCTGGTAGTCGGTGAGGTTGATCAGTGGCGGCTGGGTTTCAGACTGGGCCGGGGCGAGTTGCGCCAACGTTCGGTGTGATCGCGCGTTATTGAAGTGATGTAGGTAGATTGTGAGGATCCGGCGCAGGTGGCGTTCGTTGACGACCAGGACCTTGTCGAGTAGCTCGCGGCGCAAGTGTACAGCCCGCGATCATGTCGTGATCACATGGTGGTACCGGAACCTAAGGTCACCGCATGTGTGACGAGTTTCTGGCACGGCACACGCCTCCTGAGCGACGCGTGGCCACCAGTGCGGTATACCTGATGTGTGATTACCCAGCGCCGCAGCTCCATAAACGAGTCTCCCCTCAGCCGCGGTGGCGTGGCTGAGGGAGTTAGGCAGCGCTGGCCAATTGGGAGCGGAACCAGGCGATGGTGCGGGCGAGGCCGTCGCGGAGTGTGACTGCCGGCTCCCAGTGGAGGAGTTCTCGGGCCAACGTGATGTCTGGGCGGCGTACCCGCGGATCGTCGACGGGCCGTTCGATGTGCCGGATCGATCCGAGTGACGCACTGAGTTCGATCACCGTCTTGGCCAGCTCAATGACCGGTAACTCCAGCGGACCACCGATGTTCACGGGGCCCGCCATCTCGGACTCAGCCAACGCGAGAATACCCCGGATAGTGTCATCGACGTAGCACACCGAGCGGGTCTGGCTTCCATCACCGGTGACTGACAGTGGTTCCCCGGCCAGCGCCTGGCGGATGAAGGTCGGGATAGCCCGTCCGTCGTCGGGACGCATTCGGGGGCCATAGGTATTGAAGATCCGCACTATTGCGGTATCCGTCCCCCGAGATATCCGGTAAGCGGTAGTGAGCGCTTCGGCATAGCGCTTGGCCTCGTCGTACACGCTTCGCGGGCCGACCGGGTTGACGTTGCCCCAGTAACTCTCAGCCTGCGGGTGCTGCTGCGGGTCGCCGTAGACCTCGCTGGTCGAGGCGAGCACGAACCGCGCACCTTTCTCCCCAGCCAGACCCAGCGCGTGAAGGGTACCGATGCTGCCCACCTTGAGCGTCTCAATCGGCAACCGAAGGTAATCGACAGGAGAAGCAGCCGAAGCAAGGTGCAACACCAAATCCACTGGGCCCGGCACATGCACAAAGTTCGTCACATCACACTTGATGAGGCGAAACCGTGGTTCGCCGATTAAGTGCGCGATGTTGACGGGGGCGCCGGTGAGAAAATTATCCAGACAGATAACGTCGGTGCCACGGCGCAGCAACTGCTCGCATAAATGTGACCCCAAGAACCCTGCCCCGCCGGTGACCACAGCCCTGCTGAACCTGACTCTCACCACCGTAAGCTACCCCGGCTCAACGACCCCAAACCTTCAGCCCGAACCAAAGCCCAAGGAGTCGATTTCATGGGTGGCACCGAAGCCCTCAGCCACATCTGCGGCGGTAGTCATCGGCGCGGCCATATCACCGTGGCGGTGGTCCAGCGCAGCGACCGTCGCGTGGTGGACGGTGACAAAGCCCACCAGCCCTGCGGTGGCAGCTGTCATCGGTGGCGGGGTGATCGCCTCAAGCTTGGCCCACCCCAGCTCCAGTACTCCTCCGGCCAGCAGTGCATCAGCCACCGCAGACTCAGCCATGGCCAAGACGATGATCTCGTTACGTTCTTGAGCCAGGCGGCGGGCCCGGAAGTACTACAGCGCTAGGACCCCTTGGTCCCTAGATCATTAGGGTCTGGAGGCGGAGGATTCCGGGACACCCAACGCGCAATTGTGCTCGTCCGGCAGATGGAATCGTGGCAGCTGCAAGAGCGGATGATGCCGTTAGCAGATCAGCTTGACAGCCATAAGGATAATGCATGTCGTGATCTCGCTCATCAGGTAAGGGTTATTCGAGCGAATCTGAATAATCGGACCGAGAAATTCCATCACCCATCCGACAGTGAGAACAGGCGATGAAGAAGTTCACCTCACTCGGCGGTGGTGATGCGTAGCGATTCCTGTGCTGGAGGCAGTTGGAGTCGGGAGTCGCCGATGACAGCTGGAGCAGCCTCGACAAAGCCGCGACGGTCCAGCACTGCCGGATGAACCGAGCACGTGGACGTAATTATTCATTTTGCTCTCTCTCAATAATTTCATAGATCCTCTTAACGGCGTCTTCAACATCGCCATCGTTCGGGACGATATAGTCATAGAATTTATGGTATGAGAAAACCGTTTCGGCATTAATCATACGCTCCGCGATCTGTTCAGCGCTGTGCAACCCTCGGAGTTCGAGTCGATCGCGTATGACATTTGCCGGCACGTCAATGAGAATAGTCACCCCGTCAGGGCAAGTCTTCTTAATTTCTTCCACGCGACCTAAGTTGATTATCGCTAACACATGACAACCTTTCCCTAAGGCCTCGTCTATTGATTTTTTGGGAAGCCCGTAAGACATTTCGAATTCGTAGTCGCGGTATTCCAGAAATTCCCCCGCCAATTTCATTGCATTAAATTCGTCCGCCGAGATGAACACGTACTCCTCCTTGTCGTCGCATCCACGGGGAGGCCGTGTGGTAAACCGTTTTATGAACTTGACATCCAAATGGTTGGAGCTGACCATTTTTGCCAGCGTGGTCTTGCCGACCCCACTAGCGCCATCAAGGAAAAAAGGCTTAGGCTTAAATTCTGATGACACGGATGTTGGCCTCCTAATTATTGCACTGCTCTTGTCACCTCTAGATGGTATGATGCCGCCAGCACCAACAGCATACAGCTTCTGAGCCAGTCGTCATCCTAGCAAACCGAATACAGGGGTTCATCGGCAGCAACACAACACTGCGGTATGTCGCTGTCGGTATCCCATACGCGGACCGTACGATGGCCCTGGTCGATCTCCTCGAATTCCTGCGAGGGAGATCGGCTGCGTTGTGTCCGTTCGCACGCCTGATCTCAACGTTCCTACGAGTTTCAGACGGTCCCGCACGGGCACGCGCCGCCGCAGCGATCCGAAGGCTGTCGCCGGCCCACAGTCGCGTTGTCGCGGTGAAAGATCGAAGCTAGCCTACCAGCGAGGATCGTCGCAGCAGCGAGAACACCCAGCCAAGGTTTCCAACCATGTTTCATGATCACCGCCGTATTGTTCTGCAACGGCAGCCGAGGCTCCTACCCCGGCTACCTGACGATCCAGACGGACGGCTGTCAGATACCGCAGCGCAGTGATAACCCTCGTCTGGGTGAGAACCTCCTGCTCCGGGTCGTGATCATGCGGATCGTGGTGGGTCTTGCCGCCGTTGAGGGTGTGCTCCGTTGGATCAGTCCTCTCGTGGTGTGATACTGCGGTGCCCGCGTCGGCAGCCACAACAAGGCGTTCGCCTCGGCGGATGACGTCGTCCAGGAGGTGTGTCTCGCGGTGCTCGAGATCCTGCCCAGTTACGCCAACCGTGACCGGCCGTTTCTTGTCTTCGTGGACGGCATCGCCGCGCACGAGGTGACCGACGCCCACCTGACGGTGGCGCGCAACCGCGTCGAACCGGTCCCGAAGATTCCCGGTACCCCGGAATCGGCCGAGGGTCCTGAACAACGAGCGATCCAGCGGGAGTTGGTCGGACGGATGACAGAGCAACAGCCCCGGTTCCTGGTTCGAATGGGGTGGGTCTGGATCGCTGCACTGAGCCTGCTTCTCGTTGCCGGTTGCGCGGGCCAGAACCCCTCGGCAGGTCAGCGCCCAGGGTCCGGTCGTAACCCGACGGTCAGTCAAAATCCATGGTCTCATCAGAGCCCGTCGTCAAGCCCGAATCCCTCGGCGGGTCCGAACCAGGGCCGCGCACCTAGCTGCAGCCGTACGGTCACCCGAGCCGGCGACGTGGCGGCGGCCCTGGATGCTGCCTCCCCGGGGACCTCGGTGTGCTTCACCGGCCACGATCTCACCGATACCGACGTGACGATGAACCGCTCGGGCACGGCGAATGCGCCGATCAGGCTCCTCTCCGACGGCGCCACCGTACGAAGCATCCACCTCACCACCGCCCACGTCACCGTCGAAGGCTTCACCGTCGCCGGCGGCGACGGCGTATTCCTCGAGGGCCTCGACCTGACCATCCGCCACAACACCGTCCATGACACCCAACGCGGCGGGATCAGCTGCACACGGTGCAGGAACTCGATCATCGAGGACAACACGGTTCAGCACGTCGCCAGCACCGGCATCTGGATCAGCGGGCAGCAGATCGCGGTGAGCCACAACACCGTGAGTGCGACAGTGGCCCGCGACAACGGCGACGCCGACGGCATGCGCTTTTTCGGCAACGGTCACCGGATCACCGACAACACCATCATGGACATCTCCGCGAGTGGCTACGCCAACCCGCCACACCCCGACTGCTTCCAAACCTACGACGACAACAGCCCACCCACCTTCGACGTCGTGATCGCGGGCAACACCTGCCGCAACGTCGACGCGCAATGCCTGATCGCCACCGGCGACCAGCACGCGAACAGCGCCGCCCCGACCGGAGGCCCATCGATCAGCTTCATCGGCAACACCTGCGCCTCCAACGGTGCCCAAGCAGTGAACCTGCGCCGCTGGCCCAACGTCGAGATACGCGACAACACGATCTCCGGCCCTAACCTGAGCCGCGGGATCATCATCATCGACGGCTCGACCGGTTGCGTCGTCATCGGCAACACCACAGCCGACAACCGACCCACGGTGGACATCGACGAGTCCTCCCGACCGGGCTCCCATGCGGAACACAACAGTCCCGGTTAAGACTGTGACCTCATCGCCACCCCGCGCCGAGGTCACGTCCCCGACGGGGTACGGGGTACGGCTCCCCTGTCCCTTCCGTGATGCTGAGGATCGCGTTGATCAACCGCTGGGTGCGGGTCTGAGCGCGTAACCACGATGGCAGACCCAGCAGCGCCATGATCTCGTCGGCGAGCACCTCGCCGATCACGTCTGGCCACAACCGCTTGGCCTTCGCGGCGGCGGCTACGGCCCTCCGGTCCGCGGCGTACCGGTCGACCTCCTGGCCGATCGCGGTGTGTGTGTCAGGCATCACAGTCAGCCTTAGTCAACCACTCGTTCTCCTCGGCCTCTCGTAAGGCTTCGATCTCAGCGCGTACCGCCCGCTCCAGCTCACTGATCCGCCAAGCCTCGCGACCCAGCGCCACCAACTCGGCCAGCAACATCGGCCGCGTCGGAGCCGGCGCGGGGGTGGTCACGGCCGGGTCCATTCGCGAACGAGACGAGCCTGCGCATCCACGAAACGAACGTCGAGTTTCCCTGGTCATAGCGGTTCTCCTTCGCGGTACTTCTGGTACACCCACCATCGGATACCGGGCTTGGCCGTGGCTTGGAGGTAACTTGGCTCGGGTCACAAGGTCCTGATCAATCACAGGGCAGGTACCGTGCTCGGGTGCACGAGCCAAGCGACTTCGATTCCGACCTCGGATCCGGTCGGGGACCGGCCGCCGAGCAGATGGTGCGGATCGATACCAGCCGGGTCCTGCAGGCACAGCAGGAAGCGCTGGTAGTCACGGTGGCCGGGGAGATCGATGTGCTCACGGTCGGCCGGTTGCGCGCAGCGGTCGCTGCCGGGTTCGAGCAGCTCCCCGACGGGGCGGCCCTGGTGATAGACCTGACCGAGGTGACGTTCCTGGGCTCCCCGGGGCTGCAGGCTCTGGTCGACGCCACCCGCGCTGCGCAGCATCGGCGCGAGCCGCTGCGGATCGTGGTCGACCACCGCCGCCCGGTGATCCGTCCGATCGAGCTCGCTGGGCTCGACGACATTCTCGCGCTTTACCACACCGTCGACCAGGCCCTCCAACCCGCACCATGACGCCCTCGGCCACCCGGCCGGCCTCGCCCACTGCTGGATGTGAGGGATGGTCGGTGCGTGATAGGTTGATCCATGTGGCGGGACACCGCGGCGACCGCGACAATGGCGCCCACGATGCCACCGACTGGTAACCCCGACGACACACTGCATCTTAAGATGTCGCGTCGCGGGCAGCGGCTGGGTCAAGCGGCGCCGAAAGAGGCGCACCTGACGCTGCAGCTGCCGGCGGACCCGGTCGCGCCCTCAGTAGCGAGGCACCAGCTGCGCCGCTGGCTTACCGCGTTGTCCTGGCCTTCGGGGCAGCTCGACGACATCGTCCTGGCTGTCAGCGAAGCCGTCAGCAACGCCGCCGAACACGCCTATCTCGACCAACCTCCTGGACTGGTCGACGTCCACGGCTGGCTTGAGGTGACGCCAGGCGGGCAACGTCGGGTCACGGTCGTCGTGAGTGACCACGGATGCTGGCGCCCAGCTCCGGTCGATGATGAGAACCGCCGCCGCGGGATCCCGCTCATGCGTGCCTGCATGGACTCCGTCACCATTGAGCAGCCCGACCACGGGGTGGGCACCCACGTCTTTCTGCACAGCAGAGCAGTGCCCCCGCCCGCTTCGTAACCCGGCTGCACAACGGACCGGCAGGCGCTCGACCTCGGGGAGGATCTGGTCGTGGCCACGTCCGCGCGCGAACGAGCGCGCCATCCAGTCGGTGGGTGGTTGCTGGAGGGACTGGCTGAGCGGTCGAGCCGGCATCACGGCCCGCACACCCGGCCCGCTGCGGGGCACCGCAGGCATCGGTGGTGGAAGGTCATGTGCCTGACCGGTGTCGACTACTTCTCGACGTTGGGCTACCAGCCGGGCATCGCGGCACTGGCCGCTGGGGCCTTGTCTCCGGCGGCCACCCTGGTGCTCGTCGTGGTGACCTTGGCCGGCGCGTTGCCGGTCTACCGTCACGTGGCCGGGGAGAGCCCGCGCGGGGAAGGCTCGATCGCCATGCTGGAACAGTTGCTCCCGTGGTGGCGGGGCAAGCTGTTCGTGCTGGCACTGCTGGGGTTCGCCGCCACCGATTTCTTGATCACCATGACGCTCTCGGCGGCCGACGCGACGGCTCACCTGGTACAGAACCCCTTCGCTCCGCAGATTCTGCAGGGAAACAACGTCGCGATCACTCTGGTGCTGCTGGCGCTGCTGGGCGGGGTGTTTCTGGCCGGTTTCAGCGAGGCGATCGGCATCGCGGTCACCCTCGTCTCGATCTATCTGGCGCTGAACCTGGTCGTCGTCGTGGTTTCGGCGGTGCACCTGTCCGCCCATCCCGCGCTGGTCCTCGATTGGTCCCGACTGCTGGTCAGCCGGTATCCCGATCCGCTGCTCATGGTGGCGGTCGCGCTGCTGGTGTTCCCCAGGCTCGCCCTGGGCCTATCCGGGTTCGAAACCGGCGTGGCAGTGATGCCCCTCATCGAGGGCGACGACGGCGACACCGAGGAGCAGCCGGCTGGCCGGATCCGCGACGCGCGCAAGCTTCTGACCACCGCCGCTGTGATCATGAGCGTGTTCCTCCTCGCGACGAGCGTCGTGACCACCTTGTTGATTCCGCCCGACGCGTTCCGGTCCGGTGGCCCTGCTAACGGGCGCGCGCTGGCTTTCCTGGCGCACCAGCAGTTGGGCGACGGTTTCGGCAGCCTGTACGACGTGAGCACGATCACGATTCTGTGGTTCGCCGGCGCCTCGGCCATGGCGGGGCTGCTCAATCTCGTCCCGCGGTACCTGCCCCGCTACGGCATGGCCCCGCACTGGGCCCGGGCAGTACGCCCGCTCGTGCTGGTTTTCACCGCGGTCGCCTTCCTGGTGACCATCCTGTTCGACGCCGACGTCGACGCTCAGGGCGGCGCCTACGCCACCGGTGTGCTGGTACTGATCACCTCCGCCGCCGTCGCCGTCGCGCTGTCGGTGCATCGCGCCAGGCGGCGTATCAGTACCGCCGTGTTCGCCGTCATCGCGGCGGTCTTCGTCTACACCACCATCGCGAACATCATCGAGCGACCCGAAGGGGTCAAGATCGCGGCCTGCTTCATCGGCGGCATCATCGTCGTGTCGTTCGTCTCGCGGATCATGCGGGCGTTCGAGCTGCGGGTCACCGCAGTACACCTCGACGAGACCGCCGAGCGGCTGATCAGTGCGGGCGCGCCGGGCCCCCTCCGCATCGTCGCCAACGAGCCCGATGCCGGTGACGCGACCGAATACCGTGAGAAGACGACCGAGGAACTGACTCACCACCATATCCCGGACCCCGACGGGCTCGTGTTCCTCGAGGTCACCATCACCGACCCATCCGAGTTCGAAACCGACCTGCACGTCAGCGGCGCCCACCGGGAGGGCTACCGCGTCCTGCGCGTCGCCAGCCCCGCCGTCCCCAACGCGATCGCCGCCCTGCTCCTGCGCATCCGTGACATCACCGGCGCCGCACCGCACATCTACTTCGACTGGACGGAGGGCAACCCGCTGCTGCACCTGCTCCGTTACCTGTTCTTCGGCGTCGGCGAAGTCGCCCCGGTCACCCGGGAGATCCTTCGCCGGGCCGAACCTGATCCCCACCGTCGACCCATCGTCCACGTCGCCTGACAGCGGTGCCCTGACCAGGGTCAGTGGTTCGCCTAGGCGCATCGGTCAGCTCCGAATAACGTGGGTTCGTGGTCTTCGACGTGGAACGCGCCCGCCGCGACACTCCGGGTACGACCCGGGTAGCGCACCTGAACAACGCCGGGGCGGCGCTGCCACCGTCCCAAGTCACCGACGCGGTCATCGCCCATCTCCACCGGGAGGCCGACAACGGGGGGTACGAGGCCGCCGAAGCCGCCGCTGAGCAGGTGCGGGCGACGTACACGGCGATCGCCCGATTGATCGGCTGCGAGGTGGACGAGGTCGCGGTCGTGGAGAACGCGACCCGGGCCTGGGACATGGCCTTCTACGCCATACCGTTCAAGCCTGGCGACCGCATCCTCACCGCGCACGCCGAGTACGCCAGCAACGTCATCGCCTTCCTTCAGGTCGCGGGACGCACCGGCGCGGTCGTGGAAGTCGTCGACGACGACGAGCACGGCCAGCTCTCGATCGCCGACCTGCGCCGTCGCCTTGAGGACTGCGGCCGCGGGGAGGTGAAACTCATCGCCATCACCCACGTGCCCACCCAGGGTGGGCTGGTCAATCCCGCCGAGGAGGTCGGCGCGGTCGCCCGCGAGGCCGGGGTGCCGTTCCTCCTCGATGCCTGTCAGTCAGTGGGCCAACTGCCCATCGACGTCGAACGTATCGGCTGTGACCTGCTCTCCGCGACCGGTCGCAAGTTCCTGCGCGGGCCACGTGGCACCGGCTTTCTCTACGTGCGTCGCTCGATCCTCGACGATCTCGAGCCGCCGTTGCTCGACATGCACGCCGCAACATGGACCGCGCCGGAGCGCTACGAGATCCGGCCGGACGCGCGGCGCTTCGAGAACTGGGAGACCAACTACGCCGCCAAGATCGGTCTGGGGGTCGCCATCGACTATGCCTTGTCGTGGGGACTGGACGCCATCGAGGCACGCGTCACCGCTCTCGCCGAGAATCTGCGTGCGCGGCTGCGTGCCGTCGACGGCGTCCATCTCCACGACCAGGGCCAACGCCGCTGCGGCATCGTCACCTTCACCATCGACGGCGTACCCGCTCAGGATGTGCGGAACCGCCTTGCCGACTCGAGGGTGAACACCAGCGTCTCCCTCGCCAGCTCAGCTCGCCTGGATCTGCCCCGCCGGGATCTGCGCGAACTGGTCCGCGCCTCGGTGCACTACTACAACACCGACGACGAACTCGACCGCCTCATCCACGCACTCCCCGTGCCACAACAGCCCTTTCTAGGATCCCTCGGAGATCATTGACCGATCGTGCTACGGGATGCCATTACGTTCCGAGTGCGATGTCCCCGTGGGACAGCCGCTCGAGGAGTTGCTGGACGGCGACGGGCACGGTGAAACCGGTGGGTCCGACGCTGACGCAGGTCCAGCGCCCGTCGCTGACCACGGGCACGCCGGCCTTGGCCATGCTCTCCACCAGATCGCCCGCAAGGTATCTGTGGCGGGAGTCCCAGACCCGTTGACGGTCGGTCTGGTCAAGAGTCGCCCACCACTGATGGGCGAGTTGCAGAGCGTTACTCATCGCGGAACCACCTTCTGCGTAGTCGTTGTTGAGCCGAAAGCTCGACGAGAGTGCAGGCGGGGGCGGCACGATCCGCGGGCACGCTCGCAGGGCCACGGCTGGTCTATTGAGCGCCGTTGCCCGCGAGCCATTATTGGCCCGGTATGGCGGGGTCCCCCCGCCGCGATCGTCCTACCGGGCAGTGAGATTGCCGCCGGCGGTGGCGGTAGTGATGTCGAACAGTTGTTGCGAGAGTTGACGCTGGGTTGCGACGAGCTCGTCAGCGACCTGGCGCTGAGCCTGGAGCAGCTTCTCGAAGGGGTCGTAGGCGAGGGAGACCATCGTCGCGTCTGTGAGCGTGCTCTGGGCCGTGGGGCCGAACTTGCGGGCCAGGTCAGCCCATACCTGCAGCGACCTCAGCGACACATCCTGCCCTTGACGTACGAGCTGGACCATGTACTCCGGCGCCGGCTGACCGGTCGGGTTCGCGTCGGCGAGCGGGTAGTGATCGAACTGAGTGGACATGCTGATGCTCCCGGGGTCTCGGATCACGAGGATGCTGGGTATGCCGTCCACCCCCCACCGTTGCCACGGTTGACGAAGTGTGCAACCGCCATCACGATAAATCGAAGTAACGATCTGTGTTCGACCGTCACGCGGTCGTGAGGTCGGGTTGCACCGCAATCTCGCGCTCGTCGGCCGCAACGGCAGCGGCGACTCGGTGGCTGGGCAGGCTCAGCGCCACGGCCAGGTAACAGATCACCAGGCTGAAGGCGGCCACCACGCCCAGGTCTATCCACTCGGGGATGGCCTTCGTTCCACCGTATCGCCCGAAGTAGGAGATCACCGCCAGACCGGTGAACCACGGAAGGATCCAGATCAGCGACCGCGGGTCCAGCGGCGGTCGCTCGATCGGGCGGCCCACCGCGTAGGAAATCCCGAATATCACGTACCCGGCAGCGATGGCCAGCATCAGCTTCTCAACCGTGGTCCATGACGTCCAGTAGATGATCTCGTTCGCGGCGATGAAAGCCAGCGGTGCCAGAAAAGGAACTGCGGGCACCCGGTACGGGCGGCGACGTTGGGAGTCGGCCTTGCGCAGGGCCAGCAGGGTTATCGGTGCGAACGCATACATGATCACTGTCGCCGAGGTGACCAGTCCGACCAGGCTCTGCCAGCTCGGGAACGGGAGGAAGCAGATCAGACCCACGACGAAAGCCAGGATGATCGAGGTGTACGGGACGCCCCTACTGCTGATCTGGCTGACGCCCTTGGGAAGGTAGCCGGCGTGGCCCAGCGCGTAGGACAACCGCGCGGAGGTGCCCACATAGATCAGGCCGGTGCCGGCCGGTGAGATGAACGCATCAACGTACAGGATGACGGCCAGCCAGCCCAGCCCCAAACCGGTGGCCAGGGTCGCATACGGTCCGAAGTCGCCCTTGCCGACCGGGTTGGCCCATCCGTGTACAAGGTTGCCGGGATTCAGCGCCCCGACGAAAGCGATCTCCAGCGCCAGATAGAGCACGGTGCCCACAACCACCGCGCCGATCACCGCCCGAGGCACGTTACGTTGCGGGTCCCGCGCCTCGCCGGCTAGCTGCGCGGCTTGTTCGAAGCCCTGCAACGCGAACACCACACCCAGCGGCAACGCCGCGAGCACCCCGTGGGCACCGTAGGGCGCAAAACCGCCACCGGCGGTGAAGTTCGAACCCCGGAACGACACCACGATCAACACGACGACCGTCAGTACCGGCACAGCCACCTTCCACAGCACCGCGATCCTGTTGCTCTCCGCCAACCACCGCACCCCGAGGATGTTGATGACGGTGAACAGCAACATCAACCCGGTGGCCACGCCCAAACCCCTGGTAGTGAGCGCTCCCACATCGTTGATCAGCCCGTGCCACTTGTGGTCCAAGTAACTGAGCGCGGCCTCCACCTCGATCGGGGCGATCGTCACGGCCTGGAGCCAGGCCACCCAGCCGGCCGTGAACCCCCCCAGCGAGCCGAACGCCAACCGCGGCCAGCGCGCGGTGCCCCCGGCGAAAGGGTAGGCCGCACCGAGCTCCGAGTGCACCAGCGCCAGCAGCACGATGATCACCCCCGCGAGCAGCCAGGAGACGATCGACGCCCCGCCAGCCGACGTGGCCGCCGTCAGCGCGCCTAGCAGCCAGCCCGACCCGATGATCGAGCCCAGCGAGACGAACATCAGGGCCATCAGACCGACTTCGCGCCGGAAACCTGGCTGTGCGTCGGCCGTCGACCTGCGCACGGACGTTTGCGCCATCATCACAGTCTCCCTCAACAGGCCAGCGTGATCCGGAGCAGTATCCCCCGGTTGGCGGAGGTTCGGGAGGGGTCGGATTCACGGGCAGCACAACGGGCTGAACCCAGACCGACCGGGGCGAGTATGTTGAGTGTTCGTGTCAAGCGTGGTAGAGCGAGGCTGAACAGGGAGGCTGCGATGGGCGAGTTCAGTCCGTGGCATTTGTTGATCTTGGCGGCAGTCCTCGTGCTGCTGTTCGGAGCCAACAAACTGCCGCAGATGGCCCGTTCGGTGGGTCAGTCGATGCGGATCTTCAAGGCGGAGACCCGAGCTCTGTCAGGCGAGAAAGAACCCGAACAGCTACCTCCGACGACCAGCTCGCCACCTCCGGCCACCCAGACTTCCCAGGCACAGGCTCCGCAGACACATCTGCAAGAGAAGCCTCCTGCCGGCTAGCTGCATCGGCAAGGGTGACATCAATCGTTGTGTGGTAGGTCGAAGATGTAGCCGACTCCGCGGACCGTTCGAATGCGAGTCGGCTTGTCCGCATCATTCTCGATCTTCGTGCGGATTCGACGAATGTGCACCTCCAGGTAGTTCCGCACGTCCGCACGATCAGGACCCCATGCGTTGTCCAGCAGCTCACGCCGGGTGACGACCCGACCGGCATTGTCCATCAGCTGCTGCAGGATCACGAACTCCTTGTGTGCCAGGTGAACCGGTATCCCTCGGACGAGGAGCCTGTGCCCGTCGAGCTGCAGCTCCACGTCACCGACTCGCAGGATCCGCAGCCGTCCGAGAGTCTGGGGGTCGACTGACAGGTAACGTCCTGCCTCCGGTGCGTTCGCCTGTCCCCAGTTCTCGATCGATGACATCAGCCGAACCGTCCCGAGATGTAATCCTCCGTAGCTTTCTCTCGCGGGTTCGAGAAGATTTTCTCCGTCTCGTCGAGTTCGACGAGACAGCCAGGCTTACCAGCGGCCGGAAGATTGAAGAACCCGGTCTGATCGGATACCCGAGCAGCCTGCTGCATATTGTGGGTCACGATCACGATCGTGTAATCTTTTTTCAACTCCCCGATCAGGTCCTCGATCGCCAGCGTGGAGATCGGATCCAGCGCCGAGCAGGGCTCATCCATGAGCAGAACATCGGGTTGCACCGCGATGGCTCGCGCGATGCACAACCGCTGCTGTTGCCCGCCGGACAGGCTGCCGCCAGGCTTGCCGAGCCGATCTTTGACCTCGTTCCACAGGTTTGCGCCGCGTAGCGATTGCTCGGTCACCTCGTCTAATCGAGCCCTATTTCGCTCACCCTGCAGCTTGAGGCCGGCAACCACGTTGTCCCGAACAGACATCGTCGGAAACGGGTTGGGCCGCTGGAACACCATACCGACCGCGCGACGCACGTCCACGGGATCAACACCGGGTCGGTAGATATCCTCCCCATCAAGCTCCACCCGGCCCTCCACCCGCGCCCCTGGGATCACCTCGTGCATCCGATTGATCGTGCGCAGCACGGTCGATTTGCCGCAGCCCGAGGGACCTATGAACGCGGTGACCGCCTGCGGTGGCACCGATAGGTTCACGCTCTGCACAGCGTGGAACTTTCCGTAGTAGATATCGACGTCCTTCATGTGAACATTTTTGGCCATGGCAGATCCAATTTTCAGTCAGCTGCGGACACTCGCGAGGCGTGCGACGACTCGCGCGATGATGTTGAGGGCCAGGACGATCAGTATCAGAACCAACGCTGCCGCCCAGGCTCGATTGATCGCCGCCTCGTTGGGTAAACCTGCCTCACCGAATACGAACAGCGGCAGCGAGGCCTGCGCTCCGGAGAAGGGATTGAAGTTGAGCGCAGGGTTCCCGAACACCGTGAGCAGCAGTGGCGCCGTTTCCCCGGTGACCCGCGCAACAGCGAGCATAACCCCTGTCGAAATTCCGGCCAGCGCAGTGGGTAGCACAATACGCACCACGGTGACCCACTTCTGCACACCTAGTGCATAACTACCTTCACGAAGGCTGTCCGGAACGATCTTCAGCATCTCCTCGGCCGACCGGACAACCGTAGGCAGCATGAGGATCGTCAGCGCCAGGGAACCGGCGAATCCAGAGAAGCTCCGACCCAACACCAGGATCCACAGTGCAAAGATGAACAGTCCCGCAACAATCGACGGTAGGCCAGTCATCACATCGACGAAAAAACTCACCACTCGACCGAGCCGACCGGCACTGTATTCCACCAGGTAGATCGCGACCAGCAGACCGAACGGCACCGACATCAGGGCCGCCAGACCTACTTGCTCAAGAGTGCCGATGATGGCGTGATAGATGCCACCCTCGGGGTCCTGCTCAGCGACTCCGCGCATCGTGTGGGTGAGAAAGGAGCCGTTGAGAACTGTCATTCCCTTTGTGATGGCGAATCCGAGTACCGCGACAAGCGGCAAGATCGCAGCACAGGTGCATGCCACCACCAAGCTGGTCATCAGCCGGTCCATTGCTGCGCGCCTGCCCTCGACCAGGCCCGACACCGCCGTCTGCGCAATGAGGTAGAGACCAGCCGCGACGAGCGGAAATCCAACCAGACTCTGCGTCGACGTCGCTGCAAACAGGATCAGCGTGGCCGCGATCGCACCGACCGCGATCACACCGAGCGACCAGCGGGGCAATTGCACCCGGACCAATGCGGAACTCGCCGTGGACGTCTCCACCACCTGCGTCATGATGCCCGTCCCCGACCACGGGCCAGCGCTCTCGCCCCGAAATTGACGATCAATGTGATGATGAACAGGACGAGGCCCGAGGCGATCAGCGCGCCCCGGCCCACGGCGCCGGCCTCACCATAACGGTTGGCGATATTGGCTGCGATAGTGTTACCCCCCGGTTCGAGGATATGGAGGCTGATCTCGTAGTTCGCCGACAGCACCAACGCTATCGCGATCGTCTCTCCTATTGCACGACCAAATCCGAGCACGGTCCCACTGATAACGCCCGAGCGCCCGTAAGGCAGGATTGCCATACGCACCATCTCCCATTTGGTTGCGCCGATCGCCCAGGCCGCCTCGATGTGATCCAGCGGCGTCTGAACAAATACCTCCCGGGAGATCGCCGCAATGATCGGGATCACCATCACCGCGAGCACCACGGCCGCAGCGAAAATCGATTTTCCATAGGTACCGTTGGACTCGAAAAGCGGAATGAATCCGAGATAATGATTCAGGAACCTCGACGGTGCGACGATATTGGGGACAAGGTAGATCAGTCCCCACAACCCGAAGACAACACTTGGCACCGCCGCCAACAAATCCACCACGTAGGACAGCGGACGGGCCAACCACGACGGTGCATAATGGCTGCTCGCCAGCGCCACTCCGACGGCCACGGGCACACTCATCAGCAACGCGAGCAACGACGTCAGCACACTGCCGAAGGCCAGCGCCGCGATACCGAAGGAAGAAGGTATACCGTCTGGAGACCATTCCAGAGTGGTGAGAAAGCTGGTGGAATCCGCTTTCAGCGCGGGAACGGCTTGGAGCACGAGGAATACTGCGATGGCGGCCATGATGACCAAGAGCAAGATCCCGGATCCTTGGGCCAACATCCGGAAAATCGCATCACCGCGCCGGCGAGGCCGGCGGCCGAGATCTCCGATGGACTCACCGATGGGAGGTGGAGCGCTCGTCGTCGATTGCTTCCCGGCTGGCGAAGAAGACCGAGCTCCGCGGCTTTTCGGGACCCGTGCGGACGAGGCCATCGAGACCCCTGCACATTCCGGTTCGTCCATGTTACATCCTCATTGTGAGCGTTCCTGACAGGCGCGACGGCCCGGGCGTGGCCATACGGAGTCACGCCCGAGCAATCTCAGCCAAGAGAGGCGATCGTCTGTTGCGCTTGTTGCTGCAAAGCGTTGGGCAACGATATATATCCCTGGCTCGTGAGTTCCTGCTGTCCAGCCGCACTGGCCGCGTATCCCAGGAAGCCCTTGAGCAACGGCAGTTTGTCCACAGCATTGCCCTTCGAACACACTATCTCGTAGGTGATGAGGAGGTTCGGATAGGCGGTGGCCTCAGTGGTGGCGTAATCGAACTGCAGCTTCAAATCACCGCCGGTACCGACGACATCGGCCTTGGAAAGGAAGCTCGCCGCATTGTCCTGGGTAAGCGGAATGAATTTACCTTCGGAGTTACCGACCGCTGCGTAGGGGATCTGACTCTGCGTCGCGAACGACAGTTCGAAGTACCCGATGCCGCCTGGAGTCGACTTCACACCCTGCGCAACCCCTTGACTGCCCTTCGCGCCCTGCCCACCTGGCGCAGTCCAGTTCTTGTTCGTCCCGAACGTCCAGCCGGTTTTGGCGTCATTCGCCAGGTAGTTCGTGAAGTTGTAGGTCGTTCCGGAACCATCAGATCTGTGGAAACTCTGGATACCCAGCGAGGGGAACTGCGTGCCGGGATTGTCCTGCGCAATCGCCGGATCGTTCCAGTTCATGATCTTGCCGTCAAAAATTTTAGCCAGGTTGCCGGCGGAGAGGTTGAGGCTCTTCGTGAGCCCGGGCACGTTGTAGCCGATAGCGATCGGTCCACCGACCATCGGAATATTGATCGCGGGACCACTCTTGCAGCGAGCGTCCGCAGCCTGCTGTTCCTTGCCCTCGGCCAACGGGAAATCGGACCCGGCGAAGTCGATTTTCCCGTCAGTGAACTGCTGAACGCCCTGCCCAGAGCCCCCGCCGCCGTAATTGACATTCGCACCCGAACATTTGTTGAGATAGTCCTTGATCCACTGCGCGATAGCGTTCTGCTGCGCCGTTGACCCGGCGGCGGTCAACGAGCCAGAGCTACACGTGATAGCGACGGCTCCGCCGGGGTTGGATGACGACCCTGCGCCACCCCCGGTGTCGGAACCGCACGCGGTAAGCAGCAACCCAGATCCGACCAGCAAGCCAAGCGCAGCGCAACACCGCTGGAGCTTCACGGGACCTCCGAAGATGGCAAGCGAGTGTGGGGACAACCACAGCCGAGCGGCCGCGGCCGAAACCTATGCAGCGTCAATAGACACCAACTAGCCACAAGGTAAACTAAGGATGAATGTCCCCCGCAAGAGCATCGGATGTCACCTGTTCAGCCGCGGGAGGGGTTACCGGATCAACAGAATGTGATCGAACGGTACCGAGCTGGTCCTCGATCGAGGACCAGCTCGAGCTTCAGCGTTGCGGGAGCGGTCCAGTCTGCGCATGGCCACTGACTGCCGGTAGCACCAGCGCAGCCCCTCACCATCGAACGACTGTCGTCAGGCCGGCGGGCCGAAGATGATGTCTCGCAGGCTCTGCGTCCCCGAGCTCGGCTTACCCTCACCGGCCAGCTTTGCCCGCCACGCAGCCCGGAGATCATCACTCACGCCGGCGGACTGAGACAGCGGCGAGTCGGGGTCCAACCCCTGGAAACCGCAGTTCACCTCAACATTCATGCAGTGCTGATCGGTACATTCCCTGATGTCGGTTGCGGTGTGTGCTTCCTCACTCCAACGAGTCCAGCCGCCGAAACCGCCGCGCATCGCCCCAAGCGTCGACTCGCCGCCGCCCGGCATGCTGTCGGACTGCGATGCATCATCATGCCTTTGGCTCATAATGAGAATTCTATCAGCCGGTGACCATGAGACAGGCCGCGTTGCAGCGTGCGACGCCGAATCGCCGGCGGTGACGAAACCACAGGTCTACGGGCTGTCCAGCAAGCCCGATTCGCAGTCTTCCAGCTACCAGACCTGACACTGCTGAGCGCCCACAAGGGCGCCGTTGAGTACATTCGACTACCCTCTGTTGTAAAAAATCCCGGTTAACCCGTTGAAACTCACTCTTTATGCTGATGCGATACAGATTCACGTAGCCTAGTGTCACGTCCTTCGAAGTGGTCTCCCGAGCGCACCCCTCGGCTGTGACCTTGCCACTTCACGTGCCGTGGAGGTTAAGCGATGACACAGATCCTGGGGATCGATGCGCTGCGCGCTCAACTGACCGGCCGGGTGATCGACGACTCCGACATCGACTACGACACGGCCCGCTCGGTATGGAACGGCGATATCGACCGCCGGCCGGTAGCCATCGCCCGGTGTACCGGGCCGTCTGATGTCGCCGCGACGATCGCATTCGGCCGCGAACATGGGCTGCCGCTGTCGGTGCGCGGCGGCGCGCACGGATTCTGGGGAGCCGCCGTCCCGGAAGGCGGTCTCGTGATCGACCTCAGCGATCTCCGGGGGGTGTCGGTGGACCCCGGCAGCCGCCGGGCCTGGTGCAGCGGCGGCGCCACGCTTGCTGACCTGGATGCCGCCACCCAGCGCCACGGCCTGGCCGTCACCGGGGGAACGATCAGCCACACTGGAGTGGGCGGCCTGACTCTGGGCGGGGGGTTCGGCTGGCTGGTCCACAAGACCGGATTGACCGTGGACAATCTGCTCTCCGCTGAGGTGGTCACCGCCGGCGGGCGCACGCTGGGTGTATCCGCCGACGAACATCCCGATCTCTTCTGGGCCCTGCGAGGCGGCGGCGGCAACTTCGGTGTCGTCACCGGCTTCGAGTTCCGACTGCACGAGGTCGGCCCACTGGTGTACCTCGGACTGTTCTTCTGGGGACCCGAGCACGGCGGCCAGGCGCTTCGTCTCGGTCGGGACGTCGCGGCGTCGCTACCCCGTGATGCCGGGCTACTCCTGGCCGCTGGCCTGACCGCGCCACCGGCCCCCTTCGTGCCCGTGCAACACCACGGGAAACCGGGGTACGCCCTGATGGTCGCCGGGTTCGGGTCGGCGGCGGAGCACCACCGGCTGATCGCACCAATCCGGGAGGCACTCCCACCACTGTTCGAGTCCGTGACTCCCCTGCCGTATGTCGAGCTGCAGAAGATGCTTGACCACACCGCACCGTGGGGCATTCACGCCTACGAGAAGAGCCTCTGTCTTCAGGAGCTCAGCGACGAAGCCATCGTGATCCTCACCGAACAGGTACGGCGCAAGAGTTCACCGACGTCCTTCATCCCGATCTTCCCCCTGGGCGGGGCGTTCGCCGACGTCGGTGAACAGGAGACCGCCTTCGGGGGCAGCCGAGCGACCCGGTTCGTGATCAGCCTGACGGCCAGCGCCCCGGACGCCGAGTTGCTGGCGACCGATCGGTTGTGGGCGCGATCGGCATGGCAAGCACTGGCCCCACATGCCAGCGGCTCCGGCGGCTACGTCAACTTCATGACCGACTACGACGAGGACCGCGTGCAAGCCGCCTACGGTCTCGTGAAGTACCAGCAGCTGGCCCGGATCAAGGCCCGTTACGACCCGGACAACGTCTTCCGGATGAACGCGAACATCAAGCCCGCACTGCGGCCGACCGGCGGTAGTCCGATTGCCGGCTCGGCCGACGGTGATCCGATTGCCGGCTCAACCTGTGGTAGCCGGGTGGGCGGACCCTGAGAGCGCCACCCAGGGCGTCGCGAGCCGGAGTAAGTTCAGCTCATGGCGGAGCTGCTCCGGACCGACCGGCTCCTGGTGCGGGACTGGTCGGTCGCCGACGCCGAAGCAGCGCTGAAAATCTACGGCCACGACAACGTCATCCGGTGGTTGCACAAGCTCGATCGCGTCGCCGACGCGGCGGCCATGCAGGCGGTGCTGCAGGGCTGGGTCGCCGAACAGAGCGGCATGGTGCCAGGAACCGGACGGTGGGCTTTGGTCCTGCGCGACGGGGAAGCGCTGGTCGGTGGGATCAGCCTGCTGCCGATGCCAGTGCCCGAAGCGGACGTCGAAATCGGTTACCAGCTTGCGCCGGAGTACTGGGGCCGAGGTTACATCACCGAAGCCGCCCGGTCGCTGGCGCGCTGGGCCTTCCAGCATTCGCTGGTCGAGTTGTTCGCACTGGTCACCCCGGACAACGTGCGGGGGACGGCCACCGCACGGCGGATCGGGATGGAGTGGGTCGGCGAGAGCGACAAGTACCACCAGACCCGCTTGGAGGTGTTCCGGATGCGACCAGACGACCTCGTCTGCGCGCATCAGAAGTAGACCCGGGTCACCCAGTCCGCCACGCAACCGGGCTTGGCGCTGCCCTCGATCTGCAGGGTGGCCCGCACCACGAGCTGCAGGCCGCCGGTCACCTCGGTTGCCTCGGCGAGTACAACGTCGGCCCAGACCATGGATCCCACCCGGACGGGAGCGGGAAAACGCACCTTGTTCAGCCCGTAATTAATGACCATCGTGGCGCCCTCGACCCGATAGGTCTGGTCGATCAGATGTGGCAACAGCGACAGACTGAGGAACCCGTGCGCGATGGTGGTGCCGAATGGGCCGGCAGCAGCGCGCTGCGGGTCGAGGTGAATCCACTGATGGTCCTCGGTCGCATCGGCAAAGGCGTTGACGCGTTGCTGGTCGATCGTCATCCGGTCACTCGTGCCCAGTTGCTCGCCGGCCGCAGCTCGCACCTCGTCAGCTCCTATGAACACCTTCATCACGCTCTCCTCCCGTCAGCGGCGATCCCCCACCACTGCCTACCCGAGCCGGCGTGGCTGCGCGACACTGGCTCAGGGTTGGATGGGTGACGATGGTGACGACTCCTCCTGCGGTGGGGACGAGGATGGGCACACCCACCGGGCGGTGGGTGCTGCTGGCGACGATCTCCGGGTCGGGTATGGCGATGCTCGACGCCACTATCGTGAATATCGCGCTGCCCTCGATCGGCCGCGACCTCGGTGCGGATTTCCGGACCCTCCAGTGGATCGTCAACGCCTACACGCTCACCCTGGCCGCGCTGATCCTGCTGGCAGGGGCACTCGGAGACCGGTTCGGGCGACGCCGGATGTTCCTCGTCGGCGTGGTGTGGTTCGCGGTCGCCTCGCTGCTGTGCGGGCTGGCGCCGACCGCGCAGGTACTCGTCGTCGCCCGGGCCCTGCAAGGCATCGGCGGCGCACTGCTCACTCCAGGCAGCCTGGCGCTCATCTCCTCCTCGTTCGTGGCCGCCGACCGGGCCAAGGCGGTGGGCGCCTGGTCCGGGTTGAGCGGGGTGGCCGCCGCAATCGGCCCGTTCGCCGGTGGCTACCTGGTCACGCTGAACTGGCGGGCGGTGTTCCTGGTGAATCTGCCGGTCGCCGTGTTCGTCGTGATGGTCTCGCTGCGGCACGTGCCGGAAAGTTCAGATGCCCAGAGCCCGCCGGGGCTCGACGTCGCCGGCTCGGTGCTCACCGCAGCCGGGCTGGCCGGAGTGACTTACGCTCTGACCAGTCTCGGTGGGGAGCCCGGTGGCGGTGGTATCACGGTATTCGTCACCGGTGCAGGCGGGATCGCCGCACTACTGGCATTCGTGCTCGTCGAGCGGCGCTCGCCGCACCCCCTGGTGCCACTGGGACTGTTCGCCGATCGCCGATTCAGCGTGACCAACGTGGTCACGCTGCTGGTGTATGCGGGGCTTGGGGTGTTCTTCTTCCTCCTGGTGCTGCACCTGCAGATCGTCGCCGGGTACTCTCCCTTGGTCGCGGGCACGGCGATGCTTCCGGTCACCGTGCTGATGTTGCTGCTGTCCGCACGAGCCGGTGCCCTGGCCGAGCGGATCGGGCCCCGGCTGCCCATGGCGGTGGGGCCGCTGCTGGCCGCCATGGGATTTCTGCTGACCCTGCGGATCGGGCGCGGGGCGTCTTACCTGACCGACGTACTCCCCGCGGTGGTGGTGCTGGGGCTGGGCCTGTCACTCACGGTGGCGCCGCTCACCGCCACCGTGCTGGGTTCGGCAGACCCGCGCTATGCCGGGACGGCATCGGGGGTGAACAACGCGATCGCCCGGTCTGGCGGCCTGCTGGCCGTTGCGGTCATCCCGGTGGCGGCGGGCCTGGGCGGCGCGGATTACACCGACCCGCTGTCGTTCGAAGCGGGGTTCCACACCGCGATGTTGATCAGTGCGGGCCTGCTGGCGCTGGGTTCCTTGCTGGCCGCGACACTCCTGCGCGAGACCAGCCTCGCCCCTCCGCCTACCCCCACCGGCCGTATCCCGCTAGAACGCTGCTCCCACTGCGGCGTAACCGGCCCTCAACTGCACCCGGTCCTCCGCACGCCGCCTTCTCGACAGCGCTAGGCGCCGACCGACCTCGTCACTCGGGTGATCTCGGCGGCTACCACGGCCGCCTCCCGGTCACCGAGCACGATCAGGTAGTGGTTGGTGTCATCGACGAGCACGTCACGCATCGCCGGCTGGATGCGCCTGGCCTCGTCGACCACGGTCTCGGGCAGGAGCGGGTCGGGTTCATCGGCGAGTCCGCGGGGCGCCCGAACGAGGACCACCGGCGCCGGCAGGGCAGCCACTGCCTGCCAAGCGGCCTCGACGTCGAGCATGTCACGCCCGTCGACCCGCACGGCCGCCTCGATCACCTTCGAACGCAGGCGCCCCGGTGGTCCGTCCAGGTCGTAGTCCACGTAGCTCTCCAGGTCCGAACTCCAGCGGTGGGCGAAAGCGGGGTGGCGACGCCAGAAATCGTGGTAGTCCGCCGGGGAGGCGAACTCCATCCGGAGCCTGGCCATGGCCGGGCCGAGAATCGCATCGAGCACGGCGTCGAGGTCAGCGTGGTCGGGGACCGGCAGTGACAGTCCGCCTTCGACCAGCACGACCCCGGCGCTGCGGTCCGGATGAGCAGCAGCCAGGCGAGCGACGATGCAAGCCCCCATCGAGTGGCCGGCGACGACGGCGCGTCCGGCCCCCCAGTAGTCGAGGACGGCGACCAGGTCGGCCACGTGAGCGTCGAGGCCGTAGGGCGCAGGCAGCCTCGTACTGGCGCCGCGGCCGCGCAGGTCGGGCACCAGGAAAGTAATGCCACAGAGCGCCAGATGACGGGCCACAACTGCCAGCAGGCGGTGTGATCCGGTGATGCCGTGCACGCCCAGCACCAGTGGGGCGACGCCCGGCTCCCCGGGGCCGGCGACGGCGACGGTCAGGGAACCGCCTGCGACAGGGACTGCGAATTCGGTGTGGAACGGGGTGACGGCCATCGCCGCCAGGGTAGCCGCGTTATTTCCGGCGACGAGCCAGTTCGGCATAGTCAAAGACGGCATCAGCCGCTATCCGGAGTACTGGGAGCTTTCGGGCCAACACAGTGACCTGGTGCGGCTGCCGGTGCCCGCACCGGCCAACGGGCACACCGATTCCACCACTGAGGCGGTGCGGCTGGCGGACGTCGACCGTCCTGGCGGGCTGGTGCTGCCCGTGGCGGTGCTGCGGGATCAGGTGGTCCGGATCCACGCTCAGCGGCGGGCCTGCCAGTTCGCTGAGGTGGCCACCGACCTACCCGAGCTGATCCCATCAAGGTGCGCCGGGATCCACTGGCCCGCGAGGTGATCTCCACGCTGCTTCCGGGCACGCGCCGAGACGCCATAGGCATGGAGCTACGTGGAATGGCCCACCGCGCGGGTCTGCCGGTGTAACCCATCCGGGGGAGCGCTCCCGGCTGCGGGACACCCGCGTCTGTCGATCGTTCATGGCCGTCAATCGTTCATGGCCGTCAATCGTGATCGACGTACGTGAGAGACAGAACTCGCAGCACGAGCGCGGCCGGGTGCACGCACAGGTATCTGCGGTCGACCCATCACCGACGCGATCACCTTGTCCCGCTCGTGAGAACGTTCTCCTCCGTGCCCGCAGCGCGGGACTCAGCGAAGGAGACCAACCACAGATGCGTATCCACAGCATGGTCGGCGTGCTCGCCGCCGCTGCCACCGCCGGGGGGCTACTCGCCGGCTGCGGCAACAAGACCACCACCACACCACCACCACCGGCCGCAAGCAGCACACCAGCCACCGTCCAGCAGCAGCACAACCAAGCCGACGTCGTATTCCTCCAGAACATGATCCCCCACCACTCCCACGCCATCACGATGTCCCAGACGGCCCGCAACCAAGCGACCTCACCACAGGTGAAAGACCTCGCCGCCCGGATCGAGACCGAGCAGAGCCCGCAGAACCAACAGATGAGTGACCTACTCACCACGTGGGGCGTTCCGGCTCCGGCCACCACGAGTGGCATGGGGCACGCTCAGATGCCCGGGATGACCAGCAGCGCCGGGTTCGACCGGCTGTTCCTCCAGATGATGATCGTCCACCACCAAGGCGCGGTCACCATGTCCCAGACCGAGCTAACCCAAGGCAACAACACCGCCACCCGCAACCTTGCCCAACAAATCATCAGCGCACAGCAAGCCCAGATCAGCGAGATGCAGACCCTGCTCCAAGTGATCTGACCAGCCCAGCCAAACGGGTGGGCGGTGGCAGCAACACTGTCATCGCCCACCCGTCGACAGCTTCGATGACAGACCCGGCTCCCCAGCTGGCACCAGCACCACGTGTCGTTTTGAGTGTCTCAGCTATTGCCGGTGGGGACCGGGTTTACTGCGAGGTGAGCGGGGGTAACTGACTGCAACCTACGGTCGGGTTCCGGAGCGGCGCCGGGCCGTCAGGGCATAACCGGTGTCCCGTTGGGGCGCCCCGAGGCTCACGAGGAGGAGAGATGGCTGTGGGAACGATCGTCCTGGCGGCGTCTGCCTTGGTGGTTTTGGGCGTGTTCATAGGGTGGAAACTCAGCCAGCGACAGCTGGAGGTGCGAGCGAAACGGCAAGTAGCAGCGCAGCTTTCCCTTTCTAGGCAATTGCTTGAGCTGCGGGCCGCGAGGCAAAAGAATTACTCTGATCTGTCACAGCCGGGACGCCCGGCAAGCAGGTTCCAACGCCGAGCCGCGTAGCGGGGCCACATCGGCCAGTGTGATCGCAGCTGTCCAGTGGTGTTCGAGCATCAGTTCGACATTAGTAGAGGCTGGCGAAACTGCAAGCCTACGTGTAACCGGACGCGGGGCAGGCGACGGACCCGCAGCGGACCCAGACCCCATTCGTGCTTGAGCCGTCCGAACTCACGCTCGACCGCACTCGTGGTGCGGTCGAGCGTGAGTAGTCTTCACGGGGTTTGCCGTTGGGCAGGTCCCGCATCCCATTGGCGTAGGTGGGGAGGTCCGACCCGTCGATGGCCAGATTCGTCCCGAGGCCCGGGATGGCCTCATAAAGCTCGGCCAGGACACGATCGAGGCAGTCCGCAAGTGCCGCACTGTGCTCCCGCAGCTTGACCATGAACCGGTACGCGGCGTGAATGCTGGGAGCGACACCCAGCGCGTCCCGATCACCGTGCAATCTCGACCGACGGCACGGTGACAGTGACCGTCAAGCCCCTATAATGCGGGCTGTCCCGTGAGAGGTTTAGGTGGCCCGTCGCAACAATAGCGGGCCACCTAACCGTCCCACCGAGCGAGCCGTGAGGCTGGTGTCCGGTCCCCACGGTCCACGTCTTAACTATCCGCTTATGGTTCTCAGTGTATCAAAATGTCATACAAGTACTGGCCACTTGCCGGGCTGTTCGGGCGAGTTCCTGGTAGTCGCTGCCATGGCGAGTGGCGAGTTCATCGGCCAGTGGGAGGAGCCGGTGGCGGACGCGGACAGAGCTGAGCTTGGTGGTGGCGGTGATGGCGTTGTGGGCTAGTTGCAGACCGCGTGGCTCCCCGGCTCGCACGTGGATGGTGGCGAGCAGGATGCGGGCGCTCGCGGCGGGACGGCGGTCCTGACCACCCCACGCTCGGACGGACAGGGCGGCGAACTGCTCGACCCCGTCGAGTTGACCCAGGCACACGGAGATGTCCGCGTTGCGGTAGTCGGCGTCGGCCTGGGCGAAGGCGTCGGGGGCTTGCCACTTGTCGCGGGCCGCAGCAAGCTTGGACCGTGCCTGATCCGGGAGATCCATCCGGGCCAGCGCCCGGGCCTGCAGGGAGTCCAGGCAGGCAGTCATGGGCGGGATGCGGGGGTCATCCACTACCCGGGGACGGTCCAGCGGCATGAACGCGATCTGGCCGAGCTGGAACAGTTTCAGCGAGTCATCGAGTCGACCCCGCTTCAAGGGCAGCATCCCGGCGTGACGCAGCGCGTGGGCCATCTGGTAGCGGTCCCCGAACCGCCGGGCGAGGGCCAGCGCCCGGCAGTAGTAGTAGTTGGCCGCGTCGTCGGCACCGGAGTCGAAGTAGGTCCACCCGGCCTCGGTGTGCAGCTCGGCCAGGACGGACCCCAGCCGGGCCCGGATCGTGGCCTCGCCGGGGACCGTCAACAGCCGCATCGACCAGACGGCGACCGCACCGAGCACCTCTGCCTGCCCACCCCACGCACGAGCCCACCCTCGGAGCTGGGTGAGCAGGTCGGTGACGGCCTCCACGTGCATCATCCCCAGCCGGGACGGCAGCGCTCCAACCAACCAGTCCGGTGCGGGCAGCTCTGGGACTTCGCCGAACAGCGGGTGGCCGCACAGCGCGACCGGCGCGGCCAGGATCACAGCACGGCGACGCATCTCGTCATCATCCCCCCTCCGGGGGTCGGCTGCCGTGCCCTCGTCAGGGTAAGCCCCCTCGGAGCTATACCAGATGCCGTCGGAACCCCACCAGGACAGGCCCATCAGTTCGGGTGGGATATCCAGGCCCGTCGCGATGCGCCTGAGCAGCTGGTGGTTCTCCACCTTCCGGCGGCCTGCGACGATCTCGGACACCTCGGACTGGGACTGCCCGGTCAACGCGGCGATCCGCCGCTGACTGACCCCGCCATCCTGCAAGATTCGATACAGGGCGCCGACATCCAGCACGGCCAGGATCCGGCGCACGTCGTCACGTTGGTATAACGCTGGGGTCGATGGCGGGTACCGGCTTCTCAGCACCCGACGCCGGGGCACCGCTCGCCCGCCCGGCGATCTTGCCGGCTTGCCCGTCGCTCATGGTGGCCACCGCTCCAGTCGGAGGGGCACAACGTAGACCGGGTTGGTGTGACGCGAGTAACCCGGCGTGGCGGCCCGCCAGCGCCATCGAAGTCCTCCTCGGTCGGCAGCACCTCCGTCGATACGCTCCACTGCGCCGCTGATCGCCAATTGGTCATCGTGCTGCTCCATGTGGCGGCAAATTCAGACACCCGTAACGTTGCCGACACCGGATCCGACTTCTCCGGGAAACCACTCGGATGGACGTCGCTGAAAGAGGTGATCTAGTTACTTTGGGTTACTTTTCTCTGCGACGGAGCGAATGGTGCGACTGGTTGGCCTTGGCATCTGGACGGTAGGCGAGACGCCTAGGCGCCCCCTGGACGTGACTTCACCGGAGGAGCCACGCCTCTAGCAGTCCACTCGTGCGTGACGGAGGTGCAGATGTTCATTCAACCCACGGAGACGACACTGAGCCCACAAACCACGACTCCACCGTTCCCGAACAACGAAGCGGCCACCGATGGCGCTCACTGGAGGGATGACATCCCTGTGCCCCAGGAAAGGACACCCCGAGCAACGGCATGGTCGTGACACTGAGGGAACCCGAGGTCGGTTGCGGCACCGAGCCTGACCGCGGTCTAGGTGGAGTGCGCGAGGCGATCAGGAACGGTAGCGTGACGCCCTCTGCTGACTCACCCCGTCCAGCTGGAGAGCGAGTCGAGCGCCCGTCGGTTGACGAGCTCTTGGACCGCGCGGCGAAGCTCCGGATCTGTGTGGTGATCGGCGCCGCTGGCTGGGGTAAGACCACGGCGGTGGCGGCCTGGTCGCGCAACCGCCCGACCGCGTGGCTGCGGTATGAGGATCACGAGGGGGATGCGGACCTCCTGCTGGCCGGCTTGTTCAGGGCATTGCGGGCCCACGTGTCGGTGCCCGCGCCGATCCTGGCTGCGGAGGAAGTGGACACAGATCAGGTGGGGTTCTCTGTCGAGGCCATCTGCGTCTGGTTGCGCGGTGTTCTCAGCAAAGACATCGTTCTGGTCCTTGACGACCTGCACTCCCTGGAGCTTAAGAGCGACGCGGTGGCCGTAGTCGAAAGTCTGTGCCGGCACGCGCCGGCCCGGCTCCATCTGGTCCTGATATCCCGATGTGAACTGCCGTTCTCCCTGCAGCGGTTACGGGGTCGCGGTCTTGTCACGGAGATCCACGCGCCGGACCTTGCCTTCGACGTTGCCGATGTCGAGGCGCTCCTGCGCAAGACCGCGGGACAGGATCCACCAGGCTTGGCGAGGCGAGTGTGGGAGCGCACCGGGGGTTGGCCTGCGGCCGTGCACTGCGCGGTGGAGATGCTGCGGGTGGCCGGGCCGGATCAGCGCCTCAGCACAGTGGAACAGCTGTCCCGTCCGGGAGAGCGATTCCATGACTATCTGAACGAGGAGGTCATCAGCCTCTCGCCCGAGTGGGTTCAGCAGCTACTGCGCAGGTTGGCGATCTTCGGTGAGGTCAGTTCCACGACAGAGATTGCGCGGGGGCGCGATGATCCGGCGATCGTGCTCGCGGAACTGAGCCGCCAGGGACTTGTGCGGCGCAGCGGCGGGGGTGCCGGCTGGTCGCTTGTGCGCCCGTTGCGTGACTTCTTCGAGAATGAGGTGGCGCCGTCGGCAAGCGAGCGCAGAGCACTGCACGTGACGGCGGCCAAGGAGTGCCTCGAGCAGGGGGCACTGGCACAAGCCTTGGGACACCTACAGGCAGCGGGCGATCATGCCGCGTGCGCCTCGCTCCTGGCTGATCGGGGTGAGGAGATGGTGGGGCGCGGCCAACTCGACGCCGTGTCACAGGTCGCCGAGTTGCCGGCCGAGTATCTCGACGACCCGCGGATCCAACGAGTTCTGGGGCAGGCGCAGCAGGTGCGGGGCCAGTGGGTACCGGCGCTGCAGCACTTCCAGCGCGCCGGCTACGATCGAGATGAGCTGGAGCCGGCGCTGGCCTGGCGGGTCGGCCTGATCGCTTTCGCCCAGGGCAAGTTCGACGAGGTGCAAGCGCTGATCCGGCGGACCCGATTAGCTCGGGAGGACACGCTCGACGAGACGCGGGTGCTGGCGCTGGCCGCGCACGTCCACCGGATGACCGGTGACCTCGTGAGCTTACGGAAGACGGCGCTTCACACACGTGCTGCGGCCCGACGGTGCGGCGAGCCCCGTGCGTGGTCCAGTGCCCACCACGTGTTCGCACTCCTCGCCGCTGCCGAGGGCGACTGGAGGCAAGCTGACGCCCACTGCACCGATGCCCTGCGCAGCGCAGCGACGAGCGACGACCTGCTCCAGGTGATGTGGATTCGGGCCTGCCAGGCGTTCCACCAGTTCGAAACAGGGTCGCCCCGGCAGGCACTGACCGACGCCCAGATCGTCTTGAGCCTCAGCGAGCAATGCGAGGACCCGTTCCTCATCGCGCACGCATTGACCACCCACGGCCGTGCCTGCGGGCGCCTGGGGATGCTGGAAGAGGCGGCGGGCGACTTCGCCACAGCGATCGACCTCTTCCAGCGCCTCGGCTCCCGATTTCTGGCCTGGCCACTGTGCGGCCTCGGTGACCTGCATCGGACCAGGGGCCAGCTGGTACGAGCTCAGGCGGCCTACGAGGAGGCCCTGACTCTCGCCGAGCCGTATCACGACGTGTTCGGCCTCAGCTCGGCGCTGATCGGTCTCGCGCGCATCGCTGCGGCTGATGACCTGCAGCTAGCCCGTGAGCGCGCGGCCCGAGCCGTGGAGTTGGGTGAGGAACTTCGCAAGGTCCCGACATTTCTGGCCCGCGGCTGGGTCGAGTTGATGGGCGGTGACCGGCAGGGCGCCTCGACAGACGCCCACCAGGCGACGGTGGCCGCGCGGCAACGGCGGGACAACCCAGGACTGGCAGAGGCGATCACCCTCAACGTGTTGGCCTGCGGCGATCCCACCGTGGATACCGCCCCGCTGCGGGAGGCGATCGACATCTGGCGGGAGACGGGGTGTCACCTTGAGGAAGCCGCGACCAGAATTGTGGCCGCTCGCATCGGTGCGCCCATTCCCCATCTCGACGCCCACCTCGCGGACCAGATGCTGCGGGACCATGGCGTCGACGTCGACTCACGGCGAGTCGCCGGGCCGCTAGGCGTGCTGGTCCGTTCCGCGCCCGCGGTATCCATCCAGACGCTCGGCGTGCTCCAGGTGATCCGCGACAGGGCCCCGATTCCGAAGACCGCATGGAAATCGAAAAAAGCCCGAGACCTGTTGAAAATCCTGGTTGCGCGGCGCCGACCGACCCCCCGTGATCAGCTGATGGAGCTGTTATGGCCAGAAGTGGACCCGGCCGTGGCCAGTAACCGGCTCTCCGTGCTGCTCTCCACGGTTCGCGATGTGCTCCAGCCGCACCCGGCGGGTGAGGATCCCTTGGTCACCACCGACGGCGCGGTGTCGTTGAACCCCACCCAAGTCCGCGTCGACCTCGAGGACTTCCTCGCCCAAGCCACCGCTGCCCTCGACGCGGACCGCACGAAAGAACCGGATGCGACCGCGCGACTCACGGCTGCCGTCGCCGCCCATACCGGGGATTTCCTCGAAGACGACCCCTACCAGGAGTGGGCCGGCGCGATAGCCGAAGAGGTACGGACCACCCATATCGCCCTTCTCCGGGCATTGGCTGCACGGCTGCGCGAGGCTGGCGACATCGACGCGACCGTGCGGTACACGCTGCGTCTGCTCGAGCAGGACTGCTACGACGAACAGGCCCATCTCACCCTCGTCGGGATGTTGCTCGGCGCCGGGCGCCTCGGCCAGGCGCACCGTTACTACGACAACTACGTCCGCCGGATGGCAGAGATCGACGTCACACCACGCCCACTACCGGAGATGACATCGCGGGGATCAGACGCACGCTGAGGAGCCGAACCCGAACAAGGATGGCAACGTGGCGGCCTCACAGAGGCTTCTCACACCGGTCGATCGTGTGCTCGGTCATCGAGCGCCGTCTGGGTGCGAGACGAGATAGCGGAGCAGGACAGTACCCCCGATCTGACGGGTCTCCACGAGTGTCATCGGGTGCTCGTGGTTCTGGGGGAACCGGCCAGGGTACACAAAGCGAGGAGCATCACGCTCGCCGATGAAGAACGGGGCGATCACCAGGTGGATCTCGTCCACCAGACCTGCACTGAGGAACTGGGTATGGACGCTGCCGCCCCCCTCCACCAGCAGGCGCTCGATCTTGCGCTCGCCGAGGTCGTCTAGCACAGCGCCCAGATCGACCGGCTCTCCAGCCGCCACGACGGTCGAGATACCCGAAAGCATCTCGCGAAGTGCTGGGACTACCGGGTCACGGGCATAGACGATCTTCTCGATGTCGCCGGAGAAGAACCTTGCCGTCACGTCCAGGTCGCCGCGACCGGTGAGCGCCACCTTCGTGGGATGCGGAGCCAGGCCACGCCGGACTCGATCCCGCTGGCGCTCGACCGAGCGCACCAGCAGCCGCGGGTTGTCGCGGCGGATCGTGTTCGCGCCGACCAGGATGGCATCGACACCGGCCCGTACCTCGTCAACCCGATCGAAATCCTCGTCATCGGACAGTATCAACCGGGCATCGTGCCTATCGTCGATGTAACCGTCGATGGACATCGCCACCGAGGCAAGGACGTGCGGACGTGCCGTCACAGTGCCACTCCTCCCGGTCTTCGACTACCTGCGAACACTCAGGAGATAGGCGATCATCCGACGTCGGGACCGCTCGGCTCAGCGGATGACCGTGATCGCCTGCACCGGGCAGGCCAGGGCGCCCTCCTCGGCTTGGGCCTCCAGTTCGGGCGGGACCTCCGGGTTGCGGATCAGGCAGTATCCGTTGTCGTCCAGGTCGTAGATTTCGGGCACGACAGCATTGCACTGACCGTGGCCTTCGCAGATGTTCGGATTGACCTCGACACGCACGGCGTCCTCCTCGGCTTCGATCTCAGCGTGATGGGAACCCGACCATCTTGCCTCGGCGGCCATGACCGCAGACCCCGGGGGATGGATCGCCGGCGGTGGGGTGACTCTGCCGGGATACTAGGCAATCCGGGTGCACTTCCGGCCAATGACAAGATCACTGACGGCTGGCCGATCGCGGATCACGGCGAATGCGGCGAGGACCGGTCGCGGTCGCATCGCCACCATGCGAAGGGCCGTTGAGCTCGGGAGACCGGTTACCCACGAGGGGCGCACGAACGCCCGACGACCTCCGATCGGGTGATAGCCACGTTTCCATACCACGTCACGGCGCCCGGGTGAGAGGGGTTTAAGTCTCTGGGCGAAATCCGGTAGACAAGGCACTGCGGCGTGACGGCATTGCGGTCGAGTCGTTATGTATGTCGGGTGCGCCCTCGGGGTGGTCGGGGGGGCGACAAGGAGGTCGGGTTACGTGGATCGTCGGGTGCGGCGTGCGGTGTTGGACCGTTTGGCGGCGGTGGAGGAGATGGCCGCGCGGGCGGGCGCGACGTTGTCGGCACCGTTGGCCCGCAGGCACATCCAGACAATCACTGACGGGTGGCGGGAACTTCTCGTCCAACACCAGCCGGATCACACCGGCCGCTGCCCCGTCTGCTCGGGTTGGCTACGCCGCCGTCGGTGGCCCTGCGAGGTCTGGGTGACCGCGCACCACCACCTCATCGGTGACGGGACGGAGTCGATCGAACAACCTACCCGGAACTCCAACCCCTTCTGCCGGCCGCGTCGGGTATTGGTTGTCCCACGGCAGCTCGATGCCCCCATCACGGCGCAGACCCTGGCGGGGAACGCCGCCGCGCAAGTCGAGCGCGGCAAGGCGTCGATGCACCGATCGTGACCCACCGGCCGCCCAACGACGCAGACCTCAACGGCGCAGGCACTGTCAGGGTCGTCGCATAACCTGGCGTTCGTGCCCGAGCAGATCGCTACCAATCAAGTGGGCTGGATGCGCCGACTCTTCGGGGCTTGCTGGCACCATCCCTCCGTCGTTGTGGCGGCTCTACTCGCCTCGGGCGTCGGGGTGAGTACCGAGGCCATGACCCCGCTGTTCACCCGGCTCGCGGTGGATGACGCCGTGACGGGCGCCACCGAACGGCTGGGTTGGCTGGTGGCCGCATTGGTCGGGCTGGCGCTGCTGCGCTTCGGGACCGCCTTCGTGCGCCGATACCTCGGCGGGCGGCTATCTCTGGACGTGCAGCACGACCTGCGCAATGCCGTGTTCAGGGCGGTGCAAAAACTCGACGGCGCCAAGCAGGACGGCCTGCGCACCGGGCAGGTGGTGTCCCGGGCGATCTCCGATTTACAGCTGGTGCAAGGTCTGCTGTCGATGGTGCCACTGACAGCGGGCGTGGTGGTGCTCTTCGTCGTCGCGCTGGCCGCGATGCTGTGGCTGTCCCCGTTGCTCACGTTGATCGCGCTGGTCGTGGTGCCGGCCGCGGGGCTGGTCACCACCCGGATGCGCCGTAGGCTGTTCCCCGCCACCTGGTCTGCCCAGCAGCGGGCGGCGGACATCGCCGAGCATGTCGAGGAGACCGTCACCGGGGTGCGGGTGGTGAAGGGCTTCGGCCAGGAGGCCCGCGCCGTGTCCCAGCTCGAGGACCGGGCGCGGCGGCTGTTCGCCGAACGACTACGCGCAGCACGGCTGAACGCGACGTTCGCTCCGACACTGACCGCGTTCCCGGCACTGGGTCAGGTGGCGGTGTTCGCCCTGGGCGGCATGCTCGCACTGCGCGGGACGATCAGTCTGGGGACGTTCGTGGCATTCGCCGCATACCTGGCGATGCTGGTCAGCCCAGCCCGGTTGATCGCCAGCCTGGTGGTTCTCGCGCAACTGGCCCGGGCCGGTGTGGAACGCGTCTACGAGGTGATCGACTCTCAGCCCGACGTGGCCGACGCGCCCGACGCGATCGATGTCCCGGACGGACCGCTAGCAGTTCAACTGGACGGGGTGCGCTTCGGCTACGCCCGCAGCGAGCCGGTGCTCGACGAGGTGTCCTTACTCATCGAACCAGGCGAGACCCTGGCCCTGGTGGGCACACCAGGCTCAGGCAAGTCCACCGTCTCCCTACTGCTGGCCCGGTTCTACGACACTCAGCAGGGCGCGATCCGGGTCGGACCGTCCGGCCGCACCGTCGACGTCCGAAAGCTGCGGTTGGCCTCGCTGCGCCGGTCGATGGGGATGGTGTTCGAGGAAGCGTTCCTGTTCTCCGACACGGTGCGTGCCAACATCGCCTACGGCTGTCCGGACGCCACCGACGAGCAGGTGCGCCGGGCGGCGCGGGTAGCGGCAGCCCACGAGTTCATCTCCGCACTGCCCCAGGGCTACGACACCCGGGTCGGCGAGCGGGGGCTCACCCTGTCAGGCGGGCAGCGCCAGCGCATCGCGCTGGCCAGGGCGCTGCTGTCGAACCCGCGAGTGCTGGTGCTCGACGACGCCACTTCCGCGGTCGACGCCGCCACCGAGGCGGCCATTCACACCACTTTGCGGGCGGTCACCGCGCAGCGCACGACCCTGCTCATCGCGCACCGCCGATCCTCGCTGGCATTGGCCGACCGGATCGCGGTCCTCGATGGCGGCCGAGTGATCGACATCGGGACGCAGGCCGAGCTGACCACTCGGTGCGCGCTGTTTCGCGCACTGCTCGCAAGCCCCGGCGAGGTGATCGAGAACATCACGATCCCGTCCTTGCGGGGGCGACAACCACCACCAGGCTCCGACGGCATCACCGCGCAGCTCTGGCCCTTCGTCGCGTCTGCTGACACTTCGGATGACTCCCCTGACGGTCCACGGGTCACCCGGGCGGAGCAGAATGCCGCTGGCGCCGGGCGGGACGGCATGGTGGCCGGCGTCATGGGCAGCCTCGGGCCGACCCCGGAATTGCTCGCAGCGGTAGCCGCGCTGCCGCTGGCGAACGCCCGGCCTGATACCGAAGGAACCGATCCGACAGCACCGGACCCGGACTTCCGACTCAACCGGTTGCTCCGACCGGTGCGGGGCTGGCTCACTCTCACTGCCATCCTGGTGGGGCTCGACGCGCTGGCAACCGTGGCGTTCCCGGCGCTGGGCGGCCTCGCGGTCGACGCCATCACTGGGCACGCGCCGAACCTGCTCGCCTTGGCGGTCGCCATCGGGCTCGGGGTGATCGTCGCCGACTGGCTCGTCATCGCCGCCCAAACAGTGGTCGCCGCGCGGGCCGGGGAGACGCTGCTGTACCTGCTACGGGTGCGCAGCTTCGCGCACCTGCAGCGGCTCGGGCTGGACTACTTCGAGCGCGAGATGGCAGGCCGGATCATGACCCGGATGACCACCGACGTGGATGCACTGTCCACGTTCCTGCAAACCGGATTGTCCACCGCGCTGATCAGCGTTCTCACGGTGGTCGGAGTGGCCATTGCGCTGCTGCTCACCGACACCGGCCTCGCTGTGGTGGCGATGCTCGGCCTGCCGGCACTGATCGGGGCCACTGTGGTGTTCCGACGCTTGTCGTCCACGGCCTACGCCGAGGCGCGGGAGCGGGTCGGCGAGGTCAACGCCGACCTGCAGGAGAACGTGTCCGGTGCGCGGGTGGCCCAGGCGTTCACCCGAGAGCGTCGCTCAGCCCGGGACTTCGCCGTCCGCAGTGACGCCTACCGGCGCAGCCGGCTGCGCGCCCAGCGCTACATCGCCACCTACTTCCCCTTCGTCGCCTTGCTGTCCGACCTCGCGACCGCTGCTGTGCTGGGCGTCGGGGCCTTCCGGGTAGCCGAGGGCACCGTCACCGCCGGGGTGCTCACCGCCTTCCTGCTCTATCTGGGTCTGTTCTTTGCACCCGTGCAGCAGCTGTCTGGGGTGTTCGACGGCTACCAGCAGGCCGCGGTCGGGCTGCGACGCATCCGAGAACTGCTGGACACACCGACCTCGGTGCCTGCGCCCGATACTGACGCGGTGCCGGTGCCGGCCCGGCTACGCGGTGAAGTGGAGCTGCGCGATGTCACGTTCAGCTATCCCGGCGCTGCGCGGCCGGCGCTGGTCGGGGTATCGCTGCACATCACGCCGGGTGAGACCGTCGCCCTGGTGGGGGCCACCGGGGCAGGCAAGTCGACCGTGGTCAAGCTGCTGGCCAGGTTCTATGACCCGACTGCCGGGACGGTGCTGGTCGACGGGGTGGACGTGCGATGTTTCGACCCGACGGCGTTTCACCACCGGCTGGGTGTGGTGCCGCAGGAGGCGCACCTGTTCCGGGGCGACGTCGCGGCCAACATCAGCTACGGCGCCCCCCGGGCATCCCCCACAGAGGTGGAGGCGGCGGCCCGGCGGGTCGGCGCGCTGGAAGCCGTGGCCGCACTACCGCACGGGTTTCACCAGCAGGTCGGTGAGCGCGGGCAGGGACTGTCCGCCGGGCAGCGACAACTGATTGCATTGGCTCGCGCCGAGCTCGTCGGCCCCGACCTGCTGTTGCTCGACGAGGCCACCGCCGCGTTGGATCCGGCCACCGAGTCGATGGTGCTGGCCGCAACGGACCGACTGGCCGCGCGGCGCACCACCGTCGTCATCGCACATCGGCTGGCCACCGCCGCCAAGGCGGATCGGATCGTCGTGCTCGACGGCGGGCAGATCGTGGAGCAAGGCCGCCATTTCGAGCTACTCGCGGCCGGCGGCCCCTACGCCCGACTGTGGGCTGCGGGCTCGCCGGACGGGACCGTCGCCGCGTAACTGGTCGCCGTTCACCGACGCGCCGGGGTCGCCGGACGTCTCATGCGCCGCGACGGGGGCTAGCCTGGGAGCGGCGCCAGTGGCCCTGAGCAGACCCGCCCAGAACAGACCCGCGCAGAATGGATAGAGGCGACTTCGAGCAGTGTCCCGCATTGACCGCCCCGTGCAGTTCGGCCCCAACGAGTGGCTCGTCGAGGAGATGTACGAACAGTTCCTGGCCGACCCGTCGACCGTGGATTCCTCGTGGCACGAATTCTTCGCTGATTACCGACCCGCACCCCACGACGACAACGGCCAGACGCCACGCACCGGTACGCAGGCACCTCCGAAGCAACCGGCGGCACGCCGTACCACCGGCAAAGAGCAGGCCGCCCTCCCCGCACCTGCACATCACGACTCAGAGCAGGACACCACCACGCCGCTGCGCGGCGCGGCAGCCCGCGTGGTCACCAACATGGAAACCTCGCTGGAGCTGCCGACCGCGACGAGCGTGCGTGCAGTGCCGGCGAAACTCCTCGCCGACAACCGCATCGTGATCAACAACCACCTCCGGCGGACCCGCGGCGGTAAGATCAGCTTCACCCACCTCATCGGGTACGCGGTGGTGCGGGCGCTGGCCGAGCACCCCCAGATGAACCGCCACTACACCAACGACGACCAGGGCAAACCTGCTGTCGTAACGCCCGAGCACGTCAACCTGGGCCTGGCGATCGACCTCAAGACCGACAAGGGTCGCAGCCTCGTCGTCGCCTCGGTCAAGGGTTGTGAGGGGATGAGTTTCGCCCAGTTCTGGCAGTCCTACGAGGACCTCATCCGCAAAGCTCGGGAGGGCAAGCTCACCGCTGAGGACCTCGCGGCCACCACGATCTCGCTGACCAATCCAGGCACGATCGGCACCAACCACTCGGTGCCCCGGCTGATGTCCGGGCAAGGCGCCATCATCGGCGTCGGCGCCATGGAGTACCCGGCGGCCTTCCAGGGTGTCAGCGAACGAGCACTCGCGGACATGGCGATCAGTAAGATCATCACGCTGACCTCCACTTACGACCACCGCATCATCCAGGGCGCCGAGTCCGGCGAGTTCCTGCGCCGCATTCATGACCTGATGCTCGGCGGGGACCGCTTCTACGACGACCTGTTCGCCTCGCTGCGCATCCCCTATGAACCGGTGCGCTGGGTGCAGGACATCCCCGCGGGCGAGGTCGACAAGACCGCCCGGGTGCTGGAGCTCATCGACGCCTTCCGCACCCGCGGCCACCTGATGGCCGACACGGATCCGTTGAACTACCGGCAGCGCAAACACCCCGATCTCGACGTGCTCAGCCACGGCCTCACCCTGTGGGATCTGGACCGGACCTTTGCCGTCGGTGGGTTCGCCGGGCAGTCACATATGCAGCTGCGCGACGTCCTGGGCGTGCTGCGCGACGCCTACTGCCGCAACGTCGGCGTGGAGTATATGCACATCTCCGCACCCGACGAGCGGCGATGGCTACAGGAACGCGTGGAGCGGGTACACGACAAACCCAGCGGCGCCGAGCAGAAGTACATCCTGTCCAAGCTCAACGCCGCGGAGTCCTTCGAGACCTTCCTGCAGACCAAGTACGTCGGCCAGAAGCGGTTCTCGCTGGAAGGCGCCGAGACCGTGATCCCGCTGCTGGACGCCGTACTGGACAAGGCCGCCGAGTACGAGCTGGACGAGGTGGTGCTCGCCATGCCGCACCGTGGCCGGCTCAACGTCCTGGCCAACGTGGTGGGTAAGCCGTACCCGCAGATCTTCCGGGAGTTCGAGGGCAATCTGGACCCCGGCCAGGCACACGGCTCCGGTGACGTCAAGTACCACCTAGGCGCCGAGGGCAAGTATCACCGGATGTTCGGTGAGGGCGAAGCCATCAAGGTGTCACTGATCTCGAACCCGTCGCATCTGGAGGCGGTGGACCCGGTCCTGGAAGGCATCGCACGAGCCAAACAGGACTTTTTGGACAAAGGCCCGGAGGGCTTCACCGTGCTGCCGGTGGCGCTGCACGGGGACGCCGCCTTCGCCGGGCAGGGCGTGGTGGCCGAGACGCTCAACCTGTCGCAGCTGCGTGGGTACCGCACCGGTGGCACCGTGCACGTGATCGTGAACAATCAGGTCGGATTCACCACGGCACCGCAGTACGCGCGGTCCAGCGAGTTCTCCACCGACGTCGCGAAGACGATCGGCGCACCGGTATTCCACGTCAACGGCGACGACCCGGAGTCCTGTGTCTGGGTGGCCAGGCTGGCGGTGGACTACCGGCAGGAATTCCGCAAAGACGTCGTGATCGACATGATCTGCTACCGCCGGCGCGGCCACAACGAGGGCGACGACCCGTCGATGACGCAGCCGAAAATGTACGACATCATCGACAGCAAGCGCTCGGTCCGCAAGAGCTACACCGAGGCGCTCATCGGTCGCGGGGACCTCTCCGTGGCCGAAGCTGAGCGCGCGCTGCGGGACTATGCGCAGCAGCTTGAACACGTCTTCAACGAGGTGCGGGAGCTGGAGAAGCGCGCTGCGGCGCCGAGCGAGTCGGTGGAGGCCGAACAGGCCGTGCCCACTGGACTGGACACCGGAGTGGACCGCAGCATCATCGAGCGGATTGCCGACGCGCACATCGCGCTGCCCGCGGGTTTCACTCCACATCCCAGGGTCAGACCCGTGCTGGAAAAGCGGGCGAAGATGGCCCGCGAGGGTGGTATCGACTGGGCCTTCGCCGAGCTGCTGGCGCTCGGTTCGGTATGTCTGGACGGCCGTATGGTGCGGCTGTCCGGTCAAGACACCCGCCGTGGCACCTTCGTGCAACGACATTCGGTGCTGATCGACCGCAAGACCGGGGCTGAGTACACACCGCTGATGAACCTCTCACCGGACCAGGCGAAGTTCATGGCCTACGACTCGGCACTGTCGGAATTCGCTGCGCTGGGCTTCGAATACGGTTACTCGGTGGCGAACCCGGATGCCTTGGTGCTCTGGGAGGCGCAGTTCGGCGACTTCATCAATGGTGCGCAGCCGGTGATCGACGAATTCATCTCCTCCGGCGAGGCCAAGTGGGGTCAGCGTTCTGACGTCGTTCTGCTGCTACCACATGGTCACGAAGGGCAGGGACCGGATCACACGTCTGGCCGAATCGAGCGGTTCCTGCAGCTGTGCGCCGAGGGCTCCATGACCGTGGCGCAGCCGTCCACTCCGGCGAACTACTTCCACCTGCTGCGCCGGCATGCCCTGGACGGGGTGCACCGGCCGTTGGTGGTGTTCACGCCGAAGTCGATGTTGCGGCTCAAGGCGGCGGTGAGCCCGGTGGAGGACTTCACCTCAGGGCGATTCGCCTCGGTGCTGGATGACCCGATGGTCGCCGATCCCTCGGCGGTGCGCCGGGTGCTGTTGTGCAGCGGCAAGATCTGCTACGAGCTGAACGCCGCGCGCCAGCAGCGTGGTGTCGACGACACTGCGATCGTGCGCATCGAACAGCTCTACCCCGTACCGAAGCGGCGGTTGGCAGCGGCGCTGGACCATTACCCGAAGGCCACCAGCATCTGCTGGGTGCAGGAGGAACCCGCCAACCAGGGCGCCTGGCCGTTCTACGGGCTGAGCCTGCCCGAGCTGATGCCCGAGCGGATGGGCACCCTGCGACGGATCTCCCGGCGGGCCATGGCGGCCCCCTCGGCGGGGTCGGCCAAAGTACACGAGGTCGAGCAGCGCGAACTCATCACTGCTGCGTTGGAGGGTTGACCGCCGTGTATTTCACCGACCGCGGCATCGAGGAACTCGAAGACCGGCGCGGCGGCGAGCAGCTCGGTGTCGAGTGGCTGGCTACCCGCTTGCGGGCGTTCGTCGATGAGCACCCGGAGTTCGAGGACGCCGTCGAGCGGTTGGCCACATTCCTGGCTCGCGACGATGCCGACGAGCCGGACAACCTCGAGCGCGGCGCCGACGGGTCGATCGCAGGCGACGAGGACATCGCCCATCAGTTCCCGAACTGAAGATCCACTATTCTGGCGCCGGGTGCCTGTGCGGTCGCGTGCTGCACGGCGTTACCACGCATAAGCCTCCGGGGCGGGCTTGGCGCCGTGGGGCCCAGGTGGAGGAAACTGCTCGTCGAGCCGGGCCAGCACCTCGGCGTCCAGCGTGATCGCGACAGCTCGCAGTGAGCTGTCCAGTTGCGCGACGGTCCGCGGACCGACGATCGGCGCGGTCACCCCCTCCTGGCGCAGCAACCAGGACAGCCCGACGTTGGCGGGATCCTCGCCGAGATCGGCGCACAACTTCTCGTAGGCATCGATGCGCTCCCGGTTAGCCTCGAGTGCATCGGCCGAGCGTCCGGTGGTGCTGCGCGAACCCCCACCTTCGCGTTGCTTGCGCAGCACCCCGCCGAGAAAGCCGCCGTGCAGCGGCGACCACGGGATCAGTCCGATGCCGTAGTCTCGCGCGGCGGGCAACACCTCCAGCTCGACCCACCGGGTGAGCAGGTTGTAGATGGACTGCTCACTGACCAGGCCGGTGACATGCTGGCGGCGGGCGGCCTCCTGCGCCGCGACCAGGTGCCAGCCGGCGAAGTTCGACGAGCCGACATAGATGATCTTGCCTTGTTGCCGGAGCACCGACATGGCCTCCCAGATCTCCTCCCACGGGGTGGCCCGGTCCACGTGGTGCATCTGGTAAAGATCGATGTAGTCGGTCTGCAGCCGGCGCAGTGAGGCGTCGCAGGCCCGCCGGATGTTCAGCGCCGAGAGCTTGGTCTCATTGGGCCAATCCCCCATCGAACCGTAGAGCTTGGTCGCCAGAACGGTGCGCTCCCGGCGTCCACCGCCCACGGCGAACCACCGCCCGATGATCTGCTCGGTGATCCCCTTGCCCTTACTCCAGCCGTAGACGTTGGCGGTGTCGAAGAAGTTGATCCCGTGCTCGTGGGCCCGATCCATGATCGCGTGACTATCGGCCTCCGAGGTCACCGGACCGAAGTTCATCGTCCCCAGGCACAGTCGGGACACCGAAAGGCCGCTACGGCCCAGCTGCGTGTAGTCCATACCCACCAGCCTCGCACCGCACCGGACATCAGACCACTCGACACCCTTCGAGGTCGGCAACCAGATCGCCGCCGCCAGGTCCGAACGAGCCGAACACGCGGGGCGCCGACACCAGGCACCGAACCCCTACCCCGATCGCCTTGACCTGCACCCGGGTCGAGGCTGCACGCTGGTGGCCATGAGCTGGTCACCATGAGCGCCCTGCCAGACGCGGGATCCGCGACTCCGGTTCGCCCGGATCTGTTCGGTCCGAGCCGCCGCACGACCACAGTCGGGGTGCTCCTGCTGGTCAGCATGGTGGCGTTCGAAGCGATGGGGGTGGGCACCGCCATGCCGGCCCTGGTGGCCGACCTCGGCGCGTTGTCGCTGTACGCCTGGCCGTTCGTGGCGTTCATGACGGCCGGTGTATTCGGCACCGTGCTGGGGGGGCAATGGTGCGACCTGGCCGGCCCGAGGATCCCCCTGCTGGCGGCCCCGACGCTGTTCGGAGCCGGTCTGCTGGTGGCCGGCACCGCAGGAGGCATGCCGCAGCTGCTGGTGGGCCGGGTGCTGCAGGGCTTGGGTGCCGGCGCCTTGACGGTCGCGGTCTACGTGCTCATCGCGGTGGTCTATCCCGAGCGCACCCGCCCCGCAGTCTTCGGGCTGATGTCCTCGGCGTGGGTGCTGCCCTCCCTGATCGGACCGCCGGTCGCCGGGATGGTGACCGACCGGCTGTCCTGGCACTGGGTGTTCCTCGGCCTGGTGCCGGTGGTGATGCTCGCGATCGGGCTGATGGTGCCGGCGGTGCGCCGGCTCGGCCAACCCGACCCCGGCCGGAACACCACTGCCCGCAAGCGCGGCCTCGGGTTCGCCGCTCTGTGCGCCGCGGTCGCAGTCTCCGCGCTGAGCTGGGCCTCCCAACGCCCCAGCGTCTCGACCGCCGCAGTGGCCGGCATGGCACTGGTGCTGCTGGTGCCGTCGATGCGCCGGTTGCTGCCGGCCGGGGTCTTCCGGGGGCGCCCCGGAGTGCCGGCCGTGGTGGCCACCCGCGGGCTGCTCGCCGGGGTGTTCTTCACCGCCAACTCCTACCTGCCGTTGACCCTGACCAGCACCCACCACTGGTCGCTGGCTGCCGCCGGGATCCCGCTGGTGGTCGCCTCGCTGGGCTGGTCGGCGGCCTCCGGATGGCAGGGACGCCACCCGGAGCTGCCCCGGCATCGGTTGCTGCGGATCGGGTTCGTTCTGCTCACCGCGGGCACCACCGGGCTGCTGCTGGTTGCACCTACCTGGGGTACGCCGTGGTTGGCCCTGCCGTTGTGGTGCATCGCCGGGATCGGTATGGGGTTGGGCTACTCGTCGGTGTCGTTCCTGCTGCTGCAGCAGTCCGGCGCCGGTGAGGTGGGATTCCACTCGTCGGCGGCGCAGATGTCCGACCAGCTCAGCACCGCGATCCTGATCGGCGCCGGCGGAGCGCTGCTGGCGCTGCTGGGCTCGGCGGCGCTCGCTGTGCCGATGCTGCTCGCGGTGCTGGCCGGTCTCGGCGTGCTCGGTGCGGTAATGGCCAACCGCGCCGCCTCGTGAGTGCGGAACAGTGTTCCGCACTCACGAGGCGAAGTTCTTGGCCAGATCGGCGGGGACCGCCCGGTCCTGGGTGATCCGGCGGTTGAGCTCAGTGAGCTTGGCCGTGGTCAGCGCGGCAGAGACCCTGTTCAGCGCGTCGATGCCCGCCTGGTTCAGTGCCCCGGCACGGACCAGCGGAACGACGTGCTGAGCAGGGTACATGTGCTTCGGGTCGGTCAGCTCGACCCACCGGTTGGCGGCGATGTCGGGCGAGGTGGTGAACAGGTTCACCACCTGGGCCTGCCCGCTGCGCAATGCCTCCAGCGTCACCGGACCGGCGGGATCGGTGCTGCGGATCTCGCGAAACGTACACCCGTAGACTTGAGCGATCGTGCTCTTCCATCGAGCCGACCACTCACCGGCGGCGCCCAGGGTGAGCTGGCCACAGTGCGACCCGAGGCCCTCCATGCTGGTGAGCCCCAACGTCGCGGCGGTCTGCTGGGTGACGACCAGAACGTCGGAATCCTGCGCTTCGGACTGCTTGAGCACCTCCAGACTTCGCGGCAGGCCCCGTTGCAGCGCTGCGTACACGTCGTCTGACGTCGTGGCGGGTGACCGCGCGTCGATGGAGCGCAACAGATTGCCCGAATACTCGGGCATCACAGTGATCGATCCGTCCGCGAGGGCGGGATTGGTGATCTCACGGGAGCCTAGCCGGGGGCGGGTCTGCACCTCGATCCCCGCCTTGCGCAGTGCCGCAGCGTAGATCTCCATGAGCAACTCGCTCTCGGTGAAATCGGCTGAGCCGACCACGACGGTGCCTGGGCTCCCACCCCCGGCGAGCGGGTTGCCGGACCCGCAGGCCACCACCGCCATCAGGACGGTCACCATCAGTGCCACGAGACGTGTCGCCATTCTCATCCTCCGATCCGTCGGGACGTGCCCCCCGCGGCCAGCCGAAGCCCGGTGGGCACCGCAAACCGCACCACCCCAGCCAGCAGCAGGTCCAGCAGCACCGCCAGCACCGCGATGAGCAGCGCTCCGGCCGCCATCTGCGGGTAGCCGCCCGGCCCCGAACGCAGCCCATCAAGCAGCAGCCGACCCAGACCACCCAGCCCCACATACGCTGCCACGGTCGTGGTCGCGACTACCTGCAGCACGGCGCTACGCACCCCGCCGAGCAGCAGCGCAAGCGCCCCCGGTAGCTCCACCTGCCACAGCCGTTGCGCCGACGTCATGCCCATCCCCCGCGCGGCGTCGACTACTCCCGCGTCGACGCTGCGCACGCCGGCGTAGCTACCGGCCAGCACCGGGGGAACCGCCAGCACGACCAGGGCGACCAGCGCAGAGATTCCCTGCGAGCGCAGCAGCAGGAACAAGAAAGTCAGCAGACCCAGCGTGGGCAACGCTCGCATCGCGTTGGCCAGCCCTACCAGCACCACCCCGCCGCGGGCCGTGTGTCCCACCAGCAACCCCAGCGGCACCGCAATCACCGAGGCGATGAACACCGCGACGACCGTGTAGTACAGGTGCTCGGCGATGCGCACCGGGACCCCGTCCGGGCCACGCCAGTGCACCGGGTCGGCGAACCAGGCCAGCACCTGTGAGAAGATCACGTTCTACTGTAACGCGCTATTGACAACTGTCAGCAGCCCGCGCCCGATCATGTCGGGGTGGCTCTGCGAGGCTGGTGGCCAAGCGCAGGGTGTGGGGGTGGTCATCACCCAGCACCCGGCGGCAGCGGATGAGGGTGTCCTCGCCGAGCTGGTGGGCCGGCTCGTAGTGCCCTAAATCCCGCAGGATGGCAGCGAGGATGGCGGCCGAGAGCAGGGTGTAGGGGTGATCATCACCCAACACCCGGCGGCAGCGGATGAGGGTGTCCTCACCGAGCCGGTGGGCCGGCTCGTAGTGCCCCATCTCCCGCAGGGTGGCGGCGAGGCTGGTGGCCGAGAGCAGGGCGTAGGGGTGATCATCACCCAGCACCCGACGTAGATGGGTGAGGGTGTCCTCACCGAGCTGGCGGGCCCGCTTGTAGTGCCCCAGATTCCGCAAGGTGGCGGCGAGAACTGTGGCCGAGCGCAGGGTGTGGGGGTGGTCATCGCCTAGCACCCGGCGCAGGTGGGTGAGGGTGTCCTCACCGAGCTGGCGGGCCGGCTCGTAGTGCCCTAAATCCCGCAGGGTGGCAGCGAGGATGGCAGCCGAGAGCAGGGTGTAGGGATGATCATCACCCAACACCCGGCGGGCCCGGATGACAGTGTCCTCACCGAGCCGGCGAGCCTGCCCGTAGTGCCCCACCTCTCGCAAGGTGGCAGCGAGGAAAGTAGCCGAGAGCAGGGTGTAAAGGTGATCATCACCCAGCACCCGGCGTAGGTGAGTGAGGGTGTCCTCGCCGAGCCGGCGGGCCCGCTCGTAGTGTCCCACCTCCCGCAGGGCGGCGGCGAGGATGGTGGCCGAGAGCAGGGTGTAGGGGTGGTCATCACCCAACACCCGGCGGCAGCGGATGAGGGTGTCCTCACCGAGTTGGTGGGCCCGCTCGTAGTGCCCCATCTCCCGCAGGGTGGCGGCGAGGATGGTGGCCAAGAGCAGGGTGCAGGAATGATCATCACCCAACACCCGGCGGGCCCGGGTGAGAGTGTCCTCACCGAGCTGGCGGGCCTGCTCATACCGCCCCAGCGCCCAAATGAGGGCAAGGGCGGTGGCCGAAATCAGGGTGTGGGGGTGGTCGGCTCCCAGGACCCGGCGGCAGCGGATGAGGGTGTCCTCAGCAAGCTGGTGGGCCTGTTCGCACTGCCCCAACGCCCAGAGGTTGCAGGCGAGGTTGTTGGCCGATTCCAGGGTGTCGAGGTGGTCGTCGCCCAGCCGGGAACGGCGCAGGTCCCAGGCGCGTTCGAACAGCGGGCGGGCGGTGGCGGCTTCCCCCCGGCTCTGCAGATACAACCCGGCGCGGTCAAGCAGCCAGGCCACGTCCAGCTCGACCCCAGCACAGTTGCGGTGAGAATCGGTGGCGACCAGGACATGCGGCAGAAACTGACGCCAGGCCGGCCAGACCGGCGGGTTATTCCATGGGGTGTCGGCGGGGACCACGGCACGCAGCAACCCAACCGCCAAGATGGGCAGATTCTGCTGTTGGTGGGGCTGGGTGCGCAAGATCGCGGCGAGCAGCCGATGCAGCACCAAGGTGGCTGACTCGACATGGGCCAGCCCGTGCTGGTGCAGCAGCCGAGTCAGCGCGGCGAACGCCCACGGATCAGCGGCCGCAGTCGCCAGCGGGCCAGGCAGCTGGGTGGGGTGGGTGGTGAACAGGGTCAGCGGGATCGGCTCCGGCCCCAGGTGAGCTGCCAACGTCAGCAACACCACCGCAGCCGGTGACTGGGCAACCAACCGGTCCAGGGCGATCTGGACGCTCGCGGCCAACGACACCGGGTAGGTCGCGGGAGTGCCCTGAGTCAGCAGCTCCGTGGTCCGCTCAGCCAGCAGGGTCAGGTAGTCCCCCACACCGAGGGCGATGTCGGCCAGATGCGCCCCAGCTTGGGCCAGCGCCAAGGGCAGATCCCCCAGTGCCTGTGCGATCCGCCCCGCCTCACCCTCGGTCAACTGCGGGGCGCGGCGACACAGCAGCGTGATCGACTCACCCCGATCGAACACACCCACCCCCACCCGGGTGGCCAGCTCATGCCAACCGGGGTTACGGGACGTGATCACCACCTGCCCGCCACCCCCCGGCAGATATCCGGCCAACGCCGCAGGCTCCTCAGCGTTGTCAAAGATCAGCAGCCACCGATCCCGCTCCCGCAACACCCCCAGCAGCCGCGCCACCGCCACCGTCACCGGATCGGTGGCACTCGCCAGATCCAGGGCGTAGGCCAGCTCGGCCAGCCGGACGGCCACCAGCGCCGGTTGCTCCGCCGGGACCCACCACACCACGTCGTAGGCGGCCCCGTAACGGTGGGCATACTCGATCGCCAGCGCGGTCTTGCCGATCCCCCCCATTCCATACAAGGCCTGCACCACCGCCCTCGAGCACCCCTCACCCTGCAACGCGGCATGCAGCGCGGTGAGCAGCTCCTCCCGCCCCGTGAACACCGAGCTACGGGCCGGCACATTCCACACCCGACCCACCGGTACATCCCCCGGGCGGGCCGGCGGCAGATCCCGCAACCCCGCAAACAACACCTCGCTCAGCTCCTCCGGTGACCTGACCATCGCTACCGTCACCCCGCACTCGGTCAGCCGGGCCCGAAACGCCTCCTGCCGAGCGCCGTAACGCAGATCAACAAACAAATCCCTCGGACCCTCAGCCTCCTCACCCAGCAACACCACCAACCGCGGCAACCCCGCCTCGCCGGCCACATCGAACTCGAACTCCGTATACGACAGCCCCGGGCGATCAACCACCGGCGAGCCATACCGAAAACCCACCACCGCCACATACACATCCGCGCCCAGCACCGCATCCCGACACACCCGCGCCGGCTGCTGATCCCGCGGCCCGAAATACGCCATCTCGACAGTGACATCCCCGGCCCGACACACCGCCCGCCGCGCCGCCGCCACAAACGACCGCCCCGCCGGAAACCGCGCCAACTCCGACGTATGACTCACAAACACCCGCCGCGGCCCCGCCCCGACACCCGGCATCCCAACCCCCCAAAAACCAACACCCACTCAACGGGCATCGACAGAATCAGCTGGACACCCCCAGCGCGAACCGCCCACCGAACTCCGCCCACACCGTCATCGCAGGCCCCTTCGCTTTCTCTCAGAGGCTGTTGAGTAACCATGTAGAACATCGGGTGATGCGTCGAGGAGAGGTCGGTAGCTCGACATGAAGATCACCCGACCAAGACCGCTGCATGTGCAACTGCAATCTTGGCCGGGATGACGCTGCAAGATGCTACCCGTCGAGCCTCAGCGGTGAGATGTGGTCGGGGTAGGAGCGGCTCACCGTCAACCAAGCAATGATCATGTTCTCGTCCACGGGGTGACCGCCCGCCGCAGGGCGACCAGCAGCAGGTCCATCGCCAGCGCCAGCAGGACGATCAGCACGATGCCGATCACGATCGGTGCCAGGTACCGGGTCTGGAACCCCTCGGTGAACAGCTGGCCCAACCCCCCGATCCCGATCAGCGCCCCCACGCTGACCAGGCTGATGTTGCTCACCGACGCCACCCGCACGCCAGCGGCGAGCACCGGAACGGCCATCGGCAGCTCGACGGCGACGAATCGCCGGAGCGGTTGGTAACCCATCGCGGTGGCCGCGGTGACCACGGGTGCGGGCACGGCGTCCAGCGCGTCGACCACCGGGCGCACCAGCAGCGCCGAGGTGTACAGCGCCAGCGACACCACCACGTTCACCCCGTCCAGGATCCGGGTGCCCAGGATTCCAGGCATGATCACGAACAGGGCCAGCGCCGGCACGGTGTACACCACGGTGGCCGACCCGAGCACCACCGCGCGCAGCCAGTGCACCCGCTGCGCCGCCCACCCCAGCGGTACCGCTACCACCAGCCCGATGAGCAACGGCAGCAGCGCGAGAACGAGGTGATCGCTGAGCAGCTCGAGCACCTTCTCCCGGTTACTCGAGCTGCTCAGGTAAGTGCCGATGTCGCCGAGCAATCCGACGCTACTGGGCATCGGCGCCCCGCTGCCTGCGCCACACCGCGAGGACGTCCTCGGCGCGCACCCCGCCTACCGCGGCGCCATCACCGTCGACCACCACCCCGAGCCCCGACGGCGAGGACAGTGCGGCGTCCAGCGCGGTGCGCATCGGACCGCCCAGCCGGTGCAGCGATCCACCGGCAGACAGCGCACCATCGGACTCCTTCGGGGCAAGCCAGCCGCGCGGCCTGCCGTCGCTGTCCACTGCCAGCCGCCACCCCGGCCTCGCCGCGGGCTCGCCCACCCGCACCGTGTCCACCGAATGCACCGGGAGGCCCTCGGAAGAGACGAACGACAGTGCCCGGTAGCCACGGTCCCGTCCGACGAACGCGGCGACGAAGTCGTCGGCGGGCTCGGCCAGCAGCCGCTGCGGCGGATCGAACTGGGCCAGCACACCGCCGGTGCGCAGCACCGCCACGGCGTCACCGAGCTTGACCGCCTCGTCGATGTCGTGGGTGACGAACAGGATGGTCTTACCCAACTCACCCTGTAGTCGCAGCAACTGGTCCTGCAGGTCCTCACGAACCACCGGGTCGACGGCGGAGAACGGCTCGTCCATCAGCAATACCGGCGGGTCGCCGGCGAGCGCGCGGGCGACCCCGACCCGCTGCTGCTGGCCGCCGGACAGCTGCGCCGGGTAGCGCCGGCCCAGCTCGGTGGACAACCCGACGAGCTCGAGCAGCTCCGCGGCCCGGGTCCGGGCTGCCCGCCGGGTCGCCCCGGTCAGCAGCGACACCGTGGCGATGTTGTCTATCACAGTGCGGTGTGGGAACAGCCCGGCCTGCTGGATGACATAGCCGATGCCCCGGCGCAGCTGCGCGGGTGCGCGGGTGCGAATGTCACGCCCACCGACCAGCAGCGTGCCCGCGGTGGGCTCGATCATCCGGTTGACCATGCGCAAGGACGTGGTTTTGCCGCACCCCGACGGCCCGACCAGCACGGTGATCTGTCCCTCGGCGGCCACGAGATCCAGCGCCTCCACGGCCACGGTGCCGTCGTCGAACCGCTTGCCGACCCCACGAAATTCGATCACCCTCAAACCGTAACCCGGACGGGGCCATCCCGACATGGAGACATATCGGGGCAAAGACGGGCCCGATCACCCCGATATGTCTCCATGTCGGAGCCGGGACCCGCGGGTTAATGGGGGAGGGGGCCGCGGTCTAGGAGGGCGCGGAAATCGGCGGGTGGGAGGGCGCGGGAGAATAGCCAGCCTTGGTAGGCGTTCACGCCGAGCTCCCGCAACACCTGGAACTGGGTTGCCGTCTCGACACCCTCGGCGACACAGACGCGACCCATCGCGCGGGCCATATCGACCACCGCGCGGGCCACCGCGAAGTCCGACGGGTCATCGTCTACCCCGGTGACGAATCGACGGTCCAGCTTGACGATCTGCGCGGGCAAGTCTTTGAGCCGGGCCAGCGAGGAGTAACCGGTGCCGAAGTCGTCCACCGCGAAGCGAACGCCACGCTCGACCAGCTCGTCCATCGCCTGAAGAGTCGCCGTGGGCAGGCCGATCAACGTCGTTTCCACCAGTTCCAGAACCAGGCGGTCCCAGGGCAGCCCGCTGTCCGCCATCGCGGCCGCGACAGCGACCACGAAGTCGGAATCACCGGGATCAGCGAGATTGACCGCGACGGAGACCGGGCGCCCATTCCACGCCACCCAGTCCCGTGCCTCACGCAGCGCAGTACGCAGCACCCACCGGTCCAGCTCGCGCATCAGACCGCCCTGCTCGGCAACCGGCAGGAAGACAGCCGGGCTGAGCATTCCACGCTCCGGGTGCGGCCAGCGGATCAGCGCCTCCGCAGAGAGGATCACCCCATCCGGATTGACCACCGGCTGGTAGTGCAGCTGCAGTTCGTCGTGCGCAAGCGCCTCGCGAAGCTGGCCTTCCAGCTCCACCTGCTGATCGACTGACTCGATCAGCGCCGCGTTGGCCATCGCGAAATGTCCGGTGCCGGTCCGCTTGGCCTCGTACATGGCCGCGTCGGCGAAGCGCATCAGGTCCTGCGGGCCGCGGGTCGAGGCGTCCGGCACAGCCACCCCGATGGCCGCTGACACCCGGATCACCTGGCCGCGCAGCGGGATCGCGGTGCGCAGCAACCCCGAGACCTTGGCGACGAGCGAGCCGATGCCGCCCAGGACGGCCACGTCGGAGCAGAGCACCACGAAGACGTCGCCGGACAGCCGGCCGGCGACGCAACCCTCGGGCAACCCGTCCTGCAGCCACTGCGCCAGTGCGACCAGCAGCTCATCGCCGGCGTCATGGCCTAACGCATCGTTGACCCGCTTGAAGTTGTCGATATCGCAGAACAGCACCGCGATCTCGCGGTCGCCCGACGCGAGCAGCTCGGTCAGAATGTCCTTGATCGCGGCCCGGTTGGGCAGACCGGTGAGCTCGTCGTGCGTCGCCCGGTAAGCGAGTGACTCGGCCACCCGACGCCGCTCGGAGATGTCGGTGAAGATCACCAGCAGGAAGCGCTGGCCATCGTCCTGCACTGAGGCCGAGACGTGCAGCTCGCAATACACCGGATCACCATCGGCCCGCAGCAGCATCCGCTGCGGCACCGTATAGCTCCCGGACGCGGACTCGGACCGCGCTGTGTGCGGGGTGCGCAGGAATCGCAGCCGTCCGGCCCGCTCGTCGGGATGGGTGAACGCCTCGAAGTTCATTCCTCGAAGCGTCTCCAAGTCGTAACCCAGCAGCTTGCACAGCGCTTCGTTGGCGTCGACGAGCCGGTCGTGGTCATCGAAGATCCCGATGCCCACCGGCGTGATCGCCACCAGGTCCGCGAAGCGCTGGCTGGAGCGCATCATCCGGGTCTCGGTGGCCCGCTGTTCGGTGACGTCCTGCACGGTGCCGACCAGACGGAGACGTCCGGACACGTCAACGATGGCCGCGCCATGGCAGCGGAAGGTGCGCACCGTTGCGTCCGGTCGCAGCACCCGATGCTCGCATTCCACCGGCACCTGGTCGATGACCAGCTGACGCCACAGTTCGTCCACCCAATCCCGGTCATCGGGATGCACCAGGGACACAAAGGTCTGGTAGGTGGTCTGACGGAACGCCACCCCGTAGAGAGCTTGCATCACGTCCGACCAGACCAGCCGATCACAGCCCGGATCCCATTCCCAGGTGCCGACCCGGGCCACCCGTTGCGCCTGCGCCAGCCGGCGCTGCTCAGCACGCAGCTCGCGCTCCCCCGCTCGCGCCTGCGTGACGTCCTGCACTGTGCCGACCAGACGCAGCAGCTCCCCCCTGACCGACCGCTCGGGCCGCAGGCGACACACGTAGCGAGCCTCACCATGCTCTGGCAGCCCGCGGAACTCCACCTCCTGGGTTCCCGTATCGGGGTCGGAAACCATCTCGTGGACCCGGCGGAACAAATCGGGCAGATCCTCGGGATGGATGTGCCGGAAGGGGTCGGCACCCTCGACGCAGCGGCCGGAGAACAGCTCCCTCAGCGCTGGGCTGTAGCTGAGCTTGTTGGTGGGCCACTCCCAGGTGAAGCTGCCGATCCGGGCGATCCGCTGCGCCTCGACCAATTGCTCGCGTTGCTGGGCAAGCTCGCCGATACTCGACGCGAGGTCGGCCACTCGGAGGTCGGAGACGTCGACCAGGAAGACCACGAGCAGGTCAGTGCCCGGCACAGTCCAGCGTGTCACCCGCACCGGTACCGCGCGACCGTCCGGGCCGATCAGCTCGGCGTCGGTGGCAGTGCCGCCGGTGCCGGTACTTGCGTCCGCGAGCAGGCGGTGCAGCGGAAGGCCGGTCAACGAATCGGGCAGCCACCGGCCGGCGAGCTGGACTGCGGCCGGATTCGCTTGAACGACGACACCGTCCGCGCAGACCAGCGCAGGCGACTGCGGCAGCGGGATCCGGGGCGGCGAACTCCGCGACCACGGAGCCTGCGACGAGGGCAGCTGCGTCCACGAATCCGGCGACAACGAGGTCGGCCGACCAGGCCGCAAGGCCGCGAGTGGACGACCGGGCGCAGCCCAGCTCACCTCTCCAGGATCCAGCGATAAGGGGACGAACTCGACCCGCTCAGCCCGCTCGGCCACGGCACCACCCTCCCACCGCGCCAACCGCCACAGCGCTTCGACTCTGGCAACGACGTGTCACAACCCCGTCGTGTGCACCAACGCGCGAAACGGCGATAGGTTATGCGCCTTGTGCAACCGCGCGTGACAGGTGAGGCCCAACTTCCGCGGCCGTGGATCTAGAACATCACCAGATCAGGTGGCTAAAGTCGCATTGCGCGCCGGTCCGCTGACTAGGGTGAGGCGCTGTGCAGTTCCGTGAACTGGCGGTGCCGGGAGTGGTCGAGTTCACCCCGAAGATCTTCCCCGACGCGCGCGGCCGGTTCGTCGCACCGTTTCAGCAACCCGCGTTCGTCGACGCCACGGGTCACCGGCTGCAGCTGACGCAGTCCAACCACAGCATCTCCCACCGCGGGGTGATCCGTGGGGTGCACTTCTCCGACGTGCCACCCGGCCAGGCCAAGTACGTGTACTGCTGCCGGGGTTCGCTCCTGGACGTCGCGATCGACGTCCGGATGGGTTCCCCCACGTTCGGCCACTGGGACTCGGTGCTGCTGGACACCGAGACCTACCGCGCCGTGTACCTCTCCGAGGGCATCGGGCACGCGTTCCTCGCGCTGGCCGATGACACCGTCATGACCTACCTGTGTTCCACCGGATACGACCCCTCAGCAGAACGCACGGTGTACCCGCTCGACCCGATGCTACGGCTGCCCTGGCCCGCCGACTACGAGTTGGTCCTGTCCGACAAGGACCACGCCGCCCCCACCCTCGCCGAAGCCGCCGCGTCAGGTGTCCTCCCTGCCTGGGCGGACTGCCAAGCCCGCTACGCCGAACTCCGCGCCGCTGCACCCCGTTCAGCGGGCTGAGCGGGGTTGTTCGGGTGCCAGGTATCCCGCCGAGCCCGCGCAACGCGAGGGCGGGGCCACAGTCGGGCGATCACGACCGCGATCGGGTACGCGGTACCCAGGTGACGGGAGTCGGTGGAGCCGTCGGGGTTATCGCCCAGCACCCACCAGCCGTCGCCGTGCCTGCCTACGGCACGCTTGATCGACAGCTGACCGGGGCGCTGCACCCACCGGACGAGCAGCACCGCCCCAGGTCGAGGTCGGGCTCCCAGCCGCAGCAGCAGCACGTCGCCGTCGGACAGCGTCGGGGACATCGAAGGACCGCGTACCACGGCCCGCCGCCACGGCCAGCCCCCCACCTGTGACTCCGTACTCATGATCCCCAGGATGATCACCGCCCGGGATGCTCGCGAGGCCACGCGCGAGTAGGGTCGCATGACGTTCGGAGCACCACTTGTCAGGGAGGAACGATGCGACTGCTGTCGCGCATTCTGCACCGCCCCCACCTGGAGGTTACTGCGCATTGCGACCTCCCGTGCGGCGTCTACGATCCGGCGCAGGCCCGGATCGAGGCCGAGTCGGTCAAAGCGATCCAGGAGAAGTACCAATCCAACGAGGACCCCGAGTTCCGCGCGCGCGCGATCGAGATCAAGGAGCAACGCAGCGACCTGGTGAAGCATCACCTCTGGGTACTGTGGACCGACTACTTCAAGCCGCTGCACTTCGAGAAGTACCCGCAACTGCATGAGCTGTTCAACAAGGCCACCAAGGCCGCGGGTGCCTCCGGCACCAAGGGCTCGACTGACCCCAAGACCGGCCAGGAGCTGCTGGACCAGATCGCTGAGATTGGCAAGATCTTCTGGGAGACCAAGCAAGGCTGAGATCGTGACCTCGTGAAACCGCGCCGACCAGCGGAAACAATCCTCCGTTGGTCGGCGTCGCTTCTCAGACGGTGTCCTAGCATCCCCCAGTGACACAGGTCGATGCTGACCGACTCCCACGGCAGTTAAGCCTCCGCACCTGCCCCTGGTCTTGGCCGCCCATCCTCGCTGGCTGTGGACACCGCGCCCGAGAGGGCGCACGATCGGCTACACCGTGGACGCAGTAGAGCACTTCACCACCTTGCTGGCCGGGCGCGGGCCCGGGCCGGAACTTGACGTGGGCGCACTCGCGATCGCCGCTGGCGCAGATCCGGGACTCGACGCGGACACCTGGTTGCGCGAACTGGATCGGCTGGCCGAGCGGGTCGACTCGCTCGAGACGCTCATCCATCGGCTGTTCGTCGACAAGGGCTTCGCCGGCAACACCACGAACTACTACGACCCTCGCAACTCCCTGCTCAACCACGTGATCGACCGTCGGCTGGGCATTCCGATCACATTGTCGGTCGTCTGTCTGGAGGTAGGGCGCCGCGCCGGCGTCTCGCTCGAGGGCATCAGCATGCCGGGTCATTTCCTTCTCCGGCCGATGGCCACTGACCACTACCTCGATGCGTTCAACGGTGGCGCGCTGATAGACCTCGCCGGTTGCGAGACGCTGTTCCGCACCGCCAACCGGGCCGGTCCCGACGTTACGTTCGGGCGGCACCTGCTGACCACCGCACCACGGAGAGCGATTTTCGCCCGCATCCTGCAGAATCTGCGCAGCACCTACCGCGATCTCGGCCGTCCCGCCGACCTGGAGTGGGTATTGCGGATGCGCCTGGCGCTGCCCGGGGTGGGGGCTCAAGAACTCGATCGAGCTCGGCCAGACACTCGGCCGGCAGGGCCGCTTCCTCGACGGCGCCAAGTTCCTCGAGTCGCAGACCTCCCAGTGGCCGCAGCACGCAGCACTGCTCGAATACGCCGCACGGAGCCTACGGGCGCAGCTCAACTGAGACCCCTTCCCGACGCTGCACCAACGTACCCGCGCATCCATGCGACCACTCGCAGGCGAGCGCGGGGCTCAGCGGGCTTGGCGGTGCGTGCCAGTGGCCCAGCGCAGCGCAGGCGGGCAGAACAGCAGTACCAACACGACCACGCAGAACGCCCCGGCTGGTAGCCCATATGCCGGCTGGGACGAGGGGCCCGCGGCATACCAGCAAACACCGAGCAGCAGAAGCTGAGCCACGATAGCCGGGGTGCGCGCACCGTGGCGGCCCCGCACCAGATACGCCCCCACGGCGAGCAGGATGCCCCCGAAACCGGCCAGCCAGACCGCGGTGGCCGCGACCGGCACTGGACCGGTGGATCCGCGCGTTGCCGTGACGAACAGCCCGACCGCGATCGCGATACCAACCAAGCCCTGCAATCCCACCAAGAGGCCGGCAACCAGCACCGGGCGTGGGGCCGCGGGCTCGCCGGTGTTCATGCTGCCTCCGCAGGGAAGGAGTATGTGGCCGTTCACCGCAGCAGATTAGCCGCTTATCGCGGGACGCTCCGGAACAGCTGAGCTAGGCGGCCGGACGCAAATTCGGCCGAAACGTTCGGACCGTGACCGTCGTTAGAACTCACAGGGCTAGCTGTCGTCGAAGTCCAGCGACCTCCTGGTCGATGAGTTTCGTAGACGGTGCACCGTGGTGACTCTGTCGCGGTAGCCGAGCGGTGCGGGCAGTTGTGATCAAGTGACCGTGGCGCGCAGCTATGTCCGGATAGTGCTTCTGAATCGGCTTCACATGCGGTTGGCAGTTCGCGTGGAGGGTAACCGCCGGGTGAACTGACACACTAAGTCCGTCGATACCTCTTGACATCGCGGGTGATTGTGAAATCATTCACAAGCCTTAAAACGACAGACGATGACAGCGCTGGGGCAGCAGAGTCACCAGCGCGATCGACGAGGAGCAAGCACCATGGACTGGCGCCACCGCGCGGCCTGCCGAGACGAGGACCCCGAGCTGTTCTTCCCTGTGGGAACCAGCGGCCCCGCTCTGCTGCAGATCGTCGAGGCGAAAACCGTATGTCGGCGTTGCCCGGTCAATGCTGAGTGCCTCAACTGGGCACTCGCATCCGGGCAGGATGCTGGTGTATGGGGCGGCATGAGCGAGGACGAGCGACGCGCCCTCAAGCGGCGCAATGCTCGTACCGGGGCCCGTAGCGGCGCCTGATCCGCGTACCTAGCACCATCGAAGGGGGTCCGGCACTGGCGCCGGACCCCCTTCGACCTACCGGGCCCTTCCCGGTGGATCAGCGAGGCATCGAAGGGGTCCGTCCGGCCGCACCCGTCAGCGGCGCACCGTCAGCGGCAACCTCAGCACCGCCACGGTGCCACAGGGTTGCCTACGTTGAAGGTCCAGGGATCCCCGCAGCTCGGAATCAACCAACGTCCGGACGATCTGCAAGCCCAACCGCTCAGCCCGGGCCAACGAGAAGCCCGGCGGCAACCCGCAGCCATCATCGGAGACGATCACCTCCAGCGATCCGGCGGATCGCTCGGCGCGAAGAAGCACCTCGCCCCCCTGGCCCGGCTCGAAGGCGTGTTCCAAGGCGTTCTGCACCAGTTCGGTGAGCACCATGACCAGCGGTGTGGCGAACTCGGCGGCCAAGACCCCGAAAACGCCCTCCCGGCGTACCACCACCCGGCTCTCCTCTCCCGACACCTCGGAGACCATGGAGAGCACCTTGTCCACGACGTCATCGATGTCGACCCGCTCATCGAGGGAGATCGACAGTGTCTCGTGCACCATGGCGATCGAGGCCACCCGACGCACCGATTCCTGCAGCGCTCGGCGGGCTTCGACGTTCGCCGTACGGCGAGACTGTAACCGCAGCAGAGCGGCCACTGTCTGCAGATTGTTCTTCACCCGGTGGTGGATTTCCCTGATCGTCGCGTCCTTGGACAGCAGCGCGCGATCCCGGCTCCGTACCTCGGTCACGTCGCGGACCAGGACTAACGCGCCAGCCGACGCTCCCCGCGGACGCAGTGGCAGCGCGCGGAACAGCATCGTGGCACCGGCGGCGTCGGCCTCGATCCGGGTACTCGGGTCACCCCGGACCGCGGCGCGGATCCGCTGCGCGACCTCCGCGGCGTCGAACGGGTCAGAGATCAGCCGGCGGGTCAGCGGCGCGAGCGGTTCACCCCGGAGGTCGGCGGCGTGCCCCATCCGATGGTAGGCCGACAGCGCATTGGGACTCGCGTAGATCACGCTTCCGCCTGCGTCGAGCCGAAGCAAGCCATCACCCGCTCGCGGCCCACCGTGAAGGTCCGGGGTAGTGCCCGTGTTGGGGAAAGTGCCATCGGCCAGCATCTGACACAGGTCTGTGGCGATTCCCAGGTACGCGATCTCCAGCGGGCTAGGCACCCGGGGCACCGCCAGGTTCGCCTCCCGTCCCAGGACGGCGATCTGCTGCTCGCCCAACCGCACTGGGACCACCTCGTGACGCACCGGCACGCCGAGCAGCCAGCGTGGCTGCTCGTCACGCAGGATGTCGCCCTGCCGGAATGCTTGGCGCAGCCGGGGATACTCGGTGTCGGCAGCACGGGTGCCGACCACGTCCTCGGGATGGACGGTGGGGCCGGTAGTGGGCCGGACATGGGCCACGCAGAGGAAGTCTCCTGGCTGATCGGCGACGTCCAGCGGAGCCCACATCAGCAGATCGGCGAAGGCTAGATCAGCGAGCAGCTGCCACTCGGCGACGATCCGCTGCAGGTGGCCGACCGCCGCACCGGGCAAGTGGGTATGTCGGGCGAGCAACTCGCTCAGCGTCGACAATGCAGCTCACCACCTCGCCGGTGACCCGCTCACCGGCGAGGTCACTCAACCACGGCGATCAGGTCGCCCTGCTGCACCACATCGCCCTCCGAGACCACTAGTTTCGCGACAGTTCCTTCGACCTCGGACAGGACCGGGATCTCCATCTTCATGGACTCGAGGATCACCAACGTGTCACCATCGGACACCACGTCGCCCTCGGCGACCACGATCTTCCACACGTTGGCCACCATCTCGGCCCGGATCTCCTCGATCATGGATCGTCCTCCTCGACGCCTCGGCCCTGTTATCCAACCACGGTTGGTGGCCCACGGTCGGTGGCGTCATAGCGCACCGTGACACACTCCCTCATGACGCCCGACATCCATCGACGCAGGAGGGAAAGGTCATGTCAAAGCGGGGCCGCAAGAAGCGTAGCCGGAAGAAGAACGCCGCCAACCACGGTAACCGTCCGAACAGCTGAGTTCACCGGCGGGCCCGCCGCAGCGCCGGCGGGCCCGCCGGTGAACTCAGCGCTCGGTTGACAGCCAGGCGTGGCTCTCAACGCTGGTCGCCCCCTCGATCATGGTCCCGTCCTCCCCTGGTGAACCGCCACGTCCGCACGGAGAACAGCCTGGCGCATCATGATCTCGCGGATGGACTGGCGCAACCTCTGTTTGAGTGCGTCGGGGGCGTGGTCACCGCCGCACTTACGAGCGAGCAATGCCTTGAGATGCTCCTCGAGGCCGAACTCCTCCAGACACGGATCGCAGTCGTCCAGATGGCGCCGCAGCAACTCACGCCGCTCGTTGTTGCACTCGTTGTCCAGGAACAGCCACAGCTCGGCGAGCACCTCGTGGCAGTCCGTGTGGTGCGGATCTGCGTCGTGATGCGGATCTGCGTCGTGGCAATCTCCACAGCTCATGACGCGACCTCCGCATCTCGCAGGAAGCCCCGCTCCCGGGCCACGCCGGTGAGCATGTCGCGCAACTGCTTGCGCCCCCGATGTAACCGTGACATCACAGTCCCGATCGGGGTACCCATGATCTCAGCGATCTCCTTGTAGGCGAAACCCTCGACGTCAGCGAGGTAAACCGCCATCCGGAAATCCTCGGCCAGCTGGCTCAGGGCATCCTTGACGTCGGAGTCAGGCAACCGGTCCAGCGCATCCATCTCCGCCGAACGCAGACCCGACGAGGTATGTTGCGCTGCCTGGGCCAGCTGCCAGTCAGTGATCTCTTCAGAAGGTTGCGCCACCGGCTGACGCTGACGCTTGCGGTAGCCGTTGATGTAGGTGTTGGTGAGGATGCGGTACAGCCAAGCCCTCAGGTTGGTGCCCGCGCGGAACGAAGTGAAAGCGCCATAAGCCTTGAGATAGGTCTCCTGGACAAGGTCCTCGGCGTCAGCCGGGTTGCGGGTCATCCGAAGCGCTGCCGCATAGAGCTGGTCGAGCAATGGCATCGCGTCACGCTCAAAGCGGGCGGTCCGCTGCTGCGGCGTCTCCTCGTCGCCCTGGTTGTTCTCGGCACCCCGGTTGTTCTCGGCACCCTGGTCGACGCTGCCTGGCAACGGCAGCTCCTCGGCCGCCGGTCTGGAGCCACCTGACACCATCGTCCCTTCAGAGGTCCGGTCCGGGCTCGCTTCATCCGGACCGGACTGGAGGGGCTCTGCACTGTCGGCTGATATCACTCCGACCACCCCCATGCCCAGATGTGCATTGGTGGTTGAGCGTACGCGCCAATCGAACGTTTGTCCCAGCAAAACGAGTCGGGGCCACCACGCCGCACGGTCGCGGTCTTCGTGAACTGTCGGTACCACGGCCTGAGCAACGCCCCACCTGACGCCCGCATTCCGCGGCATGATCACCATCAACCCAGCGGTTCCGGCAGCGGGCGCATCCGGCGTTGTAACCACTCCGCCACTGCGTTTCCCACCGCTGCCGGGTCGGCCTTGAGCGAGTGATCCCCCGGCAACAGCACGACCTCACGTCCGGCGGCGAGTTCGGGACAGCCGAAGGGATCCCGCTTGCCCTGCACGACAAGCACTGGCACGTCCACCCCGCTCAGCTCGTCCATCCGGCTGCGATCCGGACGCCCCGGTGGGTGCACGGGAAAGGCCAGACACAACACAGCCACCGCACCCCCCGTCGCCGCGGTGCGACAGACCACCCTGGCCCCCGAGGAGCGGCCCCCGAAGACCAGCGACAGGCCCGCGAACACTCCCTCCGACAGATACCTCACGACGGCCAGCCACGCCTCGTCCAGTTGCCTGGCCGGTGCCGGGGCACGCCGACCCGCGACCCGGTAGGGCTGCGTGACCAGCGCCACGTGCACGCCGGCCGCGGTCGCAGCCCTGCGGGTGGCCACCAAGTCGGGAGCGCTGATGGAGCCGCCCGCACCGTGACCGAGCAACAGCGCCGCGGGCCTGAGTCGCTGCTGCCCATCAGCCGGCCGGCAGCAGTGCAGCTCGGCCCGGGCTGGGCCGTAGTGAGTCGGGATGGTGAGTTGGGTCATCGGACGGTTCCACCGTCTAGGTCTGATTTGACGGTTCCACCGTCTAGGTCCGATTTGACGGTTCCACCGTCTAGGTCCAGGAGCGCGGGCTGCTCCGGCTCGGCCCGTTCCACCAGCTCAGGACTGTTGCGCCGAACGTGGTTCACCGCGGTGGATACCGGTCGCAGCTCCAGCGCGTGCACCAGCTCCGCTGGTGGCGGCGTGAGCAGCTCACTGGGATCGTCAGAGTCGGGATCCAACCAGGCCTGCCACGCCTGGGCGGGCAGGATCAGCGGCATCCGGTCGTGGATCTCGGCGAGCGGGCCCACCGCGTCGGTGGTCAACACCGCGCAGGTCACCAACGGGGGTGCCGCAGTATCCGGGCCCCGCCAGGTCGACCACAACCCGGCCAGGGCGAGCCCTGAGCCGTCCACAGGGGTGATGAAAAACGGCTGCTTGCCGGCAGCACCCGAACCGCCGGCTCGGCCGGCAGCACGCTGCCACTCATACCAACCGTCAGCTGGTAGCAGGCAGCGACGCCTGGCTACCGCATCACGGAACGCGGGCTTGCCGGCAGCAGTCTCAGCGCGGGCGTTGATCAGCCGGGAACCGCCTTTCGAGTCCTTGGCCCAGTGCGGCACCAGTCCCCAGCGCATCACCCGGATGCTGCGCACCGTGCGATCCGGATCCGGGATTCCCTGCGAATCGCGCGGATGCCGGGTCACCACCGTGAACACGGGTTTGGTCGGCGCGACGTTGTAGTCCGCTGCCGGCGCTGTACCAGTCGCAGCAGTGTCGTCCACGGCGTCGAACTCGACGGCCAGCGTCGCGGGATCCCGGGTCGAGGCATACCTTCCGCACATAGCGTCATCGTGGCACGACCAGAAAACAACCCGAGTACGCCATGATTGCGTCATGACGACGTCCGCCCAGCTGCCGTGGGCCGCGCCGCTGGCGCCCGGACCGGTGCGCGCCACTGTCACCGTGCCGGGATCGAAATCGATCACCAACCGGGCCCTGCTGCTGACCGCGCTGGCGGGCACCGGCGGCACCGTCCGGGGAGCGCTGCGTAGCCGGGACACCGATCTCATGGTCGGTGCGCTGCGCGCCCTGGGAGTGCCGGTGACCAGCCGCGACGACGAGCTGGACGTGGCCGCACACGGCGGGCTGCGTGGAGGCGGCACAGTGGATTGTGGGTTGGCCGGCACGGTGATGCGCTTCGTGCCGCCGCTGGCCGCGCTGGCCGAGGGCCCGGTTCGCTTCGACGGCGACGAGCGGGCCCGGCAGCGGCCGATGAGCGCGGTGCTGGCAGCGCTGCGTGCGCTGGGTTGCCGGGTCGACGGTGACGCATTGCCGTTCGTGCTGCACGGCGTGCACGGCCGGCCCGGTGGCGAGGTGCGGATCGACGCATCGGGTTCCTCGCAGTTCGTCTCCGGATTGCTGCTGTCGGCCGCCGGATACGACGGGGGCATCACGGTCCGGCACGATGGCCCGCCGGTCCCCTCCCGGCCGCATATCGAGATGACCGTGCAGATGCTGGCCGACCGGGGCGTCGAAGTGGACACCGACGGCGCCACGTGGTGGGCAGTGGCGCCAGGCCCGATCGTCGGTGGCGATTACGCCGTCGAGCCGGACCTGTCCAACGCGACGGTGTTCCTGGCGGCAGCCGCGGTCACCGGTGGGCAGGTCACCGTTGCAGGTTGGCCGCGGCGCACCACCCAGGCCGGCGACACGATCCGCCCGTTGCTGGCCCAGATGGGGTGCACGGTGGACCTGCACGAGGGCGGGCTGACCGTCTCGGGTCCCGGCCGACTCGAGGGCGTGGACGCCGACCTGCACGACGTCGGGGAGCTCACCCCGACCGTCGCAGCGTTGGCGGCGCTGGCCAGCGGGCCTTCGCGGCTACGCGGGATCGCCCACCTGCGCGGGCACGAGACCGACCGGCTGGCCGCGTTGGCCACCGAGATCGGAGCCCTGGGTGGCGACGTGCGGGAGACACCTGACGGCCTGGAGATCCACCCCTGTCCGTTGCGCGAGAGCCCCGGTCGCCCCTGGTGTGCCTACGCCGATCACCGGATGGCCACCGCGGGGGCGATCCTGGGCCTGGTGGTGCCGGGAATCGCCGTCGACGACATTGCCGCGACGACCAAGACGCTGCCGCAGTTCCCGGTGAGCTGGTCGGCGATGCTGGCGGGTGGTGGCTGCTGAGCCGGCCCGGTAGCGGCCCCCGCCGCGGGCACAACCTGGACGAATCCGACATCCGGGTCCGGCCGGGGCGGCGGGGTTCCCGACCGCGTACCAAGCTGCGCCCCGAGCACGCCGATGCGACAGGCGCGATGGTGGTGGCGGTGGACCGCGGCCGGTGGACCTGCGCCCCGGACGGCGACCCGACCATCCGGGTGACGGCGATGCGGGCCCGCGAGCTCGGGCGCATCCCGATCGTGGTGGGCGACCGGGTCGGGCTGGTCGGCGACGTCAGCGGCGCACTGGATGCGCTGGCCCGGATTATCCGGGTCGACGAGCGGTCCAGCGTGTTGCGCCGCACCGCCGACGACAGCGACCCCTACGAGCGGATCGTGGTGGCCAACGCCGAGCAGCTGCTCATCGTGGCCTCGCTGGCCGACCCACCGCCACGCACCGGACTGATCGATCGCTGCCTGGTGGCCGGCTACGCCGGCGGCCTGAAACCGGTGCTCTGCCTGACCAAGCGGGATCTCGCCGCACCGGATGCAGTGCTGGAGCGCTACGCCGCCCTGGACCTGCCGGTGCTGGTCACCGCCCCGGACATCGGGGTGGACACGGTGCGGGCGCGGCTGGCGGGTCGGGTCTCGGCCCTGGTCGGACATTCCGGGGTGGGCAAGTCGACGCTGGTCAACCGGCTGGTGCCGGACGCTTTCCGGGCCACCGGGGCGGTCAGTGGGGTAGGCAAGGGCCGGCACACCTCCAGCTCCGCGGTGGCATTGCCGTTACCGGGTGGCGGGTGGGTGGTGGACACGCCGGGGATCCGCTCCTTCGGGCTGGCCCACGTGACGCCCGACGATGTGGTCCGCGCCTTCGGCGACCTGGCCGAGACGATCACGAACTGCCCCCGCGGCTGCACCCACCTCGGCCCGCCCGCCGACCCGGAGTGCGCGCTGGACGAGCTCGACGGTGCCGCCCACCGCCGGGCGATGTCCGTCAGGATACTGCTCGCCGCGCTCGCTACCTCGTGAGTGCGTAACAGTGTTCGAACACTGTTACGCACTCACGAGCACTAGTGCATATGGGGGTAAGTATGGTCGGTCGGCGGGTTGAAGGTCTCCTTGATCGTCCGGGGACTGGTCCAGCGGAGCAGATTGACCAGTGAGCCGGCTTTGTCGTTGGTGCCCGAGGCGCGGGAGCCACCGAAGGGCTGGCGACCCACCACCGCCCCGGTGGGCTTGTCGTTGACATAGAAGTTGCCCGCCGCGAAGCGCAGCGCCGCCTGGGCCTGCAGCACCGCGGCCCGGTCGGTGGCGAATACCGCGCCGGTCAGGGCGTATGGGCTGGTGGAGTCGACCACGTCAAGGATCGCGGCGTAGTCGTCGTCGGGGTAGACGTGCACCGCGAGGATCGGCCCGAAGTACTCCGTTGTGAACACATCGTGGGTGGGATCACCGCTGACCAGCATCGTGGGCTGCACGAACCAGCCCACCGAGTCGTCGCAGCCGCCGCCGGCGAGGACCTCGATCGACGAGTCGGCGGCCACCCGCGCCAGCAGGTCGCGGTGCTTGGCGAAGGCGCGCGCGTCGATCACCGCACCACCGAAGTTCGACAGGTCTGCGACGTCGCCATAGCTGATCATCTTGGTGGTGTCGGCGAGCTGTTCGCGCAGGCCACCGTCCCACAGCGATCGAGCGACGTACGCCCGGGAGGCCGCGGAGCACTTCTGACCCTGATACTCGAACGCCCCCCGCACCAGCGCGGTCGTCACCGCCGCTGGGTCAGCCGACGGGTGCGCCACCACGAAGTCCTTGCCGCCGGTCTCCCCCACGATGCGCGGGTAGCTGCGGTAGCTGTCCAGGTGATCGGCGATGGTGCGCCACAGCTTCTTGAAGGTGGTGGTGGATCCGGTGAAATGCAGCCCGGCGAAGTCCGGATCGGCCAGGGCTACCTCGCTGACCGCCGCCCCGTCGCCGGTCACCAGGTTGATCACCCCGGGCGGCAGCCCGGCAGCCTCCAGCAGCCGCATCGTGTGGTGCGCGGCGAGCTGCTGGGTCGGGGTCGGTTTCCACACCACTGTGTTGCCCATCAGCGCGGGTGCGGTAGGCAGGTTCCCGGCGATCGCGGTGAAGTTGAACGGGGTGATCGCGGTGACGAACCCGTCCAGTGGGCGGTAGTCCATGCGGTTCCACTCACCGGGTGCCGAGTTCGGCTGCTCGGCCAGGATCCAGCGGGCGTAGTGCACGGTGAAGCGCCAGAAGTCGATCAGCTCGCAGGCCGCGTCGATCTCGGCCTGCTGCACCGACTTGGACTGCCCGAGCATGGTGGCGGCGTTGAGCGTGTCTCGCCACGGGCCGGCAGCGAGATCCGCGGCTCGCAACAGGATCGCGGCGCGCTCGTCGAAGGGCAGTTCGCGCCAGACCGGGGCGGTCCGCATCGCGGCGCGGACGGCATCTGCGACGTCGGCGGCGCTGGCCTGCGCGCTGATGCCCAGCACGTGAGCGTGGCGATGCGGCGCGACCACGTCGAAGGGCTCCCCGCCCGCCATTTGCTGCACGCCGCCGATGGTCATGGTCAGCTCGGTCGGCTCAGCAGCCAGCTCGACGAGCGCGCGGGTCAGCGAATCTCGTTCCGGACTCCCTGGCGGGTAGCTACGGACCGGTTCGTTGCGCGGGGCGGGAACCGACGTGGTCGCGTCCATCAGGACCTCCGTGGTAGGGACTACCCGTGAGTGGCGATGCGAGCCAGGGCTCGCATCGCCACTCACGGGTCTCAGAGGAGTTCGAGCAGGAAAGCGATCTCCTGGGTGGCATACCAGGCCATCTCATGGTCCTCCGCCTCGCCGAGGGTGAACTCGGCGTCCGGATCACCGAGGTCGGCCGCGTCCACCACCGCTGCCGCGGTGCGCACCGCATCCTCCGCCGCGGGCACGTCGACGTGTACCGCGGCCACCGCCGACGCCGGTACCGAACCATCGACCGAGACGGCGGCATCATCGAGATCGGGACGCAACCGCACGCGCTCGACGTCGGCGGCCACCACGACGCGGCGAGGCAGGACCGCCGAGTCGCCGTCCAGCTCGGCGGCCAGTAACCGCAGCGAGGCCCGAGCCGCCTCGTTCATCGCCGCGTACTCCAGCTCCTCGGTATCTCCTGCGGCATAAGACTCGCGAAGCATCGGGGTGAGCGCGAAGGCGGTGCCGGACACCGGCAGCAGCTCCCCGGAGTCGACCAGCGTACGAAGCATCGACAGCGTGGCGGGGATGTAGACCCTCATCAGCGAGACACTACGGCTCGGCCTGAGCTAGATCACCGGCAGCGCGAGGTCGCACGAGGTCGGCCTACCCTTCAGTGCGTGCCCCCGCCCGACGAGCAGTCCTGCGACCCGGTTGGCCAACGGGCCGCCAGCCCGCGCGACGTCTTCATCACCGTCTACGGCCGTAAACCGGTGCTGGAAGCGCTGACCGATCCGGCGCTGACCGTCGACAAGGTGATCGTGGCCGAGCGGGCCCGCGGCGACACCCTGCAGGAGATCCTCGACGCCGCGGCGCGCCGGCAGGTACCGGTTCGCCGGGTGTCGCCGCACCGCGTGAAGGTGCTCGCCGGCAATGGCCGGCATGACCAGGGCGTGCTGGCCGACGTGGTGGCACCCAGGATGCGGCCGCTGGACGGCGCGCTGAACCGACTGGGCAGCCCGGCGGCGGTGCTCGTGCTCGACTCGATCACCAATCCGGCCAACGTGGGCATGATCCTGCGCACCGCGACCGCCGCGGGAATCGACGGTGTGGTGCTGCCCCGCCGTGGGGTGCCCGCGATCGATCCGCTGGTGATCAAGGCGTCGGCCGGGGTGGCCTTCCACGCTCCGGTCCTGCGCAGCGCCACCGCCGAGCTCGCCTGCGCCGCGCTGCGCACCGCCGGGTTCGCGGTATTCGGGCTGTCCGGTTCCGCGCCGGGTGCCGCCTCGCTGTTCGGTGACCCGGCACCGCCCCGGGTGGCCTACGTGCTGGGCAACGAGACCGCGGGGGTCTCGCCGGCCGTCGCGGCACTGCTCTCCGGCTGGGTCGGCATCCCGATGACCGGCGGCGTCGAGTCACTCAACGTCGCCAGCGCCGCCGCGGTGGTGTGCTTCGAGTGGGCCCGCCAGCGCGCTGGGGGCTCTCTGAGGGCCCAGCGCCGCCAGCCTGCCCCCAACCAGCACCGAATACCGAAGTAACCCGATTAACCACAGATCACACCCTTTCGGGGACATTTCGGAGCGTTCGGGGACAACACACCTGCACACCACCCATACTTCCGGGCACCGGTTCGTTGCCCCTCCTCCGATCCGGTGCCCACGGTCCCGGCACCCCTGCCATGGACCGGCCACACGGCGTTTCCGGCCCCGCCGTCTACCGGTCGCGCGCACCCGCGCGGGCCTTTAGACGAGGAGAGTTCGTTGACCACGAGCATCGCCGAGCCATGTCCCCAGCTACCGCACCGGCCAGTGCTGCGCCGGCTGGCGGACATCCTGGCGTCCCCGGCTCACCCGACGCTCGAATCGCCGCCTGCTCCGACGTTACCGGTATCCGATCCCACCGCGGCCGCCCTGGCGGAGCGAGTGTTGCGGGCGGCGGTGGAGATCCTCGGAGGCCGGCGACCAGCACACCAGCTATCCGCGGTATTACGTCCTGATCTGCAGACCTACCTCAGCTCACTCCAGGTGGTGGCAGGGCATCTTGAGCCGCGGGTGCGCAAAGTGTTCATCCAGCAGCCTGCTGCCGGCGCGGTGGAGGCGGTCGCGCTGGTGACACTCAACACCGGCGTTCGGGCCCTGGCCGCCCGCTTCGAGAAACACCTCGACGATCACGGCAGCCGATGGCAGTGCACCGCGCTACAACTACGCCTCACCACCGGGGATCTGACTCGGCGAGGTCGTCGAATTCGACGGCCTTGACGCCCGTAATCCCAGCGCTCATCCCGGTTCGGGTGAAGAGCACGACAAGGGCACGGCGGGCGCCGGCCGGCCCGGATCAGGAGCGAGAAGTGGTGGGGGCTCCGTGGCAGCGCTTGTACTTCTTGCCTGAGCCGCACGGGCAGGGGGCGTTGCGTGCGGACCCGCTGGCCCCGGTGCCGGCGTGCCGACCACCCGGCGCCTGGACTTCGGTACCGCCGTCCTCGGCCGGACCGGTGTAGGTCAGCGGACGGGGCGGGGGCTCGGTCAAGCCGCCGTTGCCCAGCGCAGAAGCCGCCAGCGCAGGGGCAGCCGCCGCCGGACCAACCGGCGCGGGTTCGGCCGGTGCCGCGGGCAGGCCACCGTCGGCGGTCTGCCCGTCGAGCTGTGAGAGCGCCGAACCGGCAGGCGCCGGAGCAACCGAAGTCTGCGCCGCGGGGGCGAACGAGGCCTGCGCCGGGTCCTCGACGACCTCCGGCTCGGCGACTTGGACCTGGACGTTGAACAGGAACCCGACGGACTCCTCCTTGAGCGCCTCGAGGAGGGCGCTGAACATTTCGAAGCCCTCGCGCTTGTACTCCACCAGCGGGTCGCGCTGGGCCATCGCGCGCAGGCCGATGCCCTCCTTGAGGTAGTCCATCTCGTAGAGGTGCTCGCGCCACTTGCGGTCCAGTACCGAGAGCACCACCCGGCGCTCCAGCTCCCGCATCGCGCCCTCGCCGGCCATCTCGTCGAGCTCTGCCTCGCGACGGGAATACGCGGCCCGCACGTCATCGAGCACGGCCGTCAGGAGCAACTCACGGGTCAGATCACCGGTGTCATCGGCGATGGCCTCGTATTTGATGCCGACGGGATACAGCGTTTTGAGCGCCGACCACAGCTGATCGAGGTCCCAGTCCTCGGCGTACCCGTTCTCGGTGGCGCCGTTGACGTAGGCGGTGATCACATCGGTCATCATGTGCGCGATCTGCTCGCGCAGGTCCTCGCCCGCGAGTACCCGGCGGCGCTCAGCGTAGATCACCTTGCGCTGCAGGTCCATGACCTCGTCGTACTTCAGGACGTTCTTGCGGATCTCGAAGTTCTGCTGCTCGACCTGGGTCTGGGCGGACTGGATCGCCCTGCTGACCATCTTGGCCTCGATCGGGACGTCGTCCTCCATCCGCAGCCGGGTCATGATGGACTCGACCAGCGGGCCGTTGAACCGCACCATGAGCTCGTCACGCAAGGACAGGTAGAACCGGGACTCGCCGGGGTCGCCTTGACGCCCCGAGCGGCCCCGCAACTGGTTGTCGATGCGCCGCGAATCGTGCCGCTCGGTACCCAGCACATACAGCCCTCCGGCGGCGATGACCTCCCTCGCCCCGGCCTCGACCTCGGCGCGGGCCGCCGTCACCGCGGCCTCCCAGGCAGCCTCGTATTCCTCCGGAGTCTCGACCGGATCCAGCCCGCCGGCCCGGAGCGCGGTGTCGGCGAGAAACTCCGGGTTACCACCGAGCACGATGTCGGTCCCGCGACCGGCCATGTTGGTGGACACGGTGACCGCGCCGGCGCAGCCGGCCTGAGCGATGATCATCGCTTCTTTCTCGTGCTGCTTGGCGTTGAGCACCGAATGCGGGATACCGGCGGCCACCAACGCCTTGGACAGGTACTCGGAACGCTCCACGCTCGCCGTCCCGACCAGGACCGGTTGACCCTTGGCGTGGCGCTGCGCGATGTCTTGCACCACCGCGCCGAACTTGGCTTCCTCGGTCTTGTAGACCAGGTCGCCGTGGTCGCGGCGGACCATCGGCTTGTTGGTGGGGATCGACACCACACCCAGCTTGTAGATCTGGAGCAGTTCGGCGGCCTCGGTCTGTGCGGTCCCGGTCATCCCGGACAGCTTGTCGTAGAGCCGGAAGTAGTTCTGCAGCGTGATCGTCGCCAGGGTCTGGTTCTCAGCCTTGATCTCCACCTTCTCCTTGGCCTCGATAGCCTGGTGCATGCCCTCGTTGTAGCGCCGGCCATGCAGCACCCGGCCGGTGAATTCGTCGACGATGAGGACCTCACCGCCGTTGACGATGTAGTCCTTGTCCTTGGTGTAGAGTTCCTTGGCTTTGAGCGCATTGTTGAGGAATCCGACCAGCGGCGTATTCGCCGCCTCGTAGAGGTTCTCGATGCCCAGTTGGTCCTCGACGAGCGCGACGCCCTCCTCCGAGACACCCACGGTGCGCTTGCGGTCGTCCACCTCGTAGTGAATGTCGCGCTTGAGCATCGGGGCGAGCCGGGCGAACTCGCCGTACCAGCGGGAGGACTGGTCGGCGGGCCCCGAGATGATCAGCGGCGTGCGCGCCTCGTCGATGAGGATGGAGTCGACCTCGTCGACGATGGCATAGCTGTGCCCGCGCTGGACACAGTCATCGAGGCTCCAGGCCATGTTGTCGCGCAGGTAGTCGAAGCCGAACTCGTTGTTCGTGCCGTAGGTGATGTCGGCGTGGTAGGCGAGACGCCGCTCGTCCGGGGTCATCTGGGACAGGATCACCCCCACCTCCAGGCCCAGGAACCGGTGCACCCGGCCCATCCACTCCGCGTCACGCTTGGCGAGGTAGTCGTTGACCGTGACGACGTGCACGCCCTTGCCTGCGATCGCGTTGAGGTACGCCGGCAGCACGCAGGTCAGCGTCTTGCCCTCCCCGGTGCGCATCTCGGCGATGTTGCCCAGGTGCAACGCGGCACCGCCCATCAGCTGAACGTCGAAGTGCCGCTGCCCGAGGGTGCGTTTGGCGGCCTCGCGGACCACCGCGAACGCCTCAGGCAGCAGATCGTCCAGCGACTCGGCGCCGGAGCCACCACCACCGCCGTAACGATGGCGGAACTCGTCGGTCTTGGCCCGCAGGTCGGCGTCGGATCTTGTGGCGACGTCGCCCTCCAGGCTGTTGATGTGGTCGGCGATGGCGCGTAACCGGCGCACGGTCTTGTGCTCGCCGGCGCGGAGCAGTCGGGACAGGACCACCGTGGGAGACCTCACTCGTATCGGGGCACTCGTGTCGGGGCGCGGGGCGGCGGCGAGCGGCCTGTGGTGTGCCGCACGGCACGCCCGCGCCGCCGGTCTGCGCGCCATCGTATGCCCAGCACCGGCAGTGCTGTCATCAGCGCAGGTCAACAAGGTCCCGCAACGCCATGATCGCCGCCTGTATGCCAGGAGCGACAGTCGATGTCGTCCCCACACCCAGACGGCGATCATGCTTACTTCAGCGGCGTCAGACCAGCTGGATCACGCCATAGTCGAAGCCGTGCCGGCGGTACACCACGCTGGGCAGCCCGGAAGCGGCATCGGAGAACAGATAGAAGTCGTGGCCCACGAGCTCCATCTCGTAGAGCGCCTCGTCGACCGTCATGGGTTTGGCGGAGTGGCGCTTACGCCGGACCACGCAGCCCGGTCCCTGCGCATCCGGTGCCTGCGCATCCGGTGATTCCCGCCGCTGAGTGGGAAGCTCGTAGTCGAGCTCCGAGTCGGGCGGGTCGAGCAGTCCCGTCCGATGGCGATGGCCGTTGGCCTCAGCATCGGTAGCGGGGGTGTCGGTCTCGGGGGCCAGGATGGTTGCCAACGGCGCGGTGGCCTTGGCGACAGAAGTGGGGTGGCGGCGTCCGTAGTGCACCTTGTGCCGGTCTGCGACCCGGCGCAGCCGGTTGTCCAGCTTGCTCACCGCCGCGTCCAGCGCGGCGTAGAAGTCCGAACCACACGCCTCTGCGCGGACTACCTGCCCGCGACAACTACCGGTGATCTCTACCCGCTGACAGCTCTTGGACTGCCGGGGGTTGCGTTCATGGAACAGCTCGACGTCATAGTGGACGGCCTTCTGGTCATACCGTTCGATGCGGGCGAGCTTCTCGGTAACGTGCACCCTGTAGTGATCGGGCACCTCTACGTTACGACCCTTCACCACAATATTCACAGGGCGACCTCCTCGCATTGTCCAACAGGGACTTCAGCGACGCCGGGGCATTGCAGTGATCGTTACTGGGTGATACTCAAAGGCCACGCACGGGCCACCCGCGATGATCACTCAACCGCCGACGTCAGAACCATGGCTTTATCGCCTCCTCCCGATCGGGCAGCGATGCTGATGCCCGGACGGTAGTCCGCCCGGAGTGCTGTCGCCAGACCCTGGCCTCCCACGGCTCCGGTTCAACACTGTGGGAGGTATCGACCACTGGTTTCATCCGACAACTCGTGACAACCAGCTGCGGCAAATACCACGATTGCAGGTATTTTTACACCTGTTCGGAGTAGTGTGGTGGCGCAAGCCGTAACGGTCGCACCGGTGGTCACCACGTCGTCGACGAGCACGGCGGGCGTACCGGCGGGCGGCAGACCAGCCCGCCGCGGCAGCACTCGCCCTGCTAGGTTGGCCTGCCGAGCCGCCGCTCCTAGGCCTACCGAGTCACGCACCCCGGAGGCCACCCGCAACGCCGGGGCGACCGCGGCGGCCGCACCCGCGCCGGCCAGCACAGCGGCCGCCCGTTGCGCCAGCAGCGTCACGTGCTGGCCGCCGCGCCGAGCAGCCGCCGACCCTCTCGACGGCACCGGCACCAGGCACACCTCCTCGCGCCGTTCTGGGGACAGACTGAGCAGATGAGCCAGGGCGGACGCGAGCGCGCCGCCCAGTGGAGCGGCAAGGTCGCGTCGGCCCCGCTCCTTGTAAGCCAGCAGTGCGGCACGCAGCCGGCCGTGGTATCTCCCGAGCGCATATACCGGCGGCCCGGCCGCACAACAGGACGGATACACCCGCACCGGCGCTCCCAGCAGCCCGTCGCAGCTGGAGCACAGTGGCGGTCCCGGCGCGCCGCAACCGCCGCACTCGACGGGCAGCAGCAGATCCAGCAGCGGGCGCAACACCTCACCGAGCTTGCCCGTCGCCCACTCACCACGACGGTCCCGGACCCGCTCAGACGCGCAGCTGCGCACAACGGCCCCGGCCATCCCCACTGCCCGCCGGGCGGGCTTGCGCGCACCGCTCAGCCCGAGTACAGCGGTGCCGAACCGGGCCCGATCCCACCGAGCAGGGGTTCCCACACCTCTTGGGTGTCGGAATACGCCCACAATCCGGTGGCATCTGCCACCAGCACTTCACGGCCGGGTGCGGCCACGATGTCGGTCAGTGGACCGGTCAGGTTGGTGCTGGACAGCTGCCGGCGGGTCAGTCCGTCCACGGACACCGAGGACACCTGGGGGGAGGGGCCGGCGGATGCCACCACCAGAAGCTCGGGACGAGCCCAGTCCACGCCGGCGATGGGCGGCAGGTTGCCGGCTCGCAACACCTGCGGATGGCGAAGGGTCATCGTGCCCGACTCGGGCACCACCGCGGCCACCACCAGGCGCCCGCCGATCACCGCGGCCACCCGCACCCCGTCCCGGGACAACCGCAGCTGCGAGATGGGGCCCAACCGGGTCAGTTCGGTGGCGTCGACCGGGTAGGTCAACGGCGGGCCGGCGCCCGACAGCGCCACGCCCACCACTGTCCGGCCGTCGATCACGGTCCAGACCTCGGTGCCCGAGGTCCGCCAGGTAGGACGGGTCATCGTCACCGCGTCCAACGGCGCCACTGCCAGCTCCCCGCCTGCTGGGCCCACCCGCAGTTGCGGGTGCCCGTCTGGACCGGCGACCACGACCGCCAACAGCTCCCCACCGGGATTGGACCGGGCCGCGCTGAGCACCGTGAACGGTCCGGCTCCGGCCGGTCCCGGAGCAGGGGTGCCGTCCAGCTCGCGCAGCCGACCACCGACGACCACCTGCCCGGTCACGCCTGGCCGCGGCCCGGTCGGCGCGGCGTAGGAGGCGATATCGGCCGAACGCCACTCGGCCTGGCCCGCCACCAGTGGCTCACCGTCGGCCAGCAGCTGCACCGGGGCGGGAACCACACCGTCGAGGGAACTGACGATCTGCGCCGCGATCAGCCGTCGTTGCTGCTCGGTCAGCGAGTCCAGACCGGTCAAGTTGATCACAGTCCGCCCGGAGCGGCCGACCAGTACATTGGATCTGGGCCGGGTTCCTTCCGGTATCGCCGACCGGACGGCTCCGGCCAACCGCGCCGACGGTCCGGCCAACAACAGATCCAGCACTCGTCCGGGCAACGTGGCCGCCGGCTGCGCGGGCACCCAGCGCAGGTCGGGCACCAGGGTGCCGCGGCTCGGGTCGACGAAACAGACTCGAACCTGGCGGTAGCTGCGCTGCAAGGCGGTGACTTCTACCAGCACGCCCGGCGGGGGGTTGGTGATCCGCCACTCGCCGTGCTCGGTGACCACGTCGAACGGGACGGAGAAGGTCCCCGCCGCCGGTATGAAGCTGCCATCGGCGGTGAGCACGCCCAACCGCGAGCCCCCCACCCGGACACGGCGGACCCCGTCAGCGGGGCCTGCCTGCGGGGCCGCACCGGGAGCGTCCTCGATCACGGTCAGACCGGCGCGGTCGTCCCACACCGCCGCCGCATTCCGGGACAGGAACGCGCGAGCCGCAGCATGCCCGTTCGCCGGGCTGCCGGTGGCCTCGACGAACTCGCGTACCAGCCGGAACGGGTCCACGCCCCGTTCCGGACCGGCCGGTGGGACAAACTGCGATCCCACCGGCATCGAGCGCACCACTTCGAGGTCGGAGCTCGCCGGGACTGCAGCACAGCCCCCGAGCACAGCCAGCCCCGCAGTCAGCACAACCGCGAGCAGGGTGCGGGGTGGGCGCCTCCGCATCACTGACGCCCCGGTCCAGCCGGCACCGCGGTACTCGGCGCCGGGGGGTCCGGCACCGGTCCGCCCTGCGCCGGTCCGCCCTGCGCCAGATGCTGAGTGAGGAGCTCCTGCGCCGCGGAGCTGCCGGGAAGGTTGTCGGGGCCCAGCGGCAACGGGTTGCCGGTGAGCCTGATGTCCCGGCTTCGGGGCAGAGTGAGCCGGAAGGCGCTGCCCTGCCCCGGTGCACCCCAGGCCTGCAACCAGCCGCCGTGCAACCGGGCATCCTCCAGGCTGATCGACAGTCCCAGCCCGGTGCCCCCGGTGCGCCGGTCACGCGACGGGTCGCCGCGCCAGAACCGGGTGAACACCAGGTCCTGCTGGCCTGGCGCAAGCCCGACGCCGTGGTCGCGTACCAGCACCGCGACCGCGTCGGAATCCGCCGTGACGGTCATCCGGACCGGGCGACCCTCCCCGTGATCCAGCGCGTTGGTGAGCAGATTACGCACGATCCGCTCGACCCGCCGCGGGTCGATCTCGGCGAGAACCTCCGACTCCGGCAGGTCCAACTCCAGCGGGGTGCCTGCGCGATCGGCCACCGCACGCACCGAGGCCACCGCACGCGTCACGGTGGCGCGTATGTCGACCGTCTCACTGTGCAGCTCGGCGACCCCGGCGTCGAGCCGGGAGATCTCCAACAGGTCGGCGAGCAGCGTCTCGAACCGGTCCAGCTCGCTGACCAGCAGCTCGACCGGCCGGTGCAGCACCGGGTGCAACTTGTCGCGCGACTCATAGAGCAGGTCGGCAGCCATCCGCACGGTGGTCAACGGCGTGCGCAGCTCATGGGAGACATCGGAGGTGAAGCCGCGCTGCAGCTCACCGAACTCCTCCAGCTGGCGGATCTGCCGCTGGATGCTCGCGGCCATCTCGTTGAACGAGGTGCCCAGCCGGGCCATCTCGTCGCACCCGACAACCGGTATGCGCTGTTCGAGGTGGCCGTCAGCGAAGCGTTCGGCGACCTCGGCGGCCTGCCGCACCGGAACCACCACCTGGCGGGTCACCAGGCTGGCGATACCTGCGATCAGCACCAACAGCACCACTCCGCCGAGCACCAGGGTGGACTGCACCAGAGTCAGTGTGCGCTGCTCGGCTGTGAGCGGAAAGAGCAGGTAGAACTGCATGGTGCGACCCGCGCTGGCGACTGGCATGCCGACGGCCAGCATGGTCACCCCAACCGTGCCCCGTTGCACAGTGGTGATCTTGTGAGCGAGCGCGCCACGCTCCACTGCAGAACGGAGGACGGCTGGAACGTCTTCCAGCGGGCCGATCTTCTGCCCGGTGCCGGCCACCCCAGCCGGGCCCCCACCGTCCACCAGCACCGGCTCGTAGGCGCCGGCGCTGGCTGTCGCGGGACGGGTACCGGTCGGGTCGGGGTTGGTCAACCGATCGACCGCGGTCGTGAGCCTGGCGGCCAGCGACGCCGACGTAGGATCCACCCCGCCGAGCTCGGACTCCACCGCGACCCTGCCGTTGTCAGCCTGCAACAGGGCGGCCTGCGTCTTGTTCTCGATCAGCCGCTGGGCAAGTTGGGCCTGCAACACCATGCCCAGCACCAGCACAACAGTGGACGACAGCGCGACGGTGCTGCACACCACCCGGATCTTCAGGGAGCGGCGCCACACCCCACCGGCCACCGTGAGCAGCTCACTGACCACTCCGGTGGTCTGGCGCAGGGCGTCAGTCCCCTGGCCGGCGAGCGACTTCACCGCGGAATGATCCCTCGACCAGGGCTCCCTGACACTGCCGCCCTCACGATGTGCCGGCCTTGTACCCGACGCCGCGCACGGTGAGCACCACCTCCGGGTGCTCAGGGTCCCGCTCGACCTTGGAACGGAGCCGCTGTACGTGCACATTGACCAATCGGGTGTCCGTGGCGTGCTGGTAGCCCCAGACCTGCTCAAGCAGCACCTCGCGAGTGAATACCTGGCGCGGCTTGCGGGCCAGCGCGAGCAGCAGCTCGAACTCCAGCGGAGTCAGCGAGATCGGCGTTCCGTCCCGGCTGACCTGGTGACCGGGCACATCGATGGCCAGATCGCCGATAGTGAGCTGCTCGGAGGGGTCAGCGTCGGTGCGGCGCAACCGAGCGTGCAACCTCGCCACGAGCTCCTGGGTCTTGGGCGGCTTGACCATGTAGTCGTCGGCGCCGGATTCCAGGCCCAACACCACGTCGACGGTGTCGCTCTTGGCGGTCAGCATCACGATCGGGACACCGGACTCGGCGCGGATCGCCCGACATACGTCGATGCCGCTCATGCCAGGCAACATGAGGTCCAGCAACACCAGGTCTGGCTTCAGCTCACGCAGCGCGGGCAACACCTTGGGGCCCTCGCCGACCACTGCGGTCTCGAAGCCCGCCTGGCGCAGCGCGATAGACAACATCTCAGCCGACGCGGGGTCATCCTCCACCACGAGCACACGAGCTGACATACATACCATCGTGACACTGCGCGCGACTCACCCGCCGCCCGGGCTGTCGCCAGGAGCTCAGCCGCCGAGCAGCTGCACCGCCAGATTGCTGAGCTTACCCCCTGCCATCGTGGCGTCAGCAGTGCCGTCCACAATGGACCATGGGGCCAGCCAGCCGTCCGCAGCGAGCCCGTCATAGACGGCTGCACACCGGGCCTGCAGCCCACCGTCAGTCTCATACCGATCCTTCGCCCGGGTGCTGTCGGCCTGCGCCCGGCGGTCGGCACGGACGGCCGCGACGCTGATCGGCACTCGCAACAGCAACTGCGCATCGGGCACCAGGACGCCGAACCGGTCCACTTCCAGGCCACGGACCCATTCGACGAAGGGGCCCTCGACGCCCTCGTGCAGCCGCGCCGCGCCGTAGGCCGCATTGGACGCAACGTAGCGGTCCAGCAGCACCACGTCGTGGTTGCGGCGCAACGTGCGCAGTTGGTCGCGGGCGCCACGCCGATCCAGGGCGAACAGCACCGCCATGCCGTGCACAGAGTCGGCCGTGTCGCCCAACCGCCCGTACAGCGCGTCACGCACCAGGTCGGCGTGCACGTCGATGCCGTAACGGGGAAAGGTCATCCGGGCAACCTTCGCGCCCTGTGCGTTCAGCGCGTCGACCAATCCGTCGGCGAGGGTGCGCTTGCCCGCCCCGTCGAGCCCCTCGATGACGATCAGCCGCCCCACGGCCGCACACGCTAGTCACACCGTAACCGGAGTCCGCCCGGGCCCCGTCCCAGTGGGCGAGCCGCCGTTGGGTCACGCTCGCATGCGGGCGACAAGACCGGTGTCATAGCGCCCCGACACGAACTCGGGGTGCTCCAGCAGTTCGGCGTGGAAGGGCAGGTTGCATTTCGGCCCGGCCACGGTGAACCCCGCTACCGCCCTGCGGGCCCGCTCCAGTGCCTGCGCCCGGTCGCCACCGCGCACCACCAGCTTGGCCAGCAGCGAGTCATAAAGCGGCGTCACCGTGGTGCCCGCCGCGTAGCCGGCGTCCACTCGGACCCCGTCCCCAGTGGGCTCCACCCACCCGGTGACCGGCCCGGGACCGGGCAGGAACCGCTTCGGATCCTCGGCGTTGACCCGTAGCTCGATCACGTGCCCGGCCGGCGCCAGCGCATCGACGTCGAAACCGGGTTCGGCCCCGGCAGCGATGCGTAGCTGGGCGGCCACCAGATCTACGCCATAGCGCAACTCGGTCACCGGGTGCTCCACCTGCAGCCGGGTGTTCATCTCCAAGAAGAAGAACTCACCGGTGTCCGCATCGAGCAGGAACTCCACCGTTCCCGCGTTACGGTAGTCCACAGTGGATGCGGCCAGCACCGCAGCGTGCTCCATCCGACGACGCAGGTCCGGCTCGACGGCCGGCGACGGGCTCTCCTCAGCGACCTTCTGGTGGCGCCGCTGCACCGAACAGTCGCGCTCTCCGAGCGCCACCACCCGGCCATCGGCCAACCCGAGGATCTGCACCTCGACGTGGCGCACCCGGGGGAAGTACCGCTCGACGAACAACCGCGGGTCACCGAAGAGCCGTTGAGCGAACGCGCTGACCCTGGCGTGTTCGGTACACACCATCTCGGCGTCGGCGGCGACCGCCATTCCCATCCCACCGCCCCCGGCAGCAGCCTTGAGCATCACCGGGAAGCCGACCTTCTCCGCCTCGATCACCGCGGCTTCCGCGGTGGCCACCGCGGAAGCCGAGCCGGGCGCCACCGGCACCCCCACGGCCGCCACGGTTTCCCGTGCGGTCACCTTGTCCCCCATCGCAGAGATCGCCCCGGCGCAGGGGCCGACCCAGACCAGGCCGGCATCGCACACCGCCCGGGCGAAGCCGGGATCCTCGGACAGGAACCCGTAACCGGGGTGCACCGCGTCCACGCGGGCGTTGCGGGCGACATCGAGTAACTGGCGGGCGGCTCGGTAGGCCTGCGCGGGTGGCCCGGTGAGCTCGACCGCCTCATCAGCCTCGGCGACGTAGGGCAGCTCCGCGTCCGCCGAGGAGTGCACTGCGACGGTACGAATTCCCAGGCTCCGTGCAGAGCGGATGACCCGGCGGGCGATCTCGCCCCGATTGGCGACCAACACCGACTCGAACACAGTCGCAGGACACTACCCAGCCCAGACCCGCTGGCAACGAGCGACCCGCTGGCCACACTCAGCCGGTGTTCGCGGCGGCCCGGTCCAGGTCCGGCTCGAGGTAGATGATCCGGGCGGCAGGAACCGCGCGGCGGACTCGCGCCTCGGCCTCGTCGATGATCCGGGCGACTGCGGCGGTGGATATGCTGGCCCGCACCGCGATCTTGGCGGCGATCAGCAGCTCGTCCGGACCCAGGTACTGGGTCTTGAGATGGATCACCCGGTCCACCCCCTGCCCGACCATCGCAGCACAGATGAGGTGCAGTTCTTCCGGGCTGGATCCCTCCCCGATCAGCAGGCTCTTGGTCTCCACGATGAGAATGATCGCGATGACGCCGAGCAGGACGCCGATGCCCAGCGTCGCGATCGCATCCCAGATCGGATCTCCGGTGAGCACCGATAGCCCGACGCCGCCGAATGCCAGGAGCAGCCCGAGCAGCGCACCGGCGTCCTCCAGCAAGACCACCGGAAGCTCGGGGCTCTTGGACTGCTTGATGAACTGCCACCAGCTACCGGCACCCTTGAGCGGTCGGGACTCGCTGATCGCGGTGCGGATACTCAGACTCTCCAGCACGATCGCCACCGCCAGGATCGCGATCGCGACCAACGGGGCGCTGATCGGTTCGGTGTCCCCCAGCTTGTGCAGGCCTTCGTAGAGCGCGAACACCGAGCCGAGACTGAACAGCAGCAACGCCACGACGAACGAGTAGAAGTAGCGGTCGCGGCCATAGCCGAACGGGTGCTCCAGAGTGGCCTCCCGTCGGGCGCGTCTGCGGCCGAACAGCAACAGGCCCTGATTGGAGGTGTCGGCCACCGAGTGCACCGCCTCGGCCAGTATCGACGACGACCCGGTGACCAGATAGCCGATGAACTTCGCCACTGCGATACCGGCGTTGGCCAGCAACGCCGCGACGATCGCCGTCGTCCCGTCACCCGTCGCCACCCGACCTCCTCGCGCCCCGCCCGAACCGCGAGCCTACAAGCGACCGAAGTGCGCTACCGGCATCGGCGACGAACGTATCCATCCCCACCGATCCACGCCTTCTACCACGCCACCCTGTTATCAGTTATCACTGCTCGCCGATGAGATCGGGGGGATCATCGGCCAGTCCGGGCAGCGCCCGGAACAGCTGCACCGGACCAGTGCCCGGATATATCGTGACCTCGGGATCCGCCGCCGCCAGCCACACCGATCCGCCGCAGCGCATCGTGACGCAGCCACCGTCGCGGGAACGCAACTCGGCCGAGCCCCGGGTGCACAGCAAGATCTGCGGCCACGAGGTGGGTAGTAGGACCGGGGTCGACTCGCCCGCCGCCCATTCCAGCCAAGCCAACTGGAACTCCTCGGCCGGGGTGCGATAAGCGGTCTCGTGCGGCCCGATCGGTTCACCGCAGTGCACCGGCAACGCACCGTAGGAGAAGTCCAGTATCCGCAACAGCTCTGGGACGTCTATGTGTTTGGAGGTCAGACCGCCGCGCAGGACGTTATCCGAATTAGCGCTGATCTCCACAGCCGTGCCCCGCAGGTAGGTGTGCAGGTTACCGGCCGGCAGGTATATCGCTTCTCTGGGCGCCAGCACCACGTGGTTGAGCAGCATGGCCGCGAGTACCCCGACGTCGCCTGGGTACGTCTCAGCCAGTTCCAGGATCACGCGGCACTCGTGCCGGAAATCGCCGGCGCAAGGGTATCGGAGATCGCCGCCCAGCCCGTTGCGGCGCAGCAGCGCAACACAGGCGTCCAGGGTGCAGGGCAGCACGGCTTTCACCGCCGGCTCGGGCATCGTGATCCAGGTGGTGAACAGGGTGCGCAGTCCGTCGGCATTCGGTTCGGCCGCGAGCATCCGGCGGTAGGGCTCGAGCGACGGCACGTCCAATGCGGCGAGCAACTCGACGGTGCGCAGCGGTTCTCGGAAACCGGCCAGCGCGTGGAGCTCGGTGAGCGCACAGATCAGCTCGGGTTTGTGGTTGGGATCGGAGTAGTTGCGCTCCGGGGCGTCGCGGGGAATCCCCCGAGCCTCCTCACGGGCGAACCCCTCAGCAGCCTGCTGCGCGGACGGGTGGGCCTGCAGGCTCAGTGGCTCTTCGGCGGCGAGCACTTTGAGCAGGAATGGTAAGCGGCTGCCCCAGCGCTGTGTACAGGAGGTACCGAGGTGGTGATCCGGATCGGCCCGGAGAGCGTCCAGCAGGGAGGTCTGAGCGCCGTCTGCGTGCAATAGCACCGATGGGTCGGCCGGGTGCGCACCGAGCCACAGTTCGGCCTGCGGGTGTGGAGCGGGCACTGGGCCACCGACAAGCTCCGCGATCGCGGTCCGGGAACCCCAAGCATAAGGCCGCACTGCGTTGCGCAGCAGCTCCACAACCCCTCCCTCACCACCTGTGTACCCGCTCATCCGATGACCGGCCCCGCGGACCCCACCCGACCCGACCCGCCCAGCACGCCCCGACTCAGCCCGAGGTAGAGCGCGGCGAAGTCGAACCTCAGGGCCAGCACCGCAGCGGCGCACGCCACAGCACCCGGGTCGCCCCGTCGCACCCTCAGCTCCTCGTCTGCGGTCACCACATCGGCGCCGGGCAACGCCTCCAGCGCCGCGGCCCGCTCAGGCTCGCTGAGGGGATCGGCGAGCACCCCGAGCAACACCGTGCGGACTGCCGGCATACCACTTCGCGGCGCCGGTTCCTCGATCGGATCGTGAAATACGTCGGCCTCCCCGCAGGAGCGCGTTGCCTCCTGGCACAACACGGGCAGCGCTGCCGCCTCGTGGAATCCCGCAACGTGCGCCACTACCCCCGCATGCGCGGCAAGCGCCCCGGCGCTGTGCCCGGCCACCGCGGTGGCCACTGGATCGGTACCCCACAGCAACGGCGTTCGTGCGGTCAGCCGCAACGCCAGTGATTTGGCAGGGTTGACGAATGACTCATGGGCGACGTGGTCACGCTCGGCTTCGCGGTCCAGCTCGCCGGCCAGCGCCTCGGCGTCAACGGGTGACAACCCCAGCGTGTCCAGCAGCAACAGGCCGGCAGCCAGAGTGCGCGGCAGCGCTAGCCCCGGTGGTACTTCGATCCGGGGTACCACCAGTACCGATCGACCCGCGGCCGCGGCCGCTACCGGACCCTCGGCAGGCGCAGTGAGCACCACCTGGGCCCCCCGGCGGACCGCACGGTCGATACCCTCCGCAAGCTCCCGGTCGCCGGGATCGGTGGTGTTGGCCAGCACGATATCCAGCGCGCCCACCCACATCGGGACCGACCGTGCCGTCACCACCGGCACCGGGCAGGACGGTCCGAGCAGCGCGAGCAACAACGGTGCGGCGGCCGGTGCCGCGCCCGGCCGGGTCAGCAACACCAGTGCACGCGGGCGTTCCCCGGCCAATCGCCGCAGGCCCGCCTCCTCTGCTGCATCGGCCACGGAGCGCACCTGGGCGCCCGCAGTCGCCGCGGCACGGAGCAACCCACCGGTGTCAGTGGCCTCCAGGCGTCCCGGGTCATCGAGCAGGTCGTCGTCACCGTGACTCCAGTGGAATTGGCCACGGTCGGGCTGCATCACCCTGCTCCCAACCCGCCGCTACCGGCGATGCCGCCGTCCGCACCGTCCCCCCGATCGACGTCCGGCCCGGTCCCGGGCAACGCCTCGTCCAACAACAGCACCGGGATGCCGTCGGTCACCGGAAAGCTGCGCCCGCACGCGGTGCAGGTCAACGCATCGGCCTCCGGATCAGTCGAGGTGCCGCTGCGCAGTTCGGCATGCTCGGGGCACGGACACGCCAAGATCTCCATCAGCTGAGGGTCCAGGTCCACCGCGATCGTCGTCCTCCTCAGTTACCGGCGGCAGTTCGTGAGGAGCTACCAACCTCGCGCACCAGTGCCAACACCTCGTCACGCAACGCCTGGACCGCTGGGGTGTCGCGGGCTTCGATGTTCAGGCGCAGCAGCGGCTCGGTGTTCGATGGGCGCAGGTTGAACCACGAGCCGTTGGGGCACCGTACGGTCAGACCGTCGAGCTCGTCGAGCTCGACCCCGTCCCGCGCAGCGAACCGCTCCCGTACCGCGTCCATCCTGCCTCGCTGATCGTCGACCGTGGAGTTGATCTCACCGGATGCCGTGTAGCGGCTGAACTCGGCCATCACCGCCGACAGCGGGCGCTGCTGAAAACCGAGTGCGGCGAGTACGTGCAGGGCAGCCAGCATCCCGGAGTCAGCATTCCAGAAACTGCGAAAATAGTAATGTGCGGAATGTTCGCCCCCAAAGATCGCCCCAGTTTCGGCCATTCGCTGTTTGATGAACGAGTGGCCGACCCGGGTACGCACCGGTTGCCCACCGTACTCAGCGACGATCTCCGGAACAGCCTGCGAGGTGATCAGATTGTAGATCACCGTCGCACCAGGCTCGGTGGCCAGCTCCCGGATGGCGACCAACGCGGTGATAGCGCTGGGGCTGACCGGTTCACCGTGTTCATCGACCACGAAGCAGCGGTCCGCGTCGCCGTCAAAAGCCAGACCGAGATCGGCGCCGTGCGCACGCACGGCCGCCTGCAGGTCGACCAGGTTCGCCGGATCCAGTGGGTTCGCCTCGTGATGGGGGAAACTGCCGTCCAGCTCGAAGTACAGCGGGATGAGATTCACCGGCAGTCCCTCGAGGACCGCGGGCACGGTGTATCCACCCATCCCGTTGCCTGCGTCCACGACGACTCGAAGCGGCCGGATCCCGGACAGGTCCACCAGGGAGCGCAGGTACTCCGCGTAGTCACTCCGCATGTCCTGCTCGGTGCTGCAACCACCGCCCGGTCCTGGCTCGATCCCACGCTCGACCGCGACCCGGATCTCTGTCAGCCCGCTGTCCTGGCCGACCGGGGTCGCACCGGCACGGCATAGTTTGATGCCGTTGTAGCGGGCCGGATTGTGGCTTGCGGTGAACATCGCGCCTGGCAAACCGAGCCGTCCGGAGGCGAAGTAGAGCATGTCGGTGCTGGCCAGCCCGATCGACACGACGTCGAGACCGCGGCCGGTCACGCCTTGGGCGAACGCGCCTGCCAAGCCGGGTGAGGAGTCCCGCATGTCGTACCCGATGACCACTGCTCGAAGGGAGGACGAACCACCGCCATGTCCGACGGTCGAACCGTCTCCGCGCGCCACGGTCGAACCGTCCACGCGCACCACGAAGTCGGCAAAGGCCGCACCGATATCGCGCACGACCCCCGTGTCCAATTGTTCCCCGACGATACCCCGGATGTCGTAGGCCTTGACTATCGCTGACAGATCGGGCACTGCTCTCCCTTCGTCGGATCTGGCCCCGTCGAGTCCAGCAGACGACCCTCAACAAGCTTATCTGCGTCTCGAACACACATGCGGTCAGCGTGGTTATCCGGATATCACCACCACACTGAGCCCGCTGAATTCGACCTGAACACCGATTGCGACAGCTGCGGGCTCAGTCGTCGACCGGGGGGAGCACCCGCAGGTGACCGCGACGACCGCTTCCGTTCGCCGGCCCGGCAGCAACCGGCTCCACCGGGCAGTCCATCCTGCCGGCCTCCCGTACCGCCTCGGCCAATGCGGTGAGATCGTCCACCGACGGCTCCGGCTCGGCGAACTCGCCGTCGTGACGCACGACGTCCCAGCCTCGTGGAGCGGTCAGCCGCACCGCGTGCCGCTCGCACAGGTCGTAGGAATGTGGCTCACTGTAGGTGGCTAGCGGGCCCACCACCGCGGTGGAGTCGGCATAGACGAAGGTGAGGGTGGCAACCGCCGGGTTCGTGCACCCGGTTTTCGAGCACCGCCGCACGATGCGCACGGCCGGGACCATAGCGCGCAACCCCCGACGAGTGCGGGAAGGCGCGCGGAGCACCACGCAGACCGGTGCGCTCCCGGCGTGGCCTCGCTAGCGGCGCAGTGGCGTGGCCTCGCTAGCGGCGTATTATCGACAGATGGCGGTGACCCGGTTGGCCCGCTCGCGCCTGCGCAGAGGGCGGGACCGCCGCGGGCGCGGCGTTCGGGGGTTGCTGTTCCCCGCCACCCTGCCGGCGGCCCGTAGCCGCTCCGAGCGGTTCGACGCGATCGTGTTGGGTGCCCTCGAACCCATTGACGAGCGCTGGCATGCCGAACTCGGCAGGCTCGACGTCGCCGTCGATGAGGTGCCAGAGGTCACTGATTGCGATCCGGCGACAGTCACCTGGGGCAGTGACGTGGTGGAGGACGGCAATATCCCGCTGGCTCGACTGGTTCCGGCCGGAGTGAACCGCGCCGGCTTGCCTACCCGGGCCCGGATCGTGCTCTACCGGCGCCCGCTGGAGACGCGGGCACAAGACGGCGTTGACCTCTCCGACCTCGTCCATGAGGTACTGGTCGAGCAGATCGCGAACTACCTGGGCGTCGATCCGGACATCATCGACGGACCTGGTGGAGCCGGCTGAACCACCGAGGTCGGCTCCCGGCTACCGGGGCGAGGGGCGCCGAGAGGGGAGCGCGGTGCCGGCGACCAGCAGCAACAGCGCGCCCTGGACGAGCAGGAGCGCAGTCCGGGCGACGTCCGAACGAACCACCCGAACCTCGGCAGACGTCCCTGGGACCGGAACCGCAACCTGGTGCCCCCACCCTCGTACCACCGGCACCGGGTGGCCGTCCACGCTGGCCTGCCAACCTGGTTCGTCGTTGGCCGCGACCACGAGCAACCTTCCCTCCGCTCCGGTCGCGACGCGCACTGCCACCCGCGGCGGTTGGGCAGGCGCCAGAACCCCAGTCACTCCAGGCTCGATAGGCGGGGCGGCCCCGGTACGCGCCTGGCCAGCCAGCGCCGGACCCAGCAGCTCAGCACCCGGGACAGGTCGGACTACCCGCAGCACCGGTCTGCCGTCCTGAGTCCTGGGCGCAGGACGAGCCAACGATCCGGCCGCAGCGAGCGCACGGGCACCCTGCGCGACAGTGGGCAGCACCACGAACTGAACCCCAGTAGCGGCCACGTCGGCGATCGCGGCGGAGGTCTCGCCCGGTTGCCCGGCTCGCAGCGCAGCCGCCACCCGCTCCAGCCGGGCTCCGGTGGCCCGTAGCGGGGCGATGTCGTCGTCACCGAAGCGCGCGGTCCCCGACCGGGTCAGCCGGACCGGCTCGCCCTCAGCACCGACCACCAGCACAGACGTGTCAGCACGGGCCAGCTCAGCGACCAGCGAGGGAGCCAGCACCGGCAGACCGGCTGACGAGCCGGCCGCCAGGGGACCACTGACGCCCGCCACCACAGCTGCCGCTGACAACGCCGCGATCCCGACCCACGGCGTGACCGGCAACACCCTGCCCAGCCGGGTACGAACCCTCTGCGCACCGATCGCCCGCCGGATCGGCCGGCCCGTGCGGCCGGCCACCAAGGCCATCCACAGCAACCCGCAGCCGGCGAACAGCAGGGCACCCCCGGTGAATCCCGGCCGGGGATCACCACCTGCCAGTGGCCGCATCGGCAGGCGGGTCAGCAGCGCCACCGCGGTGGCGCCCAGTAGCACCAATCCCCCACCGGGCAACATTGCCCAGGAGGGTCGGATGACGAGCGCGATGACTGCCGCGGCCACGACGGCCGCGCCCACCCACGGCATGGCTCCGGCACCTCCGGGGTCCAAGGCGAGTAGCCGCAACCAGCCAGGCACCTGCTCGGGTACCACCGCGCCTACCCCGTGCAGCAGCACACCAGGGCGCTGAATCACCACCGCCGGCCACGGTACGAGCAGCCCCAGCGGCAGGAGAACCACTGCGAAAAGACCGACCGCGCGACGCAGCGTCGTCACCCGGGGGGCCGGGACCACCACAAAGCCGATGAGTACGACCGTCAGCACCAACAGGTGCAGCAGCGGGGCGAACGCGCCGATGACGGCGATGCCGAGCGCGGTGGCGGCCGCGGTGGACAACCAACCGCCAGATCGGCTGACCGCCCCACCCCGCAACACCGAGGCGACACCGGCCAGCACCAACGGCAGCAGCAGGTAGGCCACCACAACGTCCAAGCGGCCCTGGACGAGCGAAGCGATCGCCGGTGGGAGCAACGCGTACCCAGCCGCAGCCAGCGCGCGACGCTCGCGGCCGATCGGCAGGGCACGAGTAGCCCGATAGGCGGACAAGGCAGCCAACGGCAGCGCAGCCAGCAGCAGCAGCGACACCGCAACAGCCGGCGACCCCGCTGGCAGGCCGAGGATGCCGAGCACAGCCAATGCCGCAGGCGGAGGTGCCGCGCTGCCGCCTCCGACCGGGTGCCAGGAAGCCAGATAAGACGACCAGGTCTGCCCCAGGCTGTCCACCGGGAGCAGCCGGCCACCGGCCAGGTCCAGCGCCAACCGGTGGCGGTTCATCAGCAAGGCGAGCACTGTCATCGCCGCGGTCAGCAGCGCGGGTGGGGACAGCGCAAACTCCCGGATGCGCGTGCCGACCCCGACGTCGTCCAACGCCAGCACGCTCGACGCGATACCGCCAGCCGAGTCCTGCAGCTTTGCGTGGTCGGAGGCCTTGGGCAGCGGAGAGGGCCGGGACCGGACTCGGGTGCCGACCTCGCCTGCACCACGGCGGGCTGGGCCGCTGTCCGCTGTGCCGCTGTCCGCTGTGCCGCTGTCCGCTGTGCCGCTGTCCGCTGTGCCACTGCCGGCTGGACCGTCGCTTGCTGGGGTCTGAGGAGCTACCGGGGGAGCCGCCGGTGCTGCGACAGCGCTGGACCTCCGCGAGCCTGCCGCGAGGCGGGCATCGTCGTCACCGACGGGTGTCCCAGCAGTGCGCGACACGCCGACTCCTTCCTTGTCCATCCCCGATTGGTGGGCACACGGTAACGTCCCCGGGCAACCGGAGCGGACTCCGGGCAACGAGCTACCTCAGATCACTCGATGTTTGAGTCTGCGTCGCTCCCGCTCCGACAGCCCACCCCAGATACCGAACCGCTCATCGAACGCCAGCGCATATTCCAAGCACTCGGTTCGGACCTCGCAGCCTGCGCAAATCCGCTTCGCCTCCCTGGTCGATCCGCCCTTCTCGGGGAAGAACGCTTCCGGATCCGTCTGGGCGCACAACGCCCGTTCCTGCCAGTCAGGCTGGCCGACCCCGTCGAACAGGTCGTGGTGAGGCTGACATTCAACCCCCCGATCCGCAGGCCAACTGCTGACCATCTCATCCATGGCGGTCCGCCCTCCTCGCCATAGAGTTCCTCCCCGGTTCGCCGCCTCCCCGGACTGTGGGGCCGGAGAATAACAAGCTTGTGATTACACCTCTGCCATCGGGGATGCAAGTTCTTGAGCCGTTGCAGGGCGATTGCCCAGCGTGTCGCCATTGACACGCCGCGTAGCCATCGTCCATGCCGGCCGCAGATCTCCCGCGGTGGGGAGGCTCTGACTGTGACACGCTGCACCCGTGCGCAGTCATGAACCGACCAGTAGTCGAACCCTGGGTAGCCCTCGACCACGGCAACGTCTTCGCACCACGCTCACCTTCTCCGTGCACCTGCTCTCGACGACGTCCTGTTGCTGCGTTTCGGATCACGCTGAGCGAGAGTGAGTCTGTGCGTACCACTGGCCTGGCCCCCAGCCCCCTGTTCCTGCTGCTGGTCGCCGCCACCGTGGTCGGCGGCGCGCTCGCGGCTCTGACCACCGGCCCGGCCCACACCGCCGGCGTGGTATTCCTGGTCCTCGGCGGCTGGGCGGTCGCGCTGTGCCTGCATGAGTTCGGGCACGCCCTGACGGCCTACCGGGGCGGCGACCGCTCGGTGCGCGCCAAGGGCTACCTCACCCTCGATATCCGGCACTACACCGACCCGGTGATGTCGTTGCTGCTGCCCTTGGTGCTGCTCGCCTTCGGTGGGATCCCGCTGCCCGGCGGCGCGGTGTGGATCAACCGGGCGGCGCTGCGGTCGCGAGCGGTCGCGTCGGCGGTGTCACTGGCCGGTCCGCTGACCAACCTGGCGCTGGGGGCCGCAATCACCGCCGTCGTCGCCACCGACACGATCCCGGACGGGCTTGCTGCCGGGCTGTCCTATCTGGCCCTGGTGCAGGTGCTCGCGTTCGTCCTCAACATCCTGCCGGTGCCCGGACTGGACGGGTTCGGTGTGCTGGAACCCTACCTGCCTGCGCAGGTTCGCCGATCCGCGAGCAACCTCGGATGGTATGCCCCTTTACTCCTCTTCGTTGTGATCATCGGTGTGCCCGCGGCGGGAAATGCCCTGTTCGGTGCCGGCTTCGCGGTCTTCGCCGCGTTCGGTGGTGATCCGCTGGCAGCCGGCGACGGCCTCCGGGAATTCCTGTTCTGGCACTAACGGCTCATCGGAGGACCACCCCAGTCGCCGACCGCACGGCATCGGGATAACGTCACAGTGTCGAAAACGACTGATCCGGGGATGGGCAACAGATGGGTGTCACAGCTCGACTGGACGACTTCCAGCGGCGTCATACCTGGTTGGGCTTCCCGCTGGGGGTGGTGTACAAGTTCATCGACGACCAGGGCGGTTACCTCGCCGTCCTGATCACCTACTACAGTTTCGTCTCGCTGTTTCCCGGACTGCTCTTGCTGGTCAGCGTCCTCGGCTACACGCTGCAGAACGACCCCAGTCTGCAGCAGGCGCTGCTCGGCTCGGCGCTGCAGCAATTCCCGATCATCGGGCCGCAGCTGCAGCAGAACGTCAGCTCGATCCACGGCAGCGGCCTGGGTGTAGTCCTGGGCATCCTCGGCGCGGTCTACGGCGGGCTGGGTGTCTCAGTCGCGATCCAGACGGCGTTGAACCGGGTCTGGGCGGTGCCCCGTTATGCCCGTCCCGACCCGGTGCTCTCCCGGCTACGCGGCCTGGTGTTGTTCATCCTGATTGCGGCAATCGTGCTGATAACCACCGCGCTGGCCGCGATCGGCCCAGTGGCTGCCGCATTCGGCTCCGGTGCCGGCATACGTATTGCGGCGATCGCCGTCTCGATGATCGTCGACGTGGGCGCGTTCCTCGTCATGTTCCGGGTGTTGACAGCCCGCGACATTCCGCTGGCTGACCTCATGCCCGGTGCGGCCGGCGCCGGTATCGCGGTTCAGGCGCTGCAAATCATGGGCGCGTTGTTCGTCAGTTACGAGCTCAACGGCGCCTCACAGATCTACGGTGTTTTCGGGCTGGTTCTGGGGTTGCTGACCTGGCTGTACCTGCAGGCGGTCATCGTGGTCTTCTGCGCAGAGGTCAACGCGGTGCGGGCGCGCCGGCTGTGGCCCCGAAACCTGCTGACACCCTTCGTCGACGACGTCGCGCTCACCCCCGCAGATCGGGCCTCCTACCGTTCATACGTGGACTCAGAGCGCTTCAAGCCCTCCCAGCGGGTGAAGACCACATTCGATCACCAGCCCTCGGCGAACGACAACTCCTGATCACGGGCGTGAAAGTTGTGGTGCTGGTCGGCGGCGTCGGTGGCGCCCGGTTTCTCCTTGGAATGAAGGCCGCGCTCGGCCTGCCCGACGGGGCTGCCCCGAGCGAGCACCAGATCACCGCGGTGGTCAATACCGGTGACGACATCTGGCTGCACGGGCTGCGGATCTGCCCGGATCTCGACACCTGCATGTACACCCTCGGCGGCGGAATCGACGTCGAACGCGGCTGGGGACGGGCCGATGAGACCTGGGTCGTGAAGGCGGAACTGGCGCGCTACGGTGCCGATCCCGACTGGTTCGGGTTGGGAGACCGGGACCTGGCCACCCACCTGGTGCGCACCCGGATGCTGCAGGCCGGCTATCCGCTGTCCACAGTGACCGCGACGCTGTGCGAGCGGTGGCGCCCCGGGGTCCGGCTGCTGCCTGCCACCGACGACCGCTGCGAGACCCACGTCGTGGTCACCGACGCGCAGGGCCGCCGGGCGATGCACTTCCAGGAGTGGTGGATCCGGCACCGCGCCGCGCTACCGGCCAGCGAATTCGTGCCGGTGGGTGCCGATGACGCCCGGCCGGCAGCCGGGGTCCTGGAAACCATTGCCGGGGCGGACGCGGTGCTGCTCGCGCCGTCAAACCCGGTGGTGTCGATCGGCAGTGTGCTCGCAGTACCGGGGATCCGTGACGCGCTGCGTAACACCGCGGCCCCGGTGATCGGGCTGTCCCCGATCGTCGGGGGTCGCGCGATACGCGGGATGGCCGAGGCCTGCCTGGCCGCCGTAGGCGTGCCCTGCGAGGCAAGCGCAGTCGGCGCGTACTACGGCGCCCGCGGTGCTGATGGGATCCTGGACGGGTGGCTGGTGCATCCCGGGGACCACGCGACGGTCCCCGGGGTGCAAGTCCGGGAGGTGGCGCTGCTGATGACGGACACAGCAGCGACCGCGGCAATGGCCGGCGCGGCCCTGGACCTCGCCGGGCTGGCGACATGAACGACTCCGGCGTGGCGACATGAACGCCGCCGGGGACCACGCTGCACCGGGTGAGATTCGCATTCTGCCGGTGCTGGGGCTGCCCGAGTTCCGGCCAGGGGATGACCTGATCGGTGCGCTGGTCAGCGCCGCGCCCTGGCTGATCGACGACGACATCGTCATCGTCACCAGCAAGGTGGTGTCCAAGGTGGAGGGACGGTTGATCACCGTGCCGGCCGATCCGCTGGCGAAGGACGCAGCCCGCCGCACGCTGGTCGCCGCCGAGGCTCGGCGGGTGCTCGCCCGCCGCGGTCATACCCTGATCACGGAGAACTCGCTGGGGGTGGTGCAGGCTGCCGCGGGCGTGGACACCTCCAACGTGGCGCCCCATGAAATCGCGCTGCTGCCCGTCGACCCGGATGCCAGCGCCGCACGGCTGCGGGCCGGACTGGCTGCGGCGCTGGGCGTCGAGGTCGCTGTAGTGATCACCGACACGATGGGCCGGGCCTGGCGGGTGGGGCAGACCGACGCGGCGATCGGGGCTGCCGGGTTGGGGGTGCTGCACCGCTACCCGGGTGCCGTCGACCGGCACGGCAACGAGCTGGCAGTCACCGAGGTCGCCGTCGCCGACGAGATCGCCGGGGCCGCCGATTTGGTCAAGGGCAAGCTGGCTGGAGTGCCGGCGGCGGTACTGCGCGGGCTGGGTCGCGGCGAGGACGGCAGCGTCGCAGCGAACCTCATCCGCCCGCTGGCCGACGATCTGTTCCGGCTGGGCACCGACGAGGCGATCGATCAAGGGCGAGCCGCGGGCCGGGCGGATGCGGTGCTACTGCGCCGATCGGTGCGCTCTTACCGTCGTGATCAGGTTGACGAGGAAGCGCTGCGCCGCGCGGTGGGGGTGGCGCTGTGTGCACCGGCACCGCATCACACCCGGCCGGTTCGCTTCATCTGGCTGGCCGACCGGTCCGTCCGGCGGCGACTGCTCGACGCGATGGCGCGGACGTGGCGGGCCGACCTGCGCGGTGACGGGCTGCCCGACGACCACATCGAACGCCGCGTGCAACGGGGGAAACTGCTCTACGACGCACCGGAGGTGCTGGTGCCGGTCGCCGTGCCCGATGGCGCACACCCCTACCCCGACGCACGCAGGCAAGCCGCCGAGCAGACGATGTTCACTGTCGCCGCAGGTGCGGCGGTGCAGGCCCTGCTGGTGGCGTTGGCCGCTGAGGGCCTGGGCTCCTGCTGGGTCGGCTCGACGCTGTTCTGCCCGGATCTGGTTCGCGCCGAGCTCGCCCTGCCGCCGGATTGGCGACCACTGGGCGCGGTGACCATCGGCCACCCGACGCAACCGCTGCAACCGCGCCCACCGCGTGACCCGGATGAGGGGTTGGTGCTGCGATAATCCCCGCGATGATCACCGCGTCGAATATCACCACCCCGAATGCCGCTGTGCACACCGATGCGGTGCGGACGTTGTCCGTGTGGGAGCCTGACGACCCCGGGCAGCAGGCCCTGTGCGAGGCGTTCCTCGGGTTCCTGGCGGCCCGCCCGGACGCCTGCGCCCGCTCCTGCGTACCCGGCCATCTGACCGCATCGGCAGTGGTCCTCTCGCACGATCGCACTCGGGTGCTGCTCACCCTGCATCCCCGGGTCGGGCGATGGTTACAGCTCGGCGGTCACTGCGAGGAGAGCGACGTCGGGCTCGCCGCGGCGGCACTGCGGGAAGCCACCGAGGAGTCCGGCATCGCAGACCTGAAGATCGACCCCGAGCCGCTGCACCTGGACGTGCACCCGATCACCTGCTCACTGGGTTCACCCACCCGGCATTTCGACGTCCGATTCCTGCTGCACGCCCCGGCGGACGCCACCCCGGTACGGAGCTCGGAGTCCGTCGACCTGGCCTGGTGGCCGGTGCACGCACCGCCCCCCGACGTGGCACCCGCGCTGGCGGCCCGCAAGCTCGACTCGACGGGTCAGGGACCGCCTCGAAGTTCATTCTCGATACTGCGCGTTACCAAGCACCAGCGCATGGCGAAAGTGGATGTCAGCAGTTCTTGCATATGCATTTGCAGTTTATTGACCTCTGCTTGAGCACGTGCTACGTTACATGCTTTGCGTGCACGTGCAGTAGCAGTAGCAGCAGCATCTGCAAGACAACGACACGGCGAAAGAACAACACGTCCGTGTCAGACGGTTCACGACAGCATGTCGACTATGCAATGCTCGTATACCAGAAAAATTCAGCGCCACCAAATTACTACGTTGACACAAAGGATGCGCTTAGATGGACTCTGCGAAGAGGAGAAGCCGGGCTCCCTTTATCACATGGTTCACCTGTAGCTTCGAGCATATAGACCATGCGATTGGCGAAGACGACATGGCAACCGGACTATCGGTCGGCACCGGCCGATACGCAGCCCTGTGCGGCGCAACGGTGTGTGTCGCATCCATGATCTGCCCCCCGGGCCGGCGCTGTAGTTCGTGCGAGGCCGCTGTCCTGGGCGACCAGTACGACTTACCGTCCCCTGGTGCCGGCTTTTTCGCCCGATTGCGCGCCCGTGGCCGCCACCGTGACGACTCCATGACCCCCCAGCCCGGCGTGGGATACCGGTTATTCGGATGGCGGAAACGAATCGGCGTGCTCAGATCGCGCGGTAGTCGCGGGGACTGAACCGGGGACCGAAGCGGGGACGGCGGAAACCAGAGGCCTCGACATAGCGGACGGCCCGGTGCCGCTGTGGCGCATAGGGCGCGAGGATCTCGAGCATGCCTGCATCGTCGAGCGCCTTACCTACGAGCGCGTAACCGACTACGGACGGGATGTGGTAGTCGCCGACGCTCACCGCGTCGGCATCCGCCCAGGCTCGCTGAGCCACCTCGGCGGCCGTCCAGACCCCGATCCCAGGGACCTTGCGCAGCAGGTCACGGCCGGCCTGCCCGGTCAACGTCACCGCACTCTCCAGCCGGTGCGCCATCGCGGCCGCCGCCAGCAGGGCCCGGCGCCGCGATCGGTCCACACCGGCGCGGTGCCACTCCCAGTCCGGGATTGCGCGCACCTCCGCCGGCCCGGGCGCCACCCACAGCTCGCCTGGACCCGGCGCCCGTTGACCGAAGCGCCGGCACAGTTCACGCCAGGAGCGTCGCGCCTCGACACCGGTGACCTTCTGCTCCAGCACGGCAGGCACGAGCACATCCCACACCCGGCGAGTGGCCCCCAGGCGCAGGCCGGGCATCCGGTGCCGGACCTGCGCGACAAACGGGTGGTGGGGCACAAAAGCACTGTCATCGTCGTCGGCACCGAGCAGCGCGGGTAGCCCGTCCAGCGCCCAGTCGGCACCCGGTCCCCAACCGGTGACATGCACGGTGCCGCGGCTGTCACGGCGCAATACCAGTGTGGCGGCACCGTCTGGGGTGCTGCCCGCGCGCCACACGGTACCGTCGGCGTCCACCCGCATCGTGGGATCACCCCGGCCGCGGCGCAACGGCGCCAGCACCGCCCGAAGATCCAACGGGTGCCGCGGTGTCCAGCACCACTCACGACCCTGCACCCAGCTCGCCCAGGAGATCTCAGACATCGGCGGAGAAGCGCACGCCATCGTCGGGCAGCACGACTCCAGGCCAGACCCGCAGACCCTCCCGAAGCTCGCAACGCGCTCCCACGACGGCGCCGTCGCCGATCACCGTGTCGTGAAGCACGGCGCCGGCCCCCACCTGCGCACCGACGCCCAGCACGCTGCGCTGCACGTGCGCGCCAGCACCGACCTGAGCATGGTCCATCAGGACCGAGCCGAGCACCTGCGCGCCCCGCTGGACGACGGCGCAGGCGCCCACCACCGAACCACCCTCGACTCGCGCGGTGGGGTGCACGACAGCGCCGGGAAGCAGCAGCGCCGCTCCCACCGGTCCGGGCAGCACGAACGAGGGTGCCAGACCGCGCACCAGGTCGGCTGAGCCCTGCACGAAGGCGGCCGGCGTTCCCAGGTCCAGCCAGTAGGAGTCGTCCACGTGGGCTTGGACGCGAGCGCCTGCCGCGAGCAACCCGGGAAAGGTCTCATGTTCCACCGACACCGCACGCCCGATCGGGATCGAGTCGATCACCTCCCGGCGGAACGCGTAACAGCCGGCGTTGATCAAGTCGGTCGGGGGGGTGTCGGTCTTCTCCAGGAACGCGAGAACCTGACCGTCGGCGGTGATCGGTACACAGCCGAAGGCTCGCGGATCTGGCACCCGCACGAGATGCAGTGTCACGTCCGCCGCCGCCCTGCGGTGGGTCGCCACCACCTCGGCGGGGTCCAAACCGGACAGCACGTCACCGTTGAACACCAGCACATCAGGCTCGGTCAGCGCGGACGCGACATTGCGGATCCCGCCGCCGGTGCCCAGCGGCTCATCCTCGACGACGTAGTCCAGCGCCAGACCCAGGACCGACCCGTCACCGAAGTGGGCCGCGAAGACCTCGGCACGATACGACGTGCCCAGCACCACATGCCGCACCCCGGCGGCGCGGATCCGTCCCAGCAGGTGGGTGAGCAACGGCACGCCGGCCAGCGGCAGCATCGGTTTGGGCGCGGACAGAGTCAGCGGCCGCATCCGGGTACCCAGGCCCCCGACCAGCACCACAGCCTCGACACCCGGCAGCGGCGCAGCCTGTCCTCCGGCGGGATCCGGCACCACGTCAGGCACGCCGGGTGACGCGGCGCACCAGCCGCAACCGGCCGGCCAACCCGGCTCGCAACGCCAGCCGCAGCGGGGCCCTCAGCGGGCCGGGGTGCCGGTCAGCGAGATAGCGGTAAGTGCTGCGATGGTGCTCGGCGAGCATCTGCTCGGAGACTCGGCTGGTGGCGTGGCCGCCGAGGTGGGTGACTTCCGCGCTGGGCACATAGACGTTGAGCCACCCGGCGCGCCCCAGCCGGTCGCCCAGGTCGACGTCCTCGAAGTACATGAAGTAGCGGGAGTCGAACCCGCCGACAGACTCGAATGCGGCCCGGCGCAGCAGCAGGCACGATCCGGACAGCCACTGGGCGCTCCGTTCACCCAGTGCGGTCTCGGATTGCCGGTAAGCCGCGGTCCAGGGGTTGCTCGGCCAGATCGGGCCGAGCACTGCGTGCCCGATACCGCGGCCCAGTGCCGGCAGCAGCCGCGCCGACGGGTACACCGCCCCGTCCGGTTGCCGGATCAGCGGCCCCAACGCAGCCGCCCTGGGCCACCGTTGCGCAGCGTCGAGCAGCTCGTCGAGGCTGCCAGGGTGCCATTCGATGTCCGGATTGGCCACCACCACCCAGCCCACTTCGGGCCCCCATTCGACGACGCCCCGGTTGGCGGCGCTGCCGTACCCGACATTCTCCCCGATGCGCAGAAGCTGCACACCATCGCGGCGGATCGCCCGCTCCGGAGCCCCGTCGGTGGACCCGTTATCGGCCAGCAGTACCCGCAGCGGCCGGTTGGTGGCCTTAGCCACCGAATCCAGGAAGGTCTCCAGGGTGTCGCCGGGCGAGTAGGTGACCGTGACGATCGCCAGTTCCTGGCCATAAGACCGGCCGTCGGCGTTTCCGGGGGGCACGGCGCCCGATTCTGCACCCTGGCGCGTGCAGCAGAGTCAGCGGGACCGCCGGCGCGCCATTGCAGCCTGGTTGTAGGCCTCCCGGTGCAGCGTCGCGCTCGCCGCCCAGGAGAAGTCCTTGGCGCGCCGCTGCGCAGCAGCCGACAACTCGGCCCGGCGAGCCGGGTCATCAAGCAGTTCGACCAGCCCGGCAGCGATGTCCTCGGCGTCGATGCCGCAGTAAGCCACGGCGTCGCCGCCCACCTCCGGGATCGCCAGCCGCCGGGTGGTCAGCACCGCCGCCCCGGCCGCCATCGCCTCCAGTACCGGCAGCCCGAAACCCTCCCCCAGCGACGGGTAGGCCACCACATCCGCGCCGCCGAGGAAACCGGACAGATCCCCCAACGGGAGGTAGCCGGCGCGGATCACCCGAACCCGGTGCGACACCGCCTGCAGTTCTCGTTCCACCTGGCTGTCCCAGCCCGGCTGCCCGGCCAGTACCAGGGTGGGTAGGTTGGGCCGGTCCCCCAGGATCCGGCCAGCCCGGGCAAACCCACGGATCAGTGCCGGCACGTTCTTCCGCGGTTCGAGCGCTCCGAGAAACGCCACATAGGGGCTGCTGCCCAGGTGCAGCCGAGCCCGGACCGCGGCCACTTCCTGCGGTGACGGCGGGTGGAAGCAGTCGGCATCCACCCCGTGGTGCACCACGCGCAGACTGCCGGCATCAACGGGGTCGGCACCGGCGACACGTCGCAACTCGCGCGCCGTCGACTCGCTGGGCACCACGCACACATCGGACCTGCGCAGCGAGGTTCGCGTCCACGCCCGGAAGAAGCGCGCCTTGACCGGCGAGTGCACGCCCGGGTCGGTGAAGAAGGTGGCGTCGTGCAACGTAACCACCGTGGCCACCTGGCTGACCAGCGGCATCGTGTAGTGCGGAGAATGCAGGACATCGACCCGCGCCCTCCGGACCAGCCAGGGCAGGGTGGTCTGCTCCCAGGTCAGCCGCGCGGTCCGGGCGACCAACCGCTCCACCGCGGGCAACACGTCGGCGTGCGGGGCCAGTGCGGCATAGAGCTCGGCATCACGCGGTTGGCAGATCACCATCGGGGCGGCACCGTCCGCCTCCAGCGCCGCGACCAGGCAGTCCACGTAGCGGCCGACACCACCACGATCAGCCGGCACCGCTGTCGCGTCGATGAGCACTCGCGGCTCAGTGAACACGCGGGGAGCCTATGAGATAACGCAGCGTGTTCGTGACCGGTGTAGCTCGACGTGCACCGACCACACTCGACGGGCGGTGCGTTCCCAGCTGAACTGCTCCGCCCGGCGCCGACCCGCGGCGCTCATGGCCTGCATCGTGTCGGCGTCGGACAGCACCGTGCGCAAGGCGGTCGCCAGTCCGGCGGGGTCGCTGCGTCCGACCGTCACGCCAGCGCCGCCGGCCACCTCGACCAATGCCGGCACGTCGGAATGCACCACCGGCACGCCGGCCGCCATCGCCTCCAGCACCGGCAGGCCGAAGCCCTCCGCCAGGCTCGGTGCTGCGAGCACCGCCGCGTTGTGCAGCACCACGGCCAGCTCGGAGTCGGTGATCCGACCCAGGACGTGCACCCGTGCCGGGTCCAAGCCGTACTGCCTGGCCAGCGCGGTCGGGTCGACCTGTCCCCAACCCTGCTGACCGACCAGCACCACCGGCAGGTCAGGGGCATGCGGCGCGGCCAGCGCGGCGAGCAGCGTGTCGATGCCTTTGCGCGGCTCGAGAGTGCCGACCGCGAGGAGGTAGCGCGGTGGTAGGCCCAACCGGCAGACGACGCCGGCAGCGTCTGCCGGCAGGTGCAGCACTGCTGCGGTGACCCCCTCCCCGATCACGTGCACCCGGGTCTGGCAGCGCACGTGTCGCGGCAGGTCGTCGGCGACTGCGGCGGTGGGCACCACCAGGGCATCCGCGCGCCTCGCCGCTCGCCCGACCATCCGGCGGTGCCAGGCCGCCCCGCGACGGGTCAACCCGCCGGGATGTGTCCAGGGCACCGTGTCGTGCACCGTCACCACCAGGTCACCGCCGCGGCCGGGGCCAGGAGGGGCGAGCGGGGTCGGGGCGTGCACGCTGTCGCCGCCCGGCCACAGCGCGACACCGGAGTCCCAGGCGGCCACGAGGGCGCGGCGGGGCAGTGACAGCAGGTGCGGCCCCTCCACGCCGGGAATGATCGCCGGGGTGGGGTCGGCGTGCCGGGCCACCACGCTGCCCACTGTCCACCCGGCCGGCGCGGTGGTGGCCAGCGCCGCGGTGAGCTCGCGGGAGTACCGCCCGGTACCTCCCGGCACCGGCGCGAGCAGTTGCTCCAGCAGCACCACCAGCTTGGGCACACGGCGAAGTGTGGCACGGGTACCGTCACACCCCGTGTCAGCAGGCGCACGGACCACGGTGGTCGTGGTCACCTGGCGGGGTCGTGGTCTGATCGGGGATTGCTTGGACGCGCTGGCCGCCCAGACCCGTCCACACCGGGTGCTGGTGGTCGACAACGCCTCGACCGACGGTACCGCCGGTGAGCTCGCCACTCACCCGGGGCGACCCGGGGTCCTTCGGATGACCCGCAACGTGGGCTACGCCGGAGCCCTGGCTGCTGCGTTACCCCAGGTCAACACGCCCTTCATGGCATGGCTCAATGACGATGCCCAGCCGGAGCCGGGGTGGTTGGCGGCGCTGGAGGAGGCTATGGACGACGATGGCGCGGCCGCCGCCGCGGCGTCCGTCCTGCACGCCGGGGACGGCACCGTGACCTCGACCGGGGTGGTGCTCACCGGTACCGGGTACGGCAGGGATACCACCGGGGCGCTGCCGTTCGGCTTCTGCGGCGGGGCCGCACTGCTCCGTACCGACGCGCTGCGCGCCGCCGGTGGTGTCCCGGGCTCGCTGTTCTGCTACTACGAGGACACCGACACGTCATGGCGGCTACGGTTGGCGGGTTATCAGGTGGTCGCCGTGCCGGTAGCCCTCGTCCGGCATATCGGGGGCGCCTCGGCCCGGCACGGCGCGCCGGCCTTCCACCGCTGGAACGAGCGCAACCGGCTGCTGGTGCTGCTGCGTTGCGCACCCGCCTGGGTGGCCGCCCGGGAGCTGGCCGGCTTCGCTGGGCTGACCCTGGTGCTGCCGTTTCGCCGCCACCGTCCCGCGGCGCCGAACTTCATGCTGCGCCTGCGGCTCCGGGTGATCGCGGAGGTAGCAGCCCGGCTGCCCGCAACCCTGATCGCCCGCTACCGGATCGGCCGCCGCTCCACGGTCGCCCGTGCAACCGTCTGGTCCACCTGGTCCAACCGCTGACCCGGCGAAACGCCTGCGCTGGGGATGGGCCCTGGATAACCGCCCTGAGGGCGCCGAGCTCGACAGCAGAACCGGCCGCCACGGATGTAACAGCTCCCCTGTCGAACTCGGCGCATCCAGGACAGTCGACCCCTGGAAAAACCGGCGCAGCGGGATGGGGGACGCTAGGCAGCCGCCGAAGGAGGGTGCTGGCGTGAGCGAGCATGGGCTGCCGAGGGTGTCGGTGATCGTGGTCAACTACCGCGGCGCGGAGCACACCGTGACCTGCCTGCGGGCGCTGCGCGACGAACTGGACTGGCCCGCCGAGGCGCTCGAGCTGATCTGCGTGGACAACGCCTCGGGCGACGGCAGCCCGCAGCGGATCGCCGCCGCCGTGCCGCAGGCCCGACTGATCCGCTCGGCCACCAACACCGGGTTCGCCGGCGGCTGCAACCTCGGAGTGAGTGAAGCGACCGGCACCATCGTCGCGTTCCTCAATAACGACGCCCGCCCGCACCACGAGTGGGTGCGGGCCGCCGTCGAGACCTTGCGTGACGACCCCGGCATCGCGGCGGTGGCCAGCAAGGTGCTGGACTGGGACGGCGAGCGGATCGACTACGTCGACGGCGGCCTGACCTGGTATGGGATGGGCTACAAACCGCACGTCGGCAAGCCCGACGACGGGGCCCACGACACTGCTCGCGACGTGCTGTTCGGCACCGGCGCCGCGCTGCTGGTCCGGCGCGAGGTCTTCGAGCAGCTCGGCGGGTTCGACGAGCGGTTCTTCATGTTCTGCGAGGACGTCGACCTGGGCTGGCGGCTCAATCTGCGCGGGTACCGGGTGCGTTACGAGCCGCGGTCGATCGCCTACCACCGTCACCACGCCTCGCTGCACGGCGCTGACCCGGCCCGCGAGACCTACCTGCTGGAACGCAACGCGCTCGCCGCGCTGTACAAGAACGTCTCCGACGAAACCCTGGCCACTGCGCTGCCCGCAGCGCTCGCGCTCGCGGTGCGGCGGGCCACCGCCCGCGGCGAGTGCGACCCCACCGAGCTGGACATGACCAGCCGCAGCCCAGGTGTGGAGGTCGGCGGCCCGATGGTCGTGCCTCGGGTCACCATGGCCGGGATCTACGCCATCGACCGCTTCGTCGAGATGTTGCCCTCGCTGACCGCGTCGCGACGAGCTGAGCAGGCCGCTCGGGTCCGCACCGACGCCGACCTGCTCCCGCTGATGCGCAACGCCCTGGAACGCACCTCCCCCGAGATCCCCTACCTGCTCGCGCACGACGCCATCGTCGAGGCACTCGGCGTGTCGCAGGTGTACGGGGCCCGGCGACGGATCCTGATCATCACCGCTGACTCGGTGTCGCAGCGGATGGCCGGGCCGGCGATCCGAGCCTGGAACATGGCCGAAGTGCTCTCCGGTGCGCACGACGTACGCCTGATCAGCCTCAATCGATGTTGCACGCCGCCGCCCGCCGAGTTCGACGTGCGGCATGTCACCCCACGCCGGATCGGCCCCGACCTGGAGTGGGCGCAGTTGGTAGTCCTCCAAGGCCACGTGCTCGAGCACATACCATCGTTGAAGACGTCCAACCACATCGTCGTCACCGACATCTACGACCCGATGCACCTCGAGCAACTCGAACAAGGCCGTGATCTGGGTGACAACCAGCGCACGCGGGTTGTCGACGCGGTCACTGCGGTGTTGTCGACCCAGCTGCGCCGCGGTGACTTCTTCCTGTGCGCCTCGGAACGCCAGCGGCATTTCTGGCTCGGGCATCTGGCGGCGATCGGGCGGCTGTCTCCCACCGTCTATGACGCCGACCCGACGACCCGCTCGCTACTCGCGGTGGCCCCATTCGGCTTACCCGCCAAACCACCGCAGCGCACCGGCCCAGGATTGCGCGACACGCTGGGGCTCGGGCCGCGGGAGAAAGTCGTGCTCTGGGCCGGCGGAGTGTATTCCTGGTTCGACCCGCTGACCCTGCTGCACGCCGTGCACACGTTGCGCACCGAGCACCCTGACCTGCGACTGGTGTTCCTCGGCATGCGTCACCCGAACCCCGACGTGCCCGAGATGGGCATGGCCGGGCAGACCCGCCGACTCGCCGAGGCCCTCGAGCTCACCGGCGAGCAGGTGTTCTTCAACGAGACCTGGGTGCCCTACGCCGACCGGCAGAACTGGCTGCTCGACGCCGACGCCGGAGTCACCACACATTTCGAGCACATCGAGACCACCTTCGCCTTCCGTACCCGGGTGCTCGACTATCTGTGGGCGGGGCTACCCATCGTCACTACTGACGGCGACGCCTTCGCCGAGCTGGTGGCAGCCGAGAAGCTCGGCGTGGTGGTGCCCGCCGGCGATCCGGCGGCGCTGGCGACGGCGCTGCAACGAGTGCTCTACGACGACGCCTTCGCCGCCGGCTGCCAAGACCGGCTCTCGGCGGTAGCCCAGCGCTTCACCTGGGAGGCTGCGCTGGCGCCGCTGGTCGAGTTCTGCCGGCACCCACGGCCCGCGCCCGACCGGCTGCGCGGCGCCCCGCTAGTCGCGGACGACCGCCGGGGCGGGGTGGCCGGCACGCTGCGCCGGGATGCCGCGCTGGCCCGCTCCTACCTCGCTGCCGGCGGGCCCGGTGAAGTGGCCCGACGAGCCGCCGGACGGCTGCGCAGATGGGCTAATCCCCTGTGAGTGGCAGACAGCGTCATGACGCTGTCTGCCACTCACAGGGCAACACCGTCCGCGTGTTGCTGGACGGCACGCCACTGCTGGGGCAGCGCAGCGGGGTCGGTCGTTACACCGCCGCGCTGCTGCGCGAGCTGGCCACGAGGTCCGATGTGGACGTCACGGTCACCGCGTTCACTGCCCGCGGTCAAGGGGCATTACGCGCTGCGGTGCCCGCTGGGGTGGCGGTACGCGGCGGACCGGTCCCGGCCCGGGCGCTGCGAACGTTGTGGAAACGCGCGAGCTGGCCACCCACCGAGCTGCTCGCCGCCGACGCCGACGTGCTGCACGCCACCAACTTCGTGCTGCCGCCGTCCACGCGCGCCCGGGGCGTCGTCACTGTGCACGACCTGGCGTTCCTGGATCGTCCAGAGTTCCTGGCTCCGGCGCAGCGTGATCTGCCGGACCTGGTCCGGCAGTCGGTGACCCGGGCGGCGATGGTCTGCACCCCCAGCGACGCGGTGGCGCAGCAGGTGACCTGCCGGCTCGGCATCCCGGCGGAGCGGATCGTGGTCACCCCGTTGGGCGTGGATCCCTCATGGTCCGACGCCGCCGCGCCCGCCGAAGCGTTGCGCACGACGCTGCGGTTGCCGCCGCGGTACCTGCTGTTCCTCGGTGCAGCACAGCCGCGCAAGGGCCTCGACGTGCTGCTCGATGCGCACGCCTCACAACCAGGGTTCGCACCGTTGGTGCTCGCCGGCCCGGCCGGTTGGGGTCCGGCGCGCACCACATCGTCCCGGGTGTGCACCGTGGGCTATCTCGACGAGGCTGATGTCCGCTGCGTGGTAGCCGGCGCGATCGCGCTGGTGCTGCCTTCGCGCGACGAGGGTTTCGGCCTACCGGTGCTGGAAGCGATGGCGGCCGGGACACCGGTGGTGTGCTCCGACCTGCCCGCGCTGCGGGAGATCGCTGGTGGGCTGGCCATCCTGGTCCCGCCGGGGGACGCAGCTGCCCTGGCCGCAGCGCTGACCGTCGTCGACGGCGCTGGTGACGATCCGCAGGGTGCGACCGCCCGGCGCGCGCACGCTGCCCGCTACACCTGGCAAGCCTGTGCGGACGCAACGATTCGCGCATACCGGCTCGCGGCTGATCCGGACGCTCATACCGGGCACGCCGGGCATCGCTGATGGACACGCAGCGATACTGAGCTCCCTGCCGGGTTTCACCCACGTGGCCTAACGAAAGTCACGTTACTATAACGTTACTATACGGGGAGTCGCACACTAGATACGCAATGCGGTGGGGAGGACCGCTTTCCCTCGTTCGGGGACAGAGGGACGTCGCTTACAGCCACGCCCACGTTGGCGCATCACTGCGTCAACGCGATGACACGCGCGTTCAGGCAGAAGGGGGAGGACGATTCTCACTCACCGAACTCAGATCGGGGCTATCTTAGCGGCTCTGAGCGTGGCCACGGTAGCAGTCACAGTCAACGCGGCTGCCCCCGGGGTGGCGCAAACGGCACCACTGGAGCAGGCGAAGCCGGTCGCCGTGCTGACCGGCGCCCAGTCCATCAACGAGACCGAGGCGCGTTACCAGGTCAAAGGCACCGACCTGGGCATCATGTGGGCCGACGGGCGAGGGCAGATCCTGGCCGCCTTCGGCGACACCTTCGGCGCCGGGTGGGCTGGTATCACCAGCGGATTCGCCAACCCGACCACGATCGATTGGCGCTCGAACACTCTGGCCCACAGCACGGATCACAACCCGGCAGACGGCATGTCCTTCGACTTCGTCACCGACCGTCCCGGCCACGCCAAGGAGCTGCTGCCGTCGCTCAAGAAAGACGGCGTCGAGATGACCAAAATCCCTACCGGCGGGATCAATGTCGGCGGGCGCGACTACCTGGGCTACATGTCGATACGCAGCTTCACCGAACCCGGACATTGGATCACGAACTACAGCGGCATCGCTTACTCCGACGACGGCGGCCAGACCTGGAAGGACGCCTCCAGCGCGCGCCGGCCGAACACCCGCGCCCTGGACGAGAAATTCCAGATGCCCGCCTATGCCCGGCAAGACGGCTTCGTTTACGTCTTCGGCACGCCCAACGGCCGCTTCGGCGACGCCTACATCGCCCGGGTGCCCGAACAGCACCTGCTCGACAAATCCGCCTACGAGTACTGGACCGGGACAGCCTGGCAGCGAGGCGGCAGCGTGATCGCGGCCCCCATCGTGACCGGACCCGTCGGGGAGCTGTCGGTCCGCTACGACCAGGTCCTGAGAAGCTGGGAGATGATGTACCTCGACGAGTCGCGTAAGGAGATCGTGATCCGGCTCGCGCCGCGACCGACTGGACCGTGGGGCACACCGATGCCGGTCGCCACGGCACGCGAGTACCCGAACCTTTACGGCGGATTCCTGAACCCGGACTCCACGGGGCGCGACATCTATTTCACGATGACCCAGTACGACCGCTACAACGTCTCGATGATGCACGCCGAGCTGCCGGCCGACACGGTGACCAGGACAGCGCCACACTGAGCTCTCAACTGGCGAGCACTCCTGCGGCACCGGCCGCGTGCAGCGCGTGGCGCCAGTGCCGCAGTTCGGGCAGCCCGGCAGCAGCCCACCCAGCGGTGTCCAGGACCGAGTTCGCCGGGCGTGGCGCGGGCCGACCGAACTCCGCGGCGGTGCAGGGCTGCACCCGGTCCGGATCGGCACCGATCTCGACGAATACCGCCCGGGCCAGCCCGAACCAGGTAGTGGAGGCCGCGTTGACGCAGTGCAGCACGCCCCCAGGCACCCGATCGGCGGCCAGCACGAGCGCGATCAGACCGTCAGCGAGATCCGCCGTCCAGGTCGGGTTGCCGTACTGATCATCGACTACCCGGACGGTCTCACGCTCGCGGGCCAAGGCCGCCATAGTGCGCACGAAGTTGCCGCCATGGGCGCCGTAAAGCCACGCTGTCCGCACCACATGCGCCGACGCCCCCGAGGACAGCACCGCCCGCTCCCCCGCCAGCTTGGTCCGGCCGTACACGGTCCTCGGTTCGGTCCGGTCGTCTGCGCGGTGGGGTCCAGCGCCGTCGCCCGCGAAGACGTAGTCGGTCGAGACCTGCACCAGATGCGCCTGATGGGCGGCACAGGCCCGGGCCAGGTTGGCGGGACCCTCCGCATTGACCGAGCGGGCCCGCGCAGCACCCTCGCGCTCGGCGGCGTCCACCGAGGTGTAGGCCGCCGCATTGACCACCACCAGCCGGGCGCCGCCTCGGCCCACCGATGCTGCCTCCAAGGACGATAGGGACGAGACCGCGTCGGACACCGCTGCGGAATCGGTGACGTCGAGCCCGGTCGAGCCCGGAGCGTCGATCTGGGTGATCCCGGCGCGGGCGGCCGCAGCAACCAGATCCCGGCCGAGTTGGCCCCGAGCACCGGTGATCAGCAGCCGCATCGGTGCACCCTCCCACTGTGGCCGACGATAGGCGATCACGGCGGTCGAGTGTGCCACGGCAACCTGATCAGGGGTTCACACGTCTGGACTAGACAGCTGTTGGATGAGACAGCTGTGCGCGGGCTGGGTTGACGACCCGCGCCATAGCCTGGTACTGCCGCCGCACGACGCAGGAGGGCATCCGTGGACGACAGGCCAGCCCGATCGGGAGGCTCCGATCGGCACGGCTCCAATCGGCACGCGTCCGGCAGAACCGGGCGGCGTAACCCAGCCGACAGCCCGTCGCCCACGATGCGCGGATCCCGTCCAGCTGGGACCCGCGCATCGGGCACCGCGCCGACGCGCGGGCGGCGCGCGACCGCGGCACCCCAGCGGCGTGCCCGGCGACATCGCAACTATGGCTTGCAGCTCACCAAGCTGGCGCTCGCAATGGTCTCTACGCTGGTGTTCGGTCTCACGGGGTATGGATGGGCCACATTCCAGAACCTTCACCAAGGGCTGAGCACCACGAACGTGATCGGCTTGACCGCTCCGGACAAAGCCACCGACATCCTGCTGGTCGGTTTGGACAGCCGGACCGACGCGCATGACAACCCGTTGCCCCACGACGTGCTGGCCCAGTTGCGCGCCGGAAACAACGAAGGTGAACTCACCGACACCCTGATCCTGGTGCGGATTCCCAATGATGGCCGGCGCGCGGTCGCGATCTCACTGCCCCGAGATCTGTACGTCGAGCTACCTGATGGCTACGGCAAGCACAAGCTCAACTCCGCGTACACGCGCGCGAAAAGCGCCACCGCGGAGCGGCTCGTCGCGCAAGGCGCCGACCCGGCGACGGTGCGTACCGAGTCTGTCGCCGCTGGCCGAAAGGTATTGCTGCAGGCAGTCAAGGACCTCACCGGAGTAGGCATCGACCACTACGCGGAGATCAACCTGCTCGGTTTCTCATTACTCACCGATGCCGTCGGCGGAGTTCAGGTATGCCTGAAGGCACCGGTTCACGACAGGTTCTCCGGTGCGAACTTCCCGGCCGGCCCGCAGCTGATCTCGGGGCCGGACGCATTGGCCTTCGTCCGGCAGCGGCACGGATTGCCCCGCGGTGACCTCGACCGCATCGTGCGCCAGCAGGCGTACATGGCATCGTTGGCCAGCAAGGTGCTGACCGCGGGCACGCTGGCCAACCCCAGCCGGATCAATCAGTTGATCAACGCAACCCAGCAGTCGCTGGTGCTCGACGAGGGCTTCGACGTGCTCGACTTCGCCACTCGGATGCAAGGCCTTGCCGCCGGCAACATGGTGTTCGTGACCGTTCCGGTCTTGGGCGACGGCGACAGCGAGTCCGACGGGTCGGTGCTCAAGGTCGACCCGGAGGCGGTGCGGACCTTCGTCGCCCAGGCGATCGAGGCCCCTTCCACGACGGGCGCCAAACCCGCCCCGCCGGGCAAGGCGACCATCACCGTCGAGGTGTTCAACACCTCGACGGTGGTCGGGCTGGCCAAATCTGTCTCTGAACAACTGACCAGCCAGGGATTCCTCCCGGGCACCGTCGGCAACAGCCCCGCCCGAGCCACCAGCGTGGTGCGTTATGCAACTGGCGGTGAGGATGCCGGTCGCCTGGTGGCCGATACGCTCGGTGGTCTGCCGGTCGAGGAAGGCGCCGGCCTGACAGCCGGCACCGTGCAGGTCTACCTCGGCAAGGACTATTCCGGGCCGGGCAGGCCACGGGTCGCGGGTGCGTCGCTGCGGGTGGACCCCTCGGCCGCGACCGGCGGCGTACGACCGGTCGTCGATGTCGCGGGCGCAGGCGCCACCTCGACCCGAGTGCCCCCGCCCCCCCCATCGCCTCGACCGTCGGTGGTGGGTGGCAAGGTGCCGTGCGTCTCCTGACCCACTCACGTTTCGGTGCAGGTTCCGCTCGCGATGCGGATGAACTCGCCGGGGGTGGGTTAGCCGGTCAGGGTTTTCGTCCCACGCCACCGAATGCATCCACCTCGGCAAGTACGCCGAAGGAGTTCGCTTCGGGCCGCCAACGCGGACACGAGACCACGCCCGGTTCCATGAGTTCCAGGCCGTTGAAGAAACCGGTGATCTGCTCGATGCTGCGCAGACAGTAGGGGGTCGAGCTGGCCTGGTTCCAGACTTGCATGGCCTCATCGAACTCTTTCCCACGAACGACGTTGGTCGTGTCAGTGAGCGCGAGGTAGCTCCTGGAGGGCAGGGCATCCATGAGTCGGTTCACGATGGTGTACGCCTCGACGTCGTCGGTGATGTGACCCAGGATCCCGTTCAGCATGAGTGCGACCGGTTGGCCGAAGTCCAGCGTCCGGACGGCCGCTTGCAGGATCGTATCGGGTTCGCGCAGGTCTGCGTGGATGTGCTGACACACGCCCGCGGGGGAGGTGGTGGTGAGCAAGGCGCGGGCGTGCGCCAGCACCAAGGGGTCGTTGTCGACGTAGACGATGCGTGAGTCTGGGGCCACCCGCTGGGCGGCCTCGTGGGTGTTGTTGGCGCTCGGCAGGCCGGCGCCGATGTCAAGGAACTGGCGAATACCCGCTTCACCGGCCAGATACCGGACCGAGCGGGTGATGAACGCTCGGGAGGCGCGGGCTACCGGGATGATGTCCGGGAAAATCTCACGGAACTGGTCGCCGACCTCGCGGTCTACGGGATAGTTGTCCTTGCCGCCCAGCCAGTAGTTCCAGATCCGGGCCGACTGCGGCACGGTGGTGTCAATGTCGGACGATTCCTGGCCGGGAGTGGACGACCTGTCTGTCACGGTTGCACCTTCGCTTTGCTCCGCGTCGCGACGGCATTGTCAAGTTAGCGCCGAGGAAAATCAGGTAAACTTTTCCAGTCACCAGGGATAGGGGTTATCCATCGGAGTTTGGTTACTGCATCCTGTGCGCACTGAAGCAAAATTGATCATGACATGGTTGGCCCGGCAGGGCTGATATCAGTGCTGTCGCCCCTTTGATCAGAGAGTGGGGGTGATATCAGATTGACCGCGCAGCAGCCGGAGGCTGGGGGCTATCACGTGGCGGCGCCAGGCCGAGGAGGAGGTTTCCGGCAGGCGTCTCAGGACCGTGACCCGCTTAATCAGGTGAATATCATCGATTCTTTTCGATTAAAGTACCGCCTGCCGGGGCGATCCGGGTCACATATAACCTGAACGGAGTAATCCTCATGGTCGAATGACGGCACTTATCACATCCAGAGCGACTACTCCTGTACTCCGTGAACGCACCCTCCGGACACGAGCAATTTACGGAGCTGCTCCGCTGTGGCGTGCACGTCACACCCCCAGCGCTGCGGGTAGCCCTCAGGGTTGCACGCCGCATCAAGCCGTGCGAGCACCCACGCACGGATCAGCGCAGTGGGCTGGACATCACGGTCAACGGCCAGCAGGCGCAATTCCTCGATCCGATCACCGAGCTCACCGGTCTACCGGCTACGCCCTAGGCTACGGAGTCGATGACCATCACCGACCAGGTACTCGGTCCGTTGCTACGCAGCGACCCGGCCCGACCGCGGATCACCCACTACGACGACGCCGCCGGCAGCCGCATCGAGCTGTCCGGTGCGACGCTGGCCAACTGGGCGGCCAAGACCGCCAACTGGTTACGCGACGAGCTGGACGTCCAACCCGGCGACACCGTCGCGGTGTTGCTGCCGCCGCACTGGCAGACCGCCGGAGTGCTGCTCGGCGCATGGTGGTGCGGCGCGACGGTCACCGTGTCACCCGCTGCAGCGGTGACCGTCGCCCTGTGCGGGCTTGATCGGATCGCCGATGCCGCCGGCGCGGACGAGGTGGCAGCGCTGGGGCTCGACGCGCTGGGCATGGGCATCGCGGTACTGCCGCCAGGGGTCCGGGACTTCGCCAGCGAGGTCCGGGTACACGGCGACGATTTCACGTCCAGTGGCCCGGGCGTGGACACCGACATCCTCCTCACCACCGCCCGGAGCCGAGCTGCGGAACTGAGCCTGGCCGCTGGTGACCGCCTGCTGTGCACCAGGAACTGGGACGCGACCGTGCCCGGTGAGGTGCTCCTCGCGGTGCTCGCCGCGGACGCGTCACTGGTGCAGTGCACCGGCGCCGATCCCGCCGCACTGACAGACCGCTGCGCGGCTGAGCGGATCACCACCACCCTGACGTGACCGCCCGGACTCGACTGTCGACTTTTCTCCACGCTTCCAACGGCCGTCACGGGTGGGATCGAGACGACTTGCACGTCCGTCATCGGGTCCGCAACTCCCCGTGCCCGCAACGCCGATCGGCTCGCAGGCGGTTCCCCGAGTACCCGCGATACCCTGTTGCAGGGCAGCGATCGGCGAGATTCGGCAGGGGCCATGCGGCGCGTTTTCATGTTGATTGTCGTGGCAATGGTGCTTGCCGCATGCTCAGGGGGATCCCAGAGCTCGGCCCGCAGGGGCGCTTCCCCGCGTCCGCAGGCGCAGGTCACCACGTTGCCTGGCGACAGGGCCGAGAACATCAGCCCGACGCTACCCGTCTCCGTGCGGGTCACCGGGGGCGTCCTGCAACAGGTGGCGCTGACCAACCCGGACGGCAACGCGGTGGCCGGCACCCTCAGCGCTGACCGGAGCAGCTGGACCAGCACTGAGCCATTGGGCTACGGCAGGACCTACACCTGGAGTGGCTCCGCGGCCGGCCCGGACCGGCTGTCCGTTCCCGTCGCCGGTACGTTCACCACCGTCAAACCCCAGCGCCAACTCCACGCCACTGTGAACATCGGCGACGGTGACACCGTCGGCATCGCCGCTCCGATCATCCTGCAGTTCGACGGACACGTGTCCGACAAGGCCGCCGTGGAGCGTGCGCTGCAGGTGCAGGTCTCCGCGCTCACCGAAGGATCGTGGGCCTGGTTGCCCGACGACAACGGCGGCTCCCGTGCGCACTACCGACCCAGGGACTACTGGCAGTCCGGCGCCCAGGTCAGCGTCACCGCGACGCTCTACGGCGTGGCGTATGGCGACGGCTCCTACGGCAAGGAAGATATCAGCACGAAGTTCAAGATCGGTCGTTCTCAGATCGTCAAGGCCGATGTGAACAGTCACCGCATGATTGTCATCCGGGACGGCCAGGAGGTGATGAACTTCCCGGCCAGCTACGGGCTGAGCTCCGATCCGAATCGCAACACCACCAGCGGCATCCACGTCGTGATGAACAAGGCACAGACCGTGCTGATGTCCAACCGGGCCTACGGATATGTCAACATACCCGAGCACTGGGCGGTGCGGATTTCCAATAATGGAGAATTCATCCATGCTAATCCGGAGACCACCGGTGTGCAGGGCTCCTCCAACGTCACCCACGGCTGCATCAACTTGTCCACTGCGAATGCCCAGGAATACTTCGACGCCGCGATCTTCGGGGATCCGGTCGAGGTCACCAACAGCCCAACCCCGCTGACCGGGGCCGACGGCGACATCTATGACTGGACCGTACCGTGGGACAGCTGGCTCGCGCTGTCGGCCCTGCACTCCTGACATGGTGAGCACTGTCGACACCAGCCCGGCTGGCGGGTCGTTGGCTCATCAAGGATTGCTGTACGGATCGGAGGACGAGTTCCTGGCAGGCACTGCGCCATTCATTCGGGATGGATTGGAGTGTGGCGACGCGATCTGGATCGTGACGACGGTCCGCAATGCTGGATGGCTGCGAGTCACGCTGGGTGCGGATGCCCGGCGAGTGGTCTTCGACGATTGCAGCCAGTGGTACCGGCATCCGGTGCGGACGCTGGCGGCCCTGCATCGCACCGTGCGAGCAGTGGACGCCGGCGGGCAGCGGCTACGGCTGATCGGGGAGCCGTTGTGGACCGCGCGCACCGGGCAGGACAGGAGGGAACGTGCTCGGCTCGAATCCCTTGTCAACGTTGCGCTCGCCTCGGCGAACGCCTCGTTCATGTGTACCTATGACACCCGCGTGGTAGCTTCCGAGGTGGTAGCCCAGGTGGCCCGAACGCACCCCGAGCTGGTCGTCGACGGCGATGCACGGCCGAGCCCCAGCTATACCGACCCGGCGACGTTCAACGCCGAATGCGACAGGTTGCCGTTGCCCGATCCGCCGCCCTCGGCGCTGCGGCTGGCGTTCGACCGGCTCGGTCAGCTGGCTACCTTGCGAACGTTCATGACCTCCTATGCCACCTGGGCTGGTGCGACCGCACAGTCGGTCGAGCGGTTCGTGCAGGCGGTCGACGAGGTCGCAACCAACGCGATCGAGCATGGCGGTGGATCTGGTGTGCTACAGATCTGGATCGGGCCGCAAACCATGACGTGCGAAGTCCGCGACAACGGTACGGGCTTGTCCGACCCCTTGGCCGGGCACCTGCCTCCCCCCTACGACCGTGCGAACCAACGTGGGCTGTGGTTGGCCCGCCAGTTCAGTGACCTCGTGGAAGTGCGCAGCGACCGGGGGGGCACGACGGTACGGTTGCATCTGGCCCTTCTACCCTGACGACGGTTCGTCTTTGTCCAGACCCGTTTGAGAACCCGGCGCTTCGGGAAGTCCATGGATCAGTCGCAGGGGCGTCAGCAAGAGGGGTATGCGGTGGTGACAGGCAGCGCGTTGCGCAGCGTCAACACCAACCGACATTGCGGGTCGATGGTGCATCAGGGGTTGCTGTACGGGTCGGAAGACGAGTTCCTGGCGGGCACTGTCCCGTTTATTCGGGATGGCCTGGAGCGCGGTGACCCTATCCGGATCGTGACCACGGACCGTAACGCCGGTTGGTTACGGGCGGCGCTGGGTGGAGATGCTCGAGATCTGGCATTCTGCAACAGTGACCAGTGGTACCGGCATCCGGTGCGGGCGCTGGCGGCAGTGCACAGTGTTGCGCAGGCGGCGAGTTCGGACGAGCACCGGCTGCGGATGATCGGCGAGCCGTCGTGGGCCAACCGCCCCGAACTGGAGAGAAGAGAGTGGGCCCGGCACGAATCGCTGATCAACGTCGCCCTTGCCGACGCCGCACTCGTGTGCACCTACGACACCCGCGTTGTGGGTCCTGATGTCGTGGCCGAGGTGGCCCGGACTCACCCGGAACTGGTTGTCAACGGCCACTCCCACCCCAGCCCGAGCTACACCGACCCGGCGGTGTTCAACGCCGAATGCAACAAGTTCCCGTTACCTGGGCTGCCACCCCCGATTCTGTGGCTAAGGTTTCGCCAGCTGGATCAGCTGGCTACCTTGCGCACGTTCGTGACCTCCCATGCCGCTCAGGCAGGAGCAGCGGCACCGGCCGTCGATCAGTTCGTGCAGGCGGTCGACGAGGTCGCGACCAACGCTATCGAGCATGGCGGTGGATCGTGCGTGCTGCAGATCTGGATCGACCCGCACACGATATCGTGTGAGGTCAGCGATACCGGTGCCGGACTGCCCGACCCTTTGGCCGGGCACCTGCCTCCCGGCTGCTTCACCGCCTGCGGACACGGGCTGTGGCTGGCCCGACAGTTCAGTGATCTCGTCGAACTGCATAGCGACGCCGCGGGCACGACCGTCAGACTCCATCTGACCTTACCCTGAAGCAGCCGGCGCTGGCTGTCAGTTGTTCAGGGCGTCGGGCACGCTGTCAGCAAAAGTGAAGTGTTCCCGCAGCCCGGTGGTCTCCAGTGTCCGGTTGGCGGTCGGAGAGTTGCACACCAACAGCAGGTGGCGGTTTTGCTCGGTAGCAAGTTCGTTCACCTCGAACAGCACCCGGAGCCCGGCCGAGGCCAGGAACTGCACTCCGTCGAGGTTCACCACCACGACCCGGGCCACGGCCAGATGCGCATGCAGGAAAGCGGCCAGTCTCGGTGCCGTCAGCGCATCCACCTCACCGGTCACGGTGACGACGCGGGTATCGGACCCGTGCTCGGCCATCTGCAGACCCACGATGTCTGCCGGGTATGCGCTGCTCATCCTCCCGAGGGTATAGCGCAAGTCACAGGGAAGCATCCCGGCGGCGGTCGACATCGTCGATCGGTCCTACCAAGTCGGTGTGCGGCAGCACCGTGATCTCACGCACCCAGACTGCACGGTTACGACCACTACCCTCGGGCAATGCGGGAGACCTTTCACACCGAGTTGGACATCCTGATCGGCGACCTGGCCAGCACGGCTCGCCTGGCCGGGCAGATGATGACCGATGCTTCTGTCGCACTTCATCATGCCGACCTTGAGCTTCTCCGATTCGGTCATCGCCGGCAAGGCGGAGCTGAAGGCATTGTGCGACGACATGGACGAGCGCTGCGTCAGGCTGCTCGTCCTGCAGGCACCGATGGCTACTGACCCGCGGATGGTGGTCGCGGCCATGCACGCAGTGGGCGACCTGCAGCGGATGTGCACCCTGGCTCAGCACATCGCCAAGATCACCCGGATGAAACATCCGGCCGCGCCGCCCCCAGGCGAGGTCCGTCCGGTCTTCGCGCGGATGGGCGTGCTCGCTACCAGCTTGGCGCAGGACGCCGCGACAGCGATCGAGAGCCGTGACCCGATGTCCGCTGACCGGCTGACGCAGGACGACGATGAGGTGGACGCGCTGCGCCGCAGAATCTTCCGGATCCTGTTCTCTGAGGACTGGTCGCACGGGGTGGAGCCGGCGGTAGATGCCGCGCTGATCGGCCGCTACTACGAGCGCTTCGCCGACCATGCGGTGGCGATCGCCCGCCTGGTCAGCTTCCTCGTCACCAGCCCGCCACCCGAACGGTGATGCGGTTGCGGTTGCGCAAGAACTCCCCGCTGATGTTGCGGCGAGACGACACCGGCCCAGGGATATCTCCATCTTCAAACGATGTGTTCGTGCCGTCCCGATCTGCACAACTGCACAATCGGTGTGGAAGATCTCTCGACGATCAAGGATGTTGACGTGCACCCGCTCCGACCTGCCGATACATGGATGCTACGTGACACGTCCACATCAAAAAGAATCAAAGAATCACAGCTACTGTAGGACGTTCCGGAAATCGTCGCTCTACCGGCTGCGATGAGTACTTCTTGGTTGGCGTCATTGTCTCGTTGTTGAGCGTTGTTTCGTCCGCTGGGACGGCCCAGAGACGGCCCGATGCGCGGAACCAGCCATGGTCCCGCACGTGCGGACAGATGGTGAGGGGTGCATGGAGTCGAGGGCTTCGGAAGAAGATCTACTTTGTCTGTGTGGCCTGGCTTGTCAGGCGTCTTGTGCTACTCGGCTGAACGGGTGGTCGGACGTGGTACGCCTGGGTCGTCTGAGAGGTCGGACGTATCGTCCGTTGCCTACGAGGCGTGGGGCTGGGGGTTGTGGTGGCTCACATCTTCATCAGTTATGCCACCCCGGATCGGTCGATCGCCGATGAGGTGTCGGGTTGGCTGCGGGCTAGTGGTCACGAGCTTTTCTTCGACCATGACCTTCGTGACGGAATCGGCGTGGGTGAGGATTGGAAGCAGCGCTTGTATCGCGAGCTGCGCCAGGTCGACGCGGTGATCGGCGTGGTGACGTCCTCTTTTGTGGCGTCGAACTGGTGCTCGGCTGAGTTGGGGATCGCGGATGCGCTGGGTTGCCGGCTGATGCCGTTGCGCGCTGAGGTCGGCGTGGTGCACCCGCTGATGCAGGACCTGCAGTATGCGGATTACCAGGTCGACCCTCGACAAGCCCGCGACCGTCTGCTCCAGGCGGTGCGATCACTGGGAGACGGTGGAGGAACGTGGCGGGAGGGCGACAATCCTTTCCCGGGCTTAGAGCCGTTCACCGCGGCGCTGAGCCGGGTATTTTTCGGTCGTGCTGGGGAGACCCGCGAGGTGTGTAACCGGCTGCGCGCCATGGGCACCACCGATGGGGTGCTGGTCATCGTGGGGCCTTCGGGCTGTGGGAAGTCGTCCCTGCTCAATGCCGCGGTAGTTCCACTGCTCAACGGGGACCCGGCATGGTTGATGGTGCCTTGGCTGGTTCCCGGAAGCGATCCGTTGCCTGAGCTGGCGCGGACGCTGACGATCACGGCCACTCGTCTCGGGTTGGACTGGTCGGCCAGCGACGTCCGCAGCAGGCTCGAAGCCGGTACCGACGGGCTGCGGCGCGTGGCTGACGATCTTTTGGCTGCTGGCTCAAGCAGGTACCAGCGGCGGCTATTGGTGACCGTTGACCAGGCCGAGGAGTTGTTCACCCGTACGACCCCAGCCGCCCAGCAGCGATTCGCGCAGTTGCTGCGTGACGCGGTCGCAGGCCCGGTGCGAGTGGTCGCAGCGATGCGGTCGGAGTTCCTCGGCGACCTGCGTGATGTCCCTGCGCTGGCCGGTATGCCGATCGAGGCCTATGTGTTGGCCCCGCTGGACCGGGAGAGGTTGCGCGAGGTCATCGAACAGCCCGCCACGGTGGCCAGGCTACGCCTGGATGATGGATTGGCGGCTGCGCTGGCCGCCGATACCAACAGCGGAGAGGCCTTGCCGCTTCTTGCTTTCATCCTGCGCCAACTGGCCGACGGCCTGGTCACCGGAGGCAGGTTAACCCTGGCCCGGTACCACGACCTCGGCGGTGTCCAAGGTGCGCTGACTCGGCATGCCGACACCGCACTCGCCGACGCCATGCGGGCTAGTGGCTTGACCGAACGCGAGGTGCTGACCGGGCTCACTCGCCTGGTCACCGTCGATGAGACCGGTCGCCGCGCCCGGCGCCGGCTCACGCTGACCGGTCTGCCCGAGCCGCTGCGCGTCGCGTTGCAGGTCTTCGTCGAGCGCCGGCTGCTGCTCAGCGACATCGACGACGGCGGCCAGGTATGGCTCACCGTGACCCACGAGGCCCTGTTCACCGGCTGGCGGCCACTCGCCACTGCCACCGCCGATGTCACCGTCGCCCTGCGCGCTGCTCGGACAGTCGAACAAGCAGCCGCAGAGTGGAACAGCGCAGGTCGGCTTGAGCACTACCTTTGGGACGCCGAGCGGCTCACCGCCACTGTGACCACCCTGGGGATAACCGGCGAGAGCACTCACAACCCCGCTACGACACCCATCGTGGAGCTTGACGACCAGGCCCGGGCATTCCTCGATGCCACCAGTCGGCGCGTGCAGGCCACGCAGGAGCACAAGCGTCGGCAACGTACCCGCACGATCATCGTGCTGTCCATCCTGCTGGTCCTCGCTCTCGCCGCCGCGGGCGTCGCGGTCTGGCAACAGCACAGGGCCCGCAACGCCCAATACACAGCCATCACCCGTGGCATGGTGGCTCAGGCAGACCGGATCCGCGACCACGATCCCCGAAGCGCACTCCGATTAGGCATTGCCGCCAGAGAGTTCGACAACAGTCCGCAAACTCAAGAAACCCAAGCGAGTCTCCAGCAGACGCTGACCTCAACCTCCCCTTTCCGAACTCTTCACGGTCACACCGGCGCCGTGCTTGGAGTGGCGTTCGCCCCGGACGGACACACCCTGGCCACCGCCAGCTTCGATCAAACCGTCAGGTTGTGGAACCTCAACGACCGGGACCGACCCCGGCCCCTCGACCCACCGCTGACCGGCCACACCGGCCCGGTGCTCGGGGTGGCGTTCGCCCCCGACGGACGCACCCTCGCCAGCACGAGCGTCGACCAGACCGTCAGGTTGTGGAACCTCAGCGACCGTGACCGACCCCGGCCCCTCGGCCCACCACTGACCGGCCACACCGGCACGGTAACTGGGGTGGCGTTCGCCCCCGACGGACGCACCCTGGCAACCACCAGCACTGACCGCACCGTCAGGTTGTGGGACCTCAACGACCGGGACCGACCCCGGCCCCTCGGCCCACCCCTAACCGGCCACACCCAGACGGTCTACGGAGTAGCGTTCGCCCAGGACGGGCGCACCCTGGCCACCAGCAGCGGCGACCAGACCGTCAGGTTGTGGGATCTCAGCGACCGGAACCGACCCCGGCCCCTTGACCCACCGCTGACCGGCCACACCGGCACGGTAACTGGGGTGGCGTTCGCCCCCGACGGACGCACCCTGGCAACCACCAGCACTGACCGCACCGTCAGGTTGTGGGACCTCAGCAACCATGACCGACCCCGGCCCCTCGATCCACCGCTGACCGGCCCCCGCGGGGTAGAGAGGGCGGCGTTTGCCCAGGACGGGCGCACCCTGGCCACCAGCAGCGACGACCACACCGTCATCTTGTGGGACCTCAACCGCCGTGACCGACCCCGGCCCCTCGACCCACCTCTAATCGGCCACACCGGCACGGTGTGGGGGGTGGCGTTTGCTCCGGATGGGCACACCCTGGCGACCAGCAGCGACGACCACACCGTCATCTTGTGGGACCTCAACCGCCGTGACCGACCCCGGCCCCTCGACCCACCTCTGACCGGCCACACCGGCAGGGTAACTGGGGTGGCGTTCGCCCCGGACGGACGCACCCTGGCCACCAGCAGCGACGACCACACCGTCAGATTATGGGATCTCAGCGACCGGGACAGGCCCCGGCCCCTCGGCCCACCGCTGACCGACCACACCGGCCCGGTGCTCGGGGTGGCGTTCGCCCCGGACGGACGCACCCTGGCCACCACCAGCGTCGACATTAGGTCCGGCAGCGACATCAGACTGTGGGATCTCAGCGACCGGGACAGGCCCCGGCCCCTCGGCCCACCGCTGACCGACCACACCGGCCCGGTAACTGGGGTGGCGTTTGCCCCGGACGGACGCACTTTGGCCAGTATCAGCAATGACCAGACCGTCAGGTTGTGGGATCTCAGCGACCGGGATCGATCCCGGCCCCTCGGCCCACCGCTGACCGGGCATACCGGCGCAGTAACTGGGGTGGCGTTTGCCCCGGACGGACGCATCCTGGCCACCGTCAGCGATGACCAGACCATCAGGTTGTGGGATCTCAGCGACCGGGACAGGCCTGGGCCCCGTGGTCCACCGCTGACCGGGCACACCGGCGCAGTAACTGGGGTGGCGTTTGCCCCGGACGGGCGCACCTTGGCCACCACCAGCGATGACCACACTATGAGGTTGTGGGATGTGAGCGACCGGGACCGGCCCTGGCCCCTCGGCCTACCGTTGACCGGCCACACCGGCGCGGTGCGCGAGGTGGCGTTTGGCCCGGACGGACGCACCCTGGCCACCACCAGCGATGACCACACCATCAGATTGTGGGATCTGCCCAGCCTCGGCAGATTGTTCCCTGGCGGTGAAATGCGAGAAGCCTGCCTCCGCGCCGGCGGACCGCTCGACAAAGCGACGTGGAGTCTTTATGCCCCTGGCGTCAGTTACCAGGACACATGCGTAACCCACTGAACGATCAGCTCGATCCGACGGACTTCGCGGAGCTCCCCTCGCTCACCGGACCGCAGCACAGCGACCAGACCCAGTGACCAGCCCGACCCCTGCGTTGCAGATCTCCCGTTGTGGGAAGCAGGGCGATCTGGCGACCTGATGGGTCAACGGCCTGCGCAGGTGTTCTGGTAGCTGACACCGGGGGCGTATTGGTCCCACGTCGCCTTGTCGAGCGGTCCACCGGCTCGGAGGCAGGCTTCTCGCAACTCACCGCCGCCGGTAAACCTGTCGAAGCGGGGTAAGTCCCACAACCTGACGGTTTGGTCGAGGCTGGCGGTGGCCAGGGTGCGCCCGTCGGGGGCGAACGCGACGCCGCGTACCGCACCGGTGTGGCCGGTCAGGGGTGGGCCGAGCGGCCGGGGCCGGTCTTGGTAGCTGAGGTCCCACAACTTGACGGTCCTGTCATTGCTGATGCTGGCCAGGGTGCGCCCGTCGGGGGCGAACGCGACGCCGCGTACCCCGCCGGTGTGGCCGGTCAGGGGTGGGCCGAGTGGCCGAGGTTGGTTCCGGTCGTTGAGATCCCACAACCTGACGGTCTGGTCGAGGCTGGCGGTGGCCAGGGTGCGCCCATCCGGGGCGAACGCGACGCCGCGTACCGCGCGGGTGTGGCCGGTCAGGGGTGGGGCGAGTAGCCGAGGTCGGTCCCGGTTGCTGAGGTCCCACAACCGGACGGTCTGGTCGTCGCTGCTGGTGGCCAGGGTGTGCCCATCCGGGGCAAACGCCACCGCCCACACCACGCCGGTGTGGCCGGTCAGGGTTGGGCCGAGTGGCCGAGGTTGGTTCCGGTCGTTGAGGTCCCACAACCGGATGGTCTGGTCGAGGCTGGCGGTGGCCACGGTGTGCCCATCTGGGGCGAACGCCACTGCCCGCACCGCACGGGTGTACCCGGTCAGGGGTGGGCCGAGTGGCCAAGGTCGGTTCCGGTCGTTGAGGTCCCACAACCGGACGGTCTGGTCGTCGCTGCTGGTGGCCAGGGTGCGCCCATCCGGGGCGAACGCCACCCCGTACACCGAACCGGTGTGGCCGGTCAACGGTGAGCCCAGCGGCCGAGGCCGGTCCCGGTCGCTGAGATCCCACAACCTGACTGCCTTATCCGTGCCGGTCGTGGCCAGAGTGCGCCCATCTGGTGTAAAAGCCACCCCGATTACCGCACCGGTGTGGCCGGTCAGCGGTGAGCCAAGCGGCCGAGGCCGGTCCCGGTTGCCGAGGTCCCACCACATAGCGGTCTGGTCGTCGCTGGCGGTCGCCACGGTGTGCCCGTCGGGGGCGAATGCCACCCCGTAGACCGCACCGGTGTGGCCGGTCAGGGGTAGGCCCAGCGGCCGAGGCCGATCCCGACTGCTGACATCCCACAACCAGACGGTCTGATCGGTGCTGGCGGTAGCCAGAGTGCGCCCGTCCGGGGCGAACGCCACCCCGTAGACCGAACCGGTGTGGCCGGTCAGGGGTGTGCCAAGCAGCCGAGGCTGGTGCCGATTCCTGAGATCCCACAACCGGATGGTTTGATCGAAGCTGGCGGTGGCCAGGGTGCGTCCGTCGGGGGCGAATGCCACCCCGTAGACGGCGTTGGTGTGGCCGGTCAGGGGTAGGCCCAGCGGCCGAGGCCGGTCCCGATCGTTGAGATCCCACAACCGGACGGTCTGGTCCTCGCTGCTGGTGGCTAGGGTGTGCCCGTCCGGGGCGAATGCCACCCCGTAGACGGCGTTGGTGTGGCCGGTCAGGGGTGGGCCGAGTGGCCGAGGGTGGTTCCGATCGTTGAGATCCCACAACCGGACGGTCTGGTCCTCGCTGCTGGTGGCTAGGGTGTGCCCGTCCGGGGCGAAAGCTACTCCCCGTACCGCACCGGCGTGGCCGGTCAGGGGTGGGCCGAGTGGCCGGGGTCGGTCCCGGTCGTTGAGGTCCCACAATCGGACAGTCCGATCGTCGCTGGTCGTGGCCACGGTGCGCCCATCCGGGGCGAACGCCACTGCATACACCGAGCCGGTGTGGCCGGTCAGGGGTGGGGCGAGTAGCCGGGGCCGGTCCCGGTCGTTGAGGTCCCACAACCTGACGGTCTGATCGCTGCTGGTAGTGGCCAGGGTGCGCCCGTCGGGGGCAAACGCCACGGCCCACACCCCGCCGGTGTGGCCGCGAAGAGTCCTGAAGCGCGAGGCTGAGGTGAGAGTCTGCTGAAGGTCTGCTTGGGTCTGCGGGCTAGCGTCGAACTGTCTAACGGCAACGCCGAGTTGCAGGGCACGCCGGGGATCCTGGTCACGAACCCGGTCGATCTCGGCGATCATGCCTCGGGCGATGGCGAGGCGTTGGGCGCTGATGGCCCCTTGTTGTTGCCAGACCGCGAGGCCTGCGGCGATCAGCGCGAGCACCAGCAGGGTCGACAACACGATGATGGTCCGGGCACGTCGACGCCGTTCGCGCTGCTTGATGGCGTGGACACACTGGGCGGTGGCGTCGAGGAACGCCAGTGCCTCGTCGTCGAGCTCGACGACGGCAGCCGCAGCGGGGTGGCGGTCTGTGCTGTCGCCGGTCATCCCCAGAGTGGTTCGGGTGGCGACGAGCCGCGCGTCGTCCCAGAGGTAGTTCTCGGGCCGGCCGGCACCGTTCCAGTCCGCGGCCGCGTGTTCGACGGTCCGGGCGGTGCGCAGCGCCACGAGTGATGTCGGCGGTAGCGGTGTCCAGGGGTCGCCACCCGGTGAGCAGCGCCTCGTGGGCTGCGGTGAGCCATACCTGGCCGTTGTCGTCGGTGTCGCTGAGCAGCAGGCGGCGATCGACGAAGATCCCCAACGCGACCCGCAGCGGCTCGGACAGGCCGGTGAGCCTGATCCGCCGCCGGGCGCGTCGACCGGTCTCGTCGACGGTGACCAGGCGAGTGAGTCCGGCCACCACCGCGGGTTCGGCCAGGCCGCTAGCCTGGACGGCCTCAGCGAGCACGGCGTCGGCATGCCGGGTCAGCGCGCCCCGGACACCGCCGAGGTCGCTATAGCGGGACAGGGTCAACGTGCCTCCGACGGGCAGGCCCTCTGCCAGCTGCCGCAGGGTGAAGGCGAGCAGGGGCAGCGACTCTCCGCTGTCGGTGTCGGCGACCAGCGAAGCGGCCAGTCCGTTGTCCAGGCGCAGCCTGGCCACCTTCGCCGGCCCTTCGATGACCTCGCGCAGCATCTCCCGGTCCAACGGAGCCAACACATAGGCCTCGATCGGCACCCCGGCCAGCGCGGACAGGTCCCGCAGGTCATCGAGGAACTCCGACCGCATCGCCACGACCACCTGCACCGGACCGGCGACCGCGGCGCCCACCAGCTGCGCGAATCGCGCCCGGGTGCCCGGCGTCGTCCAGGTGAACAGCTCTTCGCCCTGGTCGATCGACACCAGCAGCCGCTGGTGTGTAGCGGGGCCGGCTGCCAGTAGATCGTCAGCTACCCGGCGTAGGCCATCGGTACCATCCTCGAGCACGCCGCGGACGTCGCTCGCCGACCAGCCCATCCCCAGACGGTTGGCGGTCACCGCCAGCGCCCGGGCCAGCTCGGGCAGCGGATCGCTTCCCGGAACCAACCGCAGCACTACCGTCAACCAGGCCGGGTCGCTGTCCAGCAGCGGCACCACCGCAGCATTCACCAGCGACGACTTCCCGCAACCGGACGGCCCGACGATGGCCAGCATCCCGCCGGGACCGCCCATCGCGCGCATCCGGTTGCCGATCTCACGAGCCTCCGCGGCCCGACCGAAAAACACCCGGCTCAACGCCGCGGTGAACGCTTCCAGCCCGGGGAAAGGATTATCGCCTTCCCGCCAACTACCTCCACCGTCGTCCAGCAACCGCACCGCCTGAAGCACTCGATCGCGAGCTCGCCGGGGGTCGGCCTGGTAATCCGCATAGTGCAGGCGCGACATCAGTGGGTGCACCACGCCGGCCTCAGCGCGCAACGGCATGAGCCGGCAACCCAACGCACCGGCGACCCCCAACTCAGCCGAGCACCAGTTCGACGCCACAAACGACGACGTCACCACCCCGATCACCGCGTCGGCCCGCCGCAGCTCGCAGTAAAGGCGCTGCTCCCAGTCCTCGCCGACACTGATCCCGTCACGAAGGTCATCGTCGAGGAACGGTTCGTGGCCGGCGGCCCGCAACCAACTCGATACCTCGTCGGCGACCGACCTGTCCGGGGTGGCGTAGCTGATGAAGATATGAGCCACGATCACCCCCAGGTGGCGTCACAGCCGACGATACGTGTAACCCCCCCAGAAGACGCACAACGTCAGACCCTCATGGAGCCCGAATCGGCATCGTCGCGCTACCGATTGTCGGCGGCAGCAACGATTACTCGTCACCGGATTACTGCAGGTCGTCTCCGGAACCCGATGGGGTGTCGAGCTGGGCACGCAGGGTGGCGTCTTTGTCCAGGACCTGCTGGGCCAGGTCTTGTTGGAAGGTGGCCATCCGCTGTGCGAGTACGGGATCCGAGGCGGCCAGAATGCGGATGGCGAGCAGCCCGGCGTTGCGCCCCCCGCCCACCGACACGGTCGCGACCGGCACTCCAGCGGGCATCTGCACGATGGACAACAGCGAGTCCAGCCCTCCCAGGTGCGCCAGCGGCACCGGCACGCCGATCACCGGCAGCACCGTCGCCGAGGCCACCATGCCGGGCAGGTGCGCCGCCCCCCCAGCCCCCGCGATGACCACCTTCAGCCCCCGGCCTGCGGCGTTGCGCGCATAGTCGAGCATCCGGGCGGGAGTGCGGTGCGCGGAGACCACGGACACCTCATGAGACACGCCGAACTCGTCGAGGGCCTGCGCGGCGGCGCGCATCACCGGCCAGTCCGAGTCACTGCCCATGATCACTCCGACCAGACTCACGCCGTCTCCCGTCCCTGCCGGTGCACCGGGTACCCGTCCGGCCAGGTCCCGGTAGCCAGGAAGCCCGCCGAGGCGACCGCCACCTCACGTATCGGCGCCTGCACCTCACCGAGCACCGTGACGTGCCCGATCTTGCGCCCGGGTCGCTCCGGCTTGGCGTACAGGTGCACCTTCGCCTGCGGGTAGCGGGCCATCAGGTGGTGCAGTCGCTCATCGATACCCATCATCGGCGGGGTGGCGGCGCCCAGCACGTTGGCCATCACACAGGCCGGGGCACGTGGCGCGGTGGACCCCAACGGGTAGTCCAGCACCGCCCGCAGATGCTGCTCGAACTGCGACGTCGCCGCACCCTCGACGGTCCAGTGCCCGCTGTTGTGCGGTCGCATCGCCAACTCGTTCACCAGCAACCGCCCCGGTGCCGTTTCGAACAGCTCGACGGCCAGGACGCCGACTACCCCCAGCTCCTTGGCCACCCGCAGCGCCAGCTGCTGGCCGGTCAGCGCCAGTTCGGTATCCAGACCCGGAGCCGGGGCGTACACCTCGACGCAGATCCCGTCGCGCTGCACCGTCTGCACCACCGGCCACGCCGCGCCCTGCCCGAACGGTGAGCGGGCCACCAGCACGGCCAGTTCCCTGCGCATCGGTACGCATCGCTCGACCAGCAGCGGGGTGCCCGCCGCGAGCAGCTCTGCCACCAGCTGGCATGCCCGGGTGGGAGTATCGAGCATCCACAGACCCCGTCCGTCATACCCGCCGCGGACCGCCTTGAGCACGCACGGCCAGCCGTACCGAGCACCGAATGACACGGCGTCCTGCGGCTGGATCACCTCGCGGAACGGCGGGACCGGCACGCCCAGCCCGGCCAGCGTCTGACGCATGAGCAGCTTGTCCTGGGCGTGGCGCAGCGCGTCGGGGCTCGGGTACACCCGCACCCCGTCGGCCACCAGAGCCCGCAGGTGCTCGGTGGGAACGTGCTCGTGGTCGAAGGTGAGCACATCGCAGCCCACCGCGAACCGGCGCAGTGCGGCCAAGTCGTCGTGCCGGCCAAGGATCACATCGGAGGCGACCAGCGCCGCAGGCTCGTCGGGACCGGCGGCCAACACCCGCAGAGACTGGCCCAACGCCACAGCGGCCTGGTGGGTCATCCGGGCCAACTGCCCGGCACCCACCATGCCGACGACCGGCAGACCGGTGCGGAAGTCCACAGCAGAGCGGACAGTAGCACCGTGATCGCGTTCTGCGCGCCGGCTTGGAGGTACGATATGGCCGCCGAGGTGCCTGGATCGTCCCAGCGTCCCGGGTGCGTGGCCGACGGTCGGAGCGACCACGCCCGTACCAACGTACGGCCGCAGGCGGGATGGCAGTTCGCAACCGGTGGCAAGAACCCGTCATCCGCCCCGACCAACACCTACCGTCGAACACTGGCTCGGCAACATTTCGGCAAGGTTGTCACGAAGATCGAGGCGACGACGATGGAACACCCATGACGGTGGCGGGGAATCAAGGGGGCGATGGTATGAGCGAGATAGCCGGCGGCATGGACTCTGCCCCAGAGGGCGATGTCGGAGGGGGCGAAGCCCCTTCTTCACAGCCGGTCGGCGAGCATACGGGGAGCGCGGCCGGCGACCCGGTACAGCGGCACGGCTCGGAGCTCGACGCGATGAATCACCTCGCACCTGATCCGGTGGCCGCACTGGCCGGATCGGTCGGCGAACTGGCGGAGCAGGTCCGTGCGCACCATACGCGGGCCCAGGCCCGCGAGCGGGTCATCGATCAGCTGCATGCCGAGATCGAACGCCTCAGGGCGGGTGAACATAGCTTACTGCTACGCCCGATCGTCACGGATCTGCAGCGACTGCGGACAGATCTGTTACACCAAGCCGCAACATTGTCCCCGAAAATCGACCAGCGACAGGCGGCGGCGCTGCTGGAATCCTTCGCCCTCAGCGTGGAATTGACACTGGAGCGATGCGGAAGCACACCGATTCGACCGTCGGTCGACGCGAAATTCTCCGCCCGAGAACACCGCGCGGTCAAGCTGATTACCGCATCGAGCCCTGACCAGGACGGCACGGTCGCCCAGGTCGTGGCCGAAGGTTACCTCGACACGGGTACCGATCGGGTCACCGTGCCGGCCCGCGTTCACGTGCGGCGCTGGACGCCGCCCGAAGAACCCCGGCTGACCGCCCCAGTCCCGGCTACTACTGCGCATCGCAGCGAACAAAGCGAACAACAGGAGAGCAACGCGGATGTCTGAGAAGAACTTGCAGGTATTCGGTATCGATCTGGGCACGACCTACTCAGCGGTCGCCTACGTCAACGAGACCGGTCAGCCGGCGGTGTGCCGCAATGTCGACAGCCTGGAGACCACGCCGTCGGTGGTCCTCTTCGAGAACGAATCGAATGTGGTGGTCGGCTCGGTCGCCAAGAACTCGGCGATCACCTACCCGGACCGGGTGGTGTCCCTGATCAAGCGGCAGATGGGTACCGAGGCCACCTTCGACTTCGACGGCAGGACCTACACCCCGGAGTCGATCTCCGCGCTGATCCTCAAGCAGCTGGCCCGAGACGCGGCCGAGCACACCGATGGTGAGGTTTCCAAGGTCGTCATCACGGTGCCTGCCTACTTCGGCATGCTCGAAAAGGACGCAACCAAAAACGCCGGGAAGATCGCCGGACTCGACGTGATCGGTATCGTGCCCGAGCCGGTCGCCGCCGCGTTGCACTACGAGGCGACCACCGAGGCGGAGAACAAGACGATCCTGGTCTACGACCTCGGTGGTGGCACCTTCGACACCACGGTCATCCGGGTGGCCAAGGATGAGATCGTCGTGGTCTGCACCGACGGCGACGACCACCTCGGCGGCGCGGACTGGGATGAGCGGCTCAAGGACGTTCTGCTGACCAAGTTCCGCGAGCAGGTCCCCCCAGGAACCGATCTCGAGGACGACGAGGAATTCCTGCAGTCGGTGGCCATCAGGGCGGAGGACACCAAAAAGCAGCTGTCCAAGGTGGAATCCCGGCCGGTGCCGCTGCGCGGCGCGGGTGCGGCCGCCCGGGTAGAGGTGAGCCGGACCGAATTCGAGGCTGTCACCGACGACCTGCTGGACAAGACCATCGAGATCGTCAAGCGGACCCTGGTGACGTTGGAGGAGAGATCGCCCGGCGCGACCATTGACGATGTCCTTCTGGTTGGTGGCTCCACGAGAATGCCCGCGGTGGCCGCGCGGCTGCGCGCGGAGTTCGGTTGGGAACCCAAACTGCACGACCCGGAGCTCGCGGTGGCCAAGGGAGCTGCCCTCTACGCACTGGGTCGCGTGGTGCACCGGGAGTTGGAGACCGCCCGCCAACAGGCTGATTCCGAGCCTGACGCGCAGTCTCGTAGCGCAGAGGCGGTCGACGCGGTGTCCGCGCAGACCGGTATCTCCACGGACACCCTGAGGAGTCTGGCTGCCAAGGAGACTCGCAACGTGCTGCCGAAAGCGTTCGGCGTGAAGCTGGTGGATACCAGGGATCCCGACTGGCGAAGAAAACCGCCACAACACTACGTCGAGCATCTGGTGCACGCGAACGACACGCTGCCCACCGGGGTCCGCGAGCTGTCGGCGGCCACCGTCACCGACGGCCAACGTGAGGTCCTCATCGAGCTCTGCGAGCAGTCCGGTGTGGTGGCAGGCCCGGATCTGGCCGAGAACAAGGAGCTCAACGAAGGGCACGGATCCATCCGTTGCCCACCGGGGCTGCCTGCTGGATCTCCGGTGGACATCGCGCTCGAGGTTGACGCCGAAGGTCTGCTGATCTTGAATGCGACCGAGCGCTCCACCGGCGAAAAGCTGAAGATCGAGGTTCGGGTCAGCGTGCTCAGCACTGAGCAGATCGACGAGGCCACGAAGATCGTTTCCGGGATCACGGTCTCCAGCTGATGGCCCGATTCGATCCCAAGACCTACGAAGCGGCCGTCGTCAAGCCGCTGCGCCGCTGGACGGGACGGGAGCTGCCAGACGATCTCGTATCGCGCTACGCGGTGGACCTCGGCATGTCCGACGCGGACCTGGTCCAGCGGTTGGCCGAGATCAGGTCGCATTGGAACAAGGGTGCCCAGTCCACCGGCAAGTCGGCTATCACCCAGAATCTCTACAAGGCATTCCTGCGAGCCGACGAGGAGCTCAAGCGCGCCCATGGCGGTGACCTCAACAAGATCACCTGGTGGCGGCAGCATCAGCAGGCCCGAGCGGGCACACGGCAGGGCGAGATCGACGAGCTCGCCCAGACATTGCGCACAAGCTTCGGTGAGCTCGGACTGATCGCGGCCGGTCAGCTCGAGGCCACCATGCGAGCCACCTTCGCCGCGCTCGCCCCGGATGAAGCGGCGCAGGCGCTGGCCAAGGCAGGCGTCTCGGTCAGCACACCCACGGAACTACCGAAATCCAGTGGATTGCAGCACACCGTCTACCGGACGCTCCAGGCTCGGCTAGCCGACGCGCAGATGGCCACCATCGCGGAGCTGCTGCACGGGAAGATCACCAACTTCGAGATCCTGGACTCGTTTCGTTGTACACCTGCCCACCCGGAAGGGCTCACTGTCCAAGCGGTCGACTCGGCGACGGCGAGAGAGAACAAGCGATCGGGCAACCAACCCGCCAGGGAGGCGCTCGGCATTGTCAGCCGTGCCGTCAAAGCCGGCGTCGACCTGCGCGAGCTGACCTTGTTCCACCTGCTGGACGCTGTCCGCGAGCACCACGGACAGGGGGCACCACCGAGCGCGCTGCTCAAGCAGTTGCGCCAAGTCATGCTGGATCCGGCAGAAGCGCGGCAGGCCGTGTTCAGCGTGCTCAACGAGACCGCGACCAGCCCGGCGACCGGTCTCTCGGCGATCAAGGAGTTACTCGGAAAGGGGCGGCTGCTCGCCGCCCAGCAGGCGCTGGCGATGATCGCCGATCCCGAGGACGCGGTCGCGGCGAAAGAACAGGTGCAACGGCACACCGATCAGGTGCGCCGGCTCCGGGACGGCGCGCACGAGTCACTGCGCACCGGCAACGAGGCCGATGCACTGCACCAGCTGCGCCAGGCTGCGGCACTGGCCACCGACGACGAGAACATCGCTGCTGAACTGCGCAGGATCCCACCGCCGCCGGCACTCAAGGTATCCGCTCAACCCGAAGGTGTGGGCGTCCGGGTGTCCTGGCGGGCACCGGCCAGTCACGGCGAGGACACCCGGTATCGGGTGGTCCGCAGGGAAGGGCGGGTACCCGCCGATCCGGATGACGGCGGCGTGGTCGGGGGCGACGCGGCCACGGTGCTCGTCGACCGGACGGCGCCGGCCGGCCGGCTTGTGGGCTACGCGGTGTTCGCCGCGGTTGAAGGGGGTGTCTGGTCTCGCCCGGCAGGGGTGGCCATCGAGGTCCTTCCGCCGGTGCACAACGTGCAGTTGACCGCGGAACAGGACGCGGTTGAGGGTCGCTGGCAGGTACACCCCGACGTGCTGGCCGTCGAGGTGCGTCGGGGTACCGGCGCCGCTGGTGCCGCGGTGCCCGCCGCGGGGAAGACGATGTTTCGCGACAGCGATGTCGCTGACGGCGCCGACCACCTCTACACGCTCGTCGCGCAGTACCGGCGCAGCGACGGCAGCGAGGCACGCTCGGCCGCCGTCGTAGCCAGGACGACCAGGCGCGGGCAGGCGCCGCCCGTGTCGGCGCTGACCCTGTCCGCGGTGCCCGCCGAGCGCGGCTCGCGGATCGCGATCACGTGGCGCCAGCCGGTGGACGCCGAGGTGACCGTGCGACGGGCGAGCGCACCCTGCTCCTGGGAGTTCGGCACCGAGGTGCCGCTGGTGACGCTGGCCGGGTACGGGGAGGAAGTATCCGGCTTCCCCGCCGAGGACGGGGATTGGCGGACCCTCACCGCCGACGTGCCGGCCGGTCACTTCTGGTATGTACCGTTCACGCTCAGTCCCTCCGGTGCAGTGTGCGGCCAGGATGCACAGCTGGGGATCGCGCTGCCGGTGGCCGGTCTCCGGCACCAGCGACTGGGTCCGGAAGTGGTGCTGTCCTGGTCATGGCCGGAGCAGGTGGGCACGGCCGAGATCCGCTGGCGCACCCGCACTGATTCCGGACGGAATCTGTTGACCAGGCAGCAGTATGTGGACGCAGGTGGTTGCCGGATCCGTACCGGGACGGGCCAGGTCGACGTGCAGGTGCGCAGCGTGGTGGCCTCCGAAGGCGGCGAGTGCCTGTCTGCGGCGGCGGAGCTCACCGTCGCTGACCTCCCGCCCGCCGTGCGCTACACCGTCGAGATGATGCGCCGGCCGCTGATCGGTGGCGGAACCGTGCGGGTACGGCTGACCGCGGACCAGCCGGTAGGGCGCGCCACTGTGCTGGTGGTGGTGGCTCCAGGCCTGGTGATGCCGCGCCGCCCGAGCGACGGGCAGGTGGTGCTGCGCAGCCAGCAGGACCTCACGGCGGGCGACGAGGTCGAGCTCACCGCCGCGCTCCCGCGACTGCGAAAGCCGTACTGGGTCCGGTGCTTCCTGGAAGGAAACGGCAGGGGCCGCACCGTCACGCAGCTGATCGACCCTCCTACCAAGCAACTGAAGGTGTCGTGATGACCGACGTCGCGTGTCCCTACTGCTACCACCGGATCGACCTGGCCAAACTGCGTTTCCAGTGCACCGGCCGTCCCGCACCGGGCCACACCCGATGCGCCAGGTCGGTCGACGAGATCCGAAAACAGCTCACCGGATTCGGTGACCCCTCCTGGCCGACCTTCGCGCCGCCGGAGTCGAAGTCGCCGTTGCCCCAGCGTCTGGCGCCGTGCCCAGACTGCCAGGGCCCCAGCGGGATCCGGGTCTGCCAGGTCTGCCGGACACCGCTGCCCGCCAACTTCGCCGACAGCCGCAGCCCGCTGATCGGCATGGTCGGCGGGAAGAACGCTGGGAAGACCGTCTACACAACCGTGCTCGCGCACGAACTGCGGCACAACATCCGCCGCCGGTTCGCCGCGGACATCTGGTTCGCCGGAGACCAGCAGGGCGAACCGGGCTCGGTCAGCGGCTGGTTGAAAAACTATGAGCAGTCCCTGTTCGACAAGAGCACCCTGTTCGAGTCCACCCCGGGCGCCCGTGACGGGATCAAGGTTCCGTTGGTGCTGCAGTGGCGCCAACCCTGGCGCAATCTCATCGGCCGGGAAACGCACCGGACCACCACGCTGTCGTTCTACGACGCGGCGGGTGAGGACATGACCAGCCAGGAGTTCGTGAACGCTCAGGCGTACCTGGCTTCAGCGGACGGCCTGATCGTGCTGCTCGATCCCTTCACGCTGCCGGGATCCCACGATCGCATCGCCGTGCCGGAGTCCGGCAGGCACGACTCCGAGCCACCATTCAACGTACTCACCCGGATCACCGCACTGCTCAGGACCAGCCACGGGGTCAGTGGACATCGCAAGATCTCCACCCCGATCGCGGTGGTGTTCTCCAAGATCGATGCTTTCTACCGGATGCTCGGTGATGGACATCCCCTGCTGCGCCAACCTGACACCGGCCCGTTCTACAACGAAGCGAACGGCCGCGACACCGACGAGCACCTCCGTGCCCTGCTGACCGATCTGGACGCCGACGACATCGATGCTCACCTGCGGTCACACTACAAGAAGTTCCGGTACTTCGCGGTGTCCTCGTTGGGCGCCGAGCCCGACTACGTAGGCGGGATCATCGATCCCGGCGGCGTCCGTCCGTTCCGGGTCGACGAACCGTTGCTCTGGTTACTGGGTCTCTTCAAGATCGTCGAAACGAGGAGCGCATGACCAGTAGCGGGTTCCTGTCCCTGTATTACACCGATTGCCGTCCGGGGCAGGGATTGCGCGGCGGAGCAGGCTTTCAGTTTCAGTCGGTGTCCGCAGGAGTCGGTCACGACGCGATGACCCTGGTCCAACGGTCCGCGCTGTACGAGGCACCGGTGGCGTGGATGCGCGAACACCGCGCCGTCGACTTGTATCCGCCCTCACTCACCCACGTGTTCGACGGGCGGTACGTGACCGCCAGGGGTGTCTATCTGGGTGCCGAGGCCAACGGCGTGCGGGAGGGCAACCAGTTCACCCACGCCGTGACCACCTCCGACCCGGATGCTTACGGACTGATCCGGCCCGCCCAGCTCTGGGGTGCGCCGTGGTGGTCGGAGCAGCCCGCGCCGAGCACCGAATGCGAGCCGGTAGCAGCCCAGCCGGAACAAGGACCGTGGGGAATCGATGCGATCCGGGAGTGGGTGCTCGGTCAGCCGGACGCCGAGGACTGGCTCACTGCGGTGGGTTCGGCATTCGACCGGGCGCAGGAGCCGAATCGCCGACGGGTGCTGTTCGTCGGTGCCGATGCCGCGGCGATCCTCGGCTGGATCGCCGCGGGCACCCTGCTGTTGCCGCAGCCCCGTGCCCTGCGACTCGGCTTCCGGGTCTTTGCCGCCAATCCACAGTACAGCCAGCACGACGTGCTGGGACTGCATCCGGACTGGGCGAGTCCGTACGCCAATTCGGGTCGCGACCGTGACTTCGTGGTGTTCAACCTGGACTCCGGGAAGCACTCGATGGTCGACCACACCGATTCGGCGGCGTACTGGGCGCCCAGGTTTCTGCGCGCCGATCCGCTCGACGTGATGGACGCGATCGAGCTGGCGCACACGTTCGCGTGGCAACGGCACCAACGTCTGAACGGTTCCGCTGACGCCGCGGCCGCGCGAGCCGGCTCTGATGATCGGCTCGCCAGCGCCGTCGTTGTGCTCGGTGAATCGGTCGAGGGTGAAAAGCACGCGAGTGAACTGGCCGGATGGCTAGCCAGGCAGCCGTCGTTGGCGCTCGAAGACATCGTCGAGCCGGTCGCCGCAGCTGTGCTGGCCGCCTCGACCGAGGCGGCCACTCTCCGCGAGTTGGACGGCGCGGCGCGGCTGCACGGTCTGCACGGCGAGCCGGCCGGTCAGGTCCGGGCAGCTCTGCTGGTCGCCGAGGTCGACGAGATTGTGTCGGGGCGGCAGGCCGGCGTGGACGCAACGCCGTTGCCGCGTCACGACGTCACCTCGGCCGAACGTCTGGCCGGTGCCGCCGTCGTCGAGCGAGCCGCCACCCTGATCCCTCCGGATCGGATGGATCTGCTGCTGCGCATCTCGACGAGGTTCCAGATCGAGCCCAGCGTGCCGAAGTTCCGGGATGCTGCGCACCGGTTCATCACCTGGTGGGCGGATCATCCGACCGCCGGGCTCGATCCGGCCAGGTGGCCATGCCAAGCGATGCTGATCGATCAGCTGCGCGACGAGCTCGCCCAGCGGCCGGCTTCCGCCGCGCTGCATGGGGATGTTCGCCGGTATTGGTGGCGGCTTCTGCTGCCGGTGGTCGACATCGGCGCATCCCTGGATGCCAGTGTGGCGGCAGCGGCGATGGAAAGCGGTGAGCCCTGGGTCCGTAGTGACGTGTTTCAGGCGGTGCTGGAGTTCGCGAAGCGCAGTGACCGCCCCGACACCGGTGATCTCGCCTGGGCTGCCTTGTTCCGTTACGTCCCGCCCACTACCGGTCAGCTGCGTGATCTGCTGAACCAATTGCGCCGGGCATCGGAGCCTTTCGTGAGCAAAACTTTGACTGCTCTCGCGCAGATTTCCCGCACGCAGGTGACCGAAGCCGAGCTCGCTGTGCTTGACCGGCTCGCGGACCTCGGCTGGAATCCCACTGACAAACGATTGTCGGATCTGCGGCATCAGGACAAAGTGTTGCAGCGGTGGCTGGCTTCGCCACCCGCGCGCACGCCGGCCCAGGCCGGTGACACTGCGGCGGCTCTGTGCACCGTCACCGAGATGGTCTTTCGCGCTCGCCGGCCGGAGGTGCTGAGCGCGATGCTCGACACCCTCCCCTTAGCGCACGCACGTCATGTGGTGGACCGTGCGGGCGAACACCTGCAATCCTTCTTACTGAACGAACTCCCGACGCTGTGGAACAAGCGGTCGAACGACGAACTCCGAGGCGACAGAGCGGTGGTCGTCACCATCGCCTTAATCGCCACGACATCGACGCTCGTGCCCGATAAGCTGGTCGCCCAGTTCATGATGAAGTTCCAGACGTGGAACAGCAGCGTCGATGCTGAGCGGTTGAATCGGCTAGAAGCGCTGCTCAAGAGTGTGGATCCAGAGCTGTCTGGGCATTATGGGGATTATCGGCAGGAGCTCGAAGACGTGCAGCTCAAGGCGCGCCGGAAGAAGCCGGTACGGACCCCTCCTCCCGCCACCAGGCTCGACTCAGAAAATAAGGTCTCCGCAGGGGAGACCGAACCGGCGAACGATACCGCCCAGCAGGCGAAGAGATTCCGCTGGTCGTTCCACCGCAGCCGCGGGGAGAAGTGATTGCGATGCCCTACCTGCTCGCACTCGTCGCCGCGCTCGTGGCGATTTACATCGCTGTCTGGCTCGCCGTAGCGGCGGTGATGTGGTTCGTGATCCCTGCGTTGCTGATCGTGCTGCCGGTAGGTCTGCTCAGCGGCGTGGTCTGGGGCTGCGCTGTTCCCATGCTCACCTTAACCGGGTACCGGCAATGGCGGCCCCGGACGATCACCGCGCGAGACGTGCAACAGGGAACCTCTAACCTGCCGAAATTGCGGGCCGACAGCCCGTTCGGGCGCGACCCGGCGTGGCCCAGTTATCTGGTCACCCAGAGCCGCGTCGATCTGCGCGAGATGTGGCGCCGCACTCTCGGCACTCTCGGCACGGGGTGGCGCAAGTGCGGAGAAATCGGCGAAGAGTGGGATCATCCGCTGGGCTGGACGGTGGTGGTGATCGGGCTCTACCCGGTGTTGCTGATGGTCAGCATCGGTGCAGTCGCCGCGGCCGGAACGATCCTGCTGGTGTGCGGATCGGCACTGCTGGTCGTCACGGCCGGTTGGCTGCCCGTGGCCGGCATCCTGCGGGGTGGCGACTACCTGGTGCGCCGGCTCAGGAGGGCGAGCGGGAGTTGCCAATCGTGCTACTACGTTCCCACGCTGCCCGCCTTTCCGTGCGCCCAATGCCAGCAGATGCATCGCGACATCCGGCCGGGACCCCTCGGCGCGGTGTGGCGGCGGTGCATCTGCGGTGCCCTCCTGCCGACCACGGTGCTCAGGGCCGCCTACCGGTTGCAGGCCAGCTGCCCGAACTGCCTGGAGCCGTTGCGGGAGGGCGCGGCTGTCCATCGCGAGATCCGGCTGCCGGTGTTCGGTCCGGTCTCGGCGGGCAAGACCCGGTTGGTCTACGCGGGTCTGCTGGCCTTACGGGACCAGGCGGCTGCGGCGGGCGCGTCGGTCGAGTTCACCGACGAGCAGAGCAATCAGACCTTCGACCAGGGAGCCGAGATTGTCCGCGCGGGCGCCGACACGATGAAGACGCCAGCCGGCCGGCTGCCGACGGCGATCACCGCGCAGGTCACCGTGGCGCGGCGCAAAGCTCTGCTGCACGTGTTCGACGCCGCAGGTGAGTTCTACACCGACCGCGGCGACAACAGCGAGTTGTTGTTCCTCGACCACGCCCAGGGTCTGGTGTTCGTGGTCGATCCGTTCTCGATCCCGTGGGTGCAGGACCAGCTCGGCGGACTAGGGCAGATCATGCTCGAGCGGGCGAATGCAGCGGTGGACGACCCCGAGCAGGTATACCACGTGACCGCAGGTCGGCTGCGTGACTACGGCGTGCGGACGTCTCACCAGCGGTTGGCGATCGCCGTGGTCAAAGCCGACCTCTTGGTCGATCTCCCGCCAGCCCGAGATCTGCACCCGATCCAGGTCCGGAGTTGGCTACAGGAGGCCGGCCTCGACAACCTGGTGCTCGCCGCCGAGCGCGATTTCGCCGACGTCCGGTACTTCCTCGTAGCGTCGGTGCACGGCGTGCAGGCAGGCAGTCCGATGTCGCCGGCCGACCCGTTCGCCTGGCTGATGGCTCGCGCCGGTCTGCAGCTGCTCCCCGGCGAGGCTGATCCCGTGAAGAAAGCCAAGGAGGCGGCGTGACCGCGCCGGGATCCGATGATCCGATCATTGCCTACCAGGTGCATCGGGGAGCTCTGATCGTCATCGTGATCACGATGACACTCCTGACCGGCTACCTGGTGTTCCACGATGCTCCCGGAATGCGGGAGTGGGTGATCTCGGCCATCGAGGCGGTACGAGACAAGTGGACGTCGTGGCACTGGAACCTGCTGTGATCCCGACAAGACCCGCCGGGACTCGATCGACAAGAATTCACGCCGCTACCCGGCTGAGCCGACCAAGTCGGTGAGTTGCGTGGGCGTGAGACTCTCCCCCCATGGGATCGATGGAAGAAGACGTGAGCGAGGAACGGCAACCGGCCCAGAACGGCAAGAGCGGTCCGGCGTGGGACCGGCTGGAAGATCAGCTCGGCTGGTATGATCGCAAGAGCATGGCCGCCCAGAAGGCGTACAAGCGGGTCAAGATCAGCCAACTCATCGTAGGCGCCACGGTGCCGGTCGTCGCCGGCCTCCAGGTCTCCGCCGCGGTCACCGCGTCGCTCGCCGCCTTCGTCGTCGTCGCCGAGGGCGCTCAACAGCTGTACCAATGGCAGACCAACTGGGTGCTGTACCGCTCCACCGCGGAATCCCTCAAACACGAGAAGTACCTCTACCTTGCCGGTGCCGGCCCCTACAGTGGCGACGAGCGGCACCGCGTGCTTGCAGAACGCCTCGAAGGCTTGGTGTCGCAAGAGCATGCAAAATGGACCGAAAGTCGTCACAAGGATAAGCAAACCTCGCGGACTGAGACCAGGCACATTTAGCAGGGGTTTCTCCCACGGTCCTGGCGGTGTCCACTGCATACCGGCGGGCGCACGGAATAAAGGACAGCGCACCCACGACTGATCAGCCTGAGGGGTTACCCATAATCATTGATGTGACGAGACGTCGACGGAGAGTGATCGTGGCTCGCATCTTCATCAGCCTGCCATCCCGGACCGGTGATCGCCGATGAGGTGTCGGGTTGGTTACGGGCAGTCGACCACGAGAGCGCTGTCAAGTTGTTGGGTGTCGAGCGTGACGAGGGTGTCGCGGGGCGCGGGGTAGCCCTGATCGGGGGCGTGTCAGAGGAAACGGCAACAGCTTACAACAAAACCGTGCTTGAGTTGCACGGTCCTGATGCATGGCTAAACCCTATATAGTCCAGTCGCCGAGTGGGTCACTTCGCATATCGACTCATCAAGGGATTCATAGACTGGCGGCGAGCAACCAGAAGGCAACAAATGCATTTGGTTTGCAGATGGACGATTGCGTGTTACCGGTTCTACACCTTTCACCCGAGGTTAGCTCATGAATTTACTTACTGTAACATTATACTATCATACCTGATACCTTCTTGGTGTGATAAGCCGATTGCCGGCTGGTCGAGTCAGTTCTGGCCTCAAGCACGCTGACCAGTTCCCCCAGCTGTCTACGAGCCCGCACAGACTTGAGCGGCACGACTCCAGTAAGAGCATGCTTGACCAGTAGGACGGTGTCCGACTCCCCGGCCTTGGCATGAATCAGGGCTAGGGTGATATCGGCTTCCACGCTGTCACGCCTCGTTGTACCTTCCTCAGCCCAGGCCGCCACACTGGATTTAGCATACTGTTCAGCTAGATCAACCTCACCGAGCCGCCAGTACACCCGAGAAGTCAAATAATCCATGTCAGCAGCATCAAACGGGTTACTCTGGGACTGTTCACGCCCCTTCTTGATGGCCATCAGAGCTTCCTGCTGGTGCCCCATAGCCGCGTAGGGTATGGCTGACTCACCGTGAAGCCACGTCAACCCTTCCGGGTCATTGGCCGAGGTCAGACTCATCATGCCGAGCTGATACGCTCTCAAGCCGTCGTTGTAGGCCCCGGAGTCAATCATCTGGATGCCAGCGTGACGGAAGGCTGAGGCACGTTCAATGTCGTCCCCCAGCTCCATGGCCTTGGCAAAGTGAGCACGGGCGTTGTCATACTGGCCGGAGTCCACACAGCACCACCCGGCCATGGTCTGGAGATCAGCGAGAGCCGGTTGGATCTTGACCCCGGGGATGTTCGCAAGTGCTAACGATTTCTGAGCCACGGCCTGGGCTTTTCACCGGGGTGACGGGCTTGTCCCCTTACAATAATTACAGCCTTGTCATTTTGATCATGGTTTCCTGTTCGTGGGTAGGGTCGGGGTCCGGCTGTCGCGTCGGGGGTGCCGGTTCCACGGTCCGGGCGGTGGTCCTTTCATGATCGTCGGTGCTTCGTGGTGGTGGTCAGGTCGGTGCGGGGAGTGCCTTGACCGCTCGCCAGGCGTTGATCACGTCGTCGGTCCAGGGCCAGTCGGCGCGGAGGTGCAGCCACCGTTTGCGTTGCCCGCGGGTCAGGCGGGCGGGCAGGTGCAGCAGCCGGTAGCGCAGTAGTTTTGGGGCCACGTCGCGGAGTTCACCCTTGGGTAGGGCGAGGTGGCGGTAGCAGGCCAGCAGGTTGGCGGCCAGGGCGACGATCTGGGTCCATGCGACGTTGATCGTCCAGTGCCGCGAGGGCCACCGGTCCAGGCCCAACGCCTTGGCCTGTGTGATGTCGTTGTCCACGTGGACGTGGGAGCGGTGGCGGGCGTCGAGCCAGGCTACCTGCCCGAGGCGGGTGTTGGTGGCGATCAGCTGGTATCGGCGACCGAGCTGTTTGTCCCGTTCGGTGGCCCGCTTGCGGTAGCGGGGTGCAGCGGCTCGTCACGCACGATGATCCGCAGCCCGGGGATCTTGGTGTGCCAGCGGCCGAGGTCGAGCAGGCTGGTCAGGTCGGCCACGAACGTATCCTCGACGAGGTCGCCGTTCTGGTCGATCCCGGTCGTCCACGCGCCCTTGGGTAGCCGCTGGATCGCGTCGATCTCCTTGTCCGTGCAGGACCAGCGCAGGCGAGGACTCCCAGTCCCGGCCCAACGTGGCGCCGCCAGCGGCGATGTGTTCGAGCAGTTGGTGGGAGAACCCGGCCCCGTCCAGCCGCACCAGCACCCGGCGCCGGTAGCGGCCCGGCAGTCGGGACACCGCCCGCTCCAGCAGGGCGACGTTGTCCGCGGCACAGTTGGACGTCGCACCACCCGGGCGCGGGTCGATCGCCAGCACGTCATCGGTGTGGTCACACCTCGCCAGGTTCGGACAAAAACCGATTCCACCCCTTATAGGTCGGTTGCGCGTTCTCCTTGTCCGACGCCGCGAACACGACCGACGCGTCCGGATCCACCACCGTGACCCCGGTCAGCTCCCGCCCGGCAACCCTCAGCCACGGGAACCCTTCCGGGCGCGCAGCCAGCAGAGCCCACCAGTGCCGCCGGAACTCGGTCACCGCCGCGTTCAGCCGGGCCAGCTGCAACTCCCCGACCTCCGACAGCGCCCGCCATACCGTGGGGTTCGATGACACCGGCCCGATCACCGGGGCCAGATGCCGCAGGCCTGGGAAGTCGCTGATCGCCTCACCCCCCAGGACCTGGGCCAGAGCCATGTCGATCAAGACCTGGTCCCGGTCGTAGACCGGGTCGACTCCCGGCCGCGCCATGGCCGCCGACAGCCCGGCGCGCAGCCCGGTCCGCTGGGCCGACAGCCGCAACGGCAACGCCCCGGCGAACCCGACCAGCCGATCATCATCACCGACGAGTTCCAGCCCATCGGCCCATGAACTACCTTGCACGGAAGGTGCACCGCCCCAGTCAGATTACGATCTTCGAGAAATCGCATTCTGGCTGGTCAGGTGCACCTCGCCACCGTTTTGACCGAGATCACGCTCGGCGTGTCGTCAAACCCCGTGAAAGACGGAGGACGGGGCTCACCATGTCGGCACAACCGCCATACATCCGCGCCACGCCCCGGAAGCCCTCGGTGAGGCTCTGGATGGCTTCCACGTCCGCCTTGCCGATCCTGGACGGCAGCGGGGTCGGCTCTGACGGCGCAGGCAGGTCTAGCAGCTCACCAAGCAGGGGCGAGCCGAACAGGGCGACGCTGGCTACTCCAAACAGGGCGCGGCGCTTCACTTCTTCTGACACCTCCTTGGGCTCTGGTTGCCCCTCAGAGCCTGTTGGCAAATAGTCACGCGGCTTGATGATCTTGTCCTTCAGGTGCCGATGCTACGGCACGGGGGCTGGCCCATCGAGAAGGAAGCGGCTTGCTGGCTGTAGCTGGCTACTCCTCCAATACCAGGAGCCCGCTCTCACGCCCGGCACGACACGCCACCGTGACCAAATCGCCATCAGCTGTCACCCGAGTGAACACCACCAACACTATTTGCCAACAGGCTCTAACTACCAGGGACAGCGGTGTGGGCGGGGCAGCGGTGTGGGCGCCCGCACGTGGCGTCCTGGGCGAAGACCGCCACGGTGCTCGCTGCGGACCTGATGGCCGGTGATGAGGATCCCCGCGGCCAGTCTGCGCAGCTGTTGCGCCGTGCGCTGGCGGTGCTGCCCAGCCCAGCGCGGGCCGGGCAGATCAGGCTCCGTGCAGACGCCGGCTACTTCGCCGGAGAGCTGGCCCGCGCCGCGCACCTGGCTGGGGTGGGGTTCGCCATCGGCGCGCGGCGTATCGCCCCGCTGTGGTGGATCCTCGATCACCTGGGCGAGGGTGATTGGGTCAAGGCCACAGAGATGGACGGCGCGCAGGTTGCCCTCGCCAGCTACTGCCCGGACTGGTGGCCCTCGGCAACCCGGCTGCTGATCCGCCGGGTCCGTCTTCTTCCTGCCCAGATCAGTGCTGACCCCCGGGCGCGGCGGCGCCGGACCCTGCATCCCGACCAGCGCGCCCTGCCGATCAGCGAGCTAGCTGAGGCCGACGCCGTCTATGGCTACTCGTTCATCGTGACCAATCTCGACGTCTCCAACCGGCGAGGCCTCGCCCGCCAAAGCGGCTGCTCGCCCTGCTGGGGGTCCGGCCCGCGGATTCGCATCCCAGGTCGTCTCCGGTGGGGTGTGCGATGAGCCTGCGGGCGCGGCGCGGAGCACCTCTGTTGCCGCTGGCCAGGGTGAGCCCATCGGGGCTGAACGCCACCGCCTCGACGGCGGCTAAGTGGTCGGTCAGGGGTTGACCCAAGGGGGTCGGATGGGCCGGGTCGGCCACGTTCCACAACCGGACCGTACCGTCCCGGCTGCCGCTGGCCAGGGTGAGGAGCACTGGGCCGGGTCAGCAAGAATCCACATGAGAGACTGTCTGATTATGGAGCGTTCCGCGCCGGTCCTTAATCAGGTCCCGTATTTCTCGCAGTGGGAATCGCCGCAGTTGGTGCCTCTCATCCTCAGCGGCAACATGCGTGCGTCCGACGATCCGTTATGGCCCCAGTCCGGAGCGACATCTCCGGAGGAGTACGAATTCTGGTCATGGCGAGTATGCGGCATGGCATGCCTCCGCATGGCCCTCGCGTACTGGCGCAAAATCACACCCGCAACTATTTCTCTTGCTAAGGAATGTGTCAGCGCTGGGGCATATATCCTCCGTGGCGATTCTGTTGATGGCCTTATCTACGCGCCATTCTGCACCTACGTATCCAGCCGCTGGTCTTTGCAATCTGAGTCATATTCCAAGCTTCCGGCTAAGCAGATTTCCGGCTACCTCCAGACCGGCAGACTCATCATACTCTCTGTTCATCCGAGCATTCGGAACCCAGCGGCTACTCCTCCCCGACAGGGCGGTCACCTCGTGCTAGCTGTTGGAGCTACGCGCAATCACCTGCTCATCCACAACCCATCAGGTCTTCCCGACGACTCACAGCAATTCGCCGCGATCTCTTGGCTGGACTTCAACCGGTTCTATGCCAAACGGGGCATCGTGCTCGGCCCTTGAGTACGGAAGTTCCGCGCCAACGTCAATCATCCGTCAACTTGGGAATGGCTGCCTGCAGATCAAAACCGCCCAAGATCGGGAAATTTTCGTAGAGCAAGCGCAATCATCCAACCCACTATTCCAACTTGACTAATTCCTACAGCAAGAGTGGCTGAAACGGTTATACATTCGTGGAGCCCTAAGCCGGGATTTCCATTAGCCTCGAGGAACCATAATTTTCCGGATGGAATTTCGCGGATGAAATCGACACGGAGCAATCCGCGCCACTGCAATAGGCCACCTAGACCAGCCACGACCTGGCGGAGCTTCGATATCTCTCGCAAGTTAAGATCGGCCGGGATAACCGTCCGGAAAGAACCCTTGCAGCTCTTAGCTGCTTCATTGAATATCTCAAAGCCGACAAGTTCAAATTCCACTGTGGGAAGTACATACAAGGCGTCTCCAGCAAAAAGGTGGGCTGCGAAATTTCACGGCCATCGATGAACTGCTCCACGAGCGCTCCCCCGTAATCGTTTACCAGCTCCTTCACGTGGCGCTGTAGGTCGGATGCAGACCGACACAAACACACGCCAACTCCGCCTCCGCGGTTAATCGGCTTAGTGATAACCGGCAGTGGCGGCGCGAGAAACTCGTCGAGTTCTGCAAGACTCGTTACATAGGTTGCCTCCGGAGTGGTCGCACCAGCAAGTCTCGCTAAGCGCTTTGTTTCCGACTTGTTTGCCGTGGCGAAGGATTCGCGCACTGTTGGGCCCGTGTAGGGCAGACCGCGTTGCTCCAGCAGAGGGCGGTCTCAAAGATCAGATGATCTCCTGCTGTCATTTTGGTCTACTTCTATCCTTGGCTCAAGGACAACACATACCGCCGGTTTCAGCTCCGAGAGCTCGTTTAGCCACGATTTACGGCTAGTATCGACAACCACACAACGCAGCCTCAAATCGGCTAGTGCTGCTCGCACTCGTTCAGATGTCGCCATCATATCCGCTCGCTCGGCCCGTAAACCGCCAACTACGATCGCTACCGGAACACTCTCGCGGGAGAGACCTACTACTGTAGGCTCTCGGCAGCGTGGGGCAGCATACGCGCGTCGCGGATTCTCATAGTACGATCGTAGCTATCCCCTCGATGAGTACCCTCTGTTGCGGTGCAACTGGCTGAGCGTGTCGGCTTGATCTTTGCCCTATGGGTTTGGACAGGTGTTCGTCGTGCCTGAAGAACCGAGCCAAGGAGAAGCTTGGGGTACGCGGGCGTGATCTCAGAGTACATCGTTGAGACTAAGCGTCGGCTGGCGGCGGAGCTGCTTCTGCTCGCCGCGCCCCCCAAACGTGGGGGTCATCGCAACCCCTCCAGCGCCACAGCACTAATTAAACCCTCATAACTATACCCAACTGCAGCCGCGATCCGCGTCAAGTTGCCCTGCCGGGAAAGTCCCGGAATGGAATTCGCCTCTAGCAACCACGCGCAGCCCGTACGGTCAACTATGTAATCAAACCGCAGTGGACCACTGGCCCGAGTTTCTGATACAGCGCTTTCGCGGACCCCCGAATTTCACACTCGGCATCTTCGGTTATAGATGCGGGACAAATTTCTTGACGGCAGCCGGAATTTCGCTTCGACGAGTACAAGAAGATGGGGCCGTCGTGGCGAATCTCGAGCAGGGGTAAATCCACATGTACCCATGGAAAGACTGCACAAGTAACAAATGTACCGTCTATAAATTCTTCGACGATCACCGACGCGTTGGGCGTCTTTGTTGCGACCCCATCAGCTTCGTAATGCACTCCCTGGCTTCCCCCGCCAGACACGGGCTTAACTACTCTTGGGCCAAGATCTACGTAATTTATATCTGGCACTCTTATATCAAGCCCCCGAGCGAGTAATCGAAATACTGCCTTGTTCGAACACAGTGCGTGAACCGCGGAAGAAGGTCCGGTATGAGGTGCCCCTAGAATCTCCAGTAGAACCGACAGGCTGCCGTCTTCTCCGCAATGACCGTGAGTTGTGAGGAACACAAGATCAGCCGAACGAATCTCGTTTACAACCCGCTTCTCCTCTGAGCGCATAGAAACCACGCGCACATCGGCGCGCAAGACAGTCAACGCTTGTGCTGTATCACGCAGCGAAGCTGCGCTTCCTTCAGATTCGCTCGTTGGCGCATCAGTGATCAACAAGATACGCGCACCCGCTATCGGATACCTTCTCTGGCTACACATCATTAGCGCCAAGGAGTATCGAATCCGACCGGTGACCATGTGCCATCGTCGTCACACTTTGTGCAGGACGGCGGAGGATCCAAGGCTGCTTCCAAGTCGGTGCGCGTAACGTGACTGACACGAAACAAGTCACCAGAGGATTAAACTATGGACGCCAACTACTGCTATTGGCTTAGGCTTGTTGCAGCAGTATGCGTTAGCGCCACATAGGGCGCCGCATGCCACGCAATCTCCAGGTTGATACTGCAGTTCTGATGCGGAGCGTTTACCGCAGACCGGACACTCAGTGCTCAAGAAATGGTGCCCGGCCGAACACTGCGAAATTCTGAATGAGTGTGACCCGGAAGTATCTGCCGTCATCCTATGAGCTCCGCAATTTTGGACAGGTGTGACAATTTATAAAGAGTGAACAAGAGTCGAGACCACACTCGACGGTGACACCACTCAGGCCAAGTTTGACCCTTTCCATATGAGTAAAGCGCGAGCCTTTCACTAAGACGACACAATCGTCTTCTGCGGCCCCGATAATTGTTTCCGTTATCTCGAGAGCTTCGCGCGCGGACCGGACGCTCCATATCTTATTCGAATCAAAGCCATTCGCCTGTGCACTTGCCTGGATTTCCCCACCCCCAGGTCCAACTGTCACCAAATGTGTTGCAACGGCCGCAACTCTCGCTCCAACTATTCTGTGCAACTCGGCCGTTTTCTCCCCAAGCTCTTTCATCTCTCCTAATGTTGCAATTTTCACTGGGTTTGGTAAGGCCGTTAGAAGGTCGAGTGCCGCGAACATAGCGTCAGGACTTGCATTGTGACTATCGTCAACAACGAGCAGGCCTGGCCTTAACCTCGTAACGCTGCATCGACCCGGAGTGGCAACGAACGTCTCCAGGGAATCCAGCGCTTCGCTTACCGTTATTCCAGTCTCGAGACTGACTGCCACGGAGAGAAGTAAGGCGTAAACAAAATGTTTTCCAGTGGCCGTGAACGAAAACGGCCAGGCCTCACCTTGATGAATTATTAGGCCGCTAGTTCCGGTCTCCGAATAATGAACGTCGGCGGCCTGCAAGTAGTTTACGCGTCCAAAACCCACAGTGACAACACGCTTACCAGCCGCAGATAGAGAGCCGGTCAAAGCAAGGAGCCTCGAGTCGTCTCCATTAATGATGCACGTTCCTCCTTGCGGAACATGATTGAACAAGCTCGCTTTTTCGCTCGCGATCGCCTCTTGGCTGCCGAAATTGCCGACATGAGCCAGACCGATATTGGTGATGACACCAATATCGGGGACAACCATCCGTGCTAGTGCGTCTATTTCACCCACGTGATTGGTGCCGAGTTCAGTCACAACGTGTGAGTGACTTGCTTCTGTCGCTAACAGGGTAAGGGGTACCCCGATGTGGTTGTTGTAGCTCGCCTGACTCTTTAATGTGTTGTGTTTACTGCCCAACGCGTGCGCAATCATGTCTTTAGTAGTCGTTTTGCCCGCACTGCCCGTGACGGCGACGAATGTCGCGTCAGAAGTTCGTCGGACTGCCACACTCAGCGCCTGAAGGGCCCGCAGGGTGTCGGGTACCTTGATCAACGTGGCGCCGTTTGATACGTCGATGTCTCTGGCGATCACCGCGCCCGCAGCGCCAGCGGCAAATGCTTGGCCGACGAAATCATGCCCATCTCGTCGGCCAGGCAAGGCGAAAAAGAGATCGCCGCTCCGTACTTCGTTGCTGTTGACAGCAACTCCGCAGAATGTCACAGGGCCGTGCCGAACAACTGCGGCGGGTTGAGTTGCCAACAGTTGTGACAGGTCGATCACGACTCATCACTCCTTCGTCTGGCGCTGACAGTAGCTAGAGGGTCTTGGACTTCAGTCCCTCAACTCCTTCGTTCAGCAAGCATCGCAGACAGACAAAGCGGAGCGACCACATCGCAGTTTCGGACCGCCCGTGGACGAGCTCAAGGTTAGCTGCCCGTGTGGAGGTGGCATCGTCGGGCTGGACGCCGCCGGCCTCCAGCGTTGCGGTCAGCGCCATCAGCTCGGCGGTGTTGCGGACCGGGCGCTTGCGCTCGTGGACGGGGAGGTGACCGCTGATCGGGGGCGGCCTGCTTGATGTCGTGGGTCAAGGGCGAGGGCCTTGCAAGCCGCTGCTGTGGGTTGCACTTGCCGGCGCCGCGGTAGTCCTGTCGTTCGTCATGGTGTTGTTCATCCCCGTCGCCGCTGATCAGGACGGTTGCGCTGATGATGGCCTGTCTGGTGTGGTGTGCGTGTCGCCAGGTCCGCCGGGTGCCGAGGTGGCGGGGTTCGGGGGTCGGCAGCTGGTCTACGCGGGCCTGGTGATCGCAGTCGGCAAAGACATGCGGTTGCCGCAGCGGGCGTGGGTGGTGGCGATCGCGGCCGCGATCGGGTAGCAGACTGGTGAGCTCGTGTATTCAACTGTCGCCAGTTCTTGTGTGGTCACCAGCGGCGTAACGGCTCCAGCTCGCACCGGCGTGTGAGGCGATCTTGGCTGAGGTCACAGGGTGGTAGCTGAGGACGTCCGCGACGACGGGTGCTGGCATTTTCAGGAGGTGCTGGCGGATGGCGGCCGTGCGGGCGGTGCGGGTGGGCACGGCGAGCTTGTTGACGAGCGCAGCGAGGCTCTCGGGGTGCATTCGGCTGGTCTGCTCGGCGACCGGGGAACAGCCAGCGCGAGTTGGGGTTGGTGGCGGTGTTCATGTTGCCCCACTCGCTGATCCAGGCGAGCAGGAGCCGCGCGAATGGTGCCGGGACCGGTGATGGTGGCTCGCCGAGGTGGAGCGTCACCTGATCCCCGTCCCTGATGACGTCGTCGACGGTGAGCCGGACGAGCCGGCTCAGACGCTGCGCGTAAAGCAATGACGATGACTCCGGCGACTCGGGATCGCAGCGGGAGGTCGTGACCGGCGAGCAGCTGGCCGAGCAGGGCCATGCGCTTACGTTGCGACAGCGGGGCGTTTCGAATGATGGCGGGTGCCGGTAGCCGCAGCGGTCGGGTGAGTTTGCTGGCCATGCTCCAGAGCAGGAATCCGCGCAGGCGGTTACGCACGTGTTCGACGACACTCAGCTCGGCGTGCCATGTGTCGATGTCGGCCTGGTCGCAGGTTCGCAAGCTGCGCTGGCGCTGTGCGAGCCAGTGGAGGAACACGGTGGCCGGTGTGATCTGCTCGCCGGCGAGATTTCGACTGGACAGGGTTATCGGCTTGTTCTCGGCGCTGGCCCGAAGTTTGGCAGGACTTCCCAGGTGGCGAACCGGTGGATGAGCTGGGCGTGAGCGGGGTCGGTGATCGTGTCGTGGTGGGCGATGAGCCAGCGTTCGAACAAGCAGCTCTGCTTGTCGATGCGCGGCAGGACGTCGCAGACCCATGAGCAGCTCACGCAGATGCGCGGCGGCCCGCCAGGGACGCAAGGTGTGTGAAACGCCTCGTGGGTCAACACGATCTCTCCTCGACCGAGTTGCCGCTGCAGCGTTTCGGGAGATTCGGTCTTTCCCTTGCGGGTGTAAAGCCAGGTCAGGATTGATAGCGGGTGCTCCGCGACCCCGTTCTGGTCGGGCGCCGCGTCGAGCTCGTCTTCGACCCGTTCGACCTCACCACCATCGCGGTGCGGCTGCGCTGCGTCCCCGCCGGGACAGCGATCCCGCACCGCATCGCACGACACTCCCATCTCAAGGCCCGACCGGAAACACCACCGCAGGCGCCGACGCCGACCGGGATCGACTACGCCCGCCTGATCGACATCGCGCACCAGGCCGAGCTCGCCCACGGAGTCAACTACGCCGCCCTCAGCAGCACGACCCCCCCCCCCCCCAACACGACTCGGGGTGGGGCGCCCGATCAGCTGCCCGGGCAGCTCGACCCGCTCACCGGCAGCGAAGCCACCCCCACGGTCGATGAAGCCGGCGGGGTCGGCGGGCGTCAATCAATTCGAGCAGGGACCCTAGCCCTGAGTATTCACCGCGATCTTCGATGAGGGCGTGTCTTGACAGAGAAAAATGCTCCTGAGCTGGGACAATGAGGGTGTCGAAGCCTTCTATCCGAGGGAGCTGAGGAGCACTTTTCAGGTGTGTGAGGTTACCTCATGGTCGAAGGACCTGGCCATGGAAATCGCCGGTCACGACGTGATCAATCATGCTGGTGCGGCGGCGCTGCGGCTCATTGCCGACCGGACGGGCCTGACCAGCGGTCTGTCCCGGGCGTTGGCCCGTCCCGGTTTCGTTCCGGTTCATGACCGGGGCCGGGTGCTGGCGGACACCGCAGTGCTGATCGCTGATGGTGGCCGGGTGCCGGCACCCCGATCACCGTCGGCAACAACCCGATCGGGGTCACGATCACTCCCAACGGCACCACCGCCAGGCAGCTTACGCGGACCGCGACGACGAGACGTGAGCGATCGTCTGCGTGGACGTCCGCCAGCACACGGGCTCTTTACGCGCGCAGGCGCGCGAGTCGCGGACATCCGCGTGGGCCAACCCACCCGCCCTCTACCCGCACACGGGACAAGAGGCAGGAGGGGTACCCCATCCGGGCCCGGTGAAAGCGGCTGTTTCCGGCGTGGTGGGTGCTGGTCTGCCTCACCAGTGTTGTCTGCCTTCTCCCAGCTCAGGGGTAGGGCAGGGACCCCGGGGATGGGAGTGAGGCATGTGCCCTGGCACAAGGTTGGTGCCTCAGGGCCTGCCCGCGATCGGATCTCCTCGAAGGTCCCGGCCAACCGTCACTTGCGGCACGTCCATGCAGGTCATGACGTAGTATATGAACCAGGCTTGACTCACGTCACCATCTACCGTTGGGTGCAGCGGTTCACCCCGCTGCTGATCGACGCAGCACATCCCTGCCGGCATGTCCCTGGTGATCGTTGGTCTGTGGATGCAACAGTGCCGTTCAGGGGCCCCGTCCTACGGTGAGCCGGCTGGCACCCGCGTGGGCAGCAGGGAGATCCGCTGTTCCTGTGGTGTCACGGTGAAGGTCCATTGGTCAGCCGTGGGGCTACCTGCGTCGCGCCACCAGCGGTAGGCGGTTTCGACTTCGTCCCAGAGGTGGCGTGGTCCGTGTTGGCGTACCTGGTAGGAATCCGAGGCGAGCTGGGGATCGTGGTGCAGGCTCGCCCACGAGCTCGACCATGGGTCGAAAAACCACAGGGTGGCTTCGGTGGAGTCGTCATCGGCGGGCTGGTAAAGGTAGGTGCACTGAGGTACCTGAATGCCGATGCCGATCTGGACATCGTAATGTCCGGCCACATCGTGGGGGTGTAGGTGGGTGGTGGTGGTGGTGGCGTCCTCGTGGTGGACGCAGCGGCGGACCGACACCCGCGGAGTCCGCTGATCCCGCAGGTCCATGAACGACGTCTTGGAGACCAGCCCGCCGTAGGCGATGCCGTCGGCGGCCACGACCAGCGAGAGCAGTCCACCGTTGTAGTACGGGGTACCCCAGGGGGTGAGCACCCGACCACCAGAGCCGGTCTGGGCAACCCAGGCATAGGGCACCTGATTGACGTTGGCAGTGGAGATCACCCGGTCATAAGGTGCACCCGGCGGGTGCCCGTGCCCGCCGTCGCCGATCACGACGGTGACCCCGCCGTAGCCTGCCCTGGTCAGGGCCTGCCGCGCGTGGGTGACCAGTACCGGATCGATCTCGATCGTGGTGACATTCTCGCTACCGAGGCGCTGCGCCAGCAGCGCGGCGTTGTATCCGGTGCCGGTACCGATCTCCAAGACCCGCATGCCCGGCCGCGCGTCCAGCTTGGCCAGCATGTCGGCAACCACGGCGGGCATGCTGGCCGAGCTCGTGGCGTAGTGGCCACGCCCTCCCGGCCCGACCGGATCGCCATCATCAACCTGGGTGATAACGAAGTCGGGTCCGTAGGCCAGCTTCAACCAGGCATCCGGATCATCGGCTCGGCGCAGGGGAACGAGATCGGCCAGACCCTCGATGTCGTCGTCCTCCCACCACACCAGGTCCGGGATGAACTCGTGCCGGGGCACTGCACCGAAAGCCTCGCGCCACTGCGGGACCAGCTCGCCGCCGGCGACCAGGTCATCGACCATGCGACGCAGCGCGGGTTCGGTCACTCCTCGTCTCGATCATCCTCGGGGCTATCCCCCTCATCTTTGCCGTGCCTGCCCCCATCGTCACGGGGTGCCGACGGAATCACGGTGCCCTTCGCCACCTGACCGTCACCTGTGGTCTTCGCCTCGTGATCGTCGTGCCTACCCACAGCGTTACCCCCGCGTCCAAGGCCACAGCCAGTACCCACAACAGATTACCGACCTCTGCCGGGCGCTGTCAGGTTAACCATGATCATGATCTACTTCACTAAAAGTAAAACACAAAATTTGTTGGAAGTTCTTCGGTCGAGATCGGTGACAATATTGGCGTTTTGAACGGGTACCGAGCCAACCGCACTTACCGGCTTTATGGGCAGCGACGGGGCAGGACCAACATCGGAACCGGAACGTACGCGAGGGTGCATCTGGCGCATCCGTTGGGAGTGAAGATGTTTTCCTACCGGCGGGTCAAAAATGACCTGTTGACCGAATTACCGGGCGATGCTGTGGTCGGGACGCGCGTGATTCGGTTGGGCTGGCTAGATTTCCGCGCTGTGATCGACGACGGGGATGTACCGCGGGAGTTGTCCGAGTTGGTGGTGCCGCCGCTGGGCTCGCTCGAGGTGACGGGAGATCTGTTTTTGCAGCTCTATCCGACCCTTACCCCAACGTCCCGTTTCAGGACTCTTCGCAGCCACACCGGCCCGGTGAACGGGGTGGCATTCGCCCCCGATGGACGCACCCTCGCCACCACCAGCGGACCAGACCGTCAGATGGTGGGAATTGTTCCGCTTCCCCAGGTTCGCAAGCGGTGAGGCGCGAGAAGCCTGCCTCCGGGCTGGCGGGTCGCTGAACAAAGCGATGTGGGAGCAGTACGCCCGGCATCAGCTACCAGGACACCTACGCTGACCGCTGATGAGCATCGGCTGGGCGCGAGGACTCCTGCATACGGTCCGTAGACTGCGGCCGTGTCCATGGTCGACGCGGTGCTCATCAGGATCCCGCAGCCTTACCGCGACATCGCTGTCCGCCACCGCGAGCTGGTGAAGTTCGCCCTGGTCGGCGGAATCACCTATGTCGTGGACATCACGCTGTTCACGCTGCTCAAGACGACCGTGCTCGCACCCAAGCCGGTCACCGCCAAGATCGTGGCGGTGCTGGTGGCGACGATCGTGTCCTACATCCTCAACCGGGAGTGGTCCTTCCGCACCCGGGGCGGCAGGGAACGCCACCACGAGGCTGCGTTGTTCTTCCTGGTCTGCGGCATTGGAACAGCCATCAATGCCGCCCCGCTGTGGATCTCACGATACGTATTGGACTTGCAGGTTCCGGCAGTGAGCCTGCTCGCTCAGGAGGCAGCGGACTTCGCCAGCGCCAACGTGATCGGAACGCTGCTGGCGATGGTCTTCCGGTGGTGGGCCTTCCGCAGGTACGTCTTCCCCGACCAGAACGTGCGCCGCCAAGTGCCAGTGGGCTGATCGCCGGCTCAGCCGGCAGTGGGCTGATCGCCGGCTCAACCGGCGGTGGGCTGATCGCCGCACGGGGAGTCAACGCACCACGCCGGTGTCCGGCCGTGGCGGGCCGAACAGCTCATCGACTCGCGGTACCCGCAGGTAGACGGCGAACCTGGCAGGTCGTGCCGAGCTGAGCTCCAGGCGTCCCCCGTCGGCCTCGACCAGCGCCCTGGCCAGCGCCAGTCCGACGCCGGTCGAGGACGCCCCTGATATCCCACGGTCGAAGACGTACGGGGCCAGCTCCTCGGGCACCCCCTCGCCGCCGTCGGTCACCTCCACCACGACCATCCGGTCCGGTCCCACTCCGGTCCACCGGGCGGACAGCGTCACCAAGCCGGCACCGTGCAGCAGCGCGTTGTCGATCAGGACCCCGAGCGCCTCACGCAGCCGGCCAGGCGTCACCCGGGCGACCAGCCCCTCGGCCACCCGCAGCCGCAGCCGCCGATGGTCGGCGTCGGCCTGGGGCTGCCAGTCGGCGAGCACCTCGCCGAGCAGTTCGGCCAGTTCGACCGGTTGGGCGGTGGCGGCCCGAGCCTCTTCGGTGGCTCGTAACAGGTCATCGAGCACCGCACCGAGCCGCTCGGCCTGCTCCAGCGCCGCCTCGGCCTCCGCAGCGGTATCGGGGTCGGGGTGCGTCGCCAGCTCGTCGAGTCGCAGCTGTAACGCGGTCAGGCGGCTGCGCAGCTGATGGGACACGTCGCCAACGAGGTCCCGCTCCCTGGAGATGAGCTCGGCGAGTGCGGTCGCCGAGGCATTCAGCACCTCCGCGACCCGGTCGAGTTCCACGATGCCGTACCTGGCCGGCGCGAGGTGGAAATCCCCCGTCCCCAACCGGGCGGCCCGGTCGGCGACGTCCTGCAGTGGCCCCGCCAGCCGCCGGGCGGTCAAGGCGGCGACGGCCACGCCAACCGCTGCCGACAACCCCACGAGAAGACCGACCAGCGCGACTGCCTGCAACTGGTCCCGCAATATCCCCCCTCCGGGTATCGCGAGCCGGGCGGCGCCGCGCCGCCCTAGCGGCAGCGACTCCACCATGGCGCCGGGACCCGGATCGGTGCCGAGCACCAGGTGGCCGGTCCACGGCGAATCCACCGTCAGCTGCCCGCCGGGAGGAAGCATCGGCGCAACCGAACGCAGGTCGGCCGACGGTCCCGGCTTCACACCCGGGATCTGATCGAGCCGGGCCACCACCTGCGCCAACCGGGTCTGGAGATCAGCCCGAGTGGCATGTTCGGCCAACCGCCAGGTGGCAAATGCCAGCGGAGCGCCCAATACCAGACCGGTGATCGTCACCGCGATCAGCGTGGCCTGCAGGATCTTCCACCGCACGGCCGAACGCTACGCCGGTTGCCGGGTTGTTCTACAGTGCGTCGAAGCGGAACCCGACTCCCCGGACGGTGGCGATCCGGCTACTGCCGATCTTGCGCCGTAGCCACGACATATGCATATCCAGTGTCTTGGAGTTCTTGAGCTCCAGGTCCTTCCACACCTCACGAAGGATCTCCTCACGGCTGACCACCTGCCCCGATCGCGACAGCAGTACCCGCAACAGCTCGAACTCCTTGTTCGCCAGGGCGATCTCGGCACCTTCGATGAGCACCCGGCGGCCCGCCAGGTCCATCCGCACCCCTCCGACCTCCAGCGCTTCCGGCACGCTGCGTCGCAGCAACGCGCGCACCCTGGCCATCAGTTCGGCCAGCCGGAACGGCTTGGCGACGTAGTCATCAGCGCCCGCGTCCAACCCGACGACGAAGTCCACCTCGTCGGTTCGCGCGGTGAGCATCAGCACCGGGATGTCGGGACGCACCCGGCGCAGCCTGCGGCACACGTCCAGACCGTCCATTCCCGGCAGCCCGAGGTCGAGCACCAGCAGGTCGACCTCCTCCTGTCTGGCGCAGACCAGCGCGGTGTGGCCGTCACTGACCACCACCACCTCGTGACCTTCCCGCTGCAGCGCACGGGACAGCGGCTCGGCTATGCCGGCGTCGTCCTCGACAAGCAGCACAGTGGGCACGCCGATCAGACTAGTGACGTGGCAGCCTGTGCCTTTATGACCGACCTCACCTCGGATCTGACCCTGGCCCTGACCCTGGCCGACACCGCCGACCGGATCACGCTGGGCCGAGCGGGCGCCACGGACCTGCGGGTCGACCGCAAACCCGACCGGACCCCGGTCACCGACGCCGACCTGGCCGTCGAGGACGCGATACGCACCGTGCTCCAGGCACAACGACCGCAGGACTCGGTGGTCGGTGAGGAGCGCGGCGGACCAACTGCGGCCAGCAGCCGGATATGGCTGCTGGACCCGATCGACGGGACGAAGAACTTCCTGCGCGGGGTACCGGTCTGGGCCACGCTCGTGGCGCTCGTCGAGGACGGCACACCGGTGGTAGGGGTGATCAGCGCACCGGCGCTGCGGCGACGCTGGTGGGCCGCCACCGGGGCGGGTGCCCACACCCGAGATGCGCACGGGACCACTCGGGCCATCACGGTGTCGGAGGTCGGCGACCTCGCCGATGCCTACGGCTCCACCACCCATCTGGGTAGTTGGGCCAAGCACCGCAGCCGGGAGTCCTACCTCTCACTGGTGGACGCAACGTGGGAGAACCGGGCCTTCGGCGACTTCTGGCAGCACTGCCTGGTCGCCGAGGGGGCGATCGATTTGGCTGCCGAGCCGATCGTCAGCCCCTGGGACGTGGCCGCCGTGCAGGTTCTGGTGGAGCAGGCCGGCGGGCGGTTCACCGACCTCGACGGGATCGCTCGATACGACGGCGGCACCGCGCTGTCCTCCAACGGGCTGTTGCACGACGCCGCGCTGGCCCTACTGCGCTCGTGAAGGGTGAAACGGGGGCGCGCTGCTGCGGTGAAGCAAGCCCGTGATCCGCTCATCCAGCTCGCGTAGGTGCGGCGAGCCGGCGCGCAGCGGGTGGATCCGCCGTTGCAGTGTGCGCAGCCGGTCAAGCGTACGAGCGGAGCTGACCTGCGCCGCCGTCCGGACAGCATCCCGGCCCAGCGCGGCGGCCTGCTCGACATCACGACCGACAAGATGGGCGCAGGCGAGGTCGGTCTGCGCGAAGCATCGGGCTCGGACCCGCCAAGGCTCGTAGTCGCGCACCGCTGCGGCACTCAGCGTGATGGCATGCCCTGCCACACCGAGGTCACCCAGGCACTTCCCGAGATCCGCGGCGAACGCGGCCTCGGTATAGAGGCCCTGCCACAAGGGCTCACCGTCGGGACGCAGCGCCTCGTAGGAGCGCTGAGCCACCAGCACCGCACGGTGCGCCTCGCGGACATCGCCAACCAGGGCGAGACCGCGTGCCTCCATCGCGTGCAGCTCGGCAGCCAGCGCCGGGGTGGCCGTGCCCTGGGCGACGGCCAGCCCGGCCCGAGCCAGTGCCACCCCCTGGCGCCCATACCGGAGCCGGTCATGCTCGGTGAGCGTGTTCTGTCCGATCTGCACCGTCATGCGGCTCATCAAGCCCAGTACGTTGGCGGCGTAAAGCCGGTCCCCCGCCACATCGCCAGATCGAGCGCCTGGATGAAGTAACGCTGCGCCAGCGAGTGCCTGCCTACGTCGGCCGCCGTGTAGCCGGCTAGTTTGGTGGCCTGCGCGACGGCGGCCAACAGAGCCTTGCCGGTCTTGTCCGAATAGGTGCCATGCAGGAGTTGGTTGGCCTCCTGGTGCAGCAGCGACACCACCTGCTCACGCAGCCGCCCCGAGCCGAAGCGGTAATCGAGCTGGCGCAGCTGGGTGACCTGTTCAGTGAGGACCTCCACGTCAGCCATGCCCACCCGGCGGCCTGCCACCCGAGCGGTGCTTTCCGCTGGAGGCACCGTCAGGGCGAACAGCGCAGGCTCGGAGAAGGCCGCCGCGCTGAACGCGGAGCCCACCAGAAATCTCCGTCGACGCATGTCCCGTCCCGACAACTCGACAACCGTGCGGAGCGTGCCGTCCAGTGTCCCAGAACAGCGCAGGCCGTCATACTGATCGTCGGAAGCGGGAGTGTGGTCGGCGAATCCGCACTCGGTGACGCTGATCTCGTGGTGCAGCTGCTGAGACAACACCTTGGCGACCAGCCTGGGCACCGGCCAGCGCGGCTGGCAACCGTTCAGCATCCGCCGCACCGATGTGGTGTTCGTCCCGGTGGGCTCACGAAGGCCACCTGGCGAAACGCGATGGCGCTGTCAGTACTCGATCTGCTGAACCCCTTGCCCTCGCCGCGAGCAACGGGTAACGATATGCGCATGCGGCGCGCTGTGCTCGAGCAGTTCTGGCCGAGCCGGCGCATGGACGCCTTCGATCAGTTCTGTAGGTAGGCCGCGCGTCGGCGCATGGCCTCCCCCGCTCCGCGCGGCCGATCCCCGGTGCCCATTCATCCCCCCGTACACCAGGAGTATGCGTGTCCGTCACCGATGAACTGCTCGCCAACAACGCCCGTTACACCGAGACCTTCTCCGGGCCGCTGCCGCTGCCGCCCGCCAAGCACGTCGCCGTCGTGGCCTGCATGGACGCCCGCCTGGACGTCTACCGCATCCTGGGCCTCAACGAGGGCGAAGCGCACGTCATCCGCAACGCCGGAGGCGTGGTCACCGACGACGAGATCCGCTCGCTGGCGATCAGTCAGCGGCTGCTCGGCACCCAGGAGATCATCCTGATCCACCACACCGACTGCGGGATGCTCACCTTCACCGACGACCAGTTCAAGAAGTCCATCCAGGACGACACCGGGATCAAGCCGGCCTGGTCCGCCGAGGCGTTCCCGGACCTTGACGAGGACGTCCGGCAGTCCGTCGCCCGGATCAAGGCCAGCCCGTTCGTGCCGAACAAGGACTCGATCCGCGGGTTCGTCTTCGACGTGGCGACCGGCAAGCTCAACGAAGTCGCCTGAGCTGAGCAATCCTGCGAGCCCCGCTGGTCCACCCAGCGGGGCTCGCAGGTTGCATGCGCCCATTTCGGGCGGGTGGGCAACGTCAGGCGCTCAGCGCTTGGACCACTCGGGACGGGGAGGGTCTGCCCAGTTGGGCGGCCATCCAGACGCTGGTCTGCACCAGGGCGTCGAGATCGACACCGTGCTCGATACCCAGCCCGTCCAGCATCCACACCAGATCCTCGGTGGCCAGATTGCCGGTGGCCGATTCGGCGTAAGGGCAACCGCCCAGCCCACCGGCCGAGGTATCCACGCACGTCACCCCGGCGCGTAGGGCGGCAAGGGTATTGGACAGTGCCTGGCCGTAGGTGTCGTGGAAGTGCACCGCGAGGGCATCGGTCCCGACCCCGGCACGGGTGAATCCGTCCAGTACCGAGACGACGTGACCCGGGGTGGCCACGCCGATGGTGTCGCCCAGGGACAGCTGGTCGCAGCCCAGGTCCAGCAGCCGACGCCCGACGCCGACGACCTGGTCGACCGCCACGGCACCCTCCCACGGATCGCCGAAGCACATCGAGATGTACCCGCGCACCCCGAGACCCTCGGCCGCGGCCCGGCCCACCACCGGCGACGACATCGCGAACTGCGCGTCGAAGTCGCGGTTGAGGTTGCGCCGGGCAAAGCTGTCCGTGGCCGAGGCGAAGATCGCGATCTCGGTGGCGCCTGCCGCCAGCGCTCGATCCAATCCTCGCTCGTTGGGTACCAGCACGGGATAGCGAACCCCCTCGCGTGGTGTGAGGCGCCGGAGCAGTTCAGTGGCGTCGGCCAGTTGTGGCACCCACTGCGGATGCCCGAAGCTGGTCGCTTCCAGGACCCGCAACCCCGCCCCGGCCAGCCGGTCCAGGAACTCGGCCTTGACCTCGACGGGGACCACCGCCGACTCGTTCTGCAGACCGTCGCGCGCCCCGACCTCCCAGATCATCACCCGCTCGGGCAGCCCGGTCGCCGGGTGCCGGTCGGGCAGCCCGACGCCCCGGGCGGTCATGTGAGCGCCGGTCCCGGGTTCACTTCGTAGTAGAGCAGCGAGTGCACCCGCTCGACCTGGGGAATGTCGTCGAATTCCAGCGGCTCGTCGGAAGCCGACTCGATGATCAGCGTGCCACAGCCCAGGATCCGGTCGATGAGGGAATGCCGGAACTGCACACTGTTGATCCGACTGATCGGGATGTCGATCCCGCTGCGCGACAGCACGCCCTCCCGGACCAGCACCCGCCGGGTGGTGAGCACGAAATGCGTGGTGCGCCAGCGCAGCAACGGGGCAACGGTCAGCCACAAGACGCCGATACCCCCGAGCGTGCCGAGCCCGATCCACCCGTAGAGCTGCCAGGGCTGCCCGGCGATCAACCCGGCGACGTATGCGCCGAGTCCCACGATGATCAGGAAGAACAGCACCGGCAGCACCAGCATCTTCCAGTGCGGGTGCTTGTGAACTACCACCCGCTCGTCGCCCCGAAGCAGGTCATCTGGATAGGGCAAGACTCCTCCTCGTCGCCATTGATCACGGTACCGCTGCGTGGGCGGCGCGACCGGCCGGTACAGTCCGGCGGCGCGCGGGGATCGGCACGACGGTCCGGTCGTGCACATGGCGTCGTGGACATGGCGTAGGCAGGAAGGCGGAGGCCATTGCTGCTCCAGAGTGTCTGGTCCGTGGTGTTCTTGATCGCTTTCGTCTCGCTGGCCGCCTTCGGGTTCCGGTCCCGGGCCCGGTGGATGGATCGTCAGTGGCAGGCCGCCGAGCAGGAAGCGCACCGGCGCGCCAAGCACCGCCTACAGGAGGTACTGCAGACCGTGCCGGGGGCCCAGTTGGTCGCGGTACAACGGGTCGTATCCTCCTCATGGCGAGGAGTCCGGGCGCAGGTGTGTTGGACGTCGACCGGGACCGTGTACGAACTGTGGTTTCCCCGGGCGTACATGCTCGCCGGGGATTCCCTTGCGATCGTCGGCGCGGACCCCTCAACGGGTCGGGTCGAACTGCGCAACGTGCTCGCTCGCGCGACTGCGGATCCCGTCGTCGACATCGAGCAGGGATAGAAAGGGACCCATCATGCGCAACTCGACTCCAGACTTCACCGGAATGGATCCGGGCCAGGCAGGTCAAGCCCTGGTTGGATGGGCCGAGCAGCTCTACCGCAAGGCGCAGATCTATCGCGGCCTGCAACACGAGATGTCCCAGCTCACGGTCACCGAGACATCGGCAGACAGCGCAGTTCGGGTGACCGTGGACGCCCAGGGCGTGCCTACCGAGCTGACCCTCACCGACCGTGCCCGGGGACTGGACCCGGCCCGGTTGTCCGCCGAGTTGATGTCCTGCTTGCAGCGGGCCCAATGCACGCTGACCGCGCGGGTACAGGACCTCGTGACCGGTTCGGTCCCGGACACTGCTGACGACGCCGCTGTCCGGATCGTGACGAGCTACCGCGACCGGTTCCCCGAGCCGTCCGACAACTCTGCACTGCGGCATTCTCCCCGACCCGGCCCACCCGACGACGATCTGGGTACCCAGTCCTTCCTACGCTGATCAGGAGGCTCTGACGCCGTGAGTGACGGTTTCCACGTCGTACCCGACCAGCTGCGCGACCATGCCACCACCGTCGACGAGCTCGCCGGTCGCGCCGGCACCGCCGCCGATGCCGGTGGCCAGGTCGCCAGCATGCACGCCGCCTACGGGTTGCTCTGCCAGTCGATCGGAAAGATCCTCGCCGGGCCGCAGCAGCGGTGCGCCGATTCGCTGGGCCAGGTCGCGCAAGCACTGCGCCGGATCACCAAAGACCTCGATTCCTGCGCCGACGTCTACGAGCGCGTCGACCGCGCAGCGGCAACGAATTTCGGGCGGATCGGCGATCACCTGTGACCAACCCATTGATCGACCGCAACACAGACATCCGCACTCGCTATCACGACCCGTATTCCTTGGGCGGTGGCCTGGACGAGGGCGGCGGAGGGGAGAAGGGCCTCACCGCGGTCGAGGCCGGCGAGGAGATCGGGGTCGGCATCGCGAACGGCGATTGGGGGAAGGTCGCCCTCGGCGGCGTGGGCGCCGGGCTGGACATGCTCAGCGCCGGCTTCGATCCGATCGACTATTTCTCCGGCCAGCTGGTCTCCTGGATGATGGAGCACCTGGAGCCGCTGCGGAAGGTTCTGCACGGGCTGACCGGCGAGCCGGACATGGTCAAGGGCTACGCCGCCAGCTGGGGCAACGTCAGCACCAGCATGGGCGCAGCCAGCGCCGGCTACGCCGCTGCAGCCGATGCCACCAGCGGGTTCTGGGATGGGCCTGCCGGCGAGGCATACCGGTCCCAGGCCCATCACGTGGCCAACCTGACCGAGGCCGCGGCAGGAGCAGCCGACACCCTGAAGATGGCGGCCACCATGGCTGGGGAGCTCGTGGCCGGGATCCGCACCACCGTCCGCGACGTCATCGCAGCGCTGGTGGGCTACCTGGTCGATCTGGTCGTGGAGGAAGCCTGCACCCTCGGGCTCGCCACTCCCGTGGTGGTCGCGCAAGGAGTCGAGGAGATCAGCCGGGTCTCGGTTCGGATCGGCGAGTCCCTGACCAAGCTCGGGAAAGCGATCAGCGACCTGGCCGGGTGGCTCGTCGCACTCCGGGACATGCTCGACGGGGTCTACGCCGAGTTGGGCGCGTTGGCCGAGAGCAAGCCGGCCGCACCATGATGCGCAGTGCTGTTGTGATCGCCGCGGTGGGGTTGCTCGCGGCCGGCTGTGGTTCGCAAACCCCGAAGGCACCCGCGCCACCTGCGGTGGCCGACGCCAGCCGGGTCAACATGTGCACCGTCATGACCAGTGCCGAGCTGACCGGGTTGGGAGTTCGACCCGAGACCCGGCAAGGCTTCAGCAAGGCGGGCGTCATCGGTTGCCGTTGGCTGGGCAATCCCTACATAGTGAGCTTGGAGCGGGCCGACAACACCCTCGCCCAGTACCAGGCCAGTCGCAATGATCCGAAGTTCGTCACCTTCGTGGACAACAAGGTGAACGACCGGGCCGGTGCCCACTTCGGGGTCGATCGCAACGGTTCGCAGTGCGCGCAGCTGATGGATGGCGGCCCGGTGGCACTGTCGGTGAGTGTGGCCGTGTCGCCCAACGTGAATCCACGCCCGATCGATCCGTGCGCCGAAGCGCTGCGAATCGCTCAGATAATCGAGCCACGGTTACCGAAAGCAGCGAAATAACGCGCGTCATGCATCGATCGCGCGGACCCGGACAGCACAAGCAGGCGGCTCAGCCCAGGGGCCCCGGCCACACCAGTGTCTTGCCGAGGGGACGGCCGGTAATCTGGTCACGCAGCGATCCGGGGAGTTCGGTGAGGGAGATCTCCTGGGTGATCATGCGCTCGACGGACAGCACCGACGAGTCCAGCTCCGCCAGCGCTCGGACCGCCGCAGCGAAGTCGTCGGGCGTCGTGCCGTAGCTGCCACCGATCCGGACCGCCTTGCCTTCCCAGGCCGTGGCCAGCGCAGTCTCCCTGCGACGTACCGTGTCGAGATCGCAGGGCAGTCCCTCCAGCGCAGCACCGGGCGCGGTGCCACCGTAGAGCAGCACCAATCCGCCCGGCACGATCACGCCCAGGGCCTCGCGCAGCACCTCGGGCAGCACAAAGCTGGTCGCCACCACCGCCACGTCCAAGCCGTTGGCGGGCAAGGACTCGATCGGTCCGATCGGCGCGTCGATGACACCCCGCTCGCGGAGGAACGACGTGCGATCCGCGCTGCGGTTACCGAGCACAACCTCGACGCCCATCGTGTGGGCAAGCCCCGCGATGAGGACGCCCGCGGTGCCCGCCCCGAGCACGCCAAGACGCACGTCGGACAGATCCGTGCCGAGATGGCGGGCCACCGCGCCGAGGCAGTGCCGGGCGCAGGCCAGTGGCTCGGCGAACACCAATCTGCGCGCCGCGACGTGCTGCGGCACCATCGGTAGCGCTGCGATGAGGCGGTCCACCGGGCCCACTGCCCACATGCTGGTCGCGAAGCCGGTCCCGCGTTCGACCTGCACGTCGGGGTCCAGACTGACCCGTTGCCCCAGTGGCAAGTCGGGCACCGTGGACTCCTCGACCACACCGACGAGCTCATGCCCGAACTGGCTCACCCCGTGCCGGTTACCGATGATCTCCTTGAGGTCCGACCGGCACAGCCCGGCCAGCTCGATGCGTACGCGTACGGCGTGCTCCCCTAGCGGACGCTCCGGCCGCGTGGATTCCAACCGTGGACCGGCCGCTCCCAGCACAACCCTCACGGCAGGGTTCCCAGCGACTCACCGAAGCGATCGGCGATCAGGTGGGCGTCCTCCGGAGTGAGGATCAGCGGTGGGCGCAGCTCGATGACGTTGCCGAGGCCGTGCTCGGATACCCGGGTGAGCACACCGCGCTTGTGCAACTCGCGCTGGAACGCGTGCGCCTCCTTGATCGCCTTGCCGCCGCCGGGCTTCACCAGTTCCACCCCCAGCATCAGCCCGAGTCCCCGGATGTCACCGATGATCGGGTTGTCCTGCTGCAGGGCACGCAGACGATCGACGAGGACACGCCCGCTTGCCTGGACGTTCGCCAGGAAACCGGGACGCTGCACGATCTCCAGGGTCTTCACCGCCGCCGCAGCCGACAGGGTGTGGCCGCCGTAGGTGAAGCCGTGCAGGGAGCGGTCCCAGCCTGTCATCCGTTCCTCGGTGAGGATCGCCGCGAGGGGCAGACCGCTGCCAGTCAGACCCTTTGAGACGGTCATCATGTGGGGTTGCACACCGAAGTGGTCGGCCGCGAACATCTGACCCGTACGGCCGAACGCGGTCTGGATCTCATCGAAGATCAGCACGATCTCGCGGGCGTCGCAGAACTCCTTCAGCTCCTGAAAATAGCCGGGCGGCGGCACCACATTGCCGCCCACCCCGCTGATCGGTTCCATGATCATGCAGGCCACACTGCCCGAGCTGGCGTAAGCGATGAAGTCCTCGATCCGCTGCACGCACAGCATTCCGCAGGTGTCCGGCGTCTGCCGGTAGAAGCAGCGGAAGCAGTACGGTTCGGGCACGTGCAGCGCACCGGGGAACTGGTGCGGGAAGGGTGCGCGCATCCTGCTGCTACCGCTGAAGCTCGTGGTGGCCAACGTCTGCCCCACCTGCCCGCGGAACGGCACGATCACATCGCGTCGCCCGGTGTGGTGCTGGGCGATCTTGATCGCACCCTCGTTGGCGGTGGAGCCGCCGGAGCTGCGGAGGTTCACCCGGGTCAGATTGGCCGGGCTGAGCTTGACCAGCTCGTGCATCACGCGGTTGGTGGGCTCGGTCTGAAACGATGAACTGGCGAAGACCAGGTCCTCGGCCTGGGCCCGCACAGCCGCCATCACCTCGGGGTGGTTGTGCCCCAGCAGCAGGTTGAACGTGCCCGAGACGCAGTCCAGGTACTCGCGACCCGTGCTGTCCCACGAACGCACACCCTCACCTCTGACCAACACCGCGTCACCGAGCTGATACTGCGCGACCTGTGTCGGGTCGGCTGCGACGTCACTCATGACGGTCCCGGTGGTCGGCTTCGAGCCCGTCGAGCTGGGCGCGCACCCATGACTCCAACGTCCACGGCTTGGCGGCCTCGCGACGGCGTCTGGCGGCTTCGGCACGCTTCTCGACGGGCGCGGTAAGACCGCCGACGATCGCCTGGGCCTGCTCGACCAGGTCGAACGGGTTGACTGCGCGGCAGACCTGGGCCAACACTTCAGCCGCTCCGCACATCTCGGACACGATGACCTCGGCGTCGCGCTCGTTGATCAATAGCGCCTCGAAGGTGCTCAGGTTCTGACCGTCTACAGTCGAGTTGAACATCAGCAGGTCGGCACGCTGGAAGCAAGCCATGCTGTGCTCGACCTCGTTGTCACAGTGCGAGCGCACCACGTCCATGCCCAGCTCGGCGTTGGCGTCGGCGACCGCCGCATCCACCCGGCGCACGTAGTCCGCGTTGGCCTTGACATAGAGCCGGTTCGGGTTCATCCGCACCAGCATCTTGGTGCCGCGTAGCCGCTCGTCAGAGCGCACCGCGAGCACGAAGGCCCGTACCGCGCGCTCGGCGTTCTTCATCGGATCGGTTCGTCCACTATGGACGACAAGCGGACCGTCACCCACCCACTTCGCGATGCCCTCCGGCAACCGGGGATGGCGGTTGCCGAGGGTCAGCGGGCTGTAGCCGAGCGGCATCGTGCGCAGCCGGGTGCGCCGGCCGCGCCAGTGGATGACGCCGGAGCCGCGGTCGACCTCGGCATCAGGTATCAGGTCGGTCACGCAGTCGAGGAAGTTACGAGTCCACCGGTCGGCGAAGAAGCCGATGGTGGCGGCGGGCAGCACCCCCTCCAGCAGCCCGACGCGCATCGGCCTCGGCAGAATCCGCCAGTAGTCGGGCGAGGGCCACGGGATGTGCACGAACAGCAGGATCGGCGCATCAGGACGCTGCTCACGCAGCTTGGCGGGGACGCCGACGAGCTGGTAGTCGTGCACCAGGTACACCGGGTCGACCACGCCGGCGGAGCTTCTCCAGCAACGCGTCGGCGAAGTCGCGGGTGAACTCGGCGTCGAAGGTCATACGATCATGGCACAGCAAGCGGACCCGGATGTCGCGGCCGGACTGGAGACTGAGCATGAGGCCGTCGGGGTTCTCCCGAGCGGCCCGATGATCGTCGTCAGTGTCGGCACTGGCGATCCACGACACGTTCAGCACGCCGGCCTGCTCCGCCACCACGTTGCCGGTGCCGCCGGGCGCAAGCCACGGCCGCAGCTCACCGGTGTCCGGGTCGGGCGCGTAGCTGACCGCGGCCCGCTTACTGGCCAGGAATAGATGGTGATCGGTCACAACTGGTCCTCTCCTGTGGCGATGAGCTTGGTGCTGGCCTCGAAGACGTCCATCGGGTCGAGTTCCGTGAGCTCGGGAATGCGCACCGCGCGCTCGCTGTGCAAGCAGGCGTTGCGGGGGCGGCACGCGTAGCCGTTGCTCCGCTGAGGCGTGGGGCTGACCAGTCCAGGGTCGACTCCGTAGCTGTCCGCGATGTGCCTGGCCCAGGCGAGCCTGGTCAGCCTTCGCGGGCCACCGAGGTGCACGACGCCGGTGTGCTCGGAGACAAGCAGCGCGGTGGTCCACGCGGAGACATCGTCCACCAACACGGGGCTGTTCCAGTGGTCGTCGGAAACCCGCGTAGCACACCGTCGTCAGCGCCGAGATCGCCTTCGAGCGCTGATCCGGGCCCACCGCGCGACCGGTCGCGCTCAGCAACGTCGGCACCACCGGCGCAAGCCCGATGCCCGAGATCACGAATCCGATCAACGCCGATGGCGGGTTCGGTGCCACCGCACCGACCGCGAGGCCGGCACAACCGAGGACGCCACCGAGCATCACCAGCGTGCGATCACCGAGCCGCGCACCCTGCCGCTGCGCGACTATCCGTCCCACCGACAACCCTGCCGTGTATGCCGCCGGTCCGAAGCTGGCGAGGAATGGGCCGGCGGCAAGCTGCTGTTCGAGATGGATCGTGCTCCACTGCTCAACGGCGTTCTCCACCAGCAGCACCGTGGCGCCCACCGCTCCGATGAGCAGCAACAGCCCAGGGAGGTGGCGGAGCAGCACACGCTCCGACGCCGACATCCGCTCCAGCCCACCGTGCGGGTCGATCGCGAGCACGGCGCTCAGGGCCACCGACACGGCGATCACGATCAATACCGTCAGGCGGACGCACCGAACTCCCGTGCCAGGCCGACGCTGGGTGTGGCGATCACCATCGCAAACGGGGTCGCCGCAAGCACCTTGTTGAACAGGCGCTTACCGTCCTTGGTCTCCCGCGCGGCCACTGTCGCGTTGAGAGCCACCTCGATCGCCCCGCTGGCCCCGCCGATGAGCAGCAGCGCGGCGGTGAACGTCAGCGGGGAGGGTGCAAGACCGACCAGCATGATGCTCAGCGCGAAGACCGCAGTCACCACCGGCAGTGTGTGCGGGGCCGGCCGATGGGCCAGCCGCCCGGTGAGCAGCATGGCCGGTACTGCCGCGACCGGAACGGCGAACAACGCCAGCCCGAGCTGCTGCCCTGATCCCCGAGATCCGCTTTGATCTCGGGGATCAGGGCAGCCCAACCACCCCAGAACAACCCCCAACTCGTCGCCACGGCCAGCAGCCCGATGACTCCGCTATCCCCGCCATCAGCTCTGCCGCTGCTGGTCGCTCCCCCGCTCCGCGGCCGGGGCGTGGCCGTGGTATGCGGAACCGGCTCGGGTCTCCTCACCAGTGACGGGGTTCGCTCACCGGTGTCCATCGGCGGCTGCGAGTACCTCGGCAGTGATGAGGGCAGCGCGTTCGCCCTCGGGTTGGACGGTTTGCGGGCGGCGGTACGGGGCGCCGACGGTCGCGGCAGACCCACGGCACTGGCCGAATACGCGGATGCGACGGTGCAGGAGCTGGCCCGCAGACTCGCTGCAGAGCCGTTCCCCAAGGCGCCGGTGGCCGCATTGTCGACAATCGTCTGCCGTTACTGGTTAGGCGGTGACACGGCGGCCGGCGAGGTCGTGGCCACCGCGCTGGACGATCTCGTCAACAGCGTGCACGCAGCACGAAACGCCGCGAAGCTGACCGAGGACTGGTCGGCAACGCTCTCCGGCGGCGTGTTCCAAGGCTGTCCGGAGTTCGCCGAAGCACTGCGCACGCGGATCGTCGACGAGCTGGGGGCCGACGCCCCGCTGACGATGGTCGACGATCCGACCGCGATGGTGCTGGCCGCGCAGCGCGAGTACGACAACGGCCTGCCGGAAGTGTTGGCGGGGCGGTGGGCCTGGATCCGACCGTTGCACGGTTCGCAAGGAGCAGCCTGATGACGCACGGACCGATCCGGCTGGGCCTGTGTCTGGCGGCATTGGCACCTGCCGGGTTCGACGGTGCGCTGCGCGCCGCCGGTCAGGTTGGGGTCGACACGGTCGATCTGCCGACCGATAGCACCTTCAAGCTGGTCGACGCCGACCGACTGGGCGACCCCGACTACCACCGCGAGCTGCGCGCGATCCTCGATGCGGCGCGCGTGGAGGTGGGCTGCGTCAGCAACAGCCGCGACACCCAACTTGTGCTCGGGCCGCACGGACCGCACACCGATCCGGTACTGGCGGGTTCAGTCGGAGACAAGCGGGCATACGGTGTGCGCGCCGCGCTGGGAACCGTCGGCTGGCCGCGGGAATCACCCGCGCCACAGGCGCGGGTGATGCTGGGCGTGCCCGATCTCGGACGCTGGTTGTCCTGGTGGGGTAGCGACGTAAGCCGGCAGGACAACATCGACGCCTGGGTGCAGGCTGCCGGACCAGTGCTGGAGCTCGCCACCGAGCTGAGTGTGCAGATCGTCGTGGAACCACATCCCAAACAGGTTGTCTACGATCCGACCAGCGCGAGGTCGCTGCTCGCGGTCACCGAATAGGGTGCGGCTCTGCGTGGACCCCGCGAATCTTGCCGCGATGGGACACCACCCGGTCAACGCCGTGCGTGGCTGGGGGAACAACCTCGCCGCCGTGCACGCTAAGGCCCTCCAGCGCTGGGGGGAGCCGCAGGACCCGCATGGCGCAGGGTGGTCGCGCTACGGCCCGGGACCGGCGATCCGGTTCCGGGCGTTGGGCTGCGGTGAGCTGCCCTGGCCGGCCATCGTGGCCGCACTCCTCGACGAGGACTACCAGGGAGTGATCTACGTGGAGCATGAGGACGCTCTGTTGCCGACGGAGCAAGGAGTGGCGAACTCGCTGGCGGTGCTGCGCCGACTGTTGCCCTCGGCCAGCGCCCGAGGAAGGACCTGGTGAGCCTGGACGGAGTGCGCGGCGGGCTGCTGGCGGGTGGCCTCGGTGCACGCATGGGACCGCTGACCTCGCGGGTCTGCAAGCCGCTCGTCCCCTATGCGGCATCGTGCAGGTTGGTTGATTTCAGCCTCGCGAACGCAGTGTGTTCGGGGATGCCCGAGGTGGTACTGCTGTCCCTGCACCGCGAGTCCGATCTCGTACATCACCTCCTCGAGCACTGGGACACCCACCCCGGCACGAGGATCCACTTCGGACCGCACGCTGAGCTGTTGCGCGCTGAGGGCGGACTCGCGTCGGGTGCGAGGCTACCGGAGCGCCCCGCCGAGCGGGGCACCGCGGATGCGCTGCTGACCAATGCGGAGTACCTCTTCGCGCCCGGTGCGACCGACGGGCTCGTGCTGCACGCTGACCACGTCTACCTCTTCGGCTACGGGCCGATGGTGGCCGCGCACCGGGCGTCGGGCGCCGACTGCACGATCGGCGTCCAGCGCATCGAGCTGAAGTACGTGAAGCTGTTCGGGATGGCGGACAACGCACGGTCGAGCTCATCGGCGGTGATGAACGAGGTGTGCGTTCCTGCCTTGCGCACGGCGTGTGTCCCGGCCAGCGAGCCTGCCTTCGTGCACACCGACCAGTCCTTTCCGGACAGATAGGCATAGAGGAACCCGGCCACGTAGCTGTCACCCGCGCCATTGGTGTCCACTACCTGCTCGGCGGGCAGCGCGACCGGGGGTACGTGCCGCAACGGCCGGCCGGGCAACTGGAGATAGCTGCCGTCACCACCGGCCATCGCGACCACGGCCTTGGCGCGGCCTCGGGCCAGGATGTCCTCGGCAACCTCCTCGATCCGAGTCCCCAATGCGTTGGTGGAGAGAAAAACCAGCTCGGCACCGTAGGCGAAGTCCTGGCGGTACTCGCTTCTGCCGTCCCAGTTGTGCAGATCTGTCGAGGTGGACAACCCGGCGTCGATCGCCTCCGCGAGCGCATACCTCGTCCAGTTGATCAGAGAGACGTGCACGTGTCGGGTGCGTCCCAGCGCCGCGCGGTACAGCTCAGGATTCACCGTCATCTCCGGGGGGTGGCGGCCGTCGTAGAGGGAAAGCCGCTTGCCGTGCGTGTCCACCAGATTCACGCTGCGCCTGGTGCCGCTGGGATGGATGCGGTGATCGAAGGACAGTCCGGCCTTCGCGTAGTGGGCAAGCACCAGTTCGCCCTCGAAGTCCGTTCCGATCACGTCCGCGAAATGGGTCCGTAACCAAGGTAGTGACAACCCAGTGCTACGCCGTTGCCGGTGTGGGCCACATATCGCCGGATCGGTGGCACCTTGATCGAGTCCAATTCCGGCAGCGGCAGTTCGGGCACTCGCACGAGGGGTGTCCACGCCGACTCCGCCCACCACGAACACGTCCAGCTCAGTCATGGGTACCTACCACTGACCGCGACTGCGGCCCGGAGACGGAACTCTCATCAAGGTACGGGTGTCGCGTAGGAGGATCTTGTGCGGAGACGACCCCCAGTGCCGCGTGGATCTCCTCGTCGGTCACGTCGTCGGCACGCACCAACTCGACAGTCTCCGTCGGGTCGGCAGCCACGATGTCGGCATGCCTCAACTCGATCAGCTCGAACAGTTCCGGTGAGGCGACGATGCCCTTCTTGATGGCCTCCGCGAGCCCCGCCCTCAGCTCACGACCGTCCAGCGTGCTCAGGTAGCCGACGTTCGAGACGACTGCCTTGGGCTGGTAAAACGCGCCGATCAAATTCTTCGCCGTCGGATGGTCGACGGCGACCTTGCCACCCAATGCCGCGTCCACATGCGCCAGCAGCGTCGTCGGCACGTTGATATAAGGGACACCACGCATGTAAGCACTCGCCACCCAGCCAACGGTGTCGATCACCACGCCGCCGCCGACCGCCAACACGATGTCACGGCGAGCCAATTCAGTGCCCGCCAACCAATTCAGCAGATCAGTCGCAGTGCGAAGATTCTTGTTGGCCTCCCCAGCCGGGAAGGAGGTCATCGACACCTCCAGCCCGGTCGAGCCGTTCGGTCACTCGGACGTACGAACTCATATATTTCACTTCCCTCACCTCGCCTATTCACGAGTGTGACCGTCTGACCGAAGCCTCGACCGACCCATGATCACGGTTTGGCGGCCTCGCGCCGCTAGCGGGCGATCCGGACGTGCGTCACGTCACCGACCGACAGCGTCCGTCGCTGCCCACCTGACAACACCACCAGCCGACCCACGGTGTCGACGTCCTCCGCGATGCCCACCAGTGGAGGCCGGTCCGGCAGTTCCACCCGGACCTGTTCACCCAGGGTCGCGCAGCGTTGCCGGTAGGCTTCCCGCAGGCCGGAGGCGACCGGATCACCCTCGTGCTCGCACCACTGCCGCAGCTCGCTGTCCAGGGTGCGCAGTAGGGCTCGCAGCAGCGGGTCACGATCGGTGCAGGCAGCCCGCTCGATGGCCAACGACGTGGCCTCGGGCACTGGCAGCTCGTCGGCTCGCAGCGTGACGTTCAGCCCGATGCCCACTATGACCGCTGGACCCGCGGGGACCACCTCGGCCAAGATCCCGGCTGCCTTGCGCCGGCGGGCGCCCAGCAGCAGATCGTTGGGCCATTTCAGCGCCGAGGACAGCTCACCAAGCGTGCTGACCGTCCGGCACAGCGTCACTCCCACCAGTAACGGCAGCCAACTCCAGCAGGCCTGCGGCACCTCGGTGGGCCGCAGCAGCACTGACAGCGCCAGGCCCGACCGTGCGGGGGCGATCCAGCTGCGCGCGGCCCGGCCACGCCCGGCGGTCTGATGCTCGGCGACCAGCACGGTGCGATCCGATGCGCCTTGCCGGGCCGCGGCGGCCAGCGCGGTGTTCGTCGAGGGCACCGACGCGACGACATTCAGCGCGGCGTAGGGCCCGGCCGGCACCAGCAGAGCCCGCCGCAGCGCATCCTCGCGCAGCGGCGGCCGCTCAAGATCGGACCACACAATCCGTGGACGCTACCTCTAGGGTCGGCAGCCATGAGTAGCGCCACTGGGCCTGTCGCCGGGCCCGATATCCACACCACAGCGGGCAAGCTCGCAGATCTGCTACGTCGCAGCGAGGAGGCGGTGCACGCCGGATTCCGCCCGCGCGGCGGCGCGCCAGCACGCCAAGGGCCGCAAGACCGCCCGGGAACGGATCGATCTGCTGCTGGACCCCGGGTCGTTCATCGAGCTCGACGAGCTGGCTCGGCACCGCTGCACCGACTTCGGCCAGGGGACCAACCGACCCTACGGCGACGGCGTGGTCACCGGCTACGGCACCGTCGACAACCGGCCGGTGTGCGTGTTCAGCCAGGATGCCGCCCTCTTCGGCGGGAGCCTCGGCGAGGTATACGGCGAGAAGATCGTCAAGGTGATGGACCTGGCGATGCGGACCGGCTGCCCGATCATCGGGATCAACGAGGGCGGCGGCGCTCGGATCCAGGAGGGTGTGGTCTCGCTGGCGTTGTACGGCGAGATCTTCCTGCGCAACACCCACGCCTCGGGGGTGATCCCGCAGATCTCACTGATCATGGGATCGTGCGCGGGCGGTCATGTCTACTCCCCCGCACTGACCGACTTCACTGTGATGGTCGACCAGACCTCGAACATGTTCATCACCGGCCCCGATGTGATCAAGACGGTGACCGGCGAGGAGGTCGGCTTCGAGGAGCTCGGCGGCGGGCGGACGCACAACACCAAGTCGGGTAACGCGCACTACCTCGGTACCGACGAAGACGACGCGCTGTCCTATGTCAAGGAACTGTTGTCGTTCCTGCCGTCGAACAACCTCTCCGAGCCGCCGGTATTCGACGCTGCGGGTGTCAGCCACGGGCCGGTGGCCGACACCCTCACCGACTCCGACCAGGAACTGGACACGCTGATCCCCGATTCAGCGAAAGCGCCCTACGACATCCACGAGGTGATCACCCGTGTCGTCGACGACGAGGAATTCCTGGAGGTGCACCAGCTGTTCGCGCCCAATATCGTCGTCGGCTTCGGCCGCGTCGAGGGCCGCAGCGTCGGCATCGTGGCCAACCAACCCACTCAGCTGGCAGGCTGCCTGGACATCGACGCCGCCGAGAAGGCCGCCCGGTTCGTGCGGACCTGCGACGCGTTCAACGTCCCGGTGCTCACCTTCGTCGACGTGCCCGGCTTCCTGCCCGGCACCGGCCAGGAGTGGAACGGCATCATTCGACGCGGCGCCAAACTGATCTACGCCTACGCCGAGGCCACCGTCCCCAAGGTCACGGTGATCACCCGCAAGGCCTACGGCGGCGCTTACGACGTGATGGGCTCCAAGCATCTCGGCGCGGACATCAACCTGGCCTGGCCGTCAGCGCAGATCGCCGTGATGGGCGCGTCCGGAGCGGCGAACATCCTGCACCGCAAGGAATTCGCCGCGGCGACGGCCGGCGAGGTGGACACGCTGCGGGCCCGGCGGCAGCAGGATTACGAAGACACCCTGCTCAACCCCTACGTTGCCGCCGACCGTGGCTACGTCGACTCAGTGATCCCACCGTCTTACACCCGCTCCTATGTGGCGCGCGCGCTTCGGATGCTCAAAGACAAACGCCAGACCCTGCCCCCGAAGAAGCACGGGAACATCCCCTTGTGAGCGCGATACAGTGTTCCAGCACTCAATGCCACTCACGAGTTGTCCACAGTGAACCGTGACGGGCTGACGAGCAGCGGAGGTGCACATGCTACGGATCGTGCGGGGTGAGCCGTCTGATGAGGACGTCGCTGCACTGATTGCGGTATTCGTGGGGTTGGCAGATTCCGCCGCTGAGCCACCGGCGCCACGCAGCGCCTGGGCGGACCCGGCGCACCGGTTGCGCATTCCCCTGCACCCCCGCCCCGACGCCTGGCGCAACGTGGCGCCGTCGAGTTGACCATATCAAGGGCCGGGTCAACCTCCCTTTCCGCCCGTATCATCCAACCTGACAAGATCATTCAACCTGGCGAGCGACCGGCCGTCGCGGTGAGGGGCGCCGACTGACGGCGATCATCCGGTGCCGCGCCGATGGCAGGATCGGCAGTATGGCCACCATCGCGTTCGAAGACCTGAGCCCGGGCACCGTGATAGACCTCGGGGAGGTCAAGGTCGATCGGGAAGAGATGCTCGCGTTCAACCAGCGGTTCGATCCGCAGCCGTTCCACCTGGACGAGGAGGCAGCGAGGCGCTCGGTACTCGGCCGGCTGTGCGCGTCGGGTTGGTTCACCGCATGCCTGTGGATGCGCGCATACGTGGATATCGTGCTGGCCGAGTCCACCTCACAGGGCTCGCCGGGTGGCCGCGAGCTGTCGTGGCTGGCGCCGGTGTTCCCCGGCGACCTGCTGCGCATGCGGCTGGAGGTGATCGGTGCGCGCCGCTCCCGAAGCCGTCCTGACCTCGGTCTGGTGGAGATCGTCGGCTCCGCGCACCGCGGTGAGGATTGTGTGCTGCGGATGACGTTCACAGGAATGTTCGGCACCCGGGCCTGACCGAACAACCGGACAATCAGCGCGTCTCGACAGGGCCGGGGACGGGCGAGGGATGGGCGGGCGCGACGATGGCGGCGGCAGCCTGCGGGTCTAGTTCGAACAGCTCTCGAAGCGCGTCGGCGTAGGCTGCACCTCCACCGGCTTCGGCGAGCTCCTTGACCCGCACCGTGGGAGCATGCAATAGCTTGTCGACCACCCGCCGCACGGTGCGGGCCAGCTCATCACGCACCGCCGGGTGGAGGTCGGGCAACCGGCCGTCCAGCCGTAGTAATTCCGCGTCCGCCACCTCGGCAGCCCTCCTACGCAGTGCGGTGACTGTGGGGATGACCTGCGCGGTGCGTTGAGCCACGAGATAGTCGCGCAGCTCCTCAGCAACAAGTCGATGGGCGGCGCTGATCGCGCTGGACCCGTCCGTGCGCTGCTTCAGTCGGTGGGCCAGGGTGCTCATATCCAGCAGCGTCACGCCGGGCAAGGCACCTACCCCGGGCTCGACGTCGCGGGGCAAGCCCAAGTCACACACTACGAGCGGACCTGAGCTGTGGCTGCGAGCGGCGGTCACTTGTGCGACGCCGAGCACCGCGCCAGGCGCGCCGGTACAGCAGATCACCAGGTCTGCAGTGGCCAGTACCGCCGTCACGTCGTCCATGTCGATGGCCCGGGCGGGCGTACCCGCAGCCTGGCACAATGCCGTCAGCCGCTGGGCACTGGCCGCAGTGCGATTGGCCAGCAGGATTTCGGCCACCCCGGCTCGGCGCAACTGTGCCGCAGCAAGGTTGCCCATCGAACCAGCGCCGAGCACCAGCGCTCGCCGACCGACCAAACCCGGCCGGTCAGGGCGGGCCAGCACTGCCGCCGCATCGGCGAGAGCCTCGGAAACCACCGAGGTATCAGCGGCGTCGATGCCGGTCTCAGTGTGGACCCGTTTACCGACCCGCAGCGCCTGCTGCACGACCTCGTGCAGGGTGCGCCCGACCGTGCCCGCCTGTTCGGCGCCCGCGTACGCGGCGCGCAGCTGACCGAGGATCTGCGGCTCGCCGACGACCATCGAGTCGAGCCCGGCGGCCACCGAGAACAGATGCTCCACGCCGGCCGCCGCATAATGCACATAGAGATGGTCCGAGAATTGGTCCAGCGCAATCGCAGACTGGCGCGCCAGTACGTCGGTGATATCGGTCAGACCGCCGTGGAAGGCCTGCACCACCGCGTAAACCTCGACCCGGTTGCAGGTGGACAGCAGGAGCACCTCGGCGACGTGCTCGCGCTCGAGCAACTCGCCGAGAACCTTGCGCACGTCGGCGACGGGCACCGCGGCTCGCTCCAGCACCGGGATCGGCGCGCTGCGGTGGGACAGCCCGACAACCAGCAGACTCATCAGCTCACCACGATCCCATACTCGGTCACCTTGTAATCCTCCTTGACGCGGCAGCTCGCTGTACCGCAGTCAGATCGCGACGATTCCTTGGCTGCCAGGCGCGAGTCCGGTAGGAGGACGTTGCGTCGGAGAGCTCGGAGACGATCAGAAGATCCTTACCGGCGAACGTGAAACCGAAAGGCACTCGACCGCTGGAATCGTTTTTCACCGGTGGCCCGGCGCGACCGGCGGGATCTGCATCGGCCTCTCCGATCAACGGCTGAGTGGAACGCGCCAGGGCGGACGGTGTCCCGTCGGTGTTCACGGTGAACCCGGTGATGGCCCCGTCAGTATTGTTGAGCACGTAGCGAAAAAACTTGTGGACGGTCACGCTGACCGGACGGACACCGCCGGAGGGGACCCGGTCGATCGGAACCGGCTTTTCACCCTCGATGGCCAGGGCGGAGACCTCGTTGCTGCCGGCATCGACCGCGAACAGGAGATGATGATCGCCGCTCAGAGCCAGGGCGCCTTGCGAACCATCATACGTGTCCGGAGGCTTGTCCCGGTCGGTACTGTCAAACCCAGCTGAGGTAACCATGGCCGCTCCTTATCATCGAGTCAAGTTGACACGGACTTCAGCAGCCCGCGGTGCGGTCCTCTGTATAGAGGAGTTTCGTCGGTGCAGCGCTGACGTGTTATCGCTGCGCCGCCTGACGTCTCGCCCTTTCCAATTCCCACGTGGTTGGTTGAACGCTTCGTCAGTTGACGGCGATTCCTTGTGCGCCGGTCAGCCCGGTGAGGGTGACGATCCGCGCGAGCGTGCCATCGGGATTGATACGGTAGCCGTCGACACCCCCTGCACCACCGACCACAACGTAGAGGAATTTCCCGTCCCGGGTGTTGATCGGATCGATCGGACCGTCTTCGGTGTCGGCCTGAGTGAACACTGTGGGCGTACCTGCGGAATCGATGTGGTAGCCGGTGATGGTGTTGCTGCCCGCGTTGACGACATAGAAGTTCCCCGCCGCGCGGACCACCCAACACATGGCCGACTGTCCATCGGGTTTGGCGGCGACCTGTTCGGCGGTGCCATCGGAATGAACGGTGTAGGTCGATAGCGTGCTGGTGACGGCATCGGTCACGACGAGATGGGCGTGGTCATCGAAGGTGAAACCGAAGGGGAAGGGTGTCCCAGCAGAGTTGGCCGTGAAGTTGTCTGCGGGCCGTCCATCGGGTTTCATGGTGAAGACGTCGATGAGGCTGCCGTTGCCCTTGGTGGTGACGACCAGATGCTGCCCGTCGGGGGTGAAACCGACCTGCGCGGGCGTGTTTGCGGCCTGTGCGGATCCGGTGGCTGGGGTCAGCTCCAGCGAACGAGTGGAGCCCTCGATAGGGTCGAACCTACCGTCGGTGATCCGGTATCCGGTGATCGCGCCGGCCTCATGGGCGTTGAGCACGTAGAGCAGGTCACCATGGACAGTCACGCTGACCGGGAAGGTTCCCCCCGAGGCCAGCACCTGACGCAGGCACAGGTGGCCCTCATCCAGGCCGAGCACGGACACGGTGTTGCTGCCTGCATTGACAGCGATCAGCACCCGGTGGTGGGTGTCATAGACGAGTGAGCCCTGGGAGGAAAGCGGATCAACCCCGCCTCCCTGGTTGCTGCCGCCAGCCCCGCCGGTGTCGATGGTCTCGGCGAGGATGAGGGTACCGTCATCGGCCCGGTCATAGACCAGGATCTGGTTTTTTGCGGGATCGTTAGATTGAACGAACAGCAGGTGATTTTTCATCGGTTTCGCTCCAACGTCTTGAGGATCCCAGCAAAGTGGCGGAGCTCGGCGATGCCGAGGCGGCCTTCACTATCAGCGAGGGTTGGTGTCCTGCTCGGGTAGGTGGATCGACAGGAGATCGGATCGGGCAGCCCCAGCTCTTCGGCCGAAGCGAGGCTGGTCGAAGGGCGGGCTTCCACGGTGGGAAACATCCGACCGAACCGTCCTGCGGACGAGTTGACGCCCCGAGGAGCGTCCAGGCCACGAATCTCAAATCCATGGCGCACCGACACAATACCTCCTTGCTATAGCGCGATATGACGTCGATACGAGGCACCGGCTGCGTGATCACGTACATAGTCGACACCTTTGAATCTGCATCACACCCGATCGGGTGATCTCCGTGAAACCAGACGCCAGAGGCGGCGGGGGCAGGTTGTACCGTTTTGCGTACAGTGCGTCGGTGTGCGCTTAGTTCTCGCGTCCGCATCCGCAGCCAGGCTCGCCATACTCCGTGCCGCAGGCGTTGATCCAGTGGTGCGGGTGTCCGGAGTGGACGAGGACGCACTGGCCGCCACACTGCCTGACGCGTCGCCGACGGAGCTGGTCACCGCGCTGTCTCGAGCGAAGGCCGACGCGGTCGCGCCACACATCGCCGCCGAATACCCCGATGCGGTGGTCGTCGGATGCGACTCGATGTTGCACGTCGGTGACGAGTTGGTCGGCAAGCCCGGCTGCGCCGACACCGCGTTGCGGCGTTGGCAGGCGATGATGGGCCGCACCGGAGAGCTGCTCACCGGGCATGCAGTGGTACGCCTCAGCGAGGGCGCTGTCATCGCGACCGCCAGCGCTGCGGAGGCCACCCTGATCCGCTTCAGCGCATTGTCGGACGAGGAGATCGCAGCCTATGTCAGCACCGGGGAACCACTGCAGGTGGCCGGCGGGTTCACCCTGGACGGCCGAGGCGGCTGGTTCGTCGACGGGATCGACGGTGTCCCCTCGAGTGTGATCGGCATCAGCCTTCCGCTGACCCGGCGGCTACTCGCCGAGCTCGGGGTTCCGGTGGTGTCGCTGTGGACCTGAGCCGGTGCGATCAACTCGATCCGTCAGGCACGCAAGATGGCCAGTCCTGGCCACCCGCCTGCCGACGAAGGTTTCTCCGACAGGAAGCGGGTGGCGGACCGGCAGCTATCGCTCACTTGAGGAGCTCTGCGGCTATGCTGGTTCTAGATGAAACCTTGCCTCAGGGTTGCGACGGAGATGTGCGGCCAGCCCAGGTTGACATTTGCCGGAAGCCCTTTGAAGATCTCGAAGTTCAGTATGACCATCTGCGCGTACTGAAGTTGCTTGAAAGGAGGAAGGATCCCGCGGCTGACTTTCTCGATCCAAAATGTAGCGTAGACTAGCGCGGTCTCGGCATTCGCGCCCTTTGGCCCGACAGGTTCGCCACCCTCAAGGAAGGGAATATTCCCGATATCGCCGGCTCCATCTACGGGGCTCACGACAACAGTCGGATCGCCAGGATGACTGTTGGTATTCTTAAAAAACGTGATTTTTGCCTGACTTGCAATATTGAGCGCAACTCCCTCAAAGGTGTTCCCGGCAGCAACTTGCTGATTGACGACGGCTTGGAGGAGTTTGATCGGGTCGTTGACCACGTCCTGCATGGGTACGCCGTTGATTTGCTTGGGAAGGGGAGGCTCGGGGGGACTGGTCCTGAAGGGCGACCGGGGATTTGCCGCGGATTCAGGGACGGTGAGGTCGTACTCCTGGAATCCTGGAGGCGCTGGGGTGGACAGCTTCTCCGAGGTTCCCGGGGCATGGATGATCGGTGGCGCCGTAGGATTCGTAGCGAACGGAGTACTATTGAATGAGGGGAATTGGGAGAACGCGTATTCCGCAGCGGGAGCCTTGAGGGTCGGCGGACCGGTAAACGGTTGGGCCGTGCCTTGGGCGAGGACAGAGCTGCCATGGGGAATTGACCCTAACCGGGCCACAATCTGTCCACCCGGGGGAGCTGACTCCGGGGGGTAGGTCGTTGACGGCTGTGTGATCCAGAGTCCAGGTTCGATGTGGAGCAAACCCCCAGTGAAGGCGTCGGAAATTTGCTGAAGATAGGTCAAACCGAATAATTCGATGTCATCCTGCCCAAACCCTCGGTTCGGGATCGACGCGTTGATAGGATCGAACTTCAGCGTCTCGCGCGTTTGATTGAGCTGAAGGTAGAGATCGGCCTTATCGTGGAAATCCGGCCGTGCGATGAGGTTGAACCCAGAACCTTGCCAGGTTCCGGCAAGTTCCCGAAGAAGTCCCAGCTTACCGAGGATGGTAGCGTTGTCCAGCGGGAGCCGAACAGAATCTATTCCTACGCTAACCGAAATTATGCCCACCTCTGACATTGTTGTTCTCCATTCATTAAGGTCAGCATGAGGAGCGTGGACCGGGTGGTGGTGATGCACGGAGGAGCGGAGAGCCAGCGTCGATGATAGATGATACATCAGAGCCTGGTGAAGTCGCCCCGTGCGGGCGTTTCTGCAGCTGACACGCCAGTGATAAGGGTAGGAGCGGTGCGGACACGGCGCAGCTGCCGATCACCAGTAATCGTTGACCCGACCCGCGCACACTGCGCAAGCCGCTTTGCTGAGATCACCGTCAGGCCGGTGGGCGGGAGAGGATTGCCGGACCCTTCCCAGAGGTGCCACTCGGTGATCCCATCCCATCCAGTCCGGTACCGACGTTGACTCGACGCCCAAAGGACATCAGGCGACGTTCCCATGTTGACAGAATGCATCAATGCCGTCGTAGGGGTGGACACCCATCGCGACATCCATCAGATGGCGATCGCACCCCGACCGGGACACCGATCCCCACGTGCTCGATCAACGATGACAGCACGGACTACGGCGAACTGCTCGCCTGGATCGTTGCGCACACGTCCGGTCCCCCGGTTGACCGTGTCGATCGAGGGGACCCGTAGTTACGACACTGGGCTGGTCCCCCGCGGTCGTGGCTGCCGGCCCGATGGTGATCGAGTGCGAGCAACTCGACTGCAAGCTGCGCCGCCGCAAGGGCAAGTCCGATCCGATCGACGCACACCTTGCGGTGCTGACCCGCGCTGCGTCTTGACCCTGATCGGCACCCGGCCCTCCGACGTTAACGGCCCTTATTCTCCAGACCTGCACAAGCCTGGTGGGCAGAGTTGTTTCACGCACTCTGTGGCGAAAGAATCTGATTCTTTACGGTCACTTAATGATGTGCGGACAGCGAAAAACGACCGCAGACGTCTGCCCCGGCTCGTCCGACTGAGCAACCCCGACGTCACCGCACGGCCCGTGCTCGCCGGCTGGGTGCCTCGTTTCTGATTCTAGCCGGTAGAACTACCACAATGCGCGGCGGCGCGCCGGTGCCGACGAGGATCATCGGATCCGACCCACACCGCCGAACAGGTACACGTCGGCCGGAGTCCCCCACTTCGATCGGGTCGGGCCGCCAGAGCGAACACGATACGACGCCGGGATCCAGCATTTCCATACCGTCAAAGAACTGAAGGAGTTCTTGGCGGGTGCGGGCCCTGATAGGGGTGCCACCGCGCTCGGTCACCTGTCGCATCACTTCGAGCATCGGCTCGCCGTGGATTTCTGCTGTGGAGTGGGTCAGCGCCAGATAACTTCCCGAAGGCAAGGCCGCCACGAGCCGGTTGACAACCGAAATGGCCTCATCAGAGTCCAAGATGTGGTTCACCACGCCCAGTAGCATCAACCCGACGGGTCGGCTGAAATCCAGCGTCCGGGCGACCTCCGTCAAGATCGTGTCAGGATCTCGCTGCCGCACGGTCAACCGGGTAATGATCCTTGCCACCCAACCAGTAGTTCCAGATCCGGGCCGACTGCGGCGTGGTGCTGTCGATATCCACGCGATCTCCCTGCTGTGCGCCCCGTCACTAACATTCCAGTGTGCACCCTTGATCGAGCAGATCACCAGAGGTGTCCATGATCAGCAGAGACTGCGGGGTCCTTCGTCATCGCGCGACGTCATCGCAGCCTAGACTTCGGACGACTCTCCGGGACGGACAATCTCCTGGGCTCACGCCCAGGACGGGTACGTTCGACCCCCCAGGCACGGATCCGGGAGGCATGGGTGCCCCACCCCACCACGACCACCCTGCGCAAGGTGCTCGTCGGCAACCGTGGGGAGATCGCTGTCCGGGTGATCCGGGCTTGCCGGGATGCCGGGCTGGCCAGCGTCGCTGTCTACGCCGACGGCGATCGCGATGCTCCGTTTGTCACCCTGGCCGACGAGGCATTCGCGCTGGGCGGTGCGACACCCGCGGACAGTTACCTCGACCAAGCCAAGCTGCTTGACGTGGCGGCCCGCACCGGCGCCGATTCGGTGCACCCTGGCTACGGGTTTTTGTCCGAGAACGCAGACTTCGCCCAGTCGGTGATCGACGCCGGGTTGACCTGGATCGGGCCCAGCCCACACGTAATCCGTGACCTGGGCGACAAGGTCACCGCCCGGCAGCTCGCCGCCAAAGCAGGAGCGCCACTGGTGTTGGGGACCAGGGATCCCGTGTCCGGGGCGGATGAGGCAGTGGCATTCGCCACGGAGCACGGCCTGCCGGTAGCCATCAAAGCCGCCTTCGGCGGTGGCGGGCGAGGCTTGAAGGTGGCCCGCACCATCGAGGAGATCCCTGAGCTGTTCGACTCCGCGGTGCGCGAGGCCGTCTCTGCCTTCGGACGCGGCGAGTGCTTCGTGGAACGCTACCTGGACACACCGCGGCACGTCGAAGCCCAGGTGCTGGCTGACCAGCACGGCACCATCGTCGTCGTGGGCACCCGGGACTGCACCCTGCAACGGCGGCACCAGAAGCTGGTGGAGGAGGCCCCGGCCCCGTTCCTGTCCGCCGGGCAGCGCCACACCGTTTACGAGGCAGCCCGGGCGATCTGCGCCGAGGCCGGTTATACCGGCGCAGGCACCGTCGAGTTCCTGGTCAGTCCGGATGGCACGATCTCCTTCCTCGAGGTGAACACCCGGCTGCAGGTGGAGCACCCGGTGTCGGAGGAGACCACCGGCCTTGACCTGGTGCGTGAGCAGCTCCGGATCGCGGCCGGCGAGAAACTGACCATCACGTCCGACCCGCCGGCGCGCGGCCACGCCATCGAATTCCGGATCAACGCAGAGGACCCAGCCCGGCGATTCCTACCGGTTCCCGGTGTCGTCGTGGTGTTCGATCCGCCGTCAGGACCGGGAGTGCGGCTCGACGCCGGGGTGCGCGCCGGCAGCGTCATCGGCGGACAGTTCGACTCGATGCTGGCCAAGCTCATCGTCGTCGGCGCGGATCGCGAGCAGGCGCTGGCGAGGTCCCGGCGGGCGCTGGCCGAGTTCACCATCGAGGGCCTGCCCACCGTCATCCCCTTTCACCGGGCAGTCGTGGATGACCCCGCCTTCGCCGCCACCGACGGCGAACATTTCACCGTGCATACCCGGTGGATCGAGACCGAGTTCTCCACCCAGCTCCAGCCCTACGGAGCTACCGAACCACTTCCACCACCGGCACACCGGCACACCGTGGTCGTGGAGGTCGGCGGCCGGCGCCTGGAGGTATCGCTGCCAGACGACCTGGCCCTGCGAGGTGGCGGGGCTGGCAGGGCGAAGCCCCGCAAGCGCAGCGGCTGGGCGGCCGCGTCCTCGGGTGACGCGGTCATCGCCCCCATGCAGGGCACCGTGGTCAAGATCGCGGTGTCCGACGGGGATCCGGTCGACACCGGTGATCTCATCGTGGTGCTCGAGGCGATGAAGATGGAGAACACGGTCACGGCGCACAAAACCGGCAGGATCACCGGGCTGACGGCGCAGACCGGGACCTCGGTCACCCAAGGCACTGTCCTGTGCACGATCACGCCCCCAGCGTGACGCCCGTCTCATCGTCAGGCAACCTGTCCAACAGGCAAACTGCTCCCCACCGCGGGACAGAGCACCTAGACTCACCCAGAGTAGGGTCTCAGGGGGGCCAATGTCCCGGATTGTCAAGTGGATCGGCAAGAACGCCGACGGCCTGATCGCGCTCCTGTTGGCTGCCTGCATCGCCATCCTGGCCTGGGCCGATGTGGTGGGAACAAACCAGGTCAACAGTGCGGTACTGCTCATCCTCGCGGTGCTCGCCACAACACTGCTGCGGGACCGCGTTCGATCCGGGTTCATCGAGCGGGACGTACACAAGGCGCTCAACCAGTTGGAGGCGCTGGACGTCAAGATCACCGAGGCCCAGCAGGCCCTGGATCAGGCGTCAGACATCCGGATACTGCGCGGCGATGCGATCAGTGAGGCGCTGGCCGCGGCCCGGCACGACACCGACATCTGGACGTTCAAAGGTGGCACCGGCTCCTTCATCCGTGCCGTCACCCTGCCCGAGTGCATCCAACGGGCCCGCGACGTCGGACGCGCATTGACCGTTCGGCTGGAGATCCTGGATCCCACCAACGACGACCTGTGCGAGCAATATGCGGTGTTCCAACGGTCGGTGTCCCAGGTGTTGGACGGAACCGGCGAGGTGTGGACGGCCGAGCGGACCAAGAAAGAAACCTTCGCCACCATCCTGGCCGCCTGCTGGTACAAGCAGCGATACCGGCTACTGACCGTGGAGATCGGCCTGTCGGAGACCATCACCACGTTCCGGTGGGACCTTTCCTCACGCTCACTCATCATCACCCAAGTCGTCATGCAGCGCGATGCCCGGGAGCCGGCATTGCTGATCACGCGAGGCTCGACGTATTACGACCGGCATGCCACTGAGCTGCGGACCAGCTTCGAACAGTCCCGTCTGCTCCCGATCGAGCAGGCCGCGAAATCGGTGCTATTGAGTGACGAGCCTTCGGTGGAGGAAGTACAGAAACTCTTTGTCGCCTTGAACGTGCCACTACCATCGTCATTCGATGATGTCGCCGTCTCGGACATCATCCGCAAAGCCGTCCAGGCTAAGAACCCTTACCCGCGACTGTGAACTACGCAGACGCCTACCGTGACATCAGAGCAGAAGGAGCGGCTGATGATGGACGCGACGGCACCGCGCGACGATGTCCTCCTCGACCTCCAGTTGGCCCGGCAGGTGGCTGTCGACGCCGTGCACGCGGCCGGCGAGCTGGTGCGCGAGGGGGTCCAGGGCGATCTCGGGCTGCGCGGCAAGGGATCCGCCGGAGATGTGGTCACCGACCTCGATGTCCGCGCCGAGCGACTGATCCTGCACCGGATTCGCGCAGCGTTCCCCGACCACCGGATCATCGCCGAAGAAGGCGGCGTCCTGGAAGCCGCCGACCCCACCTGGACATGGCTGGTCGATCCGCTGGATGGCACCAACAACCTGGCGGTCGCACTACCCACCTACGTGGTGGGTGTCGCACTGTGCCGGGACCGCATCCCGGTGCTCGGCGTCGTGCACGATCCCGTCACCGGCGGCACCTGGCAGGCGACACGCGGCGCGGGCGCCTACGGGCCGGACAGCCGCGCGCTGCGCCCACCGCTACGCCACCATCCAGCCGGTCCGTTGCTCGCGTGGACCCAGGGTTATTCGGTGGCCAAGGACGACGCCACCGCCGGCGCACTCAAGCTTGTCCTGGAGTCCACGGCGCGCCGGCTGTTCCAGCTGTGGACGCCGCTGTTGTCCCTGGTGATGCTGGCCCGCGGGGATATCGACGGCATGGTCGGATACCACCCGGAGGAGGTCGACCTACCAGCCGGCGCACTGATTGCGGCCGAGGCGGGCATCGCTGTCTATGGACTCGACAGCGCGCCGTTCGACCAGCGGATCGGCCGGCCCCAGGTCGACCGCAGCTTCGTCGCCTGCCGCCCGGAGCATCTCGACCGCTTGTTGGGGCTGGTGCACGCTGCGGAGCGGGCCATCCCGGAGGTCAAGGAACTGCTCACGCGGTTGCCCACAAACAGATGGTGACACGCCGGCTGGAGTCAGCTGACCGGCGCGAGGAGGCGGGGGCGGGGGTCGGGAGCGGCGGCACGGCGGGCGTCGGCGGTGGAATCGTTGAGCTGGCGCTGCGAGTCGCGCTCGGCAGCCACCCGGGCCAGGTAGATCTGCACCTCCTGGTGCCGCGCAGCTGCGTCCCAGCCCAACACCTCGCCCATCAACTCGGCGACGTCAGCAGCGCACGCCTCGCCCCGGTGCGGGTACTCGATCGAGATCCGGGTGCGCCGGGTCAGCACGTCCTCCAAGTGCAGGGCCGCCTCGTGGCTGGCGGCGTGCACCACCTCGACCCTGAGGTAGTCCGGCGCCGCGTGCACCGGTGTGAGCAGGTCACGGCGGTCCGCGGCCAGGGTTAGCACCTGGTGCACCACTGAGCCGTAGCGGTCCAGCAGGTGACGCAGCCGGTAAGGATGCAGCCCGTACCGGACGGCCAGCGCGTCGGCCTGGTTGACCAGGGCGTGGTAGCCGTCCGCACCGAGCAGCGGCACCTTGTCGGTGATCGAGGGAGCCACCCGGCCGGGCAGATCGGGCACTGCCGCGTTCACCGCGTCGGCCGCCATCACCCGGTAGGTGGTGTACTTGCCGCCCGCGATGGCCACCAGCCCGGGTGCCACCCGGGCGACGGCGTGCTCCCGGGACAGCCGCGAAGTCGCCTCGCTCTCCCCCGCCAGCAGCGGCCGCAAGCCGGCATAGACGCCCTCGATGTCGCTGTCGTTGAGCGGCGTGGCCAGCACAGTGTTGACCGTGTCGAGCAGGTAGTCGATGTCCGCGCGAGTGGCGGCGGGATGCGCGAGGTCAAGGTTCCAGCCGGTGTCGGTGGTACCGACGATCCAGTGGCTGCGCCACGGGATGACGAACAACACCGACGTCGCGGTGCGCAGGATCAGCCCACTCTCCGACACGATGCGGTCCCGCGGGACTACGATGTGCACCCCCTTGGACGGGTGCACCCGGAACCGACCTCGCCCGCCGGACAACCGCTGGATCTCGTCGGTCCACACGCCGGTGCAGTTGAGCACCGCATGCGCCTCGACGCCGGTCTCCTCGCCGGTCTCGCAGTCCCGCACCCGTACCCCGCAAATCCGATCCGCCTCCCGCAGGAAACCGATGACCTGGGTGGAGCTGCGCACCACCGCGCCGTACTGGGCAGCCGTACGCGCCACCGTCATGGTGTGCCGGGCGTCGTCGGTGATCGCGTCGTAGTAGTGCACCCCACCGACGAGGGTGTCGCGGCGCAATGCCGGCGCCAGCCGCAGCGCCCCCGCCCGGGTGAGGTGGCGCTGCCCGGGCACCGATTGCGCCCCAGCCAGGGTCTGGTAGAGCGCCAGCCCAGCGGCGACGTAGGGTCGTTCCCAGATCCGGTGCGCCAGCGGGTAGAGGAAGCTCACCGGCTTCACCAGGTGCGGCGCCAGCCGGGTGAGCATCAGCTCCCGCTCGTGCAGTGCCTCCCGGACCAACCCGAACTCCAGCTGCTCCAGGTAGCGCAGGCCGCCGTGGAACAGCTTGGACGACCGGCTCGATGTGCCCGAGGCGAGGTCTCGAGCTTCCACCAGAGCCACCTTGAGACCCCGGGTGGCGGCATCCAACGCCGCGCCGGAACCGACCACACCGCCACCGATGACCACGACGTCGAAAAGTTCGTCACCCAGCCGCTGCCAGTCCGTCGCTCGCTGCGCTGGACCGAGCTGCCCGGGGGCTGACCCGCCGATGGGCTGCTGATGCGCGCGCTGCGCCTGCTGCACCGGTCGTCCCACCCCCTGCATCGTGCCCCTCGTATCGTGCCCCTGTGTCGTGTCGCTGTGTCGTGCCACTCGCCTGCTGCACGCTACCGCGTGGAAGCCTCCTCGTGGTCTCATTACGCTTGGCTCGCAGCCGGTTGGGCATGCTGACGCTCCCTACGCCACGACGGCCGCCGCCCGGCCGGTGACACATCAGTCGGGTGGGCCACAGCGAGGCCGCAGGCCACCAGGGATCATCCCCGGTCCCGCCGTAATCTGGGTCCGGCTGCCCCACCCCAGCGGACCTGTGGGGAGACAGGGGCGGGGCAGCCGGGGTCTGTGGTGGCTGGGTGGGCGGATCGAGTGGTGACGCGGTGGCGGGTGAACATAAACCGACAGCTCCCAATATATGGAGTTGTGACGAGCGAGCACTCGCCATTCGCGTCTCATAAGCAAACCTGCTTCCGGATAGAAAAAGTGATCGCTTGCTGGTGGCAATCAGGGGGCACGCCCTGCGTTACCCTTCGCCGGTGGAGTGGACTGCGACGACGATCCGTCGGTTCCGTGAGGTAGGACTGTGCCTGTCCCAGGATCAGTTCGCCACGACGCCGGGGTTCACGAAGCGGACCATCGGCGATGCCGAACGTGGCGCCCATCCGCTGACGGACAAGTTGGTTCAGAAAGCGCGGAGACAGGAGATTCCATGACCGAGAACCCGCAGGTCCAGCCACTCCGACCGCCGCTGCCGTCGGCGAGCGCGCTGGCAGTCGGCGCCGGGGTGACGGCGGGAGGACGTGCGGCTCCCCAGGGTACTGCGGGGTTGGGGAGTTGGCAGGTGTTGCCATTCCTGTCTGAGGTGCTGGCGGTGCACGCGGCGCTGCTGCCCACCGGAAAAGTGCTCTTCGCGGCCGGTTCCGGTAATAGCGCGGTACGTTTCGCGGACCCAAACTTCGGTAACACGGCGTTGCAGTTCTGGACCAGTGTGGTGTGGGATCCCGCGGCCAACCCCCCAGAAGCAGGTTTCTTCCACCCGGACACCCCGCGCGACGCCCAGGGCACGGTGCTGGACCTGTTCTGCGGCGGAGAAACCCCGCTGGCCGATGGTCGGGTGCTGTCCACCGGCGGCACCCAACGGTATCAGGGTGGCACCACGCAGTTCGCCGGACGGGCAGACACCCTGGTGTTCAGCCCAGTCACGCAACAGTGGGCGGTGGTGCGGCCGATGGCGCACGGCCGCTGGTACCCCAGCGTGATCATCTTGGCGGATGGGCGGGTGCTGGCCACGGGCGGGCTGGACGAGAACGCCACGGGGGCGCGTAACACCACTGTGGAGAGCTTCTTCCCGGCCGCCGACTACTGGCAGCCGCTGGCCATGCCGCCCGGGTTCGGGGGCCTGCCGTTGTATGCCCACCTGTATCTGCTTGCCGATGGGTCGGTGTTCTACGCTGGCGGACATATGGACGACGGGCCGGCGGCCCCGCTACGGCTGGACCTGACCCGCAGCCCGGCCACCGTCACCCCGGTAGCGGGTCTGACCCGGGTGGACGCCCGGGACCAGTGCGCCAGCGTGCTGCTTCCGCCCGCGCAGGACCAGAAAGTGATGATCATCGGTGGGGCTCCGGGGGGCGGCAACGCCATCGCCGATGTGGATGTCATCGACTTCACCCAGCCGGTGCCCGCTTACCAGCCGGTGGCGCCGCTGAACTCGCCCCGTAAGCACCCCAACGCCATCGTGCTGCCCGACCGTACCGTGCTGGTCACCGGCGGCTCGGCTCGTGGGGAGGACGCTTCGGTGGCCACCAACCACGCCGAGATCTTCGACCCCGCGCACCCGGAGCGGGGCTGGGCCCAGGCCGCGGAAGCATCGGTGACCCGGATGTACCACTCGGTGGCGCTGCTGCTGCCTGACGGGCGGGTCATCACCGCCAGCGGTAACCCCGACCAGGGCCACCAAGTGAACTGGGTGCCCCCGGATCCCAACGAAGAACTGCGGATGGAGATCTACTCCCCGCCCTACCTGTCCCGCGGGCCACGGCCGGTCATCAGCGCGGTACCCACCGAGTGGCGTTACAGCCAGACGGTCGACATCACCACTCCAGACGCCGGCACCATCCAGTGGGCCAGCCTGATCCGACCCGGAGCGACCACCCACTCGTTCAACACCAGCCAACGCCTGGTGGATCTACCCATCACCGCCCGGGACGGCAGCACCGTCCAGGTCCAGGTCACGGGTGAGCCCAACCTGGCCCCACCCGGCTGGTACATGCTCTTCCTCACCGACACCGACCGGGTCCCGTCGGTCGCCCGCTGGGTACACCTGGCGACCGCTCCCGCCGCCGCCGTCCCACCAGGCGCCTACACCCAGACCGTGGTGAACACCGAAGGGCTGGTCGCCTACTGGCCGCTGGCCGAAACCACCGGCACCGTCGCCTACGACATTGCCGGGGACCACCACGGCAGCTACTGCAACCACCCCCAGCTCGGCATCCCCGGCCCCGGCCCGGCCACTGCGGTCGCCTTCAACGGGATAAACCAGTACGTCCTGTTGCCTCGCGACGTGCGTGACGACTTCAGCCTCGAACTGTGGTTCGCCACCCACGGTGGCGTCGGCACCGCCATCACCCAGTGGTGGCAGGGAGTCGGGCTGCTCGACGCCGAGGTTCCCGGCGTAGTCGACGACTTCGGCACCTCTCTGGACGCCACCGGAAGAGTCTGGGCCGGCACCGGCAACCCCGACACCTCCATCCACTCCACCTCCGGCCTCAACGACGGCACCTGGCACCACCTGGTACTCACCAGAACCCAGGCCACCGGCGCCCTGACCCTGTACATCGACGGCGCCCAGGTCGCCACCGGCCACGGCGGCACCCAACCACTCACCTCCGCGCCTGGGTTGCGAATCGGGGTTTTGCAAAGCGGGGTCAACTTCCTCGCCGGCAGCGTTGCTGACGTCGCTGTCTACGCCACCGCACTACCCGCCGCCACCGTGACCGCCCACTTCACGGCCCGACACTGAACCAACTGCATGGGCGCCGGTATCAAGCATCCGACAGACATGCGGGTTGAGCCCGGGCACGCACAGCACACGCAACCCGCTAGCGTCCAGGGTTGATGAGTCAGTACGTCGTAGCGATCGACCAGGGCACCACGTCCACCCGCTGCATGGTGTTCGACCACGACGGTCGGGTAGTCGGCGCGGATCAGCGTGAGCACCGACAACACTTCCCCGCAGCGGGCTGGGTGGAGCACGACCCGCTGGAGTTATGGGCGAATACCCGGCAGGTCGTGGCTGGGGCGTTGGCCAAGACCGGCCTAGCAGCACACGACATCGCCGCGGTCGGCATCGCCAACCAGCGGGAGACCGCCGTGGTGTGGAACCGGCGAAGCGGGAAGCCGGTGCACAACGCGATCGTGTGGCAGGACACCCGGACCGACCGGTTGTGCGCCGAACTCGGCGGCGACGCGGGCCCAACCCGCTACCAGCACCGCACGGGACTGCCGCTGTCCACCTACTTCTCCGGCCCCAAGATCCGCTGGATTCTGGACCGGGTGGATGGGGCCCGGCAGCGAGCCGAGCACGGCGAGCTGTGCTTCGGGACCATCGACAGCTGGTTGCTGTGGAACATGACCGGTGTGTTGCACGTCACCGACCCCACCAACGCCTCCCGGACCCTGCTGATGGACCTGGGCACGCTGAGCTGGGACGACGGCATCGCCGCCGAGATGGGCATCCCCACACCGATGCTGCCGCAGATCCGCTCATCGTCGGAGGTGTACGGCACGGTCCGGGAACCCGCGGAGCTGGCTGGAGTGCCCATCGCCGGCATCCTCGGTGACCAGCAGGCAGCCACCTTCGGGCAGGCCTGCCTAGCTGTCGGCGAGGCCAAGAATACCTACGGCACCGGCAACTTCATGCTGCTCAACACCGGTAGCGAGAAGGTTCGCAGCCGCCACGGGCTGCTCACGACGGTCTGCTACCAGCTCGAGGCCCGGGACCCGGTGTATGCGTTGGAGGGCTCGATCGCGGTCACCGGCTCACTGGTGCAGTGGCTGCGGGACAACCTGGGCATGATCTCCTCTGCAGCACAGATCGAGGAGCTGGCGGCGACCGTCGAGGGCAACGGCGGGGCCTACTTCGTGCCGGCCTTCTCCGGGCTGTTCGCCCCGCACTGGCGCTCCGATGCTCGTGGCGCCATCGTCGGCCTGACCCGGTACGTCAACCGGGGGCATCTGGCCAGAGCAGTGCTGGAAGCCACCGCGTTCCAGACCCGTGAGGTGCTCGACGCGATGAATGCCGACTCCGGAGCTGTGCTGAACGCTCTCAAGGTCGACGGCGGGATGGTGGGTAACGAACTGCTGATGCAGTTCCAGGCCGACATTCTGGGCGTCCCGGTGATCCGGCCCGTGATCAGCGAAACCAGCGCACTGGGCGCTGCCTACGCCGCCGGCCTGGCGGTCGGGTTCTGGTCCGGTACGGAGGAGATCCGGGCGAACTGGGCAGCGGACCGGCGCTGGGATCCGGCGATGGACCCGCAGCGACGCGAGAAGCTCTACGGCCAGTGGCGCAAGGCGGTGACCCGGACCCTCAACTGGGTCGACGACTGAGCGCGCGGCGCCGCGTCAGCAGCAGCGCTGCGCCAGATCCAGCGGTGGCGACCGCCCCACCTACGGTGAGTGACACCGCCAACATACTCACCTCGGTTTGCGGCACCGCTTGGCTGTCTGATCCGGTTGTGCTGACCGATCCGGCGGTACTGGCCGGCGGGTCGGCCATGGCCACCGGGACGGGACCCAGCAGGGCAGCGCCCGCGATCAGCCCGCAGGTGACGATCCGCATTCGCAACCTCCTCATGCCAGCCCTCTCACCCGGTAAGACGCGTGGACACGCCGAGGGTTGCTTGACGGCCAGTACGCCCTGTGAGCAGGTTGTCACCGACGGCGGCGGCGGGAACACCAGAACGCATCGCGTGGCAGCTACGCTATCGCGCGTGCCGCTTTACGCCGCCTACGGGTCCAACATGGATCCCACACAGATGATGCAGCGCGCGCCGCACTCACCGATGGCGATGACCGGGTGGCTGATCGGGTGGCGGCTGACCTTCGGAGGCGAGGACATCAGTTGGGAGGGGGCGCTGGCCACCGTCGTCGAGGACCCTCTCTCCCAGGTGTTCGTCGTGATCTACGACGTGACAGCCGAGGACGAGAAGCTGCTCGACCACTGGGAGGGCGGCGACTTCGGGCTGCACAAGAAGCTGAAGCTACGGGTGCATACCCTAGACGGCTCGGTACTCGCCTGGCTTTACGTGCTGGACGCCTACGAAGGCGGCCTACCCTCGGCGCGCTATCTCGGCGTCATCGCCGATGCCGCCGAGGCGGCCGGCGCTCCGGAGGACTACGTCGCCGAGTTACGCATCCGTCCCTGCTCCGGCATCGGCCCCTGATTTCGCTGCTGGAGGCCATCCAGGATGTATCTGCAGGCGCGGCCGCAATGCGGCCGCGCCTGCAGCGCCGACGGCAGTGCACGCGATAGCGTGATCACGCGGCGGTACTGCACGACTGGAGGGGTAGTCGGCTGCCCCAGCACCGCCCGGAGCATTGCCATCGGCTATGCGGAGCCGTTCCCTAGCCAACAGCCCCGCATGTGATTGATAAACTCACTCAGCCGCGGCCGCCGTTAGCGTTACCGCCGTTGCCGCCGGTGGCGTCACCCGCGCTGGCAGTCCCAGTTCCCAGGACGCCGAGGCCGCTCAGGATGTTGATGCCGAGGCCGCCCTGGGCGCTGCCACCGTTGCCACCCACGCCACCGTCGCCGCCCCCACCGTGGTGGCCTCCGTCGCAGCCGCAGCCGGCGGTGAACATGGACAGGACGGTACGGGCCGGGAGCAGCTCGACGTGCTGGCCGTCGATCTCGACGAAACTCAATACCTCAGACATGCATTTCCTCCTTTAGTGTGGCCCCGGTAGACCAGGGACAGAGCACCTCATCGGCCATATTTGCCGATTCGGTTAATACACACCATGGCGATAAGAAGGTCTCCTGACAACATCAATTATCCACCTAATTCTGTATCTCGCCACCTAGCTTTGAAGTCGATTTCTCGACTACTCAGTCAGCGGCAAGCAGTTATCGGAGCACCAGTACCTTCAGTACCTACTGCCCGATCCTGCCAGCTGGCCATCCGGAGCATCGCTGCTGGTGAGAGCCGGTTCCAGGCGGAGGCGTAGGCAGCGGGACGCCGCCGCGGGACAACGAGTACAGCGGGCGGGATGGCCCGTTGCAGCCTGCCCGGGACAGCTCATCCACCGAATACGAACAAACCCGCCGGTTTACCACGTGGTATCAACGGCGATGACCACCTAGTATCCGCGCGATCCGGTGACACAGCGATACCGACGCTAACGCAGTGCTGATCGGTGACCGTTGACCCTTCCCGCGAGGGAGCGCCGGGTGACCACCTAGACCAGGCTGCACCTGCAGCACTCAGTAGTTGCATCAGCTGTCCGGGCCAAGCGAGGATGGCCAGCAGATGAGGACCACCACCAGCACGATCCGGCCGGCGATGAGGATCGGGGGCACGCCACCCGCTGTGGCAGCCTCCGAGCGGGCGCCTGGCCGCGTGAGGAACGCCGCCGCCCACCGATGCGGCGTCGGCGAAAAGATCACTCTTTGACCGAAGGTGGCTCGAGAGCTCCAGTTCATTGAAGGGATCAAGGAAAATGACAGTGCCTGCGCCGGCCGCACTGAGCAAAGAGGATCTGCGATCGTTGTTCGAGAAATCGGACGGTGCGGGCGAAAAAATCGGGATAGAGATCGAGAACGCGGTGGTCGATCCGGCCACCGGCCGAGCCGCTCCGTACCGAGGAAGCAACGGCGTCGAGGCTCTCGTGTTGGCAATCATCGATGAATTCGACGGTGAGCCGATTTTCGATGGTGATCACGCGACCGGGATGAATCACGTCAGTGGAATGCAGATCACCTTGGAACACGGTGGCGCACTAGAATACGCTTCGGCTCCACACCACGATGTGGTCAGCGTGATCGCCGATATGCGGTCGGTGCTCGCGCGAGCGGACAAGCTCGCACATCGTCTCGGGCTTGCCATTCTGCCGGGCGCCAACATGCCTTTCAACACTGTTACAGACGTTCCCGTCGTCGACAAGCCGCGTGGCACGATCATGCGGGAGTTCTTCGCTCAGCTCGGTGACGCAGGAGCGTGGGCCACCACGGTCATGGAGACGACCCTGTCGACCCAGGTCACGCTCGACTATCTCAGCGAAAACGATCTCGTGGAGAAGCTGCGCATGCAGGTGGCAGCCTCACCGGTGATCGCCGGCCTGTTCGCGAACTCACCACTGGAGGGTGGCAAGCTCACGGGCCTGCTGTCTCGCCGCACGCAGTGCTGGCTGAAGGTCGACCCGCGTCGTTGTGGCGTCCTTCCCGCCGCGCTCAAAGAGGGAATGTGCATCGACGACTTCATCGAGTGGGCCATCGAACTACCGATGATCTACCACCTGGATCAGGACGGCACCTACCGACACGCACCTGACCGGCCCTTCGGTGCACTACTCACCGAAGGATTCGCAGATGGCGCCAAGCCGACGATGAACGACTGGATCTCTCACCTGTCACAGATCTGGACCGATGTGCGGCTACGGAGAACACTGGAACTGCGAGCCGCTGACGGACCGCCCTACCCCAGCGTCCCCGCGGTACCTGCTCTGTGGGTGGGACTCACCTATCATCCCCCCTCGCGAGTCGCTGCCTGGGAGTTGCTCAAGCACTACACGATCGACGAACATCGAGCAGCCATGCCTGACGTAGCGGCCAAGGGGTTGGCAGCCAGGTTAGGCGGCGATTCCATCCACGATCTGGCTCGCGAACTCGTTCGGCTGGCTGAAGCCGGCCTGTCCGCGCGGGTCAGGGCCGGCCTCGAGCAGGCCGAAGTGCTGAGGTACCTGGATCCGATCAAAGATGTGATCAGCACCGGCATCACCTTCGCCGAACGCTGTATCGAACGCTGGGAACACGACCTCCGACGCAGCCCGCAGAGATACGTCGAGGCGTATCGACTCATGGCTGGCAGGTGAGATCTCTCACATCAGGCTGGGCGAGGGAGGCCAGCGCGGCATGCACCATAACCCGCACGCCCAGCGGCAATGCGCGTTCGTCGAGATCGAAGGTGGACAGGTGGAGGTCCCGCTGCGGGCCCTCGCCCGACCAAACGCCGAGACGGCCCATCGACCCGGACACGTGCTCGAGGTACCAACCGAAGTCCTCGCCACCGGAAGACTGCACGGTCTCAGTGAGGGCGTCTCCGCCGAGCGCCGTGACGACGGCGTCCTGCAGCAACCCGGTGCTTACTGGCTCATTGACCACAGGTGGCACCCCACGGACGTGTCGCAGATCGAAACCGACCCCAGTGGGCCCGAGCAGGCCGGCGACCAGATCGCGGACCAACGGCTTCATCCCGGCCCAGATCTCGCGGTCCCCCGTGCGCAACGTGCCACGCAGCAGGCCGTCCTGGGGGACGGCGTTCGCGGCGTGACCAGCCTGCACGGCACCCCAGACCAGCACCGTGCCCGACCGCGGATCGACCCGCCGCGACAACAGCGTGGGCACACCGGTGATCACGGTGCCGAGCGCATGCACCAGATCTGCGGTGAGGTGCGGCCGCGAGGTGTGCCCACCCGGTGAGGACAGCCGCAGCTCAAGCAGGTCGGTCGCCGAGGTGATCGCCCCGACTTGGGTGCCGACCATGCCCACCTGCAACGAGGGATCGCAGTGCAGTGAGAAGATCCGGTCGACGCTGGACAGACCACCCGCGGCGACCACATCGAGTGCACCACCAGGCAGCACCTCCTCGGCCGGCTGGAAGATCACCCGGATTCGACCAGGCAGTGCCGGGGCTGCCGCCAAGGCGAGCGCTGTGCCGATCAGGATCGCGGTATGCGCGTCATGCCCGCAGGCATGCATCACGCCGTCCCTGGTGGAGGCGAACGGCAGTCCAGTGGCCTCGGCCAAGGCAAGGGCATCGATGTCAGCGCGGAGCGCCACGCACCGCGAACCGGTGCCGATCTCACAGATCAGTCCAGTACCGCCGGGCAGCAGCGTGGGCCGTAGACCGGCGCTACTGAGGCGCTCGGCGATCAGCGCAGTAGTGCCGTGCTCGGAATAGGCGAGTTCCGGGTGGGCGTGGATGTGCCTGCGCCAGGCGACCAGGCTGACGCCGTGCCTCGACAGCCACGTGTCCAACCATGACGGGCCCCGACCGGCCGCGATGTCCTGTGGTGCTCCCGCCACCGGGAGCAGACTGGGTTTCAGCAGTGTCACAAAGTACCTCCAGCGGTCGCCGACGCCCCCCAACGCGCAAGCTGGTGGTTCACCTCGTCACCGCAGTCGATCGTGATGGTCGGATGGGTCACCAGCGGCACCCTAAGAGTGTTGAGTACCGACCTCGTAGCAGAAATACCTTGCCCACCGGACTCTCCGGCATGGCTGCCGCTGTGTTCACTCCCCAATTCTGCCCGACCGGGATGAGAACGTCTCTGCCGGTACGTAGGTACCCCACACGTCGCGCAGCGCGTGGCACACCTCACCGACCGTGGCGCGGGCGGCGAGTGCCTGTCTCATCGGGTACAGCACGTTGATACCGGCGTCCTTGGCGGCACGTCGCAGCTCATCCAGGGCGCGGTCGACCTCGGCGGACGATCTCGACGAGCGCAGCGCGGCGAGTCGTGCCCGGGCGCTGTCCTCGATCGTCGGGTCCACCCGCAGCGGCTGGTAGGACTCCTCGGTGTGCTGCCGGAAACGGTTGAGCCCGACCACCACCCGGTCGCCGGAGTCGATCTCCATGGCGGTCCGGTAGGCGGTCGCCTCGATCTCCGATTTCTGAAAACCCGCCTCGATGGCGTGCACGGCGCCACCCAGCGAGTCCACCCGCTCGATCAGGGCCACCGCGGCGGCCTCGACCTCGTCGGTCATCGCCTCGATCGCGTAGGAGCCGGCGAAGGGATCCACGGTGGACGTCAGATCCGTCTCGTAGGCCAGCACCTGCTGGGTTCGCAGGGCCAACCGGGCGGCCTTCTCGGTGGGCAGCGCGATCGCCTCATCGTAGGCGTTGGTGTGCAACGACTGGGCGCCGCCGAAGATCGCGGCGATCGCCTGCGCGGTGACCCGGATCAGGTTGACCTCGGGCTGTTGCGCGGTGAGCTGCACACCGGCGGTCTGAGCGTGGAATCGCAACATCAAAGACCGGGGGTGCCGCGCGCCGAAGCGCTCCCTCATCATCCGAGCCCAGATCCGCCGGGCGGCCCGGAATTTGGCGACCTCTTCCAGCAGCGTGGTGCGGCAGACGAAGAAGAACGACAGCCGCGGCGCGAACTCGTCGACGACCATCCCGGCATTCAGCGCGGCCTGCACATACTGCGCCCCGTTGGTCAGTGTGAAGGCGATTTCCTGCGCGGGGTTCGCGCCTGCCTCCGCCATGTGGTATCCGGAGATGGAGATGGTGTTCCAGTGCGGGATCTCGGACTGGCAATAGCCGAAGATGTCCGAGGTGAGCCGCAGGGAATGCGCCGGCGGGTAGATATAGGTGCCCCGCGCGATGTACTCCTTGAGTACGTCGTTCTGCACCGTCCCGGTCAGCTTCGAGCCCGCGACCCCCTGCTCCTCGGCGACCAATTGGTAGAGCAGCAGCAGCACACTTGCCGGAGCGTTGATCGTCATCGAGGTGGACACCTCGTCCAGCGGGATCGCGTCGAACAGCGTCCGCATGTCCTCGATCGAGTCGATGGCCACCCCGACCTTACCGACCTCGCCGTGCGCGATCGCCTCGTCGGAGTCATAACCCATCTGCGTGGGCAGGTCGAAGGCCACCGACAGGCCGGTCTGCCCGGCCCGCAGGAGCTGGTGGTAGCGGGCGTTGGACTCGGTGGCGCTGCCGTACCCGGCGTACTGGCGCATCGTCCAGGGACGCCGGGTGTACATGGTGGGGTACACCCCGCGGGTGAACGGGAACTCCCCGGGCTCGCCCAGCCGCTGCGCCAGCCCGTCCGCGACGTCCTGCGCGCGATACACCGGCTTGATCCCGAAGCCCGACTCTGCCGTCTTCGGGGCCGCCGCCGGGGCTGTCTCGTCCACCATCACGTCTGTATGACACATGCCGGCAGTAACCACAACGCAGGGCATCATGGGGCCGTGACCACCCCCACACCCCGCTTGGTAGCGGGTCGCTACCGGCTCGGCGCGGTGCTGGGCCGGGGCACCATGGGCACGGTGTGGTCGGCGCACGACGAGGTGCTCGGGCGGCCGGTCGCGATCAAGGAGGTGCTGCTGCCGCCGGGCATCCCGCAGGCCGAGGCGGACGCGCTGCGGGCACGTTCGCTGCGCGAGGCCCGGGCGATCGCTGCGCTGTCGCATCCCAACGTGGTGACCCTCTACGACGTGGCCCGCGAGGGCGCTGCGCCATTCGTGGTGATGGAGTTGGTGGCATCGCGCAGCCTGGCCGAACTCTTACTGGACGGTGCCCTGCCACCGCAGCGGGTGGTCTCCATCGGGGCCGCGGTGGCGGCAGCTCTGCAGGCCGCGCATGCGGCAGGCATCACGCACCGGGACGTCAAGCCCGGCAACGTGCTGGTGGCACACGACGGCCGGATCAAGCTCACAGACTTCGGGATCGCCCGCAATCCGGCCGATCGGACGTTGACGGCGACCGGTCTGATGCTGGGCTCCCCCGCCTACATCGCTCCCGAGATCGCTTCCGGTGGGCCGGTCAACCCGGCGTCAGACCTGTGGGGGCTCGGCGCGACGCTGTTCGCCGCGGTCGAGGGCAGGCCCCCCTACGACGCGGGCACCGCGATGGCAACAGTCGCTTCGGTGGTGCAGGGCGAGGTGCCCACCGCGTCGTGTTCCGGACCGCTCGCCGAAGTGATCAGCGGGTTGATGGTCAAGGATCCAGCGCGCCGGATGCCGCTGGCGCAGGTACGCGGGCTGCTGGGCGCGCCCCCCGAGCCGGCTGACCCAGAGCCGGTGATGCGTCCCGGCAATGCCTCCCATCGCGCGCCCGGCCGCGCCTCCGAAAAGAGCCGAGACGAACCAGAAACACCGCACCGACTGACCGCGCGGCTCGCTGCAGACCCGGGCCCGCTGCCCTTCGCCGCCGCACCCGTCACCGACCCGCCGGGGGCGGTGCGTCGGGTCACCGGCCCTGGCACCGGGCGCAGGGCGCTGCTGTGGATACTGGCCGTCCTGCTGTTCGCCGGTGCCGCGACCGCCGGTTTCGGCGTCGTCCGGGTCGCCGCAGGCAGGCCTGCCCTGCCCGACCTGAAAGCCCGGGCCGTCCTAGGCCCGAGCCGCGACGACGGGGTGCTGGCACCCCGGATGCTTCAGGTCACCGAGCCGGACGGTACGAGACCGGCTCGGTTCACTGTCAGCGTGCCGCAGGGCTGGCCCGAGTTCCGTGAGCAGCGCATGCTCGGCAGCAACTCAGGCACCGTGATGCGCTTCGTCTCACCGGACGGCGCGGAGGTGATCGCCGTGGAGCGCGTGACGGGCACGCTTGCCGGCGGCGGCGCTGCCGAGCGCTACCTGAACAGCTACATCCGCAGACTGGCCCAGGGGGTGCCGCAACTCGTCGAGACCCAGCGGCAGCGGCTGTCCACCGGTTCGCTGGAGGCCACCTTCCGGACCCAGGAGGGTGGCGAGCTGCGCCGCACCACATATCTGTGGTTGACCCCGGCCAGGGCGGACCTCTGGGTGGTGTCAGTCACCGTACCGACCGAGCGGGAGGGTGCCGGGCGCATGAGGCTGTTCGAGCCGGTGGTGGCGGCATTCGCGCCGGGACTGTAGACCCTAGGCTGCCCGCCGTGACCGACCCGGCCCGGATCGCCCGAGACGCCGCTTCGATACTCGCCCAGCGCACCGGGGTTCCCGCGCATGACATCGCCGTGGTGCTGGGCAGCGGCTGGCACCCCGCGGCCGATGCGCTGGGCGTTCCCACCGTCGAGATCCCGGTCACAGAACTGCCCGGGTTTGCCGCAACGCAGGTCACCGGGCATGCCGGGATGGTTCGGTCGGTGCAGCTGGGCGGGCGCCGCATCCTGGTGTTGCTCGGTCGCACGCATGGCTACGAGGGTCACGGCGTGGCTCAGGTCGTGCACGGAGTACGCACCGCCTGTGCGGCGGGGGTGCGGATGGTGGTGCTCACCAACGCGGCAGGCGGGATCGCCGAGGGGCTCGAGGTCGGCCAGCTGGTGCTGATCTGCGACCACCTCAACCTCACCGCGAGCTCCCCGTTGATCGGGCCGCGGTTCGTCGACCTCACCGACACCTACTCTCCTCGCCTGCGCAGGCTGGCTCGGGAGATCGACCCGCGCCTGGTCGAAGGCGTCTACGCCGCGGTGCCCGGCCCACATTTCGAGACGCCGGCGGAGATCCGGATGATGCGCACGCTGGGCGCCGATCTGGTCGGGATGTCCACTGTGCTCGAGGCCATCGCCGCACGCGCCGAAGGCGCCGAGGTGCTGGGGATCTCGCTGGTCACCAACCTCGCCGCCGGCCTGACCGGGGCGCCGTTGAACCACCAGGAGATCCTCGCCTGCGCCGCCGGCGCCGCGGCTCGGATGGGCGGGCTGCTGGGTGAGTTGATCAGCCGGGCGTGATCTCCCTCCGCACGCGGACGGGCACCGCCCCGGCGGCCTCTGATTCGTGACAGTAGCCGGGGAACAGCCGCTCCACGATCTGCAGGCCTCGGGGCATCAACGCATGCAGCATGCGCGCCTGTGGGACGCCCGCAGCCCCTACCCCGACAACGTGGCCGTATAGGGGGCGGACAACCGAGGACCCGCTGACGTCAGGCGTCCGGTTCATGAGAGCCTTCCAGGAGTCAAAACAATGTTATAAAACACTGTTGCGATAAGATCGTCCAGTGGCCCGACCGAAACTGCACGACGATGCGCTGCGGATCCGCCTCCTCGACACCGCGGGAGCGCTGCTCACCTCCGAGGGTCCGGACGCGCTGAGCCTGCGCCGGCTCGCCACCGCGGCAGGCACCTCGACCAGTGCGGTGTATGCCCTGTTCGGCGGTAAACCGGGAATCCTCCGGGGGTTGTTCATCGAGGCGTTCGCCAGGTTTGCGGCCCATCTGGACACGGTGACACCCTCCGACGACCCGCTGGCTGACCTCCTCGCATTCGGCCGTGCCTACCGGGCCAGTGCCCTGGCCAACCCACACCTGTACGCGATGATGTTCGGTTCACCGGTACCCGGCTTCGAACCGACCCCGGAGGATTATGCGCACGCCGAGGCCACCTTCACCCCGCTGCTCGGCACCGTGCGCAGGGCGGTGGCGGCAGGCCTGCTGCGCGACCTCGACCCGTACCTGATCGCCACCGCACTGTGGGCCAACACGCACGGCCTGGTGTCACTGGAACTGGGCTGCGCGATGCCCGATGAGGCCGGGCGGCCCGAGGAGTTGTTCGAGACCGCCATCTGTGCCAACCTCGACGGTTGGCGAATGAGGGCCTGACCAAAGGATTACGCTGCCGCGCATGGCTGCGGACATTGTGCCGATCGAACTCGCTGTGACCGCCGGTGACCTGGTGACGCTGTGGGCGCCGCGCTGGCGTGAGGACGGCGAGGAATGGGAAGCATTCCTCGGAGACGACGCGAACCTCTTCGCCTTCACCGACGTCGCAGCGCTGGTTGGTTTCGTACGCACGGCCGGCGACCACGACCTCGTCGACCACCCGGCCTGGGCGCTGGTACCGCGGTTGCCCGCGCTGGACCTGCGGCCCACCGAATCCCACCGTTATGACCTGGTGGGGGTGCCCGAATTGGTCGCGCAGGCACCGGACACCTGGGTGATCGGTGAACTCGCCGACGTGGTGACCATCGCGCGGGCACTGGCCGAGGTCTGTGACCTGACTGTGGTGCGCGAGGTGCTCGACTCCACCCCCGGGTTCGACATGCTCGCCGGAGGGACCCTGGCCTTCGGTGGCCGGGAGGGCCAACGGCACTGGGACGGGCTGTGCACCGTGATCGCGCAACGGTGGGATGAGGTGATCGACGCCATCGACGGGATGGTTCGCACTCCCGACGTCGACCCGGTGGCACTGGCGGCGGCCACGGCAGAACTGTCTCAGACCGAGTCCGCCGCCGAGAAGCAGGCGGCGGACACCGGGGTCACCGCTGGGGCCGGCGAAGCCGGCAGCGCCGCCGATCCCGCACTGGCTTTCTGGTCAGAGGTCGGCATCGACCCGATCCGGATCATCAGCGATCTGGGCGATCACTACTCGCTGCGCTGTTACCTCGACGACGAGCCGATCTTCCTCGGTCACGGCGGGCGCATCGACGTCTTCACTTCGCTGCGCTCACTGGCCCGTTATCTCGCCGACAACCCCCAGGGCCACGACCTCGACGCCGTGTCCACCTGGCCGCAGGTGACCAAGCGCGCCCGGGACCGCGAGTTACCGGTGGCAGTCGACGACGGCAACAGTTATGTGCTCGCCGGCCTGGCCGACGACCTCGCCGGGGGTCCCGAGACGGTGGATCCCGGCCAGCTCGAGCTGGCCGTCGAATTGATCACCGATGCCGAGCGATGGGCTGGATCGGACGTCGCGGACAAGACGCTGACCAGTTCCGAACCGCTGGGCTGGCTGGTGTCCTTCCTGGTGAGGCCGGACCCGACCCGGCTGGCACCCAGCGCTCCCTACGACGCCGAAGTGGCCGCTTGGCGAACCCTGGTCGGTGGTTTCGAGGATCGGTTACACGTGCACTGAGGTTCGCTGTGCATACCCCTGCCGCATCCTGGGTCCCCGGGATGGCCCCGCTGTGAAACGTGGTCTCCCGGTTGCTGCAGCGGCTGCCGGGATGGCTAGGCTTCGCGCACACCAGGATCGGTCCGTTCCCGTTAGTGAAGGTTAAGCACGTGACCAACTCAGCGACGCAATCCTTCGACCGGATGCGCAGCATGCTCGTGCGCGCCGCCGAGATCCGCGACAGCGAACAGCAGCAGATCTTCGACGCGCTGGACGAGATCCACGCTCGGCTGGCTCCCTTGGAGTCGCTGGGTTCGGTCCGCAAGCGACTGTCGGAGATGCCGGACCGCACCGAGGTCAGCGTGCTGGCTGAACGGGTCGATGAGGTGCTGTCGAAGCTCGAGATCCAGGACAGCGCCATCGCCGCGATGTCCCGCGCCGTCGAGTCGATCGTGGACAAACTGGTCGCGCCGTTCGCCGAACTCGGTGGGCGGTTGGACGGGATGGCGGGCCGGTTCGAAGGCGTCGCTGGGCGGATGGACGGTCTGGAGGACCGGATCGCCGGGCTGCACAAGCGGATCGACGACCTGAATCACCATCTCGACCGGCAGGACGTCAGGCTCGAGGGGCTGCCCACCGCCGTGCACGGTCCGATGCGGGAGCAGATCGGCGTCACCGAGACAGGGTTCCGGGTTCGGCTCGACGAGGTCGACAAGGGCGTGCACGAGTCGCTGTCTGGTGGGTTGGACACGGTCACCCAACGGCTGGGCGTCCTGTCCACCCGGCTCGACACGCTGGAGGAGGGCGTCGTGAACCGGATCAGCTCGGTGACCGAGCAGCTGGGGGCGTTGGACGGCGCCCTGGCCCACCGCCCCGACGTCGACTCACTGTTCGGGGTGGTCCGGCAGGCCAACGAAGAGTCCGAGCTGCGCTACACCGCCCAGTTGGACGAGGCGATGGCCACCTTCGCCGAGATCATCATGGGTGGCGGTGGGCCGGCTGCACTGCCTACCACCCCACCGCCACCGCCACGACCGGCCCAGCGGCGGGCGCGCCGCCAGACCAAGACCACGGAGCCCGAGAGCACCGGCGTTCTGGCCGACACCAGCTCGTGAGCGCGTAACGCCGTTCCCGCACCGTTCCGCACTCACAATCCCCTACCTGAACGTCACGATCCGGCTACGGCTAGCCTTCGCCCAGTGCGCATGGCCCGGCTCCGAGCCCCCGGGGTCCTGATCACCGCCCTCGTCGCGACGACCCTGCTCGGCGTGGCACCCGGCGCGGCCCAGCCCGCGTGCTCGCAGCAGATCGCCCCACCCCCGCCGATCGACTCCTCGGAGGTCCCCACTCCCGGCACGCCGGCTCCCCCGCCGATGTCGGTTCCCGACCACCCGGTGGGTGGGCCGCGGATGGGCGAGTGCGGGCTGGTGCTGCCAGCCGGTGCGCCCGACCCACCCGCGGGGATCAACGCGATGTCCTGGCTGGTCGCCGATGCCGACAGCGGTGAGGTACTCGCTGCCAGGGACGCGCACGCGCGCAACCGCCCGGCCTCGACCCTCAAACTGTTCACCGCCCTGCTGGCTGCCGACCAGCTTCCGGCCAACCGGGTCCTGGTCGGCACCCGGGCCGATGCCGACCAGGACGGCAGCCGGGTCGGCATCGGCCCGGGCGGCCATTACACCGTCCGGCAGCTGCTCACCGGCTTGTTCCTGGTCTCCGGCAACGACGCCGCGCATGCCCTGGCCGTCGCGCTGGGCGGGGTAGCCCAGACCGTCGAGCAGATGAATGAGTTGGCCGCCAGGCTGGGTGCGCGCGATACCCGTGCCGCCACCCCGTCCGGATTGGACGGACCTGGCATGAGCGCGTCGGCCTACGATCTGGCGTTGGCATTTCGCCAGGTGCTGCGCCGCCCGCTGCTGGTAGAGCTGCTGGGCACCCGTCAAGCCGACTTTCCCGGCTACGGCAACCGACCTGGGTTCGTGGTCAGCAACGACGACCAACTGCTCAGGAACTACCCCGGCGCGCTGGGTGGCAAGACCGGGTTCACCGACGACGCACGGCACACTCGACTCGACGCCGCGCAACGCGGCGACCGGCGCCTGATCGCGGTGCTGATGCGGGGCGAGCAGCATCCGGTGCCGATGTCGCAGCAGGCAGCCCTGCTGCTCAACTACGGGTTCGCGCTGCCGCCCGGCCATCCGGTCGGGCGGCTGGTGGACGAGGCCGAGTCGCACGAAACCGCGCCACCTGCCGGCATCCACGCCGCAACCCCGGGGTGGGCCGGGCGATCCCAAGAGGTCGGCGCGCTGCTCCCGGCGGCGCTGTGGATCGGTCTGGCGGTCGTCGTGCTCGCTGCACTCGGTGTCCTGGTCGCTCGCCAGCGCCACCGCTAGTCCGAGGCGCTCCCCCACGGCGCGCCCGGGAGAACATGATCGGCGGCAGGGCGACCACGCTTTCGACTCGTGCGACGAGTCTGCGCCACATACCCTGACGCTCGGCGTTTCACTGTCGAGCCGCCTGTGCTCGTCGCTGCCGTGTCGTGGTCGGAGTGAGTCGCAGGTGGTGCAGATGGCGCGGAGTGGTACCGGGCGAGGCGTTGGCTTCAGCGTTACCGGACGCCCGGAAGCGGTCCATCGACTCAGGCCTACTCCGTCCATTCGACCTGGAAAATTTCAACGCTTGACGACGCTACCGAAGGAGCACCATGTCGGTTCTGCACCGTCCTGCCTCTCAGGAGACCTCCCCCGGCCGTACTCCGATCGTCGCTCTCGACCTGAATGTCGCCGGAGTTCGTCGTACGATCTGGCTGAAGCTGGAAAGTCACAATCCTCATGGTTCTCTCAAAGACCGTACGGCGGAGACGCTCTGGGAATCCGTTCGAGACCGGGTACATCCTGCGGAGGGCGTCATCGAGTCCACCTCCGGAAATCTGGGCATCGCGCTGGCGGCACGATGCGCGAAGCACGACATACCGTTCACCGCGGTCGTAGACCCCCGCACCAGCCCGGCCTCGATCGACATGATGCGGCGTTACGGTGCGCAAATCGCGATGATTCATCGCCCGGATTCCAAAGGTGGTTACCTACTCAGCCGCTTGGCGTATGTCCGTGAGCAGCTCCGGGCACGGCCCGAACTGGTCTGGACCAACCAGTACGAGAACGAGGCGAACCCGCGAGCGCACCGAGAGCGGACCGCACCGGAGTTATGGGACCAGCTCCGCCGTCCGGCCACGGTGATGCTGGCGGTCTCCACCGGCGGCACGTTGGCAGGATTTCACCAGTTCGCCCGACGGCAGCGGATACCCTGGACCGTCGTCGGGGTGGACGTCGAGGGATCTTTGGCGCTGGTGGACGAGATACCGGGGAAACGGGTGCTGATCGGCATCGGGTCCAGTCAACGGTCCGCTTTCGTACCCTCCGGGGCAGCGCCGCAGGTCATCGTTGCGGCGGGTGAAGCCGTGGCGGCATGCCTGTGGATCCTGGATGTGACAGGTATCGCCCTGGGCGGTAGCTCCGGGGCGCTGATAGCGGCCGCGCTGCGGTGGTGTCATACCAATCGCCATGACGACACCGATATCGTTGTGGTGTGTCCGGACGGCGGTGATCGCTACCAGGGCACCGTTTACTCCGCCCTGTGGCGGAAGGAGAACATCGCCGTCCACTGGCCCGCACCGCGGGTCGAGGTGCTGCGCGTGCACCACCGACATCGGGCAGCGAGCGGCGACTGATGGCGGAGAACGTTCTTTTCCTGAACCGATCCGCGGCCGTGACGTGTGTCGCGGCGCTCGACATATCCGCGGTCATCGCGGACGTCCTGAGCGATCATACCGCGAAACGCGCCGTTATTCCGGAGGAAGGCTACCTGGCCTGGACGAACGCCAGCGGCGCCTACTGCAGGTCCATCGCCATGCTCGGTGGTCTTCAACGCAGCTCCGGAGCGCTCTACGGACTCAAGGTGATCAATGCAGCGGTGAGCAATCCGGAGCGCGGCCTGGAACGGGCTGGAGGTTTCACCTTCCTTTTTGACACGGAAACGGCACGACCGAAGGTCATGGCCGAGGCCGGTTACCTCAGCGCTGTCCGGACGGCCGGCTACAGCGTGCTGAGCATCGAGCAGCTCGGGCCGGCCTCGTGGGATTCGGTCGCCATCATCGGATGCGGCACCCAGGCCGGGACGCACGTCGACCTGCTGGTGAGACGTTTCCCAGGTTTCCGGGACCTGCATGTGTTCGATGTCGACCGGGAACGGGCCGAGCAGTTCACCGAAGAAATCACCCGGAAATACCCGGCGCTGCGGGCGAGAGTCGCCGGCAGCGCCCGGGACGCCGTACGGTCGGCTCCGGTGGTCATCACCGTGACGACGAGCAGTGCGGCGTACATCCCCGCCGCGTGGATCGAGCCGGGAAGCTTCGTCGCGCACGTGTCCCTGGACGACCTGAGGGAGGATGTCTTTCATTCGGCCGAGGCCCTTTACGTCGACGACCTGGATTTGGTGCGGGATAATCCCCGGCGCATTCTCGGTCGGCTACTGCAGGAAGGGTCGGTGTGCTGGCCGGCTGGCAACGAGTCCCCCGGCCCCGGCTCGCCGAAGGTGGCATCGATCACCGGGACGTTGGGCATGGTGTTAGAGGGCATGTGCCCTGCCGTGCGACCGTTCACGGGCTACGTGGTGAGCAATCCCTTCGGCATGTCGATCCTCGACGTCGGGTTGATCGCCGCCGTCCACCAGCAGGCCCGCCTGCTGGGGCTGGGGCAGGTACTGGAACTGCACTGAGGAGAGCCGATGGAACCGATGGTTGGTGCCCCACCGCCCGCGCCTGAGACCGGTCTATTCTCGCTCAGCGATGTGGACCCCACCGACATCCACCGTCTGGTGGGGCGATCCACCGAACTGTTTCGCGACCCCGACGCACACGACCACCCGCTGGCGGGCAGCAACATCGGCATGCTGTTCACCAAGCCTTCCACCCGAACCCGGACCGCCTTCTCCGTCGGCGCCCGTCGCCTGGGTGCCTCGGTCATCAGCTACGGCCCCGCGGACCTGCAGCTGAACACCGGCGAGTCGCTGCAGGACACCGGGCGAATCCTCGGGGCCATGCTCGATGGGCTGGTGGCGAGGACGGCGGGCCCACTCGGCGAGCTCCGCGAGCTGTCCCGGCACGGCCGTATCCCGGTGGTCAACGCCATGGCGGCCGAGGAACATCCCACTCAGGGCATCTGTGACCTGGCGACCATGCGGTTGCACCTGGGCGAGCTGACCGGGGTGAAGGTCCTCTACGTCGGCGAGGGGAACAACACGGCGGTGGCCCTGGCCCACGGTTTGGCCAGGATCAGTGGGAGCACGCTCACCCTCGTCACTCCACCCGGTTACGGCATCACCGAACACGAGCTGAACAACGCCAGGGCGGCGGGAAACCGCGCCGGCGCCGAGATCACTGCGGTGTTCTCGATGGATGACCTGCCTTCCGACGTCGACATCGTCTACACCACCCGGTGGCAGACCACCGGGACCGCGAAAGCCGATCCCGACTGGCGGGAGGTATTCCGCCCATTTCATGTCAGCGAGGAATTGCTAGCCCGATGGCCGGCCGCGCTGTTCATGCACGACCTTCCCGCTCACCGAGGCGACGAGGTGTCCGGGAACGTCCTGGACGGCGAGCGCTCGATAGCCTGGAGCCAGGCGACCATGAAGCTGACCAGCGCCATGGCGGTCCTGGAGTGGTGCCTGCCACGCCAGGACCGCCCTGGCGAACGCCGGGCACGCAGCCGAGGCACAGCGCCCCGTAGACGAATTTTCGACTATTGCCATCTCCTGCCCGCAGACCTGCATCCGCCGCAAAGGCCCCACGTCTTCTTCGACCCGGCGGACACGGAGGTGGGCATTTGGGCCACCGTGGATCTCATCAAACCGGGGTGTACGGTACTCGATCTGGGTTCGGGCAGCGGTGCCGCCGCGGCAGCGGTCGCGCGAGCCGGTGCTGGGCATGTCCATGGTCTCGACATCTCCGAGAACAGTGTTCTCTGGGCATCCGAGCATTACGCCCTGGAGACCGAGGACAAGCGAGTGACCTTCGGGATTGCTGACTACGCGTCGTCCTCCTCGTCCCAGTTGCTCGACAGCTGCCCATTCGGTTCCCCACCCGCCGTCGTCACCAGCAATCCTCCTTACGTTCCCGTGCCGCCACCAGAAGGTTCCAAGAGGGTGTCCATCGACGGCGGACCTGATGGCCTCCAATTGGTCCGACCGATCGTGCGGCACGCAGCCGAGATGGGATCCGATCTCGCAATCACCATCGGCAGCTACTCTTCCCCGCGTGTCGCGGTATCCCTTCTTCACGAATTCGACTATGGGATCTTGAGCGTCACACTGAGCGCCCTACGGCTTGGGGAATATACCTTGAATAACGCGAAGAGGGTGGTCGAGCTAGAGGCCGGCGGCGAAGGGCCACTACTCCGAGTGAATGACGGATTCGTCTATTATCTCATTGTGGGACTCTCCTGTCGGCGAACCCGGGACACGGTGGGAGGTGCCTCGAACCCAACCCTGGCACCCGAGGAGTTGCCGGCACTTCTCCAGGTGGCTTGCACGTCACGGACGCTTGCCTTGGAAGCGCTCGATACCGGCCCAGTCACATGGCCGGTCTCAATCCGGATACTGGTCCTGCCTGATGAGCCGCTGCGCCACCATTGCTAGTGTCGCGACGAACGAAAGGGTGGGTAGGAACAATGAATCGACCACTGACCGTCGGAGTCGAGGAGGAGTTCTTTGCGGTTGATCCACATACCCGCCGGCTGCTGACCGACACGAAGCCGCTTCTCGAATCTGCTCATACCCACCATACCGGCCACGGGATCCCGAGCTATAGCGAAGAGTTACGGCCATGCATGGTGGAAAGCCGAACGGGTATCTGCCGAAACCTTGACCAGGTACGCGCCGAGATCCGCAGCCTACGCGGCGGTTTGATTCAAGCCGCTAGCGAGACTGGCGGTTGGATCGCCGCAGCCGGCACCTTTCCCCTGGCCGACTGGCGGACCCAGAACTTCGTCCCAAAACCGCGGTTCGAGCACATCGCCAAGACCTACGCGCAGCTGGCCTTCGAGCATGTCATTTGCGCCTGCCATGTTCATGTTGGAGTGGAGGATCGCGACGTAGCCATCCACGTGATGAACCGAGTCCGCCCGTGGTTACCCGTCCTCTCTGCACTGTCCTCCAGTTCCCCCTTCTGGATGGGCGAAGACACCGGCTACGCCAGCTATCGCAGCATGATCTGGGAACGCTGGCCGACTGCGGGGATACCCCCTACATTTCGATCGTTCGACCACTACAGGCAGGTGGTGAAGTTACTCATCGATACAGGAGCCAGCGCCGACGCCGGCCAGGTCTTCTGGGATGTCCGTCCCGGTACCAGGTACGAAACCGTCGAGTTCCGCATCGCAGACTCATGCGCCACTGTCGATGAGACCATCGTCCAAGCCGGGCTGTCTCGCGCACTCGTACAAAAATGTCTGGACGAACTCGAGCGCGGAGATCCTTTCCCGAACATCCGCCCTGAGCTGCTGCGTGTGGCCAAGTGGCATTCCGCCCGGTTCAGCCTCACTGGCAGCCTCCTGGATCCGATCTCGACCGAACTCGTACCGGCCCATTCACTTGTGGACCGGTTGTTAGAATACGTGCGCTCTCCCCTGGAGGAGACCGGTGACTGGGACGAGATGATCGACCTCGTCGAGCGTACGAAATGCCTCGGCTCCTCGGCCGAGCGCCAGCGGCGAGTCCTTGGCGAAACGAACCGCCTAGAGGATGTGGTCGATCTTCTCGTACGAGAGACTGCCACCAACCAGGAGGATGAGACATGAATCAAGAGCCTGAAGTTGTGATCACTGCATATCCGGATGGGCCCTATCTCGTGAGGGGTGCGTACAGAATCGTCGACGCGAATGGGGACGAAGTCGAACTGACACGCAGGACGGTGGCCCTCTGTCGTTGCGGCCGGTCGAACCAGAAACCTTGGTGCGACAGCTCGCATAAGTCTTTCAATTTCAGGGATCCGACGAAGTATTCCCGCTCCCCGGCGCCTCGCGAAAAAGAATCTCCGGACGGCCTGCCGGGCTCTCGCTGAGCACCCAGCCCAGTCGATCCGGACTCCGTGAGCAACTAGCGAGGCAACCGCGCGCCGCCAGGCGCACGCAGGGAAGGATCGTTGCGCGACCAACAGTCGAGCATGTACTGAGCGAACGCGGCGTCGATTCCCGCCCACGCTGAGGCTCCGAATACGATGTCTCCCGCCAAAGAGGGGTCCTGTTCGAGCAGCCCTCCTGCAAGATCGTGCAGGGCGATCATGTCGTGAATGGAGTCGGCAATCACGTGCTCGTCGAAGAAACCAGTGGCATCGGCAGCGTAGCCAAGCCTGCGAAGACCCTCGGCCACGAATTTGTTCGAGAGCGAAGATGTTATCTCAGAAATAGCCAGATGACCGACGGCGGCTCCCCGAAGACGGCGATGGAGCCCGAACATGGACATTAAGTTGATAGGAGCGAGAGTTATCCCAGGAATGAGATCCAGGTATGCGCCGTACCGGCCATCGAGATCCATTGCGTGCATGGTGGTTCGAAACAAGACGGCGTGGATCCGCTCACTTCTCCCACACCCGTACTCGTCGAACTCTACCTCGACCAGGGCGGCTTTGGCTTTACCCTCTAAGCGCGGGATCACCCATGAATGAGGGTCCGCCTCTTTTAGCTGATAGGCGGATCGGTGGATGATGTAGTCTTTGAAATCAGCGAGCGGAGCCTTGTCTCTCAAGTGCTTGGAAAGTGGCGGACCGGGTTGACTTGCAATGTGGTTCAACATCGATTTTACGTCTGACGGGTCGGGTCGCGCTGCAACGCCGAAACACTCGATGATGCTCGACTCGAACGCCTCTTCAAGCTGCCCGCGCAAACCGAGCAACGCAGGGTTCCATTCCCATCGGGAATCGACGCCGGAAAATCCCCGGTAGTGGATCTCGTAACATGCGTACAGGGCCAGGTGGAGATCGTCATCCGAGAGCGGGTCGCCTTCAATGGGAGGGATCTTGCCCAGAGCCCCGGGGCTGCCTACCAAAGCCTTGAAAAGTACTTCAGTAATAGGCCCCCGCGAGTTCGGCAAGGGCGGCTCCCAACGTTCCGGCGATTCTGATACGGTTGATTCAGTGACGACGGTCATCGAAAGCCTTCCCTGTCACTATGCTCTGCGAATAGATCGAACTGTTCGGGCTCACCGGGTGAGGGGCGCTGTTGTGGAAATGGGATCGGAGAAGCCGTGACAGCGCCTTCGCCACGAAGGTCAAAGAGCTGCACCGCCTTAATCCGGGTGAACTGCTCATGGTGGACAAGCCACAGGTACAAGAGAGCCAACCGTCATACCCAGTGTGCCATAGTTTGCGCTGACGCACGCTGGGGACGGACACCCACGAGCGAACGCCTCCTCAACCCCGACTCAACCCGACTCAACCCCGACTCGTCGCCCCGGCTCCTTCCCCGCTCCCAGCGTCGCGGCGAAGAGGGCTCTCGGCGCCGTCGAGGTAGGCCCGGGCTTGCAGGGTGAACAGCTCTGCGTACCCACCGCCGCAGGCCATCAGCTCGTCGTGGGTCCCCCGCTCCGTGATGCGGCCGTGGTCCAGCACGATGATCTGATCGGCGTGCCGGACATTGGCCAGCCGGTGGGTGACCAGCACCGTCGTCCTGGTAGCTCCCGGGCTGTCCCCGTTACCTGCCGCAGCGCCACCGCGCCGCAACGACTGCAGGGATTGGAACACAGCATGCTCGGCGCGGGCGTCCATCGCGGCGGTGGGTTCGTCGGCGACGAGCAACGGCGCGTCCCGATACAGACCGCGGGCAACGCTGATCCGTTGCCACTGCCCGCCGGACAGGTCGCACCCGTTCTGGAACTCCCGGGACAACACGCTGCGCCAGCCGTCGGGGAGATCGGCGACCACGGCGTCGGCGCCGGAGTCGGCCGCGGCGGCGGACAGCACGCTGCCGTCGGGGTCAGGACGTTCCAACCGACCGATGCGGACATTGTTCTCCGCGGTCATCGGCCACTCGACAGGGTCCTGCAGGACGACGGCGATCTGAGAGTGCAGCTCATGCTGGTCGACCTCGGCGATGTCGACTCCGTCCCAGCTCACCCGTCCCTGGTCGGGCAGGTAGAGCCCAGTGATCACCTTGGCGAGGGTGGACTTACCAGAGCCGTTCTCTCCCACCAGAGCGACGACCTGACCGCGGCTGATCGTCATACTGACCTGGTCCAGGGCGGGCTCGTCCTTGCCAGGGTAGCTGAAGGACACCTCGTGCAACTCGATGAGCTGCGGGTCGCGCGGCAACCGCCGGGTGGCAGCGGGCCGGTGGAAGCCGCGAGCCTGGGCCAGGCAGCTGGTCAGCATGTCGAGGTAGAAGCTGTGCTCGAACAGCCGGTTGGCGGCGTACACCGTAGTGGACACCGCCGTGCTCGCGGTGCGCATCGCGACCGCCGCCGCCCCGGCCAGGGCCAGCGGCATTGCCCCGGCGTAGAGCAGCACACCGAGCACGCCGTAGGCCAGCGCGGTGCCTAGCCCTGCCAGCCCCCGCCCGACCAGCCGGATCGCGGTCTTGTGGTGCTCCACCCGGACGGCTTCAGCGGTGACCTGCGATCCGATCCGGCGGTGTTCGCCGAGCAGAGTATGCTGGGTGGTGAAGGCTCGGATCTCGGCTGCTTGGCGCCGGCTGGTGATCATGTCGCCGGTGATGCTCAGCCTGCGCATGCGCGAGACCATCCGCACGAACGACTCGTAGGTCAACGTCGCGGCCCGCATGCTGGCCCAGCCGTTGGGTGTCGCAGCCAGCAACACCACCGGGGCCAGCATGGGGTTGAGCAGGCCGGCGCTGACGATCGCGGCGGCGAGCGAGATCGCCGAACTGAGCAGGTTCCCGGCATCGGCGATCCCCTGGCCGACGCTGATGATCCCGCGCACGGACGTCCGGCGCACCAGCTCCACGAAATCCGCGTCATCGAAGGCGACCAGCTCAGCACCGACCACCGCCGCGTGCAACTCGTCTTGAGCGCGCAGCTCCACTCGCGGAGCCAGCACCGCCTGCACAGCGCCGACAGCCGCGTCCAACAGTCCTCGAGCCGCGAAGGAGGTCATCACCAGAGCCAGCGCCGGGAGCGCCGCCACCACCCGCTGGGGGGTCGGGCCCTGCTCCAGCAGCTGGGTCAACACGTTCGCGGTGGCCAACAACCCGAACGCGGTGGTACACCCCGAGACCAACTGGACCGCAGCGGCCAGCAACGTCAACCGCGGCGAGGTCTGCCAGGCCAGGCGCACCAGCACGCTCAGCGCGACCGGTGCCGCACGCAGCATCCGACCGCTGCCTGAGCCGGCCATCGTCTCGCCCACCTTCGCCCACCACGGGGTCGTGAGGTCGTCGACCCCGATCAACGTCGACGCGCCCTCATCAGGCGGGGCAGCGCCGGTGGACGGGGCAGCGCCGACGGTACGACTAAATCTCATCGTGGCCTCCCACCGTGAGATCATGCCTGCCGCGCTAGCGTGCCGTCTCGTGAGTAATGGCGACCCAGACGAAAGCCCGAACGTCCGGGCGGGGATCGTGGTCACCGGGACGGAACTGCTCAGCGGGCTGATCACCGACCGCAACGGCCCGTGGCTGGCGCAGCGCCTGGGCGGGCTGGGCATCGAGGTGGCCCACCTGCTGTGCGTCGGAGACCGGCGGGAGGACCTGGCCGCGGCGTTGCGGTTTCTCGCCGATCAGGGCGTCGACCTGGTCGTCACCAGCGGTGGGCTGGGTCCGACCGCGGACGACCTGACCACCGAGGTGGTCGCCGGCTTCGCCGGGGTGGTGTTGGAGCTCGACGAGGCGATGGAACACCAGATCGCCGCCATCCTCGCCCGGTTCCGCCACCTGTCGACATTCGACCCGCAAGCGCTGCGGGCGGCCAACCGCAAGCAGGCGATGGTGCCCCGCGGCGCTACGCCCCTGGATCCGGTGGGGACAGCACCCGGGCTGGTGGTGACGGTCGGCGGCGGGCCTACGGTGATCGTGCTCCCAGGACCGCCCCGAGAACTGCAGACGATGTGGCCCGCGGCTCTGGCCACCCCAGCGGCCAAGGTGGTGTTGGCGCGCGCCCGGCTTTTCGAATCAGCGCAGCTGCGGCTGTTCGGGCTCCCGGAGTCGCAGTTCGCCGCGACCTTGGAGGAGGTGAGCGAGACGCTGGACCTGAGACCGCTGGAGATCACCACCTGCCTGCGGCGGGCCGAGTTGGTGATCGACATCCGGCACCGGCCCGGTGCCGAGGCGACCCGCGACGCGCTCATCGAGGCGATCCGCGCCCGGCACGCCCGACACCTGTTCTCCACCGACGGCACCTCACTGGACGACCAGCTCGCCGGCCTGCTGCGGGGACGGCGGATCGGGGTCGGGGAATCGTGCACCGGTGGGTTGTTGGTCGCCCGGCTCACCGAGCGACCGGGATCGTCGGACTACGTCGCCGGGGGTGTGGTGGCCTACTCCAACACCGCCAAGACCGAGCTGCTGGGCGTGCCCGCGGAGCTGATCGATCACCATGGGGCGGTGTCACCGGAGGTGGCCCGGGCCATGGCCGACGGGGCGCGGGACCGCTTCGGTGCCGATCTCGGCGTGGGGATCACCGGGGTGGCCGGACCGGGTGGCGGCACCGAAGCCAAGCCGGTCGGCTACGTGTGCGTCTGCGTGACCACCAGCGACGGCGTGGTCCTGGCCCGCGACCCGGTGCTGCCCGGCGACCGCGCCGAGATCCGCGATCGATCGGTGACCGCCGCGATGCACCTCATCAGACGACTGCTGGCGGGGTCAGACCCAGCCTGATCATTACAGCCTGATCACCAGCGGTCGAGCGCGTGACGGTCCGATCTGCCTCTCAGCGCAGCGTAGGCGGCCGAGCCGACGAACAGCATCGCACCGATCACCAGAGCCCAGAACAGCAGCGTGAACGCGGCGCCCAGGACCCAGCCCAGCACCATGAACCCGATCCAGATCAACGCAATGGTCCCGAGCACCTTGATCAAGGTCTGCATGACGGTCTCCTAGCCTGCGGCGGGCCCCAGTTGGGGAGGGCACTGGGAGCTGACCCGCAGATTCCAGTACACGCCTGTCCGGGCACGGGCGCATCGGGGTAATACCCTGGATCGAGCTACCGGCTCCGGGGCTGCCTTCGTTGGGCGGTCAATCCCGGCCCGCAGCAGCGCACCCCGGATAACAGCCCTAACGCG
>CAWGMP010000008.1:0-364397 GCA_963823755.1 uncultured Actinomycetota bacterium
CCGGCCAGCAACCGGGCGGTGGTACCGAATCCGGTGACCGCACCCACCTTCTCCGCGTCCAACTCCGCGACCACTTCGAGGACCCGAGCATAGGACCGGCGGAAATCTGCTTCGGCCTCCCGCAGCACTTCCAGCAACCCGTCGAAGCGGGCCTGAGTGCGAACCTCCTCCACCGTGGTCACGAGACCATTCTCGCGCAGACCACCGACAATTTCGGGTGGGCGGAGTCGACCCTGGGAATCCGGATGACGGTGACGCCGACCGGCTCCCTTACCAGTGCCATCGGGATCGGGAACCCGCAATAGTCCTCGGAACCCACGATGCCCGCGGGTAGGGTCCCGACCTGATCGCTTTCCGCCGATGAACCGAGTCGGTCAGCCACACCTGGCCCGGCTTGCTCACGGCGGCACGGATCACTGGTGGTACTCGGAGTACTCGTCACAGCCGTTGCTCAGCCCCTCCGCGCTCGCGTCCTCCGCACACCCGAGTTCCTGCTGGACGCCGGCCCACCGCTCGGGCGTGCACGAGATGCGGACACAGCGAGCTATGGGCAGTCGGCCTGGCTTGGCTTGGCATAGTGGGTTGCCCACCAGGCCTCGCTCACCGGCGCTGCGTGAGGACACGCCACGGCCATGCTGCCGCATGATCCGAGTTCGCTGATGACCCTGGATGGGTGGATCGCGCTACCAGAAGAACAGCTACCCACCAGGGCGCACCGGACGACGGTGACATCGAGGGCCCAGCGAGAATGCGTTGCAGGACGCGGACCAGGACGCCGTTGGGGGTCTTGCCGCCGTGGTCTTCGAGGTTGAGTTGGCCTTTGTCGGTGTCGAAGATCGATTCGATGGTCTGGCGCAGGGGCTTGAAGAACCGGGAGCCTGCGCGGTTGGGTTCGCCCTTGCGGGCCGGTCGTAGCAGGGTCAGGCCTGCCTCGGCCAGGGTGGTCTCGAACTCGGTGCCGAAGTAGTTCTTGTCGCCGATGATGATCTGGCCGGGTCGTGGCGCGCTCAGGGTCGGGTCGGTGTGCAGGATGTCGAGCGGGACCGTGCGTTCGTCGGCCTTGGCTCCGGTCAGCGCGAAGCCGATGGGCAGGGGCGTGCAGGGTGGCCAGCATGTGCAGACGGAGTCCCCACAAGTAGCGGGAGTGGCTGGCGCAGTAGCCGTACTCGGCCCAGCCGGCCAGCTCGCTGCGGCGCACGGCCTCGCGGGAGCGGGCGCACTTGCATCGGAGTGGAGTCGATCACCCACACGTCATCGGTCCACAGACTGGTGTCGCGGGCGAGCATCCCGATCAGCTAGCTGATCGTGGCGGCCAGAGTGCGCAGCCGCTTGGTGTAGCCGGGCTGCTGCGGACGATACGGAAAACACATGGTGCAGGTGAGCGGTGGCGAACCGGAGCCAGCGCGACTCGCTGGTGAACCCCAGCAATGCCTGCATCACCGCCAGGACCACCAGCTCCGCATCGGAGATCTGCGGGCTGAATCCGATCGCCGGGCGCCACGGCGCGCGCTGCGGCGCCATCCGCAACAGGTCATCGATCGTGACATAGAGTGCGGTCGCGAGGGTGTTCAGATCGGCGTCCACGAGAGCCTCCGGGTTCGACGTTGGGTGCGAAACGCCGATCGTGGACACCCTTCGCGTATCAACCGATCACGACACGCCAGACCTCCACCCCTTGGAACAGATCATCTAGCGAGGAGCGGACACGGCGCGCTGTTGATGGTGTTTTCGGGCCGACGTCGCCGAGCGCTGACGGCATGGAGGCGGCATGACGGCAAAAATGATCTTAGGCTCGGTGGCCTGTCTGGCGCTGGAGCAATAGGTTCCAGCTGTGAGCGCCACCTTCGACTGCAGTCAGCGTGAGGACCGGGCGGCAGGGTTGGCCGCTGCGGTGGCAGCGGTGCGCGGTGGGCAGCTTGTCGTGCTGCCCACCGATGCGTTCTATGGCGTGGGGTGTGATGTGTTCAGCGGCCACGCTGTCTCCCGGTTGCGCGAGGCCAAGCGCCGCGGCCCTGAGATGCTGGTGTCGGTCCTGGTCGGCTCGTGGGCCGCTCTTGACGGCCTCGTGCTCGCAGTACCTGGCATCGCGCGAGACCTGGTCGAGGCGTTCTGGCCGGGTGGCCTGTCGCTGGTGTTGACTCACGCCCCGTCGCTGGCCTGGGACCTGGGCGACACCCGAGGAACCATGACGGTACGGATGCCCCTGCACCCCTTCGCGCTGGAGTTGTTGCACGAGATCGGCCCGATGGCAGTGTCGGGGGCGAATACCTCCGGCAACTCCCCGGCCACCACGATCGAGACCGCTCGTCTGCAACTCGGTGACTCGGTCAGCGTCTATGTCCAGGGCTACGTCACCAACTCGCTGCCCTCCACCATCATTGATCTCACCTCGCCCAGTGAGCCCCGGCTCCTGCGCCAGGGCGCGGTAAGCGCGCACGCGATCTCCGAGGTCATCGGTCGCGAGGTCAGCCCGATCTCGTGACACGATCACCAGACGGCTGCCAGGCTGCCGCAGCTCCTCGACGCGTCGACGGAGTGGCTCGGGTGAGTGCGCCGCCACGGTTTGTCCCAATGCCACTCAAGGTGTCGGCCAGTGGTGTTTCGGAACAGTCGGAAATTGGGTCGCCACGCGATCCGGGGATGGGTGCAGTCTGGTGCGGTGGACGTGGATGTGATGGCGGTTCCGCCGCCGTTGACGTGGGGGCGGCTGCTGACCGTATGGACGCCGAACCTGGGTGCGCTGGGGGTGGTGGCCGCGCTGGGGGTGGCGTACGGACTGGGGGTGCGTCGGTTGCGCCGAGGGGGCGTGGCGTGGCCGACGGGCCGGTTGTGGTGGTTTCTGCTCGGTTTGGGGTCGATCCTGCTGGTGACGGTGAGCGTCGTCGGGGCCTATGCCGGCACCCTGTTCTGGGATCGCGCGGTGCAGAACATTGTGCTGCTGATGATCACGCCGATGTTGCTGGCCTTGGCTGCACCGCTGACCCTGCTGCGAGAGGTGCTCCCGGAGTCGGGCAGGTGGTGGGCCAGCCGGGTTCTACACAGCCCGGCTGCCCGCACACTGACCTTTCCCCCGGTGGTGACTGCTGCGCTGATCGCTCCGCTGTTCGTGCTGTATCTGACCCCGCTGTATGAGGCCGGCCTGCGATCTGGGGTCGTCGGCGCGGCGGTCGGGGTCGGTTTGGTCGCCGCCGGGTTCCTCTACTTCTGGACCCGGCTTCGTGTCGACCCCACCCCACGCACGGATCCGTACCTGCTGGCTATGGCAATCAGCGTCGCAGAAGTGATCTTTGATGGGGTGTTGGGATTGGTCCTGTGGCTCGGACCGCTGGTCGCCCCGCACTACTATCAGGGGCTGCACCGGGGGTGGGGACCGGATCTGCGACTGGATCAGATCATCGGCGCCGGGGTGCTGTGGATCGGTGGTGATCTGGCCGGACTGCCCTTCCTCGCCGCGGTAATGACCCGGATGATGCGGGAAGACCAGCACCAAGCCTCAGTCATCGACGCCGAACTCGACACGCTCGACGCCGCTGCCCGAGCTCAGGTCAGTGCCGCCAAGTCGCCCGCGGTCCCCGACATGACGATGGAGCCCCCGGTAGTCTCCCCGACCACCCCATCCAGCCCCCGGCCTGCGCTGCCCCGGCTGTGGTGGGAGGACCATCCAGAAATAGCCCAACGATTCCGCCGCCCCCGTTGAGCCAGCAGCCCGGATAAACTCAGAGGGAAGTCAAGTTCACCACTTCTATGCGGGGCTGTTCGGTTGGACTTACCGGATCGACCCGGGCCGCCATCGGAGGTATTACGCTACCGAAGTGGGCCGCCCCCGACATCGTGTACTCGGGTGCTCACCGACCGTGACGTGTATGCCATGACTGTCGTTGATCCCAGGTGTGAGTGGCGATGGGGGTACGCAGACCGCGGTCGGTGAACCCAGCAGTGAGCGGCGTCGGCTGTGGCGCGCTCGGGTGCGCGGTTATGCGGTGCGGGGGATACTGTCGGGTGCTGCGTTGGCCTGCGCTGGTCTGGTGTTAGCGAGCCTGAGGGTGGTGGCGGCCCCGTTGCCCGACCGCGGACTGGCCGCGCCCACCGCGATGGTGATGGCCGCGCCCGCTGCGCTGCCTGATGTTCCCGCGCCCGCCGGCGCGCCGGTCGCCGCCGGTCCTGCTGCCCAGGCCGTCACGGTTCCGGTGCAGATCCCTGTGCCTGCAGCCTCGCCACGGGCACCGCAGCTGGCGTTCGCCGCGTGGGCCTCCCGGATGGGCCGTGTGACCGGGATCCCGGCGCGGGCGTTGGAGGCCTACGCCAACGCACACGCCGTGATGGCGGTCGCTAATCCCCGTTGCCATCTGACCTGGGTAAGCCTGGCGGGCATCGCGGCTGTGGAATCGCAGCACGGGACCATGGATGGCCGCACCCTGCTGCCCGATGGTCGACCCTCATCACCGATCATCGGGATACCACTCAATGGGGCCAACGGCACTCGGGCTATCGCGGCCACCGACGGAGGTCTGCTGACCGGGGACAAGGCGTGGGAGCACGCCGTGGGTCCGTTTCAGTTCATCCCGTCGGCCTGGGCGCTGTGGCGGGCTGATGCTCACGGTGATGGGATCACCGACCCGCAGAACATCGACGACGCCGCGCTCGCCGCCGCACGCTACCTGTGCACCGATAACCGGAACCTGGCCTCAGGGGACGACTGGCTCAGAGCGATCCTGTCCTACAACAATTCCCTGGACTACGCCAAGGCGGTCTACGGCTTCGCTCAAAGCTACGCCCGCAACGCCCAGGCCCTGACCTGAACCGGGCATCCGAACCCCAAGTCTCAGCTCTACCGAGCAGCCAGGCACCTCGGACCCCGATCAGCGCATGGACTGACCCACAACTACACATCCCGATGCGCCCCCAGGATGGTGAACCGACCCACCACTGGCGTGGTCGGGTCGGCGGGGGTGGGGTATGGAGTGACCATGGGGTGATCGACGGTGATGCCACGCTCAGCGAGCAGTTCTTTCACACCGCGGTAGGACTGCCATAACGCAGGGACCAACGCACCGCCACCAAGATGACCTCACGGGAAGCGAAACCCAACGAAACCAGACTGAGGTGGGTGACTCCGGACAGGTCGAGCGGCAGACTCCACAGCGGGAATGGGGAGCGCGATGAACATCGAGCATCCCGTGGTCAACTACCCGTTAGCAGACCGGATCGCGGGCGCGGTGACGGCTTATGCCTGCGGGGACGCGCTCGGATTACCGTGGGAGGGGTTCCCGCCGAACGGCGTCAGCACGGCAGAGATCGAGACGTTACCTGCCCGCAAGGGATGGGAGCGTGGCGCGACCTCGGACGACACCGCGTTGACGTTGCTGGTCGCCCAGCACCTCGCCGACCGCAATGGCGCCGAGGATGCGCTCGTGTTCTTGCAGACGCTGGCCGCTCAGGCTGGCTCGATCCGCGGTCTTGGACCCTCCACTACCGGTGCGATCGAGCACTTCCGGGCGACCGGTGAGCTTCCGATCAGCGGCGGGACCACCAACGGCGCACCGATGCGGGCATTGCCGGTCGGCTGGGCTACCTCGCTGGACGATTCGGATCGGCGTCGGCACCTTGCGATCGAGCTGACCCGAGCCACCCATCCTGCCCCGGACGCGCTGGCCGCGGCGTGCGTCATCGCGGCGTGCGCCTCATGGGCGTTGGAAGGTGCATCCGGCCAGCTGCTGCTCGACGTCGCGATTGACGAATGGACCCCGGCGAAGTCTGCCTGCGGAGCGAGCGATCGGCTGGGTGTCATGCTCGCGTCGCTGGCCGCCGCAACCTGGCAGCCACCCGCGCACGGCATCAGCCTCGATCCGGCCGAGACGGTGACCGCGGCCCTGGCCTGCACGTTGCGGGCGTCGTCATTGCGTGACGGGCTTATTCGGGCAGTCGGGTTGGGCGGCGACACCGACACGGTCGCGGCGATCACCGGTGGGCTGTTGGGTGCCCAGCTGACCGTCATCGACGTTCTCGCCGAACTGCCCTGGCATGTGGCGGTTCTGCTGCCCGACGCATCCCTCGTCACAAAGACGTCCTCCGCGCTCGCGGCCGTGCGTGCCTCGGCAAAGTCATGAGGTGATCGAGAAGTCAGTTGGGTGGTCCCGCTTTCGGCAACCGAGGCTCGATCAACTGCGCGATTCGCAATGCCTGCGCGCACGAATCGGTCTGAGGACCGTCCGGGCTCGACGTCGATGCCACATGCACCACCAGCGACACCGAGCCGCCATCTATCAGCTGCTCGCAGTCCGTGCCGCCGTCACGGTCCACGGCAAAGGTGACTCCAGCCCGGCCGTTCACCGCGTTCTCGGTGACGGTGATGAATGCCGGGCCACGTTGACGGGCCCGATACGAGGCGACGGTCTCCTTGTCGCGTTCAAGGCTCAACGTGAAGGGCTTACCCATCCACTCGCAGCCGACCGAGCTCACCTGGTCCACCGGCTCTCGGGTGCCCGGCCGGATGCCGAGCCGGCTCAGCTCGGCGCCGGTCAGGATGGTGCACATGTCGACCTTGCTCGCGTCGGCTCCCGCAGGCGCCTGGGGAGCGCAGCCGGCGAGCAACCCCACCGCGACCACCACCGGCGCTAGCTGCACCGCTGACCGTTCACGAGGCGCAGATGCCGGTGGAGACCTCGGTGTTTCGGTGCGGCGCCGCAGTGACGTCGTCGGCGATCTCATCATCGGCGAGGACGAACCCGGTCTCGTCGTTATCCACGGCTGCCCCGAACACCAGGCCGAGCACCTGGCCTGACCCGTCCAACAAAGGGCCGCCGGAGTTCCCGCTGCGCACCACGGCACGGACGGTGTAGACGTCGCGGACCACGGTGGAGGCGTTGTAGATGTCCGGGCCACGCAGGTGGATGCGTTCCCGAACCCGTGCCGACGAAGCGGTGTACGGCCCATCGAGCGGGTAGCCGAGCACCAGCCCACTCAACCCGGAGGTGGCCGGCTTCGCGGCCAGCTGCAACACCGGCGCTCTGAGCGCAGGTACTTTCAGGATCGCGATGTCGACCTCTGGGTCATAGCTGACCACCGCAGCGTCCAGTATGCCGTCCACGGTCTCCACCTGGACCCGGTCAGTGCCGGCGACCACGTGTGCATTAGTGATCACCCGCTGCGGCGCCACCACGAACCCGGAACCCTCCAGTGCCCGGGAGCAGGACCGCGCCCGACCGCGGATCTTGAGCACACTGGCCCGGGCCTGCCGCACCACCGGGCTGTTCAGCAGCGCCGGATCGGCCGGCCCGACATCGGTGATCGGGGTGGGAGAGAAGGGCGCGAGCACGTCGGGGAACCCGGAGACGTCCAGCAGCTTGGTCAGCTCAGCGGGCAGCTCGCGCAGATCGTTGGGCATGACGGTGTTCACGGCCCCCAGCACCGACGAGGCCTTCACCGCCGCGGTCAGCCCAGTGAAGGCGGACGATTTCGTCAGCGGTAAGGAGACGAGCCAGGCCACCACCAGAGCCGCAATACCCTGCACCACGGCTCCGAGGAAACTGTCCACCCGGCGCAACGCCTCGGCGTCGATCCGGCGCTGCACCGCCCGACCCAGCAGCACGCCCAGCGTCTCACCCAACGCGACCAGCACGATCACGATCGACACTCCGAGCGCGACCCGGACCTCCGGGCTCTGGTAACCCGCGATCAGCGAGGGCGCGATGCGCACTCCGATCACCGCCCCGGCAAGCACACCGACGAAGGACGCCGCCGCCGTGACCATCCCCTGCCGGGCACCGGAGATCCCGGCGAACACGGCCAGCACCAGCACCAGCAAGTCCACCCAGTTCACCGGATCACCTCGGTCCGCTCAGCCAGCCGCCATGCAGCGTCCAGGTCGTACTCAGCAGCCGGCTGCCAGGGCCGTGCCCAGCCACCCATCGACAGCAGCGCAGCCAGCAGCCCGCCGGTGAACCCCCAGATGAGCATTCCAGGTACGACGAACGCGGGGTACGGGTGCCCGCTGGGCCCGCGCACCATCAGACGATTCGCCGGGTCCGCGAGCACCCTCAGCAACACCCGGGCCACCGCAACGGTCTCCCGGTAATCCACCGGGGCGACCGGTCCGGGCCGCGCCCAGTGACCCAGCACCGGCGTGACGACGAAATTCGACGGTGGCAGATACATCTGCGGCAGCACCGCGACGGGCCGCACGTCGTCGGCGTGGATCCCGACCTCCTCGCCGGCCTCCCGCAGCGCCGTCTCCACCGGTCCGTCGTCGCCTTCCTCCACCGCTCCGCCGGGGAAACAGACCTGCCCGGGGTGCGAGGACAGGCTCTGTGAGCGGCGCTGCAGCAACACATCCGGCTCACCGGTGCGCGAATTCTCAGCAAAGAGCACCAGCACGGCCGCCGCCCGCCCAGTAATCCGGGGCACCGGGATCGGCCCGAGATCATCGAGGCCGAATTCCGCAATGCGGCGGATCAGCAGCGTCAGCCAGCCCGGAACCGATGTGGGGTCGACGAGCGGCCCGGGTTCGAGAGATCCGGTCATCCGACCGCTCCGGGGCCGAAACAGCCCGCCACGACCACGTGCGCCGGCTCTGAGCCGGGTAGCACCCCGCGCATGCCGAGGGGCTTCACCGTATCGACCCAGGAGCCGTGACACCGACTGCCACACCGGGATGGTCTCCTAGATCGATAGGCAGCCCCGCCATCGCCAGCAGATGCGGTGCCTCTGGTCCGCGAAGCAGCGCGGCGGCGATCGCGGGTTCGGTGGGGCCGCTGCCGTAGGACGGGCAGTCCCCGGCCAGCGGGCACACTCCGCAGGCCGGGCGGCGGGAGTGGCAGACCCGGCGCCCGTGGAAGATCACTCGGTGGGACAGCATCGTCCAGTCCCGTTTCGGGATGAGCTCACCGATCGCGTGCTCGACCTTCACCGGATCCTCGTGTTCGGTCCAGCCCCACCGGCGCACCAGCCGTCCGAAGTGGGTGTCCACGGTGATTCCGGGCATACCGAAGGCATTGCCGAGGATCACGTTGGCCGTCTTGCGCCCGATTCCCGGCAGGGTGACCAGGTCGGCCAGCGTATTGGGCAGTTCGCCACCGAAACGCTCGACCACCGCAGCGCCGAGCCCGATCAGTGCCGTCGCCTTGTTGCGGTAGAACCCGGTGGATCGGATCAGTTTTTCCAGCTCATCGCGATCGGCAGCGGCGTAGTCAGCGGAATTGTGATAGCGATCGAATAGCTCCGGCGTGGTTTCGTTGACCCGCTTGTCGGTGCACTGCGCAGACAAGATGGTGGCGACAGCGAGCTGCAGTGGCGTCTCGAAATCCAGCTCGCAGTGCGCGTCCGGGTAGGCAGTGGCCAGCACCCGATCCATCCGGCGGGCTCGCCGAACCAGCGCGAGATGGCTCTCCGCAGCAAAGGACCGGCGCGATCGAGCTGGCACCACCTCAGACTACGGAGGTGGCGCCGGGTCTCCTCACCCAGCCTGTTCGTCCAGTTGGTCACTGACTCCGAGCGATGCGACACGCCCGACACCCGACCCCGCGCGCACACCGGTCGGGTGATGCGGCATCATCCCCCGCACCATGACCACCTGGTTAGTTGCCGCCATCCCCGTGTTGATCATGTTATTCGCACTCGCGATGGAGCGGCTGGAGAGCCGCCTGCGCCATCTTGCGGTGCAGGAGAACGCTGTGCAGAGCAACGAGGTTGAGGAGTTCCTGCAGGCAGCCCGGCCAGAGGAGGTGCGGGCGCTGTTCGGCAGCGGAATCGGCGGCGCGCTGGAGCTGTTTCGACGGCGTCGGCGACCCGGCGCTCGCCCACGTAATGGAACCGGCCCACGTAGCGGAGCTCCACGCAACGGAGCCCCACATGGCGGTGCTGTGCCACGTAGTGACACTTCCCCGCATGACTTCGGCCTAGTCACGTCACGCCCCACTCGGCAACGGCCCTAGACTTCCCGATGTGATCGGCGGCATTCGGCAGGCCCCTTGACTGCGGGGCCGGTTCCGCTCGGGTCGGCTGGAGGAACGCGGTGAACGACCCCCTGGCTACGGCCGGCATCTTCCAGGGTGTCGACCCGTCGGCAGTTCAGGCATTGAGAGCCTCCCTGGAGCCGGTCAGCTTCCCCCGGGCCCACATCATCTTCGCCGAAGGCGAACCGGGCGACCGCCTCTACATCATCCTGTCGGGCAAGGTCAAGATCGGGCGTAAGTCGACTGATGGCCGGGAGAACCTGCTCGCCGTGTTCGGGCCTTCTGACATGTTCGGCGAGTTGTCGATCTTCGATCCGGGACCACGCACGTCGACTGCCACCACAGTGACCGAGGTCAATGCCGTCAGCATGGACCGCGCCGCGTTGCGGGAATGGCTCACGAAACGACCAGAGATCGCCGAGCAGTTGCTACGGGTGATCGCACGGCGGCTGCGCCGGACCAACAACATGCTCGCCGACCTGATCTTCACCGATGTGCCCGGGCGGGTGGCCAAGGCACTGCTGCAGCTCGCACACGACTTCGGTGTCCAGGAAGCCGGCATGCTCCGGGTGACCCATGACCTCACGCAGGAGGAGATCGCTCAACTGGTGGGCGCCTCGCGTGAGACGGTGAACAAGGCGCTCGCCGATTTCGCGCACCGCGGCTGGCTGCGGCTGGAAGGCAAGAGCGTGCTCATCCTGGAGCCTCAGCGCCTGGCCCGCCGCGCCCGTTGACAGCAGCGCCGATCAACGCCACGGTGATCAAGACGCCACGCGTTTCGGCCTGACCGTCCACCCCAGACCTGCGGGAGCGCCCGATTGTGCCCACAACCATGGTAACTGTCCGATTCGTCGCCTGTGACGTCCCGATGTAGCACTTGTGCTATCCTGGCGGACATGGAATCCGTCGGACTGCGGGAGCTGCGGCAGAACGCGAGCGAGATCGTGCGTCGGGTCGAAGCGGGTGCGGCGGTGACGATCACGGTGAGCGGGCGTCCTGTCGCCGTGCTCCGTAGCGCCACCACTCGCTCCTGGCGGCGCTACGAGGACATCGCGGACCTGTTCTCCGGACCGGACGACCCGCAGTGGGAGCATGACCGCACACTGCTCGACGACTCGCCCGTGAACCCCTGGTCCCGATGATGCGCGCGGTGCTGGACACCAGCGTCGTCATTGCACGTGACGTGCCAGAGCTCGACGGCGAGCTGGCCGTCAGCGCCGCCACGATCGCCGAGTTGCACTTCGGAGTGCTGGTCACCACCGACCCGCAAACGCGGGCCGAACGCCTCCGACGGCTCGCTGTCCTTCAGCACCGCTTCGAGGCGCTACCCGTCGACGACGCGGTGGCGGCAAGCTACGGCATGCTCGCGGCGGCAGTGGCCCAGTCCGGCCGTCAACCCCGCTCCCATGTCATGGACCTGCTCATCGCGGCCACCGCCCACGTGCACGGCGCTCGGCTGTACACCCGAAACGGTGCGGACGTGAAGGGACTGGATGAGTACCTCGAGATCGTCGCGGTGTAGGTGTAACCCGGCTCAGAACACCTCGACGATCAGCTCGCAAGCGCCTGTTGAGCACGGCGGGCAGCGCGGTGAACCCGGGTGCAGATCCTGGCGCCCCAGCGCCTGGCCCGCCGCACGTGACCCGATCACCAGGATGTCGGCACGGTATCTCGTCGCTCTGGTGAACGCTCTGTTCAGTAGCACCGGTTGACGGTGCTGGAGCACGAATCCGCTCCAAGCGACGGTCGTCGAGAGGTGGAGGCATGACATCGACGGTGACGCGCAAGAGACCACGATGAATGCCACGCCGCACCCCGACGTCGCCTTCTTCGACATCCTCGACCCGGCATTCCGGGTCGACTCTCCCGAAGTCCGCGCCGCCGCCGACGCCGGCTGGTGGGCCCGAACCCCGATCGGAATCGCGGTACTGCGTTACCAGGAGTGCCTGACGCTGCTGCGGGACCGCCGCCTTCGCCACGGCGTCCTGGCCGCGGTGGCCGCCTATGGGGTCACCTCCGGCGCGTTCGCCGACACGCTGCGCACATCGCTGCTCAACCTGGAGGGTCAGGCGCACCAACGCCAGCGCCGGCTGGTGAGCACGGCGTTCACCCAGCGCAGTGTCGATGCGCTGCGGCCCTTCATGCGAGCCAAGGCCCACGAGCTGATCAACGGCTTCGCCGGCAACGGTCGCTGCGAATTCATGACCGCCTTCGCCGACCTCTACCCCGCATGGGTGATCGCCGAAGTGCTCAGCATCCCCGCTGAGCGCTTCGACGCGTTTCTCGGCTGGGCCACCGACATCGGGCTCGGCTTCAGCCCGATCGCCGCAGCGGAACAGGACCGCATCGACGCGGCCGTCACCAGCATCCACGCCTGCTGCGACGAACTGATCGCGCAACGCCGCGCAAACCCCGGCGACGACCTGATCTCCGCGCTGATCGCCGCAGAAGCCGACGGCCAACGCCTGACCACCGACGAACTGCGCAGCCTGGTCAGCACCCTGGTCGTCGCGGGCCAGGACACCACCCGCAACCAACTCGGTCTGGCGATGACCACCTTCATCCGGCACCCCGAACAGTGGCGATTGCTCGCCCAGCGACCCGAGCTGGCCAGCGCCACCGTCGAAGAGGTGATGCGAGTCATCCCCGTGACACCGGTGATCAACCGGATCGTCACTGAGGACTTCACCTTCCAGGGCGTGGACATCCCGACCGGAACCCACGTTGCCCTGTTCATCGCCGCCGCCAACACCGAACCCGACACCTTCGGTGACGCGCCGTTCGACATCACCACGCCGCGCACCGCGCACCTCACCTTCGGCGGCGGCATCCACTACTGTCTCGGCAACTGGTTGGCCCGCCTCGAGATGAGTGAGGCGCTGCCGGTTCTCGCGTCTCGGCTCGGTGATATCGCGCTGGACGGGCCCGTGGTCTCGCGGCCCCACGTCGGCATCACCGGTCCCGTCACCCTGCCCCTGCGATTCACCGGGCGCACTGCGTCAGAGCACCTCGACGATCAGCTCGACCTCAACCGGGGCACCCAAGGGTAGTTCGGCCACCCCGACAGCCGAGCGGGCATGCGCCCCTGCGGTGCCGAACAACTCGTCGAGCAGCTCGGAAGCACCGTTGAGCACGGCGGGCTGCGCGGTGAACCCGGGTGCAGAGGCCACGAACCCGACCACCTTCACCACCCGGACCACCGCGTCGAGCCCGACCAGAGCGTCCACCGCGGCCAGCGCATTGAGCGCGCAACGCCGGGTCAGCTGCTGGCCGCGCTCGGTGCCGATCTCGGCACCGAGCTTGCCGGTGGCCGCCAACGTTCCCTCGACCAGCGGGAGCTGGCCGGCGGTGAACACCAGCGATCCGGTGCGCACCGCGGGAACGTACGCCCCGGCCGGGGTGGCCACCGGCGGCAACACCAGGCCCAGCTCGATCAGCCGCTCCGACCAGCTCACTGCTTGGGGCGCTTGAGATAGGCCACCAGCTGCTCCCCGGTCGGCCCAGTCATCACGGTGACCAGCTCCCAGCCGTCGCCTCCCCATTGATCGAGGATCTGCTTGGTGGCATGCGTCAACAGCGGCACGGTCACGTACTCCCACTTCGTCATGACGGCGCAGCCTACGGCTGGTCGTGAGTGGCATTGAGTGCTGGGACACTGTTACCCACTCACGAGCGTTTACGCTCGCGACCGTGATGTCATGGTCTGACGAGCTGGCTCGAGCTCGCCTGCACGTCGTCACCGGCAAGGGCGGGACCGGCAAGACGACGGTGGCTGCCGCGCTGGCGGTGGCACTGGCCACTGGCGGCGGGCACACGTTGCTGGTGGAAGTCGAGGGACGGCAGGGCCTCGCTCATCTGTTCGATGTCCCCCCGTTGCCTTACCAGGAGCGGCGCATCGCGGTCGCCCCTGGCGGTGGGGAGGTCCGGGCGCTGGCGGTGGACGCCGAGGAGGCCCTCCTGGAGTACTTCGCGATGTTCTACAACCTGGGCTTCGCGGGCCGGACCCTGCGCCGGATGGGCGCGATCGAGTTCGCCACCACGCTGGCACCAGGGCTGCGGGATGTGCTGCTCACCGGCAAGGTGAAGGAGGCGACCACCCGAGCGGTCAACGGCATCCATACCTACGACGCGGTGGTGCTCGACGCCCCACCGACCGGGCGGGTGGTGAAGTTCCTCGACGTCACCAGGGCGATGGCCGACCTGGCAAAGGTGGGCCCGATCCACAGCCAGAGTCAAGGGGTGGTGCGGCTGCTGCACTCGCCGGGTACCGCAGTGCACCTGGTCACGCTGCTGGAGGACCTGCCGGTGGCCGAGACCTTGGAGACTGTCGCGGGACTGGATCTGGCGGACCTGCGCCCGGGGGCCGTGCTGATCAATAGGGCGCGACCATCCCGGCTGCCCGCTCGGTCGGCGGTCGCCGCGACCAACGGCCAGATCGAGGCCGACCGGGTCCGCGCCGGCTTACTCGCCGCCGGCCTGGACCTGGACCCGGCGGTGCTGGACGGCCTGGTCGCCGAGACCGCCGAGCATGCGGTGCGGGTGGAGGCCGAGCGGCAGGCTCGCAGCAGGCTGGCCGACGCCGGCATGCCGTTGATCGAGCTGCCGGAACTCACCGAAGTCGGGGGAGACGGAGTCGACCTCGGCGCGATCTACGAGCTCGCCGAAGTGCTCCGTGAGCAGGGTGTCCGATGAGACCACCGCCCCACTTCAACGTCGACGCGCTGCTGGACAACCGTGCCACGCGGGTGGTGGTGTGCTGCGGTGCAGGCGGGGTGGGCAAGACGACGACGGCAGCGGCGCTCGCGCTGCGGGCAGCCGAGCGGGGGCGGTCGGTGGTAGTGCTCACGATCGACCCGGCGCGCCGGCTGGCGCAGTCGCTGGGTTTGCGGGCGCTGACGAACAATCCCCGCCGGGTGGCGCCCACTGAGGAGATCACGGCAGCCGGTGGGCAACTCCACGCAATGATGCTGGACATGCGACGCACCTTCGACGAGATGGTGCAGGTGCACGCCAGCCCCGAGCGCGCCGCCCAGATCATCGCCAACCCGTTCTACCAGGCCATCTCCTCGTCGTTCGCCGGCACCCAGGAGTACATGGCGATGGAGAAGCTGGGGCAGCTGGTTGCGGTCGGCCAGTGGGATCTCGTCGTGGTGGATACCCCGCCTTCGCGCTCCGCGCTGGATTTCCTCGACGCCCCGCAGCGGCTGTCGTCGTTCCTGGACGGGCGGATGATCCGGCTGCTGGCCACCCCGGCGCGAGCCGGCGGACGTGGTGTGCGCCGGCTGGTGGGTGCCGGGTTCGGGCTGTTCACCAGGGCGATCTCGACGATCCTGGGCGGTCAGCTGTTGGCCGACGCCTCGGCGTTCGTGCAGGCCTTCGACACCATGTTCGGCGGTTTCCGGGAGCGCGCGACCGAGACCTACGAGCTGCTCCGCGCGACGGGAACGGCGTTCGTGGTGATTGCGACTCCGGAGGCAGACGCGGTACGCGAGGCGGCCTACTTCGTGGACCGGTTGGCCACCGAGGCGATGCCGCTGGCGGGGGTGGTGCTCAACCGAACACATCCAGTGCTCGCCGACCTTCCGGCAGCGCGGGCCGAGACGGTGGCCGAAGCGCTGGAACAGACCGGCACTGCGCCGCTGGCTGCGGCTGTGCTGCGGCTGCACGCCGACCGGGTCGCGCTGGCCAGCCGGGAACGCCGGCTACTGGCCCGGTTCGGCCGGGCGCATCCGGCGGTCGCGGCGGTGACGGTTCCCGCGCTGCCCACCGACGTCCACGATCTGCCCGCACTGCACGACATCGGCGGGCTCCTGGCAGGGGAACAACTCATGATCAGACGTGACTGAGCCGGCGGTCCGAGTCGCCGCTCACAGATCGCCGCCCACAGGTCGAGGGTGAGCCGCTCGCTGCGGGCACGGGAGACGCAGATCAGCATCGCGCCGGCCGCCCGATCAGCGTCGCTGAGCAGGTCGTCGCGGTGGTCCGGCTCGCCGGCAAGCACCGTGGTGCGGCAAGCGCCGCAGATACCCTGTTCACAACCGGCCGAGACGCTGGGCACGACGTCGCGGATGGCCTGCAGGACGCTGCGGTCGGCGGGCACGTCGATGATGCGCCCGGTGCGGCGCAGCTCAACGGTGAACGCGGCACCGCCGCAAGCGACGGTGCCGGTGAAACGCTCGCTGTGCAGGCTCAGATCCAGCCGAGCGCCGACGCATTCCTGCACCGCGTGCAGCAGCCGGTCCGGGCCACAGCAGTAGACAGCGGTGCCGGGCGAGACCGCCCCGATGATCGCATCCAGATCGGGTCGTCCGCGCTCGTCGGCGGGCACCACATCGACCCGGTCGGGGTTCAACGCCCGGACCTCGTCGATAAAGGCCATGCCGGCGCGGCATCGCCCGGTGTACACCAGCTTCCAGTCACCATCCACGGACGCGACTCGGGCCGCCATCGCCATCATGGCGGTGATCCCGATCCCGCCGGCGATGAACAGGTAGGTCGCGCTGGGCACCAACGGGAAACGGTTACGCGGCCCCTGCACTGTGATCAGCTGGCCGGTCCGAACGCCGGTGTGCACCTCCACCGACCCACCACGCCCCACCGGCACCTGTAGGACCGCGATCCGGTAGGAACGGGTGTCGTCCGGCTCACCGCACAGTGAGTAGTGCCGGCGCCGTCCCGAGGGCAAAGCCAATTCGATGTGCGCACCCGGCTCCCACCTCGGTAGTGGTGCGCCGTCCGGGGAATCGAGCCGCAACGACAAGACGTCGTCGGCTTCCCACGTCGTCTGGCCGATGAGCAGTCGCATCCCGGTCCCCGCCGTGGCAGGCACCACCGCAGGGGTGGTCGCAGGCAGGCCGGCAGTCGTGGGGGCCAGGGCCGGCTCCGCCGGAGCCCCCACCCCCAGGCCGGCCGTACCTGCGGTCGGCCGGCCCGTGAGCAGCCGTAGGGCACCCAGGAACAGGATCGCGACCCCTACCACCAGGCTGGCCCAGTGCAAGACCGGGGAACTGGTGTCACTACCCGCCAGCACGGTGTGGCCGCTGGCCAGGACCCACAACGGAAACGTCAGTAGATGCACCCGACGCCACCACCGCCGGGGCAACCAAGCCCGCGCCCATGAGGTCAGCATTACTGCGGTGAGCAGGTAGAAGGCCAGCACCCCGCAGCCTTGAGCCCACGGATTGTCCGGCCGGGCGAACGGGACGAACAGCTGCCGTAGGCCAATCCGCAGCCGGGTGGTGGCGAGCACCGAGGCCAGGTGAACCACGGTGAACACCACCGCCAGCGCCCCGACGAACTCGTGAAACCCCTGCGTCCATCGGCGCGAGCTACCCCGGGTCAGCTGCGTGCTCATCAGCAGCCCACCCATCACCGAGACGCCGAGCAACATCCAGGCCAGCAGACCGGACGCGCGGGCCACGTACCACCACAGCACGGAATCGTGCTGAACCCGCAGCACGGGCGGGCTGTCCACCCGGGTCATCAGCGACACCAACGTCACCATGGCGGCGGCGGATACACCCCCGGCCCAGATCCGCGAGGCACCCGCAGGCCGTGCCGGCGCATCAGCCATCATGGCCACCACGGCCACGCCCTGCGTGGTCTTCCACTGCCGTCTTCGGGCCACCAGTCGGCGATGGACCCGGCGTCACTGCCCTACTCCGGACGCTCGAAGGGCCGGAAGTGCCGACCTCGGCGGCCGCCCCGGACGTTCCCGGCCAACCGGGACTCTGGCTGCGGATACGCCGGCCATCCGGAGTCCCGCCCAGCTCAGCATCCGTCTCAGCGATGATCCCCTGCTGGGAAGCCTTGCTGCGGCTTTGCCCACCGACCGGCGTGCCGCGCTGCCCAGGAACCGCCGCAGCTCGCGACGAGGGGGATTTCATGGTCGGCTCAGGCGGGTCGCCCATCGCGGCGTCGCACCAGAGCGCCTCGTCCGGGTTCGACGAAGGCGTTGCGGTGACGTTCGCCGGGAACTTCCCACCGCTTGTCGGGGAGCGCGGGCCTGGTCCGGCCGCCGACATGAGTCGTGGTGCAGATCTCGCTTCAGCACCGGGAGGTGCCGGTTCCGCCTCAGCGCCTCCTGGTATCGGCTGGGGCTCGGCACCTCCCGGTCTCGGCCCGGGTCTGGTCACCTGCTCCTGCTGTACCGCTGGTGGTGCGAGGCCAAACCCACCGACGAGCGAACCCAACACGAGCGCCCCGGCACCCGCCGTCAGTGCGATCGAACCAGCCCAGGCGAGCGCGCGACGCCGCTCCATAGCCACTCCATATGTGATCAAAACGTGATCAAAACGTGATAATTAGGGCAGGCTAACTTAAGGGAGAACAGAGGTCTAGTACTACAGCGCTAGATCTTCTTTTGGCGTGTCATCGGTGCAGGTGAGCGCGTTCTTGGCGAGTTCGGCCGGCCGGACGCTGTTGACGGGTGCGCGGTGTGCGCCGGTCGGCGAGCCCGGTCCCACCCCGCTGCCGTGGGCGAGATTGTGCCTTGTCGGCCGCGACCACTTTTGAATGAGGAGAGATAGCGTCGGAGCGCATGTCGTGTGTCGATAGAAATAGTGATCTGCCGTGCCGGTCTGCGCGCCTCCACTGAATCGAGGCCGGGGCGTGGAACGATATTTCTGTGCCTCTGACGTCGACGAGTCAACCAGTTGTGTACGATGATGCGGTGTCCCGGGAAGATGTGGGTCGGTGGGAATCCGAGCTGGCGAGTTTGCTCGCGCGGGTTCGGCCGTTTTTCTACCGGGCGGAGTCGAAGAAGCACGCCGAACAGTATGTGCGGGGGTTGTTGTCACCACTAGAACGGAAGAATGGCTGGACGATCGCCGAGCATGGTGGCGAGCTGGACCCGACAGCGTTGCAGCGCTTTCTGAACCTGTCGCCGTGGGATGCGGATGCGTTGCTGGAATGCAACCGTGAGTATGCGATGGAACATCTGGCCGACCCGGCGGGGATCCTCGTGGCGGATCCGACGGGATTTGCTAAGAAGGGCACCAAGTCGGTCGGCGTGCAACGGCAGTATTCCGGAACGTTAGGGCGGATCGATAACTGTCAGATCGCCACGTTCCTGTGCTACGTGACACCCACACGGGATCGCGTCTTGGTTGACCGGCGACTGTACATGCCGGACAAGTCGTGGATGGCTGACCCGGCTCGCTGCGCTGGGGCCGGTGTCCCGGCGGAGCTGGCGTTCGCGACCAGGCCGGAGCAGGTCATCGAGATGATCTGCGCGGCTCGCGCAGCCGGGATGCCGTTCGCCTGGTTCACCGCGGACGAGGAGCTCGCCCAGAACCCCGGCCTGTGCGACTATCTTGAGAGCAGTCGGATCCCGTATGTGATGGCCGTCCCGAAGAACACCCGATTCGCCGACACCGCGGGACAGGTGACCCAGGTGGATGAGCTCGCGCGAGGGTTACCCAGGAACACCTGGCAACGCCGCGCCTGCGGCATCGGATCGAAAGGACACCGCGTCTACGACTGGGCACTCATCGACTCCGATGATCCCGACCACCAGTATCTGATCCGCCGATCCATCGACGACGGTGAACCCGCTTTCTACCACTGCTACAACCCACACCACGCACGCTTCGGAGAACTCGTCGGCGTGGCCGGGGCGCGCTGGCCCATCGAAGAATGTTTCGGATCCAGCAAAAACGAAGTCGGACTCGACAACTACCAAGTCCGCACCTGGAACGCCTGGCATCGACATATCACCCTCGCCATGCTCACCCACACCTTCCTCGCCGTCACCGCACACCACGCCAAAAAAAGGGGGCCCAACACGCCACACAACCAGACCAGCAGGAAAATCCATCCACCCCCTCGACCGAACCGGAAACCACTCCACCCATCCACCGACGCCTGATCGCGCTCACCCTCGCCGAAATCCGTCGACTACTCAACCTCGCGCACAGCAGCGAACCAAAAATCCACCACGGCCTGCACTGGTCGATCTTTCGGCGCTGGCACCAAGCCCAAGCCCGCCGAGCACACGTCCGGCGCCACCTCCACCTCCAGACCCTAATGATCTAGCGCTGTAGTACTAGGGCGCCGAGCAGAGTCCAGCAGGGCAGTGTCCAGCAGGTCCTGCAGGGTGGCCCGGGCTACGTCCGACCCGAACCGTTCGATGATCGCGCTGGCCCCGGCCTCAGACAGCGTGCACCACAGCGCGTCGTCCTCCAGCAACGCCACCACCCGGTCGGCGAACCCGGCGGTGTCGGGGGCCACCAGCACATGGTGGCCGTCCACCAGCCCCATCCCCTCGGCGGCCACGGGCGTGCACACCGTGGGCAAGCCGGCAACCATGCTCTCGCCCACCTTGCCCTTCACACCGGCTCCGAACCGCACCGGCGCCACCGACAGCCGGCACCTCCGGTGCAACGGCACCAGATCAGCCACCCAGCCGTGCACTTCGACCGTGTCATCGGCCAGCCCGAGTACATCGGGCGACGGGTTGCTGCCCACGACGTGCAGCACCGTGTCCGGATGCCGGCGGTGCACCAGCGGAAGCACCTCGCGGGCCATCCAGGCCACCGCGTCCCGGTTGGGTAGGTGGTCGAAGCTGCCGACGAACAGCAGTCCCGCGCGCCCTTGCGGCCCGGGCACCGAACCGGCCGGGTGGTGCACGTTGGACAACACCCGCACGTCGGCCTCCGGCACCAGGCTGCGCAGCAGGCGCTGCTCGTGCTCGGAGACCACGAGGGTCAGGTCGGCGGCCCGCACCAGCCCCAGCTCCAGTTCCCGCGACGCGGCCGCCTTGCCTGCCAGGGCCGGAGCAGCGTCGTCGCCCGTGGCCGCGGCCAGCTCCGCTTGCCGTTGCAGGCGCAGGAAGTGCAGGTCCACGGTGTCGTAAGCCACGAGGCAGCGCGGCGCGTGCATCCGCAGCTCCTCGAGCAGCTTCCAGCCCACCTGCGGCCGGGACAGCACGGCGAGGTGCAGCGCCGCGCCCGCCTCGCGCAGAAAGGTGTCCTGCCCGGCGGCGTCGGGGATCACTGTGATCCCGTGCCGCTGCAACTCCGCGGTGTAGGGCTGCAGGAGGGCGCCGTTACCCGGGAAGAACACCACCCGCTGGCCCAGCTCGACGAGGTGCAGCAACAACCGGTGCATGCGCATCGAACCGGAGTCACGGTCAGGGGTGGGTACCTGGTGGTCGGCGACGAGCAGCAGGCCGCCCCGGTGGCCCGCCGGCCCCCGCTGGCGCCCCAGCCACACGGTGAGCTCACTCGCGGCAGGCAGGTGGTCGGCCAGAGTCGGCGCCCATTTGTCCACGAACAGCGCGCGATTGATCTCCTGGTAGCGCTTGACGCCGGTGGTGAGGTCGGTGCCGTGCGAGACACCTTCGTGGTGCACCACGACCGCGCGCGGTTCGACGATGGTCCGGTGCCCGGTCGCCCGGATGGCGAAGGCCAGGTCGGTATCCTCGTAGTAGGCGGGCGCGTAGCGCTGGTCGAACCCGCCGACGGAGTCGAACAGATCCCGGCGCACCAGGATCGCCGCTCCGGAGCAGTAGTCGACGTCGCGGCGCACACCGAACTCAGGCGCACCGGCGTCGCGGTCGCGACCGTAGTTCCAGCCCGACCCGTCGGCCCAGATGATGCCGCCGCTTTCCTGTAACCGCCCGTCTGGATACACCAGCATCGCGCCGACCAGACCGATCCGGTCGTCGGAGTCGGCCGCGTCGACCAGTGCGTCCAGGGCGCCGGGTCGCACTTCGGTGTCGTTGTTGAGGAACAGCAGGTAGGCCCCGCGGGCCTGGCTTGCGCCGAGATTGCACGCCCCCACGAACCCGACGTTGCGCTCGGTGCGCACCAGTCGCACACCTGAGCCGGCCGCGACCAGCTCGGCAGTGCGGTCCGGCGAGGCGTCATCGACGACGAGTACCTCGAACGGGACCGCCGGGCGGTGCTGTTCGATGCTGGTCAGGCACGCCCGGGTGTACTCCCACTTGCCGTGTACCGGCACCACGATGCTGAGCAGCGGCGACGCACTGGTGCGCAGCTCCACCGGACCGAGCGGGTGCGCCGCCGGCGCCGGTAACCCCCGTCCCAGGGCGCGCTCGTAGAGATCACGACGCAGCGTCCCGCGGGGAGCCGCCCGCTCCACCGTGCTCCGGTAGCGGGAGATCAACCGCGTCGCGGTGGCCGATTGCTCGGCGCGCAACGTCACGACCTCCCGTTGCAGCTCGGCTGCCTGGCGTTCGGCTGCTGCGGCGATCTCCTGTTGCCAGGACGCCAGTGACTCGGCTCGTTGGGCCCGGTGCTGTGCGGCGGCCAGCTCGGCCTGCAGCTGCTGCGCATCGGCGTCGCGCCGGGCCAACCGTTCGGCGGCTGCCGCCTGTTCGACGACCGCCTGCTGCCGCTGGTGGGCCAGCTGGGCGGAGAGCTCAGTGGCCTGATTCCGTTGCTGGGCCAACGCGCGATGCGCGTCGCGCACCAGAGTCAGATCGGGATCGACCAGCACGCTGAGCTCGGGCAGTTCCGGCAATGCCGCATCCGACGCGACGCCGAGCAGGTAGGTGTGCGGTAGCTCCCGCGCCACCCGCCAGCCCCCGTCCGGCGCCCGGTGCAGGGACTGCGCGATCCTTGAACCGGGCGTCGCACCGGTGACGAGCGACCCGGCGGCGACGTTCTGGCGCAGGATCGCAGCGTGGGTGAACGAGCCGTGCAGCAGCGCCCGGAACTCCGGCTCGGTGAGCTCCCGCACGTGGAAGGGGTTGTCGTTGCCGTGCTCGTGGCTGTACACCGTCACGTCGGGGGTACTGGTCAAGAACAGCCCGCCAGGCGTCAGCAGCCTGCGCACCAGCGCGATCAGGACGTCCTGCTCCACGACATGTTCCAGTGCCTCGAAGCAGGTGATGACGTCGAAGGGCTCCGCGCCGGCGAGCAGCTCGGGATCGATCATCGACCCGACGGCGAAGTGCACGTTGTCCCGCGGGTAATGGGCAGCGGCGTGCTCGACGGTCTGGGGGTCGATGTCGATGCCCACTACCTCGCGGGCGCCGGCGGCGAGCAGCGCGGGTCCGAATCCCTCCCCGCAGGCGAGGTCGAGCACCCGCGCGCCGGTGGTGTAGCGGGCAGCCAGCGCGTACCGGTGGTAGTGCTCGTAGACGACCTGCAGGTCGTCGGTCCAGGGCACGCAACGTTCGCCGGTCCACTCGATGCCGCGGTGCGCGGTGCCTGGTGGCCCGGTGCGGGTGGGGACCATCGGCTTTGTGACGGTGTCATCCATGAGGCGTTCTCCCCACGTGCGGGCGGGTCGGCCGGTGCAGGCTACCGAGCGCGGGGAAGTTACGGTGCACGCCATGTCGGTGACCAACCGCAGGCACCGGCCACGTCATGGCGGCCGTCGGCTCACCGCATTGATCTGCGCTGGTCTGTTCTTCCTCGGCCCGACCATCGCCCACAGCTCGGGCGTCCACCCCGCCCGGTTCGAGAACCGGGCGCTGGCCACGTTCGGAAACCCTCACAACGGCTGGGTGTGGCTCACCCAGCTGCCCATCTGGGCGGCGGACAACCTGCCCTTCCGGGACACCGCGGTCCGCGTGACCGAGGGGATGAGCAGGGATGTCTTCGGTGAACCCGCTGCCTTACCCGCTCAGTCGGTGCCGCCATCGGGCCCGGCCGTCGCCCCGTCCATGCATCCGCCGATCGCTGCGTTCCCTCCGGTGATCGAGGGCCGCGACGGCTGGCTGTACCTGGGTGCGGATGTCAGTGGCGCCTGCGTGCCGTCCCGTTCGCTCACCGACACCCTGGTGTCGTTGCGCCGGCTACGCGCCGCGGTGGAGGCTTCCGGCAGGCAGTTCATTCTGGTCGTACCCCCCGACAAGACGACCATGATGCCCGACCATCTGCCCACCGACTACCTGGGACGGGACTGCTCCTCGCGGGCCAGGAGCGAGTTCTGGCGCCGGGTGGTCACCGAAGCCGGCGCCATCGATCTGCGACCGACGCTTGCCCTGATAGCCCGGCGCAAGGGCTCCCCGGTCTACTACCCGGCCGACACGCATTGGAGCCAGGAAGGTGGTCTGGCGATGACCTACGCGCTGGCAGACCGGGTGCAGCCCGGCGTCACCCGGACCTGGCAGGTGTCCCCGACCGGTCCCACCCCGTGGCCAGACGACATCAGCCCGCTGATCGGTCGCAGCAGCGAGCACACGATCCCGACGTACTCGCTGGCACCGGCAGGGCAGCCGGACCGAACCCGCTCGATCGCCAGCGACTTTCGGGTCCCGCTCCGGCTGACGTCGGCTCCCGCTGCGGGCACCGTCGGTCAGCCCGTTCGGATGATCGGTGACTCGTTCACCCAGTTCGCCAGCCGTTATCTCGCCGCGGCCTTCACCGACATCACCGTCGTGCACCCCGAGACCGTCGGCACCACCCCGCGCTCGGCCGGGGAGCTACTCGCAGGCGGGAAGGTCGTGGTGCTGGAGGTGGCCGAGCGTAACCTGCTCAGCGGAACATCCCCGATCCTGCTCCAACCCGTGATCACCGAGATCGCCCACCAGTTGGCCCAGCAGCCGGTGCAGTGAATGATTCGCTGATCGTGGCCTGTCTGGTCGGCGAGATCGTCGCGGACAGCAGTTCACACGTAATGTCCGGTGTATTCAGTCAGGGAGCCGGCGGCGCCCGGCGATGCCGAGGTCGGACCGGTGATACCAGGCCAGCGCCGGCTCCCCTTCCAGCCAGCACAGCCGAACCGACACCCCGTCCAGCTCGGCGGGGAAGTCGATGAGGAATGGTGCCAATCCCTTGAGCTCGATGCCCTCATCGCGAAACCACCCGAGCATGTCGTCCAGCCGGGCTTGCAGCGCCTTCAACTCCGCAAGACCGCCGAGCGAGGACGAGCCACCACCGCGCAGATCCATGGACAGCTCGGTGAGGTCTGCTCGTGCCTCAACCAGCGCATCGACTCGCCTGCGTACTTCGGGGAGCAAGGCGCGGGCCTCGTCGACCCCGAACAGTCGCTCCGCCACGACGGTGACGGTAGTGGTGCCTACGCCGATTCCTTGTCAGCCATTGGTCGGCGGCCGCTCCACGAGCTGGCTGAGATAGAGCTGCTCACCGAGCTTGTCGATCAATTCGAGGTTGGTCTCGAGGAAGTCGATGTGCTCCTCTTCGTCGGAGAGGATGTGCTCGAAGATGTTGGCTGTGGTGATGTCGCCCTTGTCCCGGCACATCGCGATACCGGGACGCAGCCGCGCGACGACCTCCATCTCGACGGTCAGGTCCGCCTCGAACTGCTCTCGCACGGTCTGCCCTATCCGTAGCGGGAGCAGCTTCTGATAGTTGGGGAGACCCTCCAGGAACAGGATGCGGTCGGTGATCCGCTCCGCATGCTCCATCTCCTCGAGGGACTCTTTGCGGGTGTGCTCGGCGAGCTTGGTGAATCCCCAGTTGGCCTGCATCTTGGCGTGCAGGAAATACTGATTGATGGCGGTCAGCTCACTGGTGAGCTGTTCGTTGAGCAACGCGAGAACCTCGTCATCGCCGCGCATAACGCAACCCCCTCCGGATCGATCCCTCAATGATCGCGACCGTAACGCGTCCCGGCAGGGTTGTCACTGAAGGTGAGCCTGCCCTGACCAGGGAGTATCAAGTCCCGGTGGTCCAGCCGATGATCAGACGCTGCACCGCAGTGGGCTGCCCAATTGGCCGGCGTGGGCGCCGACTAGGGCGGCGATCTTCCCTACGCAGGTTCCGCATCCGGTCCCGGCCTCGCTGCGCTCGACCACGTCCCTGACGGTGCATGCCCCTTCGGCGATGCATCCGTGCACCTCAGTCTCGGTCACCGCACGGCAGATGCAGACGTACATGGCACCGTTGCCCCTCGATCGAGTGATAGGCAAGGCTAAGCACACCAGATCATCGGGCCGACGTCCAGTCCCCGGCTGGCTCAATTTTCCGAGCGGGTGGTGTGCTGGGAGCGGGCCTACCCGGTTAAGAAGATCAAGTCTGGCAGGCGCAGGCCGGTGGAGTCGATGGCCGTCTTCTGCTGACGTCACATCCTTGCGCCGTTACGCTCGGTGTGTGTGCACCGACGATAGCCCGGCCAGACTGCCACCGCCCGTGCTTCACGATTTCAACCCGGCCATCGAGATCGAACTAGAGCCCGTCGATTCCGTCCGGATCACCACGCTGATGGACAATGTCACCGACCTTCTCATGCCCGGCCAAGGGCCGGCCCGTCGCGTCCCGGTAGGGGCCGGGCCACGGAAGACAGCGGCGGTAATGGACAACGGCGAGGTTACTGACGCGCTCATCGCCGAGCATGGCTTTTCCGTGCTGGTGGTCGTGTCGAAGGGCGACCGCGAATATCGGTTGCTCTATGACGCCGGCACCAGCCCGGACGGCGTGGTCGAGAACATGCGCCGCCTCGACATCGACCCTAGCTCGATTGAGACGATCGTGTGCAGCCATGGCCATTTCGACCACACCACCGGCATCGACGGGCTGATCCGGACACTCGGCCGGACCAACATGCCGGTGCTGATCCACCCCCACTTCTGGCGCCGCCGCCGCGTCGCGCTGCCCGGCCGCGAACCGCTGGAGATACCGACGACGAGCCGCCGAGCGCTGGAGCAGGCGGGTTTCGACATCATCGACGAGCAGCAGCCCAGCTTTCTGTTCGAACGGTCCGTGCTGGTCACTGGGGAGATCCCCCGCACCACCGGCTACGAACCGGGTTTCCCACCACAGCAAGCGTGGTTGAACGACGATTGGCAACCCGATCCCCTGGTTCTTGACGATCAGGCACTGATCTTGAACGTGCGAGACAAGGGTCTGGTGGTACTCACCGGGTGCGGCCACGCTGGCGTGGTCAACATTGCCCGCTACGCTCGGCGGCTCACGGGCGACCTGCCACTGTATGCCCTGCTAGGCGGATTCCATCTCAACGGACCCGTGTTCGAGCCTCTCATCCCACGCGTGCTCGACGATCTCGCCGCCCTGCATCCCCACGTGCTCGTCCCCGCACACTGCACCGGATGGCGGGCCCAACACGCCATGTCCGCCCGCTTCGGCCCGGCGTTCATCCCCAACAGTGTCGGCACCAGCTTCCACCTGTAACAAGCGGAGCGGCAAGCTGGATCGCAGCAGAAAAGGGCTCCGTCAGAGGAGGAGGCGATATGAATATACTCACCCGCTCATACGATGCTTTCCGGACCGGGTCCAACCGGGAGGAAACCATCCTCACGCCGAAGAATGTAGGCTCGAACCTCCTGGTGAAGACGCGCAGCCTGCACGTCGACGACGACCCGCGGCTGGAGGCTCAACCGCTGTATGTTTCGCAGATCCAGATGAGCGACGGCAACGTGCACGATGTGGTTTACGTGTGCACGATGGCGAACAACGTGTGGGCTTTCGACGCGAACACCGGGCAGCCGATCTGGCAGCAGCCGACGAACCTGGGACGCCCGATCCAACCGAAGCTCACGCATAACCCGAGACCGACGAGCAGCGAGATCGACCTGTGGGGGATCAACATTCTCTGGGGAATCCTGAGCACGCCGGTGATCGACCTGGAAACGAAAAAGCTGTACGCGGTGGCATGGACGAGCCCGGATGGGACGGTGGCCAATGGGGTGCACGAACTGCATGAGGTGGACATCACGAGCGGCCACAAGACGGGCCGACTGAAGATCACGGCCAGCGCGCCGGACCAGGTGCCGGCGGGACACAAGGCGCCGACGTTTGTCTCGTCGAAACAGAAGCAGCGGGCCGCGTTGCTTCTGAGCACCGTCAACACAGGCGGCCACGCGACGAAGGTGTTGCTTGTGGGCTGCGGCATGACGCACGAGGAGGGCGATCCGACACACGGGTGGCTGATGGCGTTTGAGTTGGGGCCGCTGCGCGCGACGGCGGCTTGGTGCACCTCACCGAACGGGTCGGGCACGGGCATTTGGCAGGCGGGGCAGGGTCCGGCGGTGGACGGACAGGGCGGCATTTACGTGATGACAGGCAACTACGGCGTCGAGGCGGCCGGAGGCGGCACCGCGCCGCCGAAAGACGGCGATCATCCGGAGAGCATCGTCAAGCTTGATTACACGCCGGCAGCCGGCGGAGGCAAGGCGAAGCTGGAGCCGGTGGGGTGGTTCACCCCGTTCCAGGACAGCGTGCGGAACCGGCACGGAGACGACGATTTCCAGGATTACGACTTGGGCTCGGCGGGTCCGGTACCGCTGCCGGGAATGAACCTGGTGGTGGGCGCGGGCAAGGATGGCGTGCTGTACGTGTTGGATACGGATACGGCGAAGTTCGGGAAGGGCTCGGACTTCTCTAAGCTGAAACAGTCGCCGATCTTCTTTACGTATTTTCCGGGGTTCGGGATTGACGCTTCGAACGTGGCGAACCTGGACCACCTGTTCGACGGGAAGACGCATCACCTGCATGCATCTCCCGTGTTCTGGGTGAGTCCGGGGCGTGGGCCGATGCTGTTCTGCTGGGGTGAGAACGAGACTCTGCGGGCATGGACGATCGACAGAACCGGGAAGACGACGTTCGTGGCAAAGAGCGCGGAGGTAGCCTCGGCGGGGATGGGAGGCAAGGGCGGAATGCCGGGCGGGTTCCCGATCGTGACGTCGAACGGAGGAAATCCCGATACGGGGATCGTCTGGGCGACGGCGCCGATTTCGCAGGATGCCAACCGTGGGGTGGTCGACGGGATCCTGCGGGCATACGACGCGACGGCGCTCGATCCGGTGAACAACGGGGACGGGACGCCGCGATTGAAGCTGCTGTGGGATAGCACGCATATTCCGGGGAATACGTTCAAGTTCAGCAAATTCTGCCCGCCGGTGGTGGCGGACGGGAAGGTGCTGGTGGCGACGTACGAAGGGCGCGTGGACATCTACGAGCTGCCGGTGATAGCGCCGGTGGGGCCGCTGTCGACGAATGCGAACCTGGGGCCGGGACATCGGCACCGTCACGGGAAGTAAGAGGTCGAGGGACGGCGCTGACGGGGCGTGTAGCTCTGGTCATGCGGGTGTCCCCGGCTGGCGCACCTCTGCGGGAATCGGCAGGCGCAGGACTCCGGTGGCAGTTGCGTTCCCAGGCCGGTTCATGGTTTTCAGGCTCAATGCCCAGACGCCACGACGTGCCCACTGCCAGATCAGTCAGTGGGCATCGTCAGGGCTGGTCACAGGGCGACGCATGCTGACCCGGGACCAGGCGTCGAGGCCGCGCGCCGCCTCTTGCTCGCGGATGCGGCGCAGCCCCTCGGATACCTCTGCCTCGGCCAGAATGCGGAAGCCGAGGCGGAGGTAGTAGGGCGCGTTCCACGGCACGTCGGAAAAGGTGGTCAGCGTCACCGCATCGAGGCCCTGCTGCTCAGCCCACAGCACCACGGTCCCCAGAAGCGCGCGACCCAGGCCCTGCCGCGCATGGCTTGGATGCACCGACACCTGCTCGACGTGCGCGGCACCGTCGACGACGTCCACCACTATGTAACCCACCGGCTGGTCAGTGTCGTCCGTCGCGACCCAGGCCCTGCCGTCCTGCTGAAAGACGGCCAGTTCGCCGAGCGACGGCGGGTCGTCGTCGGCGATGGCGTCCATGCCGACGTCCCGGAACGGCGCACCGGCCGCCCGCTCCACCTCACGCAGCGCCGCAAGCTCGTCGCTGCGCGCCAGTCGAATCACAGCAACCACTACAGCAGAAACGGCGCGCGACCCGCGCAGCCGACCTCCGACCGACCCTCGTCGTCGGATAGCCGATCCTTGTGCGGTGCTGGGCAGCGAGCGGTCATCCTCAACTCGCCTAAACCTTTACCTGGGAACGCTGGCGAGTCGGTGCCCAGGTCGGTGGTCGAGGTCCACCTGGGCAGCAGGTCGCCGACGCGACCCGGGGGCCGATGACGTGCACCGGCCGTGCCGTGCCGGGATCTCCGGCCGTTGCGGCGCTATAAGCAGCGACAGCGCCGCAACGGCTCGGCCCTGAGTGGACTGTCGCAGGCGGGTGGTAAAGCTGCCCTCATGGTCGATGACGAAGTAACGTTCCGACACAGCCAGGTCCCGGTGGCAGGCTCGTCGCTGCACGTGGTGGAGATCGGAGACCCAGAGGCCGTCCCGTTCTTATTTCTGCACGGCTGGCCGGAGTCCTGGCAGAGCTGGCTGTCGGTCATGACATTGGCGTCGCGGAAGGTGCGGGCCATCGCCATCGACCTGCCCGGCATCGGTGGTTCGACCGGTGACCCGACCGACGGCTCCAAGCGCCAGGTCGCCGCGGCCGTGCACGGCCTGGTCGTGGGCATGGGGCTGAGCGAGGTCACCGTGGTCGGACAAGACGTTGGCGGGATGGTGGCCTACTCCTACGCCCGTGACTTCGGCGAACTGGCCCAGGTCGTGGTCATGGACGTGTGCGTCCCAGGTCTCGCTCCTTGGGAAGAGGTGCTGCGCAATCCCTGCATCTGGCACTTCGGCTTGCACGCCATCCCCGACCTGCCCGAACGGCTGGTGAGGGGCCGGCAGGCGGACTACTTCAACTTCTTCTACAACGCGATGTCAGCAGACCCGTCGAAGATCACCCTCGCGGCCCGCGCTGCCTACGTGAAGGCGTACTCGACGGACAGCGCGCTCAGAGCCGGGTTCAACTGGTATCGCACCTTCCCCCAGGACGCCGCGGTCAACAAGGCAGCAAGAGATCAGGTGGGGACACCGCTGCTGTACCTGCGAGGCGAGAAAGAGGGCGGCCGGATGGCCGACTATCAAGAAGGCTTCGAGTCGGCTGGGCTGACGAAAGTCGATCACGCTTTGGTGCCGGATGCTGGACACTTCACACAGGAAGAAGCGCCCGAGCAGACGTGGCGACTGATCGCCGATTTCGCTGGACTCTGACACCGTCTCCAACCCGACAGGGCACCCGGTACCGGATCCGCTGGCGGGCGACCGGCATCATGGCGGGATGGTTCTTGAGCATGCTCTGCTGTCCATCAAGCCCGGTGCGGAGCGCGCGTTCGAGGCAGCGTTTGCTCAGGCTAAAGATATCATCGCCGGGATGGCGGGCTTCGGTCGGTTGACCCTGTCCAGATGCGTGGAGCAGCCAGGCAGCTACCTGCTGTTGGTCGAGTGGCGTCGGTTGGAGGACCACATTGAGGGATTCCGCGGCTCGCCGCAGTATCAGGAGTGGCGCCGGCTGCTGCACCACTTCTACGGTCCGCTGCCCACTGTTGAACACTTCGCGCAGGTCGACACCGCCTGAGCCGCTGCGGGTGCCGGTTCAGGATCGGCTTACGGATCGGCCGCTTGATCGAGCGGCCGATCCGTGTTCAAGTCTGGCCATCGTAACGAACGCCCCGTGGCTTGCTCGAAAATGCTCGAGCGCACGCTTGGGATCATGGCGTTGCGGGCTGTGGTAGACCAGCGCCCCACTGGAAAGCGCCGCGACGACAAGGTCCGCGACGTCTTCCGGATCGTCGGGGGGATCGAGCAGCACATGCCGGCGATCGACGGCAACCCGGGCGAATTCGCTGTGCAGTTGCTTTGACTCCCGAAGCCACGGTGGGATCGCACCGCGAACGAGGAAGGTGAAAAACGAGTCGCCCTCGACGAGCGCACTGCGTTCGAAGCGGTGGGCAAGGATGCGCGCCACTGTTGACTTTCCGGCCCCGGGTGGCCCGGTGACGACTAACAGTGACCCCATGCCACGATCCTTGCCGACAGCACCGCAACGGACGACCCCACAGTCGGCCTCAACGAGCACACCGGCGAGCGCCGCAAGAGGATCCCGCTCGGGCAGGACGTTCGGCATGACCAGCTCATTCGAACCCGCCAGTCCGCGAGCCGATTGCGTGATGATCAAGTGCGCTGGGATGCCGGCTCTGCGGTGAGTCGGTGCCTCAGGTTGACGCCTTGGCAATCACCACTTCCCCTTCGAGTCCGTCGGGGTCGCGGAAGAAGATGCTGTGGACCGCGCCGAAGTCGTTGATGGTGCCATCGCTGGCTGCCTGATCGATCAGCCGTTGCCGAATCGTGGCGAACGCCTCTGGTGAGGCGGCCTGCAGACCGACGTGGTCGATGCGTCCGCGCCCCCACATGGGTGTTTGGCGCTCAGCTTCGGTGTTGCCCTCGATCACGAAGATGTTCAGCTCGGTGTGCGGGCCGATGCGGATGTTGGTCATGGTCTCTTTTCCGTCTGTGCCGTGGGTGCGCGTTGGCCCGACGTCGGCGTCGAATACCTCGGCGTAGAACCGACCCAAGCGGGCGACGTCCTTGGAGATCCACGCGATGTGGTTGATCCCATCGAGCAACATGATGTTCTCCTAATCTCTGGCGCGCGCTCTTCACGGTGTCTCGGCTGAGAGACCCGCTCCCGGCGCATATTGCTGGGGAAGGTGCTGGTGATCTGTCGCAGGTGTCGAGCATCAGATCCGACGTGCTCGGGCTAGCCATGCGGGTAGGTCGACGAACTCGCCGATCTGGCGGTGAAGTGCTATGGCGTGTTCGTCGCGGACGATTGCGCCTCGATACTGTGCGGGGCGCAAGTCCTCCAGTACCCCTCGTTGGCTGAAGGCCTCGCGGATCGTGGCGTCGCTGACCTGCGGTCCGAAGCAGGGCCCAGTATCTGACAGCGCGAGGACGTGCACAAGCGCGGTGCGGCTTGCGTACGCGTCGTCAAAGACCGACAGCGCAGGTGTGGGTTGCTCTGGAGTAGAAGCCATAGCCCGACCATAGAAGCTCAAGCCTGGTTCAGGTCAACCGCGCTTGGTCGGCTTGACGCCGGCAAGGAGCGCCATTTCGAGCCATTTCCAGTAGCAGTCGACGTCATCGAAGCCGAGCTCGCGCAACCACCCGAGCTGCGTCTCGACGTCGAGCAGGCGGTCGGATGGATCCTCATCCTCCAGCGGCTCGCCGATCGCCGCGAAGAACGCCCGATGCAGGCGAGGGGTCGGGGACGCCACATGCTCCAAGTTCGCGAACACCCCGCCGGGTTCGAGCAGATCGAACACCTCACCGTATAGCGAGCGCTTCCGCTCGTGTTCGAGATGGTGGATGGCGAACGACGAGACGACAGCGTCGAAGCGCCCGAGCACCGGCAGCGGCTCGGCGAGGTCATGTCTGAGCACCTCGATGCGCTCGTCGTCGGCGAAGCGCTTGCGTGTGGCCTCCAGCATGAACTCGGAGAGATCAAGGCCCACACCGAGCATCTCGTGGCGATCGATCCGCAGAAGGGCGAGCAGGCGCCCGTCACCCGTCCCCAGGTCGAGGATGCGACGAGCGTCGCGAGGCACGTGCTCGAGCACGACGCTCTCGCCCTCCGCGCGGTGCGGATATGCATCCGCGCGGCCGAGATAGCGATGGACGTGCTCGGCGGTCGACCATTCCCCGGCGGGCATGTCTTCCATTATCGGGCCCGTCTCACCAGCCGGGTCGGCACCCGTTCCGATAGCGGTGGCCCGCCGCTCCGGCAGCGCTGCCGGAGCGCCCCTGCGGTGATCACACCCGGGCCCTCGGCACCTGACGCATGAACACGGTGACCCCGCAGTGTTCGTTTCGAGGTAACAGCCCTCGGAGGTATCAATCGTGTAGGGACGTGTCTCTCTCATCTGCGGGACCCTGCAGTGGGATTTCTGCTGACTCTGGCTTGTCCCGCTTGACAGGAGGTGTCTGCGTGATCGAGTAGAGGCATCCAGCGACACAGCTCGCTACTGAACCGCTCGACCGGCTGATCGCAGCCGGTCCGAGGGCTCGGTACGCGCTTGCAGTTATCCGTATCATCACCGGCGCCATCGCGCTGGTTGTTCCATCGATGTCGTCAAGCGTTTCGGTGAGATCCCAGGAGACGGTGATCGTCGCTCACCCTACGCAGTCTTTCGCCACCAAGGTACAGCTTAACCAGTGTAAGACGGGGGTTTGCAATGTCAAGTTCTCTCCTAAAAAACTTAAGTGATTCCGCGTTGCTCCAGATGGGTAGCCATGAGCTAAACCAGTTGTTCGCCGACAACTCGCCCGGTGAGGTCCCGGTTGGCCGGACCGATGGGGTCACACTGTTGTTCCCAGGCACGCCGAAGAATACGTTGCTGTCGCGGCTCATCTACCTCTTCGTGTGGAGAGGTAAGAATTTCTACACTGACGGCACGATGTTAAGCAATCGCATCACCGCGCTTGAGCTCAGTGTGATTCGGGCGAAAGTCTCGCTGGGCAGAAGCTGGGTGGATAACAAGGACTGCATCGTCCTCGACTACTCACGGACCTCGTTTCTGGCCCGTGGGGTGCGCGACGAGATCCGGCTCGTGGCGCCCGATCTCTATCTGGGTGTCATCTGGCTTTGGCGGCGCCGTATCGGCTGGTTCACGCTGCGAAGCCATCCAACACTCCTGCTGGATCGCACTCTCATGCCGCCTGTAGACGGCCACAGCGACCACGGGGGTGCGCTCGGTTGACCCGAAACGGCTCTAGATCCGCGAAACGTATGGGCTGATCGGGGGAGCATCCGTTAGGTTGGAGCCAGGTGGTGTCGCTTCTGAGGTTGCGAGGGTTCTGGAGGCTTCCCCATGGTGGCGAGGACTGGGCTGAGAACGCGCACGCGAGTGCTGCTGTTCGGGATCGTGCTGGTGGGGCTGGTCTCGGCTTCCGGGTGCGGTCCGACTTCCTCGAGCTCGGCGGCCGGGCCCAGCTCGACCAACGCGTCCGCGGTGCCGGGCGCGGCGTGTCAGCAGGTGGGCAGCGTGAACTTCGACAAGACCAAGTTCGTGCTGCATGCCGGGCTCGCCTTCGGTGCCTTTCACCACTTCCTCTACGCGCCGTACAAGGCGGGCAACCTGCATGGTTTCGCCGCGCTGGCCAAGGCCGGGCTGGCGGGCCTGTTCACTGTGCACGAGTTGAAGGTGGCCAAGGCGGATGCTGAATCCTCGCCGACCCTGTGCCACCTGGCTGCCCCGTTCGACAAGGCCAGCGCGGCGATCAGCAGCTCGATGAGCCAGATCAAGAGCGGCAAGATGAGCAACCAGGACATCGAGGGCCTGAACAACGACGTCAACGCGGTGCAACGCGGCGCACAGGCGGACGGGGTGCCCGCACCCGACCGGGTCCCGAGCGACTCGCAGCTTGCCTCCGGCGGGAACTGACCGTGCTCCGTGTGGAGGGAATCGGTTCGGGTGGCTACGCCGCTACCCGCCGGACTATTCGGGCCAGCTCCCGCGCATCGGACCCGGGCCGGGCCTCCAGGGCCTGAGCCAGCGGCAGCAGCTGCTTGCGGGCGCGCACGCTGGTCAGCTTGGTGACGTCGGTGATGGCGCGGTGCGCCAGCTGCAGGCCGCGCGGTTCTCCCGCCGTGACGTGGACCGTGGCGAGCACCATCCCGGTCGCGGTCCGGCTGATCTGCCTGCCCCCTTCCCAGCGGCGCATCGACGCGACGGCCAGCGTCTCGGCGACGTCGAGGCGCCCACGCCCTAAAGCTAGTCGGGCAGCGGTTCGATCGGGGTCGCCAAACGGGTCGGCAGGGGTAGGAGTCCAGAGGTCCCGCCCCCTGGCCACCGCCTTGGCCGCGTCGTTGTGCTTGCCGAGCAGGCTCAAAGCTGTGGCTGTTTCCGCGAGCAGGGTTGCCTCCACAGCCGCTTTCCCACTTTCTCCGACCACCACCGCACGCTGGTCGTCGGGGGGGATTCTCCACGCGGCGACCTGTGCTGCCTGCAACATCTTCAGCCCGTCGTCGGGGTGGCCATGCTCGATGCTGGCCGTTCCGGCGTAGCTCAGTGCGATGGCCTGGCAGTAGGCGTCCCCGGCCTGCCTGGCTAGCTCCAGCGCCCGGGCGAAGTGGTGCAACGCGGGGCAGTACAGACCCGCGTCGAACGCCGCCCACCCAGCCTCGATGCGCAGCTCGGCAACGGCGACCCACAGCGCGCGGATGACCGGCTCTGGGCCGGGCACGGCCAGCAGCCGGGTAGCCAGGGCGGCAGCGGTAGTAGCCATCTCCGGGTCAGCAGAGGAGGTGTCTCCGACGGCGAGCCGGCGGGTCATGTCCCGCACCCGGGACACGTCCAGGTAGCTGAGCCGGGAAGGCGGCGGTACCGGGTTCAGGGTGCCCAGGTCGTCGAGCAACTCCCCGACCTTGGCGACCGGCGCGCCGACGATGACGGCCCCTCCCAACGCGATGAGGTGACGACGGAGCATGTCCGAGTCCACCCCCTTCGTGGCGTGGGCGACTGTGACCCCTTCAGGGTAGGAGTCCGCCGGGCCGTACCAGCGGCCGTCCGGCCCCCACCAGGACAGACCCATCCGCTCGAGCGGGATGGCCAGGCTCTTGGTCAACGCGACCAGGACGTCATAGGACACCACCTGACGGCCGTGGACGATCTCGGAGATATTCGGCTGCGACCGCCCGGTCAGCCTGGCGATCTGACGTTGGCCGATACCGACCTCACCCAGCATGCGGAACAGCGCGCCGAAGTCGTGGGCAACCAGCAGTGGTTGCAGATCCGGTCGGGTCCACATTGCCGGGTCGATCGGGTGGTGTCGCCGGGTGTGATCGTTATCTGGGTTGCTCATCGCCACCGCTTTCCCTCGGTGCGTGTGATCGGGGCCACTTCACCGACCGCATGGTACGGGTTTCCAGACGGGACAGACACCGCGGTCACGGTGTCGGCTCGGGTCGTCGATGACCCTCAGCAGGGGTGTGGTGTCCTGGGCGTCGGGTACGTCGTGGATCAGTGCCTGTTGCCGATCAGTTCTCGGATGATGCTGGTGACGGGTCCGTGGCGGTCTGGGTGGAGCTCAGCGACGAGTTCGGTGAGTTGGCGGCGGGTGACCCAGGTGAGCCGGTCGAGGTGGGCGGTACCGGCGTCGGCGATGGGTTCGCGGTAGGCGCCGTGGTAGACCGCGTGGGAGTCGATTTCAACGGCGATGACGCGGCGGTCACCGAAGGCGGTGTTGTAGGCGTCGCAGGACACCACGAGGTAGCGCATGGGGCCGATGACCTGGTTCAGGGGATTCCCATACCTGCCCGAACCGGATCCCCGGTGGTCGTGATGGGAGTGGCGAGTGCGGTGCGGGTGCGCTCACTGGTGGTCGAACGCCGCGATCGCGCGGTGTCGGCGCGCGGCGCACAAGGCGTCTTCCTGCTCGTCGGTGTACAGCGGTGGGCCGGTGTCCTCCTCGGCCCGGGCTCGCAGCGCGGTGGCCAGCGCCGCCTGCTGCCGGATCGCGGAGCGAGACCCACTCCGACAAGTTCGTCCCGGCGGCGGCTGCGGCGGCCCGCACAGTCTCGGCGAGCACGTCATCGAGCCGAACAGCGATCTGCACTGTCATATGCAAAGCATCCCAGTACGTTATGCAGATCGTCTACCGGGGAGGGCATGCCGGCGGAGGGAGCATGTCGATCGGTTGGCCGGACCTGGCCTCGGGCACGTTGCTGGCTCTGCCGGACAACGCTGACAGCGGGACGCAGGCACTGGCCTTCTCAAGTGATCCCGACACCCCCAACTCCACTTGGTCGGTCACGTCGGTCGACCCGGACGGCACACCGACCGACGACGACAGGGTCTGGTCACCTTGCAACTCGTCGGCCCTGGCTTGTACATCGGCCGCCCCTGGCTCGAAGATCGAAATCTGATGCCGAAGAAGATCACTGTGACTGACTCAACCAAGTGGCACTGTGGTCTTCTCGGTGCAGTCTCGCGCTGCGGACACTCGCTGTCCTGCCACCACAGGTGTGGGTGGACACGGCAAGACGCACACTGGGCTTGGTGGTTTCTACTCCGTTGACGATCTTGTCGTTTACTGCGAGACGGTCACCGCTGGCGCCCACCCTGCGACCCCAGGCTGACCGCGATGTGGCCCGAAGGCCCGCCAGGAGCCACTGGCACACGTTCGATCTTGGTGCGCGTCCAACGAGACCGTCCGGACGTACTCATCTGCCGATGAGCGCGCCTTCGATCCCGTGCATGAGCCTGTGGTCTGCATGGTCATTCGTGTAGGAAGCGGGTGGAGCGCACTCAGTCGGGCAGACCGACTTCTCCGCCGGTGATGGTCGTAGCTCTGGCCACGCGGGTGTCCCGGATGGCGCACCTCTGTGGGTATCTTCATCGGGCGGGGCCTCCGGAACACCTCTGCCTAGCACCAGGGTTGGCCTGCCAGCGCTCCCGGGAGAGGATCGGTCAGCGGGACGGTCGGGTGGTCGTGATGAACTGACGGGAATCCGCTGGTTTGCTAGCTTTGCGCGGTGAGCGCAGCCGATGATCCCGCGGTAGCTCTGCTCGATGTCGACGAGCTGACCCTGGATCGGCTGGTCAACGCGGCGATCACCGATGGGCTCCAACGCATCCGCGAGCACGAGGAGGCTCGCGGCCTCGCCAGCTGGCCCCGCGTCCCATGCGACTCCCCATCAGCAGCCACGGCCTCTCGCGCGGAGGGATCCGCTGGTGGGTCACAGGGCTCGATCTTTCGCCCGGTGCCGACCGGAGGCTCGGCAGGTTCAGCTTGCGGCACCTGGTTTTGAGCCCGGCTCGAGATTCGGTGTAAGCCAGCGTTCGTTTGTCCACGAAGCAGGGCGGCCCTCACGGCCGCCCGGTGACCGGGACACCCGCGCCGACCCGAGAGGGCCCATGCGGTGCCGCCGAGCGCCACCACAGCAACGGCGGCGAAGCTGGCCGCGGTGGGTGCGTCCGGGTGCATCAGCGACTGGCCGCGCAGGGCCTGCCACAGCAGCGCCGCGACCAGCCCCGCGTGGCTCACGGCGGCGGTCAGCACCAGCCGCAACCGCGCCCGCTCCTCGCGCAGTCGGGCCAACCGCGGCGCGAGGGCGGCCAGGGCCAGCGCGAACAGTGGCAGCACCTGCAGCGCGTGCATGCCCACGAAGTGCGGCACCCGCAGGTCGCCCGCCGTGGTGCTCCACCCGGTCAGCGGCAGGCCGGGACCGCCGTCGGGTGCGCCGACCGTGTGCGCGCCGAGCATGGTCACCGGCCGGGCCGCGCGCTGCTCGGCCGGTGACCCGACCATGAGGAACCCGAGGGCCATCCCGACCGCTGCTACGAGCAGGCCCAGCCGGATCGCCCACGCGGTCGGCCGGTCCGCCAGCCGATCCCGGAGCAACAGCACCGCGATCACCAGGTTCGCGGTCCACAGCACTGTGATTGTCGCAGCCATGACGAAGAACAGGACGGTGTCGAACGTGGTCTGGCCGTTGAAGTGGCTCTGGCGCCCGCGGAGCACCTGGCCGACGATGATCACCATCTCGATCGCGCCGGCGACTGCGACGACCGTGCCCATCCTCGCCCCCCACCGCCGGCCGCGCCGCAGCAGCGACAGCATCCAGGCCAGCGTGAGGCCATAGAGCGCGAAGGACAGCGCGAACTTCAGCGGCTTGAGCCAGATCGGGGCGCCCACCAGCACCCGGTCGTCGACGGCCAGGCCGACCAGGGCCACCGGGACGAGCAGGGCCATCGCGGCGACGAACAGCACGAGCGGGCGGTGCCAGCGCAGGATCTCGCTGCAGCGGACGAGACGGCGCGGTCACAATAGCTCCTTCGACAGTCCATTAGATAGTGACACTATCCACTATGGATAGTGTCACTATCCACTAAGCTGGCTCGGGAGACAAGACCCTGGCATCGGAGGAATGCATGCGGATGGCGGAGCTGAGCCACCGGACGGCCGTGCCCGTCCCGACGATCAAGTATTACCAGCGGGAGGGGCTGCTGCCCGCCGGTGAGCGCACCAGCCCGAACCAGGTCCGCTACGACGAGCGTCACGTGCGCCGGGTCAAACTGGTCCGGGCGCTGGTCGAGGTGGCGGGGCTGTCCATCGCCGACATCCGTACACTGGTCACGACCATGGACGCGCCGCAGGCCGGGCTGCACAAGGTCTTCGGCGCCGCCCAGCACGCCCTAAGCAATCCACGGGAGCACGCGGACGGACAGACGCCGGTGACCGCCCATCGCGAGGTTGAAGAGTTCATCGCACGGCGCGGCTGGCGCGTCGAGCGGGACAACCCGTCGATCGGCACGGCTGCGACCGTGCTCGCCACGTGGCGCGACCTCGCCCAGCATGGCCTCGCCCAGCGCGATCTTGGTGCCATCCTTGACGACTACGCCGATGCCGTCGAGCGGATCGCCGCGGTCGACCTCGTGGCCGTAAACAGCCAGGGCAGCGCCGAGGACATGGTCCAGGTCGTTGTGATCGGGACGCTGCTCGGGGACGTGCTGCTCACCGCCCTGCGTCGGCTCGCTCACGAGGACGCGTCGGCCCGGCTCTTCGGCACCACCACCCCGGTGTGCGCATCCGACGATCGGGCTACCGCTGGCCCGTGAGACGGGTCTACCTACGGCAACCGGTGATGCGGCTGAGCGACGCCGTGCAGACGCGGCGCAGCGACACACTGGCCACCGAGGAGCGCTGGAATTGCGCGTCGCAGGCCATCCGTGGGCCATCACAATGTGCACGCTGTTGGCAAGCAACTTGCGCGTCAGCTCAAGTGTTGCTTCGGTTGCAGGGGGGATTGTCACGGTGGTGTACCGCGATACCTATGGTGAGGACGCCGAGCGCCACGGGGTTGTCCTTCGCGTCGGATCAGTCGGGGCTGCGGGTGCCCCCGTCGCCTGCACGATCCCGGCGCGCACCCCGAATCCGGCTTCGGCCATCGTCAGGTTCGCGGTGATCCGTTGACGGTGCGCGGTCATGTGCTGACCTCCGTTGCCGGTCGGCGCGGGCTATGCACGGGGGTCCGGATCGGGTAGCCGAGGCGGAAGGTCACCAACGCCTCGTGTCCCGGTGCGTTGAGCAGGGGGGCGAGCCGTGGGGCGAATGTCGGCGGGCGGTCGAGGTCCGCCTCGCGGTCGATGCGTTCAGTGATTTGATTCATGGGCTGCAGAGCGATGCCTCGCCTGGTCGCGTCCAGGTGGATACGTTCGAGCAGCCGCCCACCGGACAGCCGCGCCATCGGGTCACTGGCCGAGCCGACAGTGATCACGCCGTAGACGGCGGCGGTCGGGATGTGCACCGTGCGGGTCTGGTCCAACCAGAACTGGTCGTTGGCCTGTCGAGTCGACGCAGGGAGCAGTTTGCCGATCGCGGTGACCGGGGCGCTGAGCCCCTGGGCGTCGATGGTCAGACCGTCTTTGTGCCGCTCGATGTCCTCGGCGCTGGAACGGAACCAGGCGAAACCGTCGAGGGACTGCTGTTCGTCACCAACGATCTGCTGGGTGGCGTCGAGCAGCAGCGCGCCCATCGCGGCGCGCTCGGCCGGCTCGGTCAGCCACCGCACACCTACACCCGCCAGGCCCTGCGACTGGCTCGCCAGGTCGGTGAGCACGGACGGTGATATCGGCCGATCCTCATACGGGCCGCGGTTGGTGTGCCGGTCGCCGATCGCGGCGTAGAGGGGTGAGGAAGCCACCGTGCTCGGGGACAGCCCGAGGTGAGCGATATGGGTGGGATCCGGGCCGGGCATCAACGTCAGATCGGCCTGGTAGCCGCGTGATGCGGCGGCCAGCACGAGGTTCTCCACGGCGCAGCCGAGCCCGACGTGCATCTCTCTGTGGAACGGATCGATGCTGCCCAAGCCACGGGTCGGGTCGGCGAACAGGTCAATGGTGCGATCGGTGATACCGAACCACCAGGGCTGGCTGTTGTGGGGACTGGCCGCGAGGATGGCCGCGCCGACCATGCCGATCGGCCCGGGCCTTGCCAATGCGACCAAGCGTCATAAGCTCGCCCCACACCGGGGTCCAGGGCGCGACTGTCAAACAGCCGGTATCCCACGGCCCCTGTTCCGGCGACGAGCACCGTTACACCACCCAAGAGCAGTCCCTTAAAGACGTAACGTCGATGGACCCCCGAGGGTGAGCGCGCCTCCCCACTCTGCCGGGCCGCCGGCGGCTTCACATCCTTTGACCTGGGCACCACGGGCTCCTCGTCTCCGCCCAACCGAAATCCTCGCCCCGATGCTCCTAATCCTCCGGGCATTGGCCAACGATGCCAAGGACTTCAGCTCGCCCTTGCCCAACGTCCGCTCATGCCGCTGACCGCGCGGTGTCCGCTCATGCCGATTACAAGGCTTCAGATGTCTTGTAATCGGTCACGTGGCAGGATCTTGTGGATCGAAATGTTTGCAGCCAACGCGATGAGCGCTCCTGGCGATGTTCGGTCGGCCGATCAGGAGAGCCGATCGATGATCGGCACTGTCGTTTTCAGGGGTGTGCCGAACCAGCCGGAGAGCGCTTCTCGCAGCGCGGGCGCGGCGGTGTCGGCGGGTTCGTCGATGGTTGCGGCCCAGGCGATGTGGGCGTCCGGGCGGATCAGGAGGGCGTCGGCCGGTCGATGATCGGTTTCGGCGGTGTGGATGTCGACGCGATGCTGCCAGTCTCGGGCGGTCTCGCGGAGGTCTGGGCGGTCGGCGAGGTCGAGGAGGATGGGCCGTGCGGTGTGCATGAGTTCCGCGACGCTGGTTGTGCCCTGGTCGGTGTGCAGGGTGAGGTCGGGTGCGAAGGTGCCGGTCAAGGCGTGGTGGTCGGGGTCGGGTAGCGGGTAGCGGATGTCGGTGCCGGCGATCAGGGCCCCATGCGGCGCAACGGCTGCTCGTCGGCGAGCAGTTCCCGGAAGACCTCCCGAAGCGCTTCGGCGGCCGGGTCGTGTCCGCGCCGCAGTGCCACCTGGGCCTGGGTCTGTAGCAGTGCACGTGCGCCGGCGAAGTGGCGTTCGTCGTGATAGGTGTCCAGCAGGCCGGCCGGCGCCCAGCCGTGGATGTCGGCGGCCAGCTTCCAGGCAAGGTTGACCGTGTCGAGCATGCCGGCGTTGAGTGCCGACGCCCGTGGCGGGGAACAGATGCGCCGCATCGCCGGCCAGCAGGATCCGCCCGTCGCGGTACCGCTCGGCCTGCCGAGCCTGAAACCGGTAGCGCGACAGCCGAATCGGTTCTCCCAAGGGGAAGATCCGCGCCGAGCACGCGGCGGATGCTGTCCTGGAGCTCGGTCAGGGTCATCGGCGCGTCGTCGTCGACTTCGGCGGGCTCGTCTTCGGTGGTGTGAGACCAGCAGAACCTCCGGGGGTGAGCGACCCGAACGCCGAACACGCCGCGGTCGGTTCGGGTGAAGCCCGCGCGGATCCTGCCCAGCCCGGGGACGTCGAGGTCGCCGTTGTCGAGCCGGGTCACCGAATCGGGCACGGTGACCTGGCCGAGCCGGTTGACCTCCGGATATGTGGTGCCGGGGAACGGGATGCCGGCCATGTCGCGGACCCGGCTGCGCGCGCCGTCGCAGCCCACCAGGTATCGGGCGGTCACCCGGTACGGCCCGTCCGGGCCGCGCACGTCCGCGGTCACCGTGGCGTCGTCCTGGCTCGACCCCGACCACCTCGTGTCCGCGGCGGATGTCGGCGCCGAGTTCGCGGCGCGTTCGTCGAGCAGGCGCTCGAGTCGCGGTTGCGGGAGCGGCAGCGCCCGCAGCGGGGGATCTGCCAGGTGCGTGAGGTCCACGATGCACACCGCCGAACGGGATATCGGGGAGCCGGGTGACTGGGGCCGGTGCTGGCCGCTTCGAACCGCTCCAGCAGGCCTCGGTAGCGCAGCAGTTGCAGGATCTGCCCGCCGAGACCGTTGGCCTTCGGGGTGTCTCGGGGCTGCGGCTGCCGCTCCAGTACCAGCGGTCGCACTCCGGCCAGGCGCAGCTCACCGGCCAGCATCAGGCCGGTCGGGCCGGCGCCCACGACGATCACGTCGGCGTCCATCATCGGCCACTCCCCGCGCAGTCTTTCGTCGCGTCCCCGCGCGACCCGGTCGTCGACAACAACACACGCACTTCGCTACTCCCATTTCCGCAGGTTCTGGCCTCGGCCGAGCGATTCTGCGGCACGACCCGGGTCTTGCCGCAAGCCCCCCGGTGCGCTATATGTTGAGAGTGGAAGGGAGTAGGTACTCCCTTCCCTTTATCGTTCGCGTGGACGGACCACCTCCTCGGGAAGCGCGGCGCGTCGCGTACGGCGGTACCGTCGGCCCAGGAGGATCTCCCATGGGCCTCCGGATGCAGCCGCGGAACGAGAAGTTCTCCACCCTCTTCAGCAAGGCCGGCTCGAACGTCGTCGAGAGCGCCGCCATTCTCATGGAGTTCGTCGCCGCGTCGCACCGAGCGCGGGGCCGTTGTCGCTGAACATTCGCTCATGCCGCGTAGCGCGTGGGTGTGCGATCTCATACCGAGGGGCGATTACTGCTTGCGGCGGGCGGAGTGGTCAGGCCACGGGGAGGACTTCGAAGGCGGGGTGATCGGCTGCGATAGCGCGTAGCTGCTCGTCGCTGGAGTCTGGTCCGATACCGTCGAAAAACGGGCTGACCTCTACCTTCCACCGCGTCAGGTACGCCCGCAGCACCGGTACCTTCTCGTCGTCGGTGAGCTCGCGACTCCGGAACGCTTCGGCGCGCTTGCCCACCCGCAGTTCGCCGGTGCCTGCCGCCCGCAGGTTGCGGACCCAGTGACCGTGACCACGCACTGATACCAGGTAGCGGCGTCCGTCGTGGTCAAGCACGTTGACCGGGGTGGTGCGCCATGCGCCGCTGGCATGTCCCTTCACCGCAAGGACCCGTGAGCCCAGGATGCTCACCCCGTGGCGAGTTGAGAACGCAACCGCCCGATTGACGATGTTTTGGGTGAACCAACCCGGGGCCCGGTAGTGAGCGGACATGGCCCCAGTCTGACGGCGCCCTGCCGGATTTACCATGCGGCGGATCGAACGTCCCGTCATCCCGCGACCTGAGTGATCGCGCTGTCGACGGCGAAGTCGCCAGCAGCCCGGAACCGGTACTCGACGACTCATCACCCAAGCGCCTGCTGTCAATTCCTCGTATAGTCACAGCGGGGACTGCAAGCGTCGGCCGTCGCCCTGATGCCTGAGTAACCTACCCGGCCGACAATCCCCTGAACAGAATCTCTGCTCGGGCTCCACTACGGCGCCGTGTAGCCAGGGACCTCAACGTTTCCTACGCGCCTCACATGGCCCCACAGGGGCGTGCGCCGCTGCAGCGTGGCCGATGAGGGAGCGCGCCAAGTCGACGGCAAGCAGGCCACAAGCAGATGCCAATCTCGGCGACCCACAGTGGGTGCAGGTTCCAAACCTGGGTTATCCGAACGGAGACGCTGAGCATGCCACCTAGCACTGTCGATCTCCTTCGTGCCGCCCCCGCCGCGCCGTCGTCAAGCACCTGGACTGACATCTCCGGCGCCCGCTGCCTTCTTGCGCGTTCGCTGGACGCTGGGCTAGGGCGGAGACTATGCCATCCATCGACGCACAAACAGAACTTCGTCCACTGTAAGAAGGGATCCCATGACCATCAATATTTCGGCGTGGATGGACGACGAGAAGATTCACGACACCGCGAACGGCGCCGATCAGCACCTGGATTTCGTGGCCTGCCCTGAATGCTCACTGACCGCCGCCGTGCAACACTGGGGTCAGGCAGAAAGTACGGATGGCCCCATCGACCACGTAAAGATGACCTGCGTTAATCGGCATTGGTTCCTGATGTCGGCCGACAGGCTCAACGAGCGAATCCTCGGGTGACTGCTGCGCAGGTGGTGTTCGAGCGCTCCGTAGCCCGCCGGACTACGAGCGAAGTGTAGAGAGGTGGACTGATGCGATTCCCGAATCCTGTCGCCGTGACCTGTCTGATCTGCGGGCAGCCGACCGTCGCCGCCGAGATATCGACTGGCTCCCTGCGGGTGCACTGCGGCACCTGGCGTCAGCAGTGCCACATCTCGACCGCCGCCATGTCGCACACCGATCGCTACGCGCTAACCCTGACCGATCTGACCCCACTCGATGCGGCCAGCGGCCAGGAGCTGGCAGCACAAGCGGCGTGACCCCGGTGGTGATTCGGTTGATCCTGCGCCACGAGCGCCCGCACCCGGCGCGCAGCCGCACATCTGGCGACCTCGAGTTACGTCACCGCCGTTACGCCCGTGTCCGAGAACCGCCGCAAAGGGACGGGAAGTCTTTGCATCTTGGGCTGCAAACTCATTGCAGCCCTGCCCGGCGTGGCTGACCCGGTCAGATGGGCCGGGCCAGCCACGCCACTCCGGGACCGGCCGACCGCCGAGTTCGGTTCCCAGCTTCCCTGACGGTCTCCGCTCAGGAGGGTGCTAGTGCTTGGGTGACCCTTCGGCCGATGCTGCGGACTTCGAAGCCGACCCGGCGCAGCACGTCGGCGTCGAGCAGGTTGCGGGTGTCGACCACGACGCGGCGTTCGACCAACTCGGCCAGCCGACCCCAATCCAGGAGCCGGAACTCGGGCCATTCGGTGAGGACGACCAGAGCGGCGGCGCCCGAGGCGACCTTGAGTGGATCGTCGGTGACCTGCAGGTTGTCGGTCATGTCGGGGACGGCGGCGGGTACCCCAGGGTCGTAGCCGATCAGGTCGGCGCCCTCGGCCGCCAGGAGCGCGGCTACCGTCAGGGCCGGGGAGTCGCGCAGATCGTTGGTGCCGGCCTTGAAAGTCAGCCCGAGCAACCCGACTCGCTGCCCGACCAGCGATCCGCCGACGGCGTCGCGGATCTTGGCGACCATCCGGTGCTGCTGGTGGGTATTGGTGTCCAGGCTGGCCTGTAGCAGGGCGAAGTCGAAGTCCGCAGCGGCACAGACCTGCAGCAGCGCGTGGGTGTCCTTGGGCAGGCAGGACCCGCCCCAGCCCGGGCCCGGCTGGAGGAAGGCCTGCCCGATCCGCCGGTCGTAGCCGATACCCTCGGTGACGTCCAGCACGTCGGCCCCGAATCGCTCACACAACTCGGCGATGGCGTTGACGTAGGACAGCTTCATCGCCAGGAAGCAGTTCGCCGCGTATTTGACCATCTCGGCGCTGGCCGCGTCGGTGAGCACGGTTGGTGCGCCCAGACGGGCGTACAGCGCCGCAACCCGCTCAGCGGCATCCTGCGCGTCGCAGCCCACCACGATGCGATCGGGGTTGAGGAAGTCCTGTACTGCCGAGCCCTCCCGCAGGAACTCCGGGTTGCTGACCACGGCCACGTCCGGGCGGGCCAGCAACTGCGTGGTTCGCACCGTGGTACCTACCGGCACGGTCGACTTGTTGACCACCACGCAGCCCGACGGCAGCAGTGCTCGCACCTCGGTGGCCACCGCTTCCACCGCCGACAGATCCGCCGCACCGCCGGCGCCCATCGGAGTCGGCACGCACAGGAACACGACCTCTGCATCGACGACCGCGGCGGCGGCTCCGACCACGAACTGCAACCGACCGGCAGCCAGACCCTCCGCCACCAGCTCCGGTAGTCCCGGCTCCAGGATCGGCACCTCCCCGCGGGACAGCCTGGTCACCTTGGCTTCGTCCACGTCGGCGCACACCACCCGATGCCCTAACGACGCCAGGCACGCGCCGGTGGTCAGGCCCACATATCCGGAGCCGATCACCGCGATCCGACGCACGAACATCCGGTCTCCTCTCACGCTGTGTTGCATTCCATCGTCGCATAGTTACAGCAACCACGTCAGAGGTCGCCGGCGTACGGAACGTCGTTCATCTGTTCGGAGCTCATCCACAGTCGAAGCGCATAGGTGGCCCGAACGTCGTCGGCGTTGTAGGTGAGCAGCCGGGCACGCTGCGCCAAGTCAGGTTCCGTGCCGCCCAGCCCGACGGCGTCGGAGTACCAGCGCATCGAGTTCTCTCCGCTGGCTTCTGGATCGTGCCAGGAGAACCCGGCGGCCGGAGCGATCGTCTTGAGTCCCTTGCCGCGCGCGCAGAGGAACTCGGCGCTGACCAGGGCGTACAGGTCCACCCACTGGTCGCAGGTGATGAAGTCCTGCACCGCAGCTGTGGTCGGGATCCCGGGGGCACCGGCGAAGCGGTCTGCGGAGGAGAGCATCCAGCGGTTCTCGGCCTTTTCGTTGTAGCAGTAGGCGGAAAAGCTCAGACCCCGCTCGGCGGTGCGGCAGCGGACGTCGGTCAACCAGCGCCAGAATGCTGCGAAAGACCGTGCCTCGTCCGGTGTCGGCACCGGCTCCCAGGTGGCGAAAGCGCGGTAACCGCACGGGATCCCGATGTCAGAGCCGGACAGTAGGCAGCCCCACAGGTAGGCCCCGGACTCGTCGAAGCTCTCCATGTCCACGTCCACCTCGACGTCGGCGCGTGGCACGGCGATGCGCCGGTGACGCCGCACCAGCGTCAGGTCCCGTCGCCAGGCGCGGGCCAGTAACACTGCATCGCGAAACGACATGCCGGCCATCGGCACCGGCGGTTCGCCGGCCGGGTCCAGCGCAGCCAGCTCGTCTACAGTGGACAATCCGACCGCCCGCAGCGCCACCGTATCCTCTCCTCGCAGCACCATGCTGATGTCCCGGGATGCCCGCAGCGCCGGGCCGCAGGTGGGCCACCACGGGCAGGAACGGCATTCGGTGACCCGGGACGGTTGGGCCAGTGGCTGCGCCTCGGCGGCGGCGGCCCGTGCGACGGCCAACCGATCGGCGAACCGGGTGTCGTACTCGACCATCGCTGTGCGCCCACCCGGCCAGGTGGGGGCGTCCAAGTCATGCCAGACCACGACGTCGGCCTCCAGCCCGACTGCCCCGCCGGTGGCCCGACCGTGGGTTGCCAGTCCGGCGGCCTGCAGCAGCCGCACCGCATGCGCCAGCCGCAGTTGATCCCGGGACTGCGGGCGGACCTTGCGATCCGGGTCGATGCGTGCCGCGGCCGGCGTGGGTAGAGCCAGCGAGCTGGTGCGGGCCCCAAGGCCGGGGTCGGTGACCTTGTGCCGTACGACGATCACCGGAAGGTACCCACCGCGGTGCCGCACCAGCAGCTCCACGCTGCCACGCCGGCCGCCGGGGATATCCGCAGGCAACAACCCGCCCCAGACCAGCGGTGCGCCCTGGAGGAGCAGATCCAGGGTTGTGGAGCAGCGCTGTTCGGCAGGCAGGGCAGGTGGTACCTCTGCCCAACCGGCGGTGTGATTTTCAGCGAGGCGGTCGGCGACGAAGCGGCGGTGCACGGCAGTGTCGGCGATCCGTCGTTGAGCAGCCGCATCCAAGGCCGCGCGTGGTGCGTCGACGGCTGCGGGGTCATGCTCCAGATGCACCCGGCGACGACACCGGGTGACCACAGCCGCATCGAGCAGTACTGCCGAGTTCACGTCGTCAGACTATGTCTCGGCACCGACAGTGTGACGATCAGGCGCGCTAGCCCGACCGTCACGTCGTCACCTCAGTCCATCCGGGGCGCAGCGGCTGCGGTGCCCCCGACCTCGAGTAGCGCGTCAAGACCGCCGAGCGCATGCTCGGCGCGGTGTCGCAACTCGCGGCGGTTGATCCAGCCCTGCGCGCAACGCCGGTGATCCTGCGCGAGTATCACCAGCACTGCGAGCGCCGCGGCGAGCCTGTCGCGCTGGTACATCGGCAGGGTGCGGATGAACTCCAGCTGTGCGTCCACCACGCCGTCCAGGTAGTCGGCTTCACGCTCCAGGGAGCGACGATGCCAGCGCTGGAAGCGATTCCAGGCGCGCGGCGGCTCGGCTCGCCGCCCCAGGATCCAACCCGACTGCCCTGCCACCATGTGCACCGCCTGCGATCGTCCGGTTGCACGAACCATCGTCAGTCGAGCGCTTGGCGTTAGCCGCCAGCCGAGCATTCAGCCGAGTGAGCGGGCTCAGCACTGCCGTGCGCACCCGGCCGACCCAGAGACCCCCTTCAGTGCCGGATGGTCCGCCAACGCTCGAATCGTCGGCCCGCCCGCAGGCTGGCCATTCGACGGTCGAACTCCGCTCGCACGCCCGGTGCCGACCCCGCCCGGGGGAAAACCCCGGCGACCAACTTGAGATCACGAATACCGTGCAACACCTCGAAACCGTCCCAGTCCCGCACATCGAACCCGTAAGTCTCGATGAAGTCGCGCTGGTGTTCAGCAGGCCTGCTGAACCGCATATTACTCACCGCCACCGGGGTCAGGTCCCACTCCGGAGGTCCGACAGCGCACGAGTCGAAGTCGCACAGCACCGCACGGTCCGAGCCGGGGATGACATTGCCCAGATGCGCGTCACCGTGTAGCACGGCAGTCGGGAGCGCGAAATGCTGCTCGGCGACCGCAGTGGCGAGTTCGGCGCTGCGGCATAGGAGGAAGTCGCGGTCGGCAGCGGCCATCGTGGTGGTGTGCTGTACCCGGTTGTTGAAATCGGTGAGTGGATCCCAGGCGGGCAAGGCCCGGCAAGGTAATGGCACCGCGTGCACCGCTTGCAGCAGACTGGCCAGGTCCGCACCGCCCGGCACAGGACCGGTCGGTCGAACTGCCTGCCACACAGTGGCGACATGCTCGCCGGCGTGCACTGGCTGCCGGACACCGGGCAGCAACCGGATCGCCGGCACGCCGTGCTCGGCGAATACCGTCGCTGCCGCCACCGCCAGCCGAGCGCGCGGGACATAGGAGGGAATGGTGACCAACCGGATCACTACTGGGTCCCGGGCCAGCTGGAATATCGCGTTGTTCACATTGCGGAGCAGCCGAGCCCCGACCGGATTCAGGCCCAACTCGGCGCACACTGCCCATAGCCCGGTGGTGAGCCGCTCGTCACTTGGGCTTTCGAGGGCCCCGTCACAGCATCCCATTCATGAGGCGCTTCGGAACCGTCGGATAAGGTGAGCGAGCTCACGGGACTCCGAATTGGTGGGCCGCCGTGCCGCTTCGGTTTCCAAGGGTTCGAGCCGGTCGCTCACCCGTTTGGACTTCAGTCCCGATGCTGCCATCAGGGCCTTCCGTCCCACCTGAATGCCCTGGTCGACATCGCCTTGGCGCAGGTGACTGGTGGCCAGCATGGTGAGGGTGAGTGCTTGGCTGCGACCCATGAGATGGTCATAACGAGCCAGCGCCTCCTTGAAAGCGGGGATGGCGACGGTCGTGTGCCGCGGCTCGAAGGCGGAGAGCTCGCTGTGCACCGCCCCGATCATCGCGTACATGTCGGTCTGGTTGTAGAACCTGGCCCAGTCGGGTATCTCGTTCGGATCCGCCCTGGCCAGCTCGTCCCGGGATCGGAGGAGCAGCTTCTCGGCCTGTTCACCCTTGCCCATCATCGAGTACGCCCACGCCTCGTTGCCGCACAGCACTGCGACGGCCAGCTCTGATCCCGAGTCCTGCGCGGCGATCTGACCCAGCTGGAACCACTTGAGGGCGTCATTGGGCGCCCTGTTGTGCAGATAGATCCGGCCGATCCGGTACATGATGTTCGACATCAGGCTTGGGTCGCCTGCCTGCTTGGCGAATTCCAATGCGGTCGCGAAGTGGCTGCGCGAGGAGTCGAGCAACCCCACGTCGAAAGTCGTCCACCCGGCCAGATTCTGCAGGTCGGCCAGCGCGCGAAACAGCCGCTGACGTACCTCTTCTTTGCTTGACGCGCCCAGCAGGCGCTGAGCCCAGGAAAGTTGAGCGACGACCGCGTCACGACACGCTCCGCCGCCGAACTGGTAGTCAAGGGCGCGCATGGCTCTGGTAGCCGCCTCCACCTGCTTGACGTCCACCATGCCGATGTTGCTCGGCGCCGGCGTCTGGGCAGGGCTGGGCAGCCATGGCCCGCGGTCGGCCCCTAGCACTGCGGTGCCGAACATCACGGCAGCTCCATGCGCCAGGAGCTTCCGGCGCTTCACCGACTCATCCTCCTCAGCCCGCGCGTTGTCATTCGATCTGGCCATGCTCGTCGCCGTCGCCGGGTCGTAGGCCAGACCCATGTACCCGCGTGGGATACCCAGGCCGTCAGCAATCCGCACCAGCACGTCGTAGGCCATGACCTGGCGACCTTTGAGGATCTCCGAGACCTCGGACTGCGACTGCCCTGTCAAGGCTGCGATGTGCCGTTGCGAGATACCTACCCGTCGGAGCAGACGATAAACAGAGCTGATGTCGCGATCCGCCAACGCCCGCTTCATCTCTGGCTCGTTCCATCTCTCCAGAGAGAACCGGTCGTCCTGCGGGCCGGTTACGTTCATCTCGCTCCCCCTTGCCGTCCGCCCGGCGACATGTGCAGAGTAGGCATAGTCGTCGTCACTGGTGAAGAGCACTTCAGTCAAGCTGATCGGCCCCACCTATCGGTTTGCGCCGCTCACCGTCATAGCATGCCCGACCGGCGCAGCACAGCCCGTGACGGGTTTAAACGAGCCCTACACCTTGCCTACCTTGAGATGGCGAGATCAGGACGGCGTGTCGCAGAAATTCTTCGGACGAGGCGACGAGGCCTGGGCGGCAAAAGTTCTCGGTACGAGGCCTGGACGGCGGGAAGGTGGCAAGGTGGATCAGGTTCTGGGCCAGATGCTCCGGCGGGCAGTGTGGGAGCGGCTCGACATGCTCGATGAGCTGGCGAGCAGCGCCGATAATGGCTCACTGGTTTCGGTGGCGCGTAATGAGCTGCCACGTTTGACTCATGGCTGGCGCGCCTTGCTCGCTGCTCATGCGCCGGATCCTCGTGGCCGCTGCCCGGAGTGTTCAAGCCGGTGGCGACCCCGTGCGGCGCTGTGCAGCGTGTGGCGAGCCGCACACGAGCACCTCATCTCGACCGAGACTGTGTCATCCGGAACCGTCCCCGCTGGATCGGTGTCCGCTCAATCTCCATCCCGACGGACCATGTTGCGTACACGTCACTCGGCGTCGTTGTTTTCCGCCAGAGCGAGTGTCGCGGGCTGAGGTCACGGTTACTCCAACTCCATAGAGCTGGCGGTCTCGCCGCAATTCGTGGGTTCCCCCCGCTCACGAGGGCTGAGCAGCCGCCATGTGGCCGGTGATCCGGCGAACGTCCGTGCCCCCGACCGAGATGTCGAAGGATCACCGGCCACGCCACAACTCCTCCCACCGGTGGTGCTGCCCGCCCCGGACGCCGCCGGTGGGAGCACCACAACCCGGCCGGGTTCCCCACCCACCGGACACAACTCCATGAACCTGGACCCACCCCGCTCCCCGCTGAGTGGAGTGCCGCGCCGGTGGCACCGTCGTTGCCTGACCGACCGCCACCGTCAACGTTTGGTCTGATGACCGCCGGATCCCGCTGCCGGTGTTTGGTGTGAATCGCCATTACACCGCGAACCTGGGAGATCCCCCGTCCGGCGCCGGACGCGTCCGCGCAGGCACCCGCAAATGGGGCGGGGTCGTTCGAGAGGAACGGCCCCGCCCCGCAATTTCTGCTTCGATCAAGGGCTGCAGCATTGCGTCAAGCGGGCACCCCATTTGGGTGATCCGCTACCCGTACACGAGGCCTTGTTACTGTCGGTGGAGGCGTCCTCCGTCTCTCAGAAGGGTCAGAAGGGGTGGGCCCCATGGTCGGCCTCTTCAGGGTGGCTTGGTGGCCGCCGATGCGGACGCGCCGCAGGTTCTCGCGGCCGGAGGCAATCCTGACCCGGATGCCGCTCGCCACCGACCACACGCTCGGCTCGGTGACATCACAACCACGAGCGACGACTCTACGGTAGAGCCACGGGCCGCACGACGATGAAAAGACTTTTATCGTGGAGACTCAAACACCTCTTGGGCAAGTCGGCATTCCAGTGGGGGGCACCTAATGACTGAAACGATCACGGAACAGGTCCAGCGAGCGGTGGATGGCGCCGGTAACGACCTAAGCTTCTACGGGATGACAATCAGCAAGCTTACTGATGTTTTTGTCACGGTTTTTTCGTCCGTCTTCGCTGGCTTAGTCGGCCTGTTTGTGAAGTCGCCCGTTCAGAAGTAAAAGCAATCATCAGTGCCCGTTCACGGGTGTGATGGCGGGCTCTCGGGAGGGGCTTGCGATTAGCTCAGTGCCAGTAGGCGGTCGTAGACGATTTCGTGTACCCACCGGGTGGTCACGTTCGGTCGAGTGGTCGCGACTCGGCAGGAGCGCCCGACATGCACCACGTCGACCGCGTCAGGATCGATGTCGTGCGGACCTGCGGCGGCCAGCACGGTGGGGCCGTAGTACTCGGCGTGTCGGAGACACTCGACGTTGCGAGCGATGTGTGCCGGCAGTAGCAGGGCGGTGGGGCACAGCCCGGCGAACGGCGCGGCGCCGGTGAGGCCGGTCCTCCAGTGGCGGGCCGGCGCGATGATGCCACTCAGCTGCACCGCGGGTGCCGGCACCAGGTGCTGCATCTCGGGCCAGTTCCAGGTGGATACCGACACTCGATCTGTCACCGGACCCCAACCCGAGCGGATCCGCCGCTCGTGCACATCGCTGAGGAGGTTGGCGATGACCACTACCCGGCGACCGAGCAGTATCATCGGGGGTAAGGCCACACCATCCCAGCCCAGCGCGTCGACCGCAGCGCAGGCCAGGTGATCGGGTGCGGAGAGCACCTCGACGGTGTCGGCGGCCCATATCAGGGAACCGAGCGCGGTCCCACGGGCCTCGATCAGCGATTCGGCTGCCACGGAGGAGGGTCTCCCATCGTTTGTGGATAACGCCTCTGGCGGAGGCCGCCGTGGCCAACTGGGTGGTGGCGTCAGCGGCGTGCATATAAGGATTACCAGGAGCCAGCCGTTCGGTGGCGGAGGCGCGACCGTTGTGGCGTCCGGCGGCAGTTCACCCGCGCTGACTGGTCGGTCGAGTTCAGCCCGTCGATAGCGGAACTGCTGCGGCCAGCGGTAAGTCGGTCTGCCGGGCGGCGCGTGGACAACTGCGAGCCGCGTTATGCCTGCGACGTATCATCGCAGCTGTACGGCTATGGGCACAATCGGTGCTCCAGAAAGTGGTAATGATGCAGTGGTGCGGCTATTTGTAGCGCTGAGGCCACCTGGCGAGGTCGTTGAGGCGCTGGGAACCATCACGGCAGCGTTGCGCGAGGCCGGGCCGGAGCTACGGTGGACCCCTCCCGGGCAGTGGCACCTGACGCTGGCGTTTCTTGGTGAGGTCGGCGATGACGTCGTCGACGATCTGGCTGGCAGGCTCAGCCGGGTAGCTGCTCGGTACCCAGCCCCGTCTCTGGTCCTCGGTGGTGGCGGTCGGTTTGGGCACCGGGTGTTGTGGACCGGGGTACAGGGCGATCGCGACGTGCTGCGCAGGCTCGCTGCCTCGGTGCGGGCCGCGGCACGTCGTACCCGGCTGCAGGTGGAGCACCGCCCGTACCGCCCGCACCTCACTGTGGCCCGTGCAGGCAATGGGGCGGACTTGCGGCCGCTGGTCGAGCGGCTGGCCCGCTGGCAGGGACCGCCGTGGGCCGCAACCCAGCTGCACCTGGTATGTAGTCACCTCGGCGCGGCGTCGGACGGGTCAGCCCTGCATGAGCGAATTGCCGGCTGGCCACTCACGAGGTAGCACCGTAGATCAAAAGAAAACAAGGGCTGAATTTCTCGGGCTATGTCTGTCTGATCCTTACCGGCGGCTACCGAGCGCAGTCCGTACAGGGCGACTAGGTAATCCCAGGTATGTCAGTGGTCGAGCGAGTGGCTGGGATACTGCCGTCATGGTGTTACCGTTCGTTTCCGCTGAGTAGCCGCATAGGCGTCGACTTTAGGTGGTGGTCACCAGTGCATCTACGTGGTTCGCGGCCTGCTAATTTTTGTCGGGCGCATCTGCCGGGCGCTGCTGGCCACAATAGGTACGCCGCGGGCTCGGTACCCACTGCCCAGCGGGCCACGTCCCGCTACTTATACTCTCCCTGGTAGCGCTCTCACCAGCGAAAATGTACTCCAGGTGGCGACTGGTCAAGCCTTGTCCGGTGTCGCTCAGTAGGTAGTCGAAAATCTAGAAACCACGTAAATATCGTCGGTGACTAAGTAGTCAAAAATCAGCTTCACGGTTTCAGTGGCGTGGTTCACGGTTTAAGTGGCGACTACATGTTGTCAAGCGGCCCTCTTCTCGCCATGGTGGAGATTAGCTGAATCGGCCATACGGTCGATGAGCGTCTGTGCCAGGCCCGCTGGGGTCACTATATGAGGAGGATCTGGATGTCTGACGCAGTGAGCTTTGTCGAGATCGACGGCCAGCATGTGGAGTTGCTTCCCGCGCGCACTGTCATGTCTGTCTTCAGCCTGGGCAAGGGCGGCGGCGACGGTGGTGCCGGTGGTAACGGTGGCCACGCGCAGGGTGGCGTCGGCGTTAACCTGCTGAGCGGCATCGGCGTCCTGGGTACCGGGGTCGCCAGCGCTGGTGACGCCGTCGGTGGCGACGGTGGAAGCGCCAACGGCGGTCGTGGCTGAGCCAACACCTGAGTTGAGCCGGTGATGGACTGCGGTGCCGTTTGCTAGGGAACGGGACCGGTATGGCCGGTGGCAGCGCTAGGCGGTGCTGGGGCAGCCGACTGCAGCTGAGTCGTGTCGGTACCGTCAGGCGATCCTAGGATCGTGCGATGCCGCGGGCAGCGGAGGGGTGGCCGGAAGGTGGTCACCCCTCCGTTTATTGCTCTTGGGTTGTCGCCAGACGGTTGGTTCGTGTCTGAGTAGCTGGCAACTAAGTGATTTCAACGCTGGACGTACGTGATGATTCCCTTACGTCTCGTCGAATAATTTCGGTGCTTGTGCAGGTAAGTACTCTCTTCTGGCTCTAGGTAGAGGAGAACCGGTATCACGGCTAAGTGGTGAGAACGGAATTTTAGGTGGCGAATAGGTATTGCCGAGTGAACCTTTCTTTAGTCATGGTATAGGTAGCCGAATCGGCGACACTGTCGATGAGGTGGTTCTGTTCCAGGCCCGTTGGGGGCCCACTATGAGGAGGATCTGGATGTCTGACGCAGTGAGCTTTATCGAGATCGACTGCCAGCACGTGGAGTTGCTTCCCGCGCGTACCGTCATGTCTGTCTTCAGCCTAGGCAAGGGGGGCGGCGACGGTGGCGCGGGCGGTGCCGGTGGCGCTGCTCAGGGTGGCGTCGGCGTCAACGTGCTGAGCGGCCTCGGCGTGCTGGGCACGGGTGCGGCCAGCGGTGGCGACGCCGCCGGCGGTGCCGGTGGAAGTGCCAACGGTGGCCGTGGCTGAGCCAACGGCTGAGTCGAGCTGGTGATGGTGTGCGGTGCCGTTGGCTAGCCAACGGCACCGGTATGGCCGGCGGTAGAGCTGAGGACGGTGCTGGGTCGGCCTGCTGGGGCTGAGTTGTGTCAGTACCGCCAGTCGATCGCAAGATCGTGCGGTACCGCTGGCGACGGAGGGATGGCCGTAAGTGGCCATCCCTCCGTTTGTTATCAGGTCATCGGCAGGTATCTCTTCTACACCCGATGTAACGTGAGGACTGGGTAGTCGCGCCGCTGGGTTTCCGTAGTGATGAACCGGTTTACGGTCGAATGGTACAGGCGTTTCGTATGAATGATCTTCTCGCGGTTCGTCCTGTCGGGTCGCTGGTGGCGCCATGCTACCGAGGCGATGCCCCGCAGTGGCTCTGATCTGCGGAAATGCTGGTCTGGATGGTACCGGTGAAGGCTCAGCCGAACGTCGCGCAGTAGGTGCTCGGTCCGTGAGATCTAGGTAATTATTCGCAACTGTCGGGCAAGTCGGAAACCGGGTCGTAATAGGTGGTATGGATATATTTTTAGGTGGCGAAGAGGTATTGCCATCGGGTCCCCCATTGGTCATGGTGTAGATAGCCGAATCGACAGCACCGTCGATGAGGTGATTCTGTACCAGGCCCGCTGGGGGTCACTATATGAGGAGGATCTGGATGTCTGACGCAATGAGCTTTGTTGAGATCGATGGCCAGCACGTGGAGCTGCTTCCCGCGCGTACCGTCATGTCTGTCTTCAGCCTGGGCAAGGGCGGCGGCGACGGTGGCACCGGTGGCGCCGGTGGCGCTGCGCAGGGTGGCGTCGGCGTCAACGTGCTGAGCGGCCTCGGCGTGCTGGGTACGGGTGCGGCCAGTGGTGGCGACGCCGCCGGCGGTGCTGGTGGAAGTGCCAACGGTGGCCGTGGCTGAGCCAACGGCTGAGTCGAGCTGGTGATGGTGTGCGGTGCCGTTGGCTAGCCAACGGCACCGGTATGGCCGGCGGTAGAGCTGAGGGCGGTGCTGGGGCAGCCGGCTGCAACTGAAGTCGTGCAGTGCTGCCGCGGGATCATCTGATCGCGTTCGAAGCCGTTGGCATGGAGGGGTGGCCGCAACACGGCCACCCCTCCAATTCCCAGTGGTCGGTGTTCAGCAGAGATGTCGAGGGTGCCGTGGTCCTCGATCGACGATCTGGCTGCCGACCACTTCCGTCGAACGCTGCCCGGGCGAGGACGTGGTTCCCGGCACCAAGCGGCGCCGATATCTGCAAGAGAACCTCGGATCGCTGAATCTCGCGTTGCAACCCGACGATCTCGACCGGTTGTCCGATCTGCAACCGGCTGGTGAGCTCGAACCAGCGGCATGAAACTAATGCTCAACGTAGGTGACCGACTTCTGGAACCCCACAAGGTGATCATCCAGCAGTGTACTGCGAAGAGCGTGCAGTCGGCGTCCCTGCGCCGAGTTGGAGCCACGCCGCCCGGAGCGGGTCCAGGTCCGGATCCGGGGGCTGCCGGTCAGCCGATAGACTCGTTTTCCCGGCTCGATCCGCTCCAAAGTGCCGCCCTGAACCAGACGGCTGAGGTCGAGCCGCGATACCCCAAGCTCACGGGCATGTTCGGCGGTCACCATGCCCCACTGCTCGGCCACGAGGGGGCTCAACACGGCAAGCGCGCTACCTCTAATCTCCGCTGAGATGTTTCGGGCGATCAGCCCGGCCTCGGTGTGGTGGTCCAGTCAGCTCCGAGCAGTGCGGGACCACGTCGATGTCCAGTACCAGCGTCAGTGGGTGCGCATCGACATACATCGGCGTCAGCGTTGACTTGCCGCTGGTGTCTGATGACGCCTGGCTTCCTGAATCGATGGCTGACCGAGCTCAGGGACGCGCGCTGTTCGGGAGGGTTGTTGGCCTGCCATCTGGCAACGGGTGGAGTGGGACGCCGCTCGTCCATCTGGGTGAATTAGTGAAGGAACTCCTGGTCCGCTACGTCTTCCCGGTAGAACCACCCCTCTGCCGGTCGATCATAGCGAGCGGAGAAGTCGATGGCTGCCGTGTCTGATGCCGTTTCATGCCGCGGTGGTCACGGGCGACGAACCGGGTTACTGGTTTCACAGATGATGTTGTTCGACGTGTCGGCGGAGACACCAGGCCCAGGGTCCATCGGCACCAAGGGGGTCATCAAGCCCGCTGGGGTCAGCCCATGTGGAGGCGAGTTTCGATGAATCGTGGCAATGGGTCCGATCCCGAGTATGAGTTTTATAGAAAATGCCACTTGCCTTTGCGTGAATCTATTAATTTTCTGTTTCCTGTCGCACTGCGTTTAATCGGAAATCGTCACGACGCGGAGGGCCTGAGCATACCAGTCGGCACCGTCGCTCGACGGCTGCATGACGCCCTGAAAATCTTGCGTAGGCGATTCAGCGGGGGCATGGAGAGTGGACATGAACACTGACGGAAACGACGACTTGGCGCGCCTCATCAGAGCGCTCGAGGTTCTCAACGATGAGACCGACGATCCACAGCCGTCGATCACCTCTGACGAGATGGACGAGCAGAAGGAGCGCATACTCGCCCGCTTGCGCCAGAGTCTTGCGGAGCATGACGGGTCACGGGGGACATCAACGCCCCACGCTGAAACGAATGCGAAAAATTTCCTGCGATCCTGTGCTGCACGGTTCCTGGCCATCGCCGTTGCCGCCGCAGTCTACGGTGTGCTCGGGACCTTGCTCACCGCTTGGCCGCAGCCAGGTCGAGGTCTCATCCTTCTCTTACTTTTCTTCATCGGCCCGAGCTTGTTGGTGTGCTTGTGGCACGTCAAGGCCCGAGATCCTGAAGTCATGCATCAGAGCGCTGTTCTCGACAGTCGTGCCGCTGAGCTTCGCCAACTCCAAAAACGTATTCTCCTTGTCGCACGCTGGGTTGTCACAGAGCGGCGAAGATGTGAAGATCTTGGCTTGGTGACTGCCACGTCGAGACTCGATTCTCTCGGGCACCAACTGCGCGATGCGAGCAAATCTGCCAAGAATCTGATCAATCTCCTCGCTGAAGGCAGCGAGGAAACACGACGATTTGCTGAGGAATCCAGACGCGATCCGTACAGAGCCTGCTCGGAATACGATCATCCATCGTTGGCAATCGATCCCAAGCAGGGCGGAGCCGAGATTGACAATCTTGTGCACGTCCTGCACCTCGCCGCTGATGTAGCCGTCGACATCCCTCTGCATATCGGGATTGACAGCAACGGATCGGGGACACCGCCCGACCGAGTGGGCGAGATTGCTACTGAACTGAGGAGCATACTCCGAGAAGTTCAGCGGAGTAGCCGATTTTTCAGAACTGAGTGGCGTAACGCGCTGCGTGCCTTCGATACGATTCACCATCTGGTAACCACGAGGTTGATGAAGACGCTGACGCGGGGCCCCGTGTCGGAGGCGACAGCACGGGCGGCCGTAGCAGTGAGTGTGTTGCCCCAGTCACTGGCGCGGAGGCCAGCCGCGAGAACCGCATTCCTGCGGACTGTGTCAGCGTCTGGTAATGGGTCATTGTCATCGATCGGCAGAGGGGTCGTAGCTGCGATTGCACAGGGCCAGAAGGCGGCCTGAACGGTGAGCTTTCGAAAGGTGCAGCGATGAAGACGCCAGTAGCCGAGAGCGGAGTGCTACGCAGCACTATCCCAGCCCGGGTCGACCGATTGCCGTGGTCACGCTTCCACACCCTCATGGTGGCGGCCCTGGGCGCCTGCTGGCTGCTCGACGGCTTCGAAATAACGATCGCCGAGAACATCGGCGAGCAACTCACTAAGCCGGAGAGCCTGGGGCTTAGCCAGCAGGCGGTCGGCTGGCTAGCCACGGTTTATCTCCTCGGCGAGGTGGCCGGGGCTTTGTTCTTCGGCCGGCTCTCCGACCGGCTGGGTCGCCGTCGCCTGTTCTTCCTGACCCTGTTCATTTACTTCATCGGAAGCGCCCTCACTGCGTGTGTGATCGGCAGCGGGTCGTCCGCACTGTTTTTCCTGTACCTGACACGGTTCGTCGCCGGCGTCGGGCTCGGCGGCGAGTACGCAGCGATCAACTCGATGATCGACGAACTCACCCCGGCCCGCTATCGGGGGCGAGTCGACATCATCGTCAACGGCACCTACTGGGCAGGCGCGGTGCTTGCCAGCGCGGTCCAGATCCCGCTGCTTAACGGCGCCGTCGGCCCACGCTACGACTGGCGCATCGCGATGCTGATCGGGCCCCTGCTCGCGATCGTGATCGTGTTCCTGCGGCGAGGTATCCCGGAGAGCCCGCGGTGGCAGATCATCAACGGTCGCGATCGTGACGCCGAGGCGTCGATCGCCTACATCGAGCAGGAAGTGAAACAGACAGGCAAGACCCTCCCCCTCGTGAGCGAGGGCAGCGCCATCGACATCAAACCCGCGCCGCAGGCGAGCTACCTCACGCTGCTGCGAGTGCTTTTCCAGACCTATCCTGCTCGCTCAACTTTGGGCGCCACCATGATGATCACACAGTCGTTCCTCTACAACGCCATCTTCTTCACTTACCCCAGCGTGCTGGTAATCTTCTTCCACGTCAACAACAAAGACACAGCATCCTACTTCATCCCGTTCGCGATCGGGAACCTGCTAGGACCGTGGATCCTCGGTCGACTATTTGACACAATCGGGCGCCGGAAAATGATTTCCCGAACCTATATCGTATCCGGTATCCTGCTTCTAGGCAGCGCCTTTGTCTTCCGGGCAGGAGGCTTCACGGCAATCACCCAGACCCTGGTCTGGTGTGTCATCTTCTTTTTCGCCTCGGCCGGCGCGAGCGCCGCATACCTCACGGTAAGCGAGATCTTCCCCATGGAAGTTCGCGCCCAGGCGATCGCAGTCTTCTTCGCGATCGCGCAGATGTTCGGCGCCATCGCGCCGCTGTTTTACGCATCGCTCATCGACAAGAACAACCCGGATCCGTCATCGCTGTTCGTCGGCTTCCTCGTAGGTGCGGTAGCGATGATCGTCGGCGGCCTCGTGGCCTCGGTACTGGCCGTCGACGCGGAGAACAAATCACTGGAGGAAATAGCACCCCCGCTGTCGGTAGTCAAGCCAGAGAGTAAGACGTGATCGGAAGGACTGTCCCACAGCACTAATGAAAATTAGCGGGTTGGCCATCCGAAGTGACCAGCCGCACATCCTGGGCGGCGATTCGGGCCGCCTGCTTGCCGACAAGCACGACCAACTCACCGCGAAACATCTCCACCACCACGGATACCCGCAGATCGAACTACATCTGATATTTATCGAGCCTGGACCGACACGCCCACACGTGTTACCAACCATCACACCACAACCGTCAACGACTCCCCGCAAACCGCGCGAGCAGCTCGATCGGCCACGTCGCCGCCGACGTCCGCGCCGGCAAGGCGACGGCCGGAAGCCTGAAGGAGCAGTGGGCGCCGGTGAAGGACGCGGTGTCCGCGCTCTCGACGATCGCCGACCACCAGAGGGACGCGTTCAGCGTTGCGATCGTTCGTCGTGGTCGAGCGTCAGCTCCCCGTCCGCGTCGTCGAGCGACCAGGATGCCCTGCAGCCCACGATGGAGCTGCAGGGCATCCTGGCGACCAGAGCTTCTCCGATTCCCTTGCCCACCGTTCCAGGTCGGCGCACCAGCGAAGTTGGTCGGCGGATGCCTCGATAGCTCGCTGCAAGGGTCACCGCGCGGCACTTCACGCGCGGGACTGCCCAAGTGACTGTTATTGAGAAATACCCACGGAGGCCACTTCTGCCTCCGGATACAGCTGCACCATGTGATCAAGCGGCTGACAGTGTCGGACGGCCGGTGCTCGCGCTGGTGCTGTTACCTTCCCGGTGACGATCCAACCGGGGCTTTGCAAGACCGAGCCGGAGGGCGCACAACTCGTGACCGAACCTGCACCCTGGATCGAGGACCGCTGGCCGATGGACGCCGCGAGGGTCCGGTCAATCGTGTTGGTGTTGCACGGGGGACAGGCCCGCAGCCCGACCACGGTTCGGCGGCGACCGCAGTTGAGCTATCTACGGATGGTTCCCTTTGCTCGGTTGCTGCATCGGCGTGAGGGTGGGCGCGGGTTGTCGGTGCGCATCCTGAGGTACCGCTACCGGGGGTGGGATGAGCCCCAGCTGCACCCGGTGCAGGACGCGAGGTGGGCATTGACCCAGCTTTATGACCAGCACTCGGATGCGTCGATCGTGTTGTTGGGGCATTCGATGGGCGCTCGGGCGGCGCTACGGGTAGCTGATCACCCGGCGGTGACCGCGGTGTGTGCGTTGGCGCCGTGGATCTTAGACGATGAGCCGGTGCGTCAGCTGGCTGGGCGGTCGGTGCTCATCGCGCACGGAGACCGCGAACGCACGACCGATCCGCGGTTGTCCTACCGGTTTGCGGTGCGCGCCAAGCAGATCACTTCTCGGGTGTGTCGTTTCGACGTGCTCGGTGATGGTCACGCGATGCTGCGCCGCGCCCACGACTGGTCCGAGCTGGCCGCCCGGTTCGTGGCCACTGAACTCAGACTGCGCAAACCCGACCCCGTCATTGAAGACGCAATGCATCGACCGGCTCCAGAGGGCCTTCGGGTGCCACTGCCGGCGATGAGCCAAGACAGATGATGGTGACTTCGCCCTCTAGCCGTCTGACCATCGAAAGCGTCTGCTCATCGGCATGCAGACGTCACCCGCTCATGCGTCGCAGACGGGATACGGATCGCGACTCCTATCCGTAGCGGCAGAGAAGGGACTCGCACACCGGAGAAGCATGAACACCCAGGTCAGCGGCCTGGGCGTTCCTCGGCGGAGGTACTTACCGCTTACTCACACTCGACGCAAGCTGCTGGCCTCTCGACGATCTACGAAGGCAGCACCGGCCGCGAGGCATTCGTAGCCGCTCATGCCCGGCGTTCACCGCGCACAGCGGCAGAAGAGGACATTGCACCCGGCGACTTGGGACTTGCCGAACGCTACGGGGTTTGATGAGTGCGGCGAGCGGCAGGTCGGCGGTGGCATCCGCTGCGGTGGTCTGACTTGGCACCAGAAACGTGCACTGGCCGCGCCGTGGACAGCATGTCTGAGGCCGCCAGCGACGTGTGCCATGACGAGCCCGCCGACGGGCCGGGCATCACCACGGTGCCGCCGACGCTGATCTCAGCGTGCAGGATCCGCCCGTGGGGACCGGCGATCCGGAACAGCTCTGTCGCCGACAGGGCGCGCTGGTAGAACTCGATCGCCGCCGACGCGTCGTCGAGCATGATGTGCGCGATGACAGTGTGCCGGTAGCGTTCTGGCGATGTGGCAGGTGATGTCACGGTTGACTCCTGGTCGCGAGGTGAGACTGGTTCATGGTTTCGACCATGCGCTCGCTTCCCCTCAGCACCCCGCCCGGTAACGGATCCTCGACTGGGACGGAGTCGGTTGTCGGGGTTCGCGGCGCAGGTTACGTGGTGACGCGCAGGAATTTCTCGAGCGCCTCATTGAATTCGTCGGGTTCTTCGAGGTTGGGATAGTGGGCGGTCCCGTCGATGGTGTGGGTTGTCCCGTGGGGCACAGGATCTGCAGCACCCAAGGATCGCGGAAGTCTGGGGCACTGGTGCCGGCGCCGCTGATCACGAGCGCCTCGACGAGGTCGGGTACTCGACGGCAGTGTCAACCGCGGTCCCGGCACCCATCGAAAGCCCGACGAGGGTGGCTCGCGGGATGCCCAGGTGCCGCAGGAGCTCGACGAGGTCGTCGGCGTGCCGGTACGGGGAGGTCGGGGTGGAGGATCGGCCGTGGCCGCGCGTATCGGGCGCGATGACTCGGTACCGCCGGCTGAGTGCCTCGACCTGCGGATCTCACAGCGGTGGTCGAGCGCACCGCCGTGGAGCAGGACGACGGGGCGACCGGACCCTTGCCTGCGGTAGGCCAGGTGTCCGTCGGTGATCGAAACGGTCTGGAGCGCTGTCGAATCAGACATGACAATCAGGCTGTCATCTTCCCGGATGCATCTTTGCTTCCGGCCTGCGATCGGCGCCACGGACCGCAGGAGCGGGACCCTCAGCCGGGACAGGACATGCTATCGGCGGCATGGCGCTGGCGGACTGGGTGACGCCGTCGTACCGTGCTATACCTCGTCCAGCAGGACCACTTCGCGTTCGGGGTCGTGCGGGATGATGGGCAGTCCTGAGACGAGGTAGTCGGCCCGACGGGGAGCACCATCGTCGGCGAAGAATGTGTCCTCGGCCCGCATCCACTCCGTCCATAAGGGGCGTCGTTGCGCACCGTCTCGTGCCACCCCCCGCCGCAACCGCTCGGATCGCGGAGCGTGCACCCACAACGCCATCGTCAACGTGTGGGTAATAGCGCGCCGGGAACACGAGATCCCCTCGACGATCACCAGCTCGGCGGGCGGGATCTGGACCCAACCGTTCAGACTCTCGCCGAGTGGGTCCTGGGCCCAGTCCCGTACGCGGTAGCGTGCGCCCCCTCCGGCTAACACCGGCCGTAACGCCTCGCGCTCCAACCGGTCCCACCACCGGTCGAGGTCGTGCCAGGACAAGAAGTCATCGACCCGCACCACAGGCACGTCGCCACAGACGGCGGCGAGCGCTTGTGCCAACGTGGACTTCCCGGCACCACCGCATCCATCAATCGCGACCAGACGAGTCGGCGTCGGGCTCGCGCGGGCCCTGATCTCCCGGACGAGGGCAGCCAAGCTATAGGGACGCTCACTCATCGTCGAAACCCTACTTACGTCCCGGCAGACGATCGGGCTGCGGGACGATGGCCGGTGGGAGAGTCGTCCAGAAGGATCGGGGCATGGTACCCTTGATCATGATCTGCGGTTCGTACAATGACACAGTTCTCACAATAAAACCGCAGGTCACAGGTAGTGATGGACCTAACGTGCCAGCATAAGAACCAAACCCTGCTGGTTGAAGGGCCTGAGATCAGGGTTCGTCCTGTGGGCACGGACCACAGACGGCTCATCACTAGGTTGATTCTGCGGCAGAGGGAAGCGCCAGACGGCGATCTGGTGAACTGTTCGACTCACACACGATCCCACCACAACCGTTTATCGGGCAGGGAAGTCAACGTTATCAGCACAGCGGTAGTGCTGGATTCTTGAGCTAAGCTACCTGAGGCTGGCGCTGGTCAACGTTGCCACCAATACAAGTCGGTGGCTCAAGGTGACCACCTACCACCCTATGCAGAACTTTTAGTGCTGCGATGCAAGGATCAATGATAAGTTCACCAAGAGAGGAAGCATGTCATGTCTTTGGATCACATAGAGTGCGCACAGCGGACAATACGGGAAATTCAGTACATCACGATCGCGACAATCTGCACACACAACGATAGTCAGCCAATGAGTCAACCGTGGAACAGTCCGGTGTACTCGGCATTCGATCATGATTATAATTTTTATTGGGTTTCAGATCGCCACAGTCAACATTCGAAAAACATTCGGGAGAACCCTCATATATTCCTTGCTATCTACAACTCCACGATTCCCGAGGGGGCAGGAGCAGGCAGGGGAGTTTACATCCAGGCACAAGCAAGAGAGCTATCTGATTTCGAAGAGATTGCCCATGCCCACCAACTTCTAGCACGCAGGGTAGAAAAAACATCCTGCGCTCCAGAAAATTTCCTCGACGACATGCCTCGACGTATTTACCAAGCAGTACCAGAACGAGCTTGGGTCAACGACAATGGTGACCGAAACGGGCGCTTTATCGACATCCGCATTGAGATTGACCTTGCCTTACTCCGCAGCCAAGCAAAAGATTAACCTGCCCTTTCGACTTATAATCACACTCACTTGTCCATCCCTACCACTCAACCAGCAGGCGACCATCGACGACCGGCTGCGCCAGTGGTACGGATCCCGCAACCACCAGACCGACCGACTCGACCTCGCGGTCCTCGACAACGCCACCGTGCTCTGCGTGGGCGAAGTCGTGCTGAGCCAGTGGGACGAGGCCAACGACAGCTGCAACCTCCGCATTCTCCTCGGTCCCACCGGACGCAACCGCGGCCTCGGGACCGAAGCCACCCGGCTCATGCTCGGGCATGCTTTCACCGTGCTGGGCCTGCACCGGGTCTCCTTGGAGGTCTATGCCGTTAACCCCCGAGCACAGCACGTCTATGAGAAGGCTGGCTTCACGGTGGAGGGCATCAAGCGTGACGCGCTGCGGTTCGACGGCCAACGAGTGAACGCGGTCATGATGTCCATCCTGGCGCACGAATGGACCGCGCCGTACATGCCGTAGACCTCAGCCGAACATTCTCATCTCGGCAGACGAGCACATCTCCGTTCCAGGTGTTAGAGTCCCGCTGGCCTGCCACCAGGGTGGTGCGGTGATCAAGAACGCTGTCCGACGCGGCTTGACGCCGGGCCACCACTGCCCTCCTTCGCGGCTCAAACCTGAACAAGCGACCGCAACCGATCCTGATCATGGCCTGCGGTTCGCACACCGGCCCAGTTGCCACAACAAAGCCACAGGTCAAACGCTATGGTGGGCGAGGGGGGAGTTGAACCCCCACGTCCTTACGGACACACGGACCTGAACCGTGCGCGTCTGCCATTCCGCCACTCGCCCAAGTGACCGCGGCAGCCTAGCATGCACACTCGCCGACGCTCTGATGCAGCAGACTCGACCGGCTGGCTGTCCCGGATACGATCGGGGGAGCCCATCAGCAGGGTCTGGCAGAGCTAGGGAAGGAGGTCGCCATGGGCAAGGCGCAGCGATTCGAGCGTCGGCTACAGGGTATGGTCGGTGACGCCTTCGCGAGGGTCTTCGGGGGTAACGTGGTGCCGCAGGAGGTGGCGCAGGCGCTCCAGCGTGAGGCTGACGACAATGCACGTCCACTCGCGGGGGGGCGGGTGCTCGCGCCCAATCGTTACACCGTGAGACTCGGGACGACCGACTACGACCGGCTGGCAGGCGACGAGCAGCGGGTGATCCGGATGCTCAACGGCTGCATCCAGAGCTATCTCGCTGAGCAGTCCTGGGATGTCTACGGGGATGTCGTCGTGGCTCTGAAGCGGTCCGGGAGCCTGCACACGGGGCAGTTCCGCACCAGCTCGTCAGTCGATCCCGATACACCGCAACCTCGTACCGCAGGAGACCGACCCATGAGCCAGCACCAGGGCGAGCGCGCCGGTGACGCCCAGCGCGGCCAGTATCGTCACGACATCGCATCCAGCGCTGCGCCGGATCACGGCTGGTCATCTGGCGGTTATGAGCCCAGGGACGCCCAACACGCCCAGGAACGGGACCTCCAGGACGGCCATGACCAGGGTGGCGGCTACCAGCCGGGCTACAGTCAAGCAGGCTACGGTTACGGCAACGGTCGGCAACTCCCCGACCAGGCACTCCTCAGCCAGAGCTACGACGGCCAGAGCTACGACGCGAATTACGGGCAGCTTTCGGCCTCGCTCACCCTCGATGACGGGTCCGACCGGCACTATCAGTTGACGGAGGGGAGCACTGTCGTGGGTCGCGGTCAGGACGCCCAGTTCCGGCTGCCCGATACCGGTGTGTCCCGCCGGCATCTGGAAATCACCTGGGACGGCCGGACAGCGGTGCTTGCCGACCTCGGGTCCACCAATGGCACGACGGTCAACGGCACTCCGGTTCAGACCTGGCAGCTCGTCGACGGCGATGTGGTACGGGTTGGGCAGTCCCAGCTCGTCTTCCGCACCCAGGGTTGAGGTCCCAGAATTGATGGCTACACGTTAATGCCCATGAACAGCATTGACCACCACGCGATCTAGCAGAGACGAACCGAGCGTGCCGGAGCTGGTACTGCAGCTGACCAGAGCGGGCTTCCTTCTCCTGCTCTGGGTGTTCGTGCTGGCAGCGCTGCGGATCGTGCGCTCTGACCTGTCCGCGGCGTCGGGGCTGCGGGCCAGTCTCCCGATGTCTCGCCGCGGTGCTCGCGCGGAGCGCAACCGGACGCCCCGCCAGCTGGTGGTCACCGCGGGTGGGCTGGCGGGCACCCGGCTCTCGTTGGACGGCAGACCCATCCTCATCGGCCGTGCCGATGACTCCACGCTGGTGCTCGATGACGATTACGCGTCCACTCGGCATGCCCGCCTCGGCTTCCAGGGTGGAGACTGGTTCCTGGAGGATCTGGGCTCCACCAACGGCACTTACTTGGACCGAGCTAAGGTCACCGGACCTACCCGGGTTCCCCTTGGGGTCCCGATCCGCATCGGCAAGACGGTGATCGAGCTGCGCTCATGACTCTGGTCCTCCGCTACGCAGCCCGAAGTGACCGCGGCCTGGTCCGGCAGAACAACCAGGACGCGGTGTACGCGGGTCCGCGCCTGTTGGCGCTGGCCGATGGGATGGGCGGGCACGCGGCCGGCGAGATAGCGTCCAAAGCCGTCATCGCGGCTTTCGTCCCACTCGACGACGACGAACCGGGCAACGACCTGCTCGACCAGCTGCACGAGGCCACTCTCGCGGGTAACGCCGCAATCACCGAGCTGGTCCGCGAGGACCCCGAACGGGAGGGCATGGGCACCACGCTGACCGCGTTGCTGTTCGGCGGGAACAAGATCGGTTTGGTCCATGTCGGCGACTCCCGCGCTTACCTACTCCGCGAAGGCGCGTTCAGTCAGATCACCCACGACGACACCTTCGTCCAGTCTTTGATCGACGAGGGCCGGATCTCCGAGCACGAGGCCAGCCATCATCCGCAGCGTTCGTTGCTGCTCAAGGCGCTCACCGGGCACGAGGTGGAGCCCTCGCTCACCGTCCGGGAGGCCTTCGCCGGGGACCGCTACCTGCTGTGCTCGGATGGGCTTTCCGGCGTGGTCAGCGCTGAGACCCTGGCCGAGGGGTTGACGATCGCCGACCCGCGGGCCTGTGCCGACCGTCTCATCGAACTGGCCCTCAAAGGTGGCGGGCCGGACAACATCACCTGCATCGTGGCCGATGTGGTGGACGTCGAGTACGGCGAGAACGAGCCCATCATCGGCGGGGCGGCAGGTGATGGTGTCGAGGAACCGCAGCCCGACTCGGCGGCCTCCCGGGCCGCGACAACGACCCTGCCACGACCGGAACCCAAGAGGATCGAACCATTGGTTGTCGACCCCCAGCTGCGCCGGCGCAAGCAACGGCGCGCGCTGATCGGCCTGGCGGCGCTCGCCGTGCTGGTCGCCGTCGTCGCGGCGATCGGTTCGATCCTGGTGCTCGGCCAGTACTACGTGGCGGCCGAAAGCAACGGTGAGGTGGCCGTCTACCAAGGCGTCCGAGGCGAGTTCCTCGGTCTCCCGCTGCACACCTGGTCCGAAGGCAGCTGCCGGGATGGTGCGCGGGGCTGCGAGACGATGTTCCTGCGCGACCTGCAACCGTACGCGCGCACCAACGTGCGCCGCGGGATGATCAGCAACAGTGGGTTGAACGGTGCTCGCGAGATCATCGGTCGGTTGCGCACCAATGATCTGCTGCCGTTGTGCCCGCGAGCCGGCACCGGAACCGCCGGCGAGGTGTTGCCTGCGCCGTCCCCGGTCGTGACGGACACTCCGACCACGAGCACCCCTACCACACCCACGACCACAGGCACGCCACTGCCGGAGAAGCCCTCGGAACCCGGAGTGGACTGCCGGACGGTGAACTGATGGCCACCCCCCCTGTCGCCGCCCCGGACGCAGGCCCGCATCCCGGGTCGGTACCGCCTACCAAGCGTGGGCTGGAGCTGGCCATGCTGGCCTTCGCCACCGTCGTGGTGACCGCGGCACTGGTGCTGGTGGAGCTCAACCAACCGCAGGGGGTCAGTCGGACGCTGCTCTACTACGGGGCCGCTTACCTGGCCCTGTTCGGCGGAGCCCATGTCGCGGTGCGATGGCTGGCGCCCTATGCCGATCCGCTGATCCTGCCCTGCGTCGCCTTGCTCAACGGGTTGGGACTGGTGGTCATCCACCGGCTCGACCTGGCCGACGAGGCGTCCGCCGCTTCGGTCGGCGACCCGGTCCCGGCCGGTAATGTCCCCCATCAAATCGCCTGGACAACGCTGGGTATCGGGCTTTTCGTCGCGGTGCTGGTGCTGGTCCGCGATCACCGCATGCTGGCTCGCTACGGCTACACCTGCGGGCTGGTCGGGCTCGCGGCGCTGGCGCTGCCTGGCCTGCTGCCCGCCGCCGTCTCCGAGGTCAACGGCGCCAAGATCTGGCTGCGCTTCGGCGGCTTGACCATCCAACCGGGTGAGTTCGCCAAGATCCTGATCATGATCTTCGTTGCCGCGTTCCTGGTGACCAAACGGGACCTGTTCACCACCGCGGGCCGAAACGTGCTGGGCATGGAGTTGCCCCGGGCCCGGGACCTCGCACCGCTGCTGATGGCCTGGGGGCTGTCGCTGGGTGTGTTGGTGCTGGAGAAGGATCTGGGTACCTCGCTGCTGTTCTTCGGCATCGTGCTGGTGCTCATCTACGTCGCCACCGAACGGATCTCGTGGTTGGTGATCGGGCTGCTCTTCTTTCTCGGCGGCGCGGTCGTCTCGGACCTGCTCTTCAGGCATGTGCAGCGCCGGGTGACCGCCTGGATCAACCCGTTCTCCGACTACGACGGCGCCGGCTACCAGATGGCGCAGTCACTGTTCGGGCTGGGTACCGGCGGGGTGTTCGGTACCGGGTTGGGCGCCGGCCGCCCTGACCTGGTACCCGAAGCACACACCGACTTCATCACCGCCGCGATCGGCGAGGAGCTGGGCTTCGTCGGGTTGGCCGCCGTGCTGTTCACCTACCTGCTGGTGGTGACGCGGGGGATGCGCAGCGCGCTCACCGTCCGGGACACCTTCGGCAAACTGCTCGCTGCTGGGTTGTCCTTCGCGATCGGACTGGAGGTGTTCATCGTCGTCGGCGGGGTGACCAAGCTGATCCCGCTGACCGGGCTCACCGCGCCGTTCCTGGCCTACGGCGGTTCCTCGCTGCTGGCCAACTACATCCTCGTGGCGCTCCTGCTCCGGATCTCTCATGCGGCCCGGTCGCCGGCGGCTTCCTCGGCGCCACGCAAGCCGGTTGCTCCGCTGGCCGAGGCGCACACCGAGATGGTGCAGCGCCCGTGAACACGCCGCTTCGTCGGGTCGCGCTGGCCGTGATGGGCATGATCGTGCTGCTGTTGCTCAACGCCACGTACATCCAGGTCGTCAACGCCGACACCTACCGCACCGACCCACGCAACCGGCGGGTTCTGCTCGACGAGTACAGCCGCCAGCGCGGTCAGATCATCGCCGGCGGTCTCCCGGTGGCCAACTCGGTGGAGACCGGCGGGCAGTTGCGCTTCCTGCGCAGGTACCTCAACGGCCCGCTGTACGCCCCGGTCACCGGTTACTACTCGCTGCGTTACGGCTCGGGTGGTATCGAGAATTCGATGGACTCGGTGCTCAACGGTTCCGACGGCCGGCTGTTCGTGCGGCGGCTGTCAGATCTGATCACCGGTCGGGAACCCAGCGGGGGCAGCGTCGAGCTCACCATCAACCCCGCCGTCCAGCGGGCGGCCTACGACCAGTTGACCCGCCGGGGTTACACCGGTGCGGTCGTGGCGATCAAGCCCAGCACCGGCGAAATCCTGGCGATGGCCGCCACCCCCTCCTACGACCCGAACCGGCTGTCTGCACACGACGGTGCGGAACAGGAGGCCGCCTGGAACGAGGACACCTCGACCCAGCGTGGCTCCCCACTGACCAACCGCGCGGTGGGGTCGACCTACCCCCCGGGGTCGACCTTCAAGCTGGTCGTGACTGCGGCCGCGTTGGAAGCCGGAAAGGCCACCCCGGACACTCCGCTGACGGCAGCCGCCGAACTGCAACTGCAGAACACCACCACGCTGCTGCACAATTTCGCCGATCAGCCATGTGGGCCCGGGGGCACCACGACGCTCAAGGCGGCGCTGGTGCGCTCCTGCAACACCGCCTTCGCCGAGCTGGCCGCCATGGTCGGGGAGAACGATCTTCGCAAGCAGGCCCAACTGTTCGGTATCGGGCAGCAGGACCTCACCATTCCCATCCCGGTGGCGCCTTCGACCGTGGGCGCCATTCCCGACGTCGCCGCCTTGCAGCAGTCCGGGATCGGGCAGCGCGATGTGGCGCTGACACCGTTGCAGAACGCGGAGATCGCCGCGACGATCGCCAACGGCGGGGTGCGGATGAAACCCCAGCTGGTGCGTAACATCCTGGCCCCGGACCTGTCCGTGTTGGACAGGTTCGTTCCTGAGCAGGCCGGCGCCGCGATGTCGCGCTTCACCGCCTCTCAGATCCGGGACATGATGATCGCCGCTGAGAACAGCTACCGCAATGACGGTAAGATCAACGGGGTCAGTATCGCCGCGAAGACCGGTACCGCCGAGCACGGCGCCGATCCCAAGAACACCCCACCGCACGGTTGGTATGTGGCCTTCGCCCCCGCAGACAACCCGCAGGTGGCGATCGCAGTGGTGGTGGAGAACGGCGGAGACCGCAATCTCGAGGCGACCGGTGGCTCACTGGCCGCGCCGATCGGTCGAGCCGTCATCGGCGCCGCTCTGCAAGGGGGCCGCTGATGGCCAGCCGCACCAACGGGATGGACGATCCACCCCCATCGGGTGACAGCCGGGCGGGAGGCATGATGGGGCCTGGACCGGGTCGCGACACGGCGCGGGTCACGAACGAGGAGCGGGACGGCGCAACGATGACGACTCGCCGACTACTGTCGGATCGCTATGAGCTGGGCGAGACGCTCGGCTACGGAGGAATGTCCGAGGTGCACCGCGGACGTGACGTCCGACTCGGCCGCGACGTGGCGGTCAAGGTGCTGCGCGCCGATCTCGCCCGAGACCCTCAGTTCCAGCATCGGTTCCGCCGCGAGGCACAGAATGCCGCCGCGCTGAACCATCCGGCGATCGTCGCGGTGTACGACACCGGCGAGACGGTCTCTGAGAACGGCTCGTTGCCCTACATCGTGATGGAGTTCGTCGACGGCCGGACACTGCGCGACATCGTCAAGACCGAAGGTCCGATGGACGAGCAGCGCGCGATGGAGACGATGGCAGACGTCTGCGCCGCCCTGGACTTCAGCCACCGCAACGGCATCATCCATCGTGACGTCAAGCCGGCCAACGTAATGATCAACAATGCCGGCTCGGTCAAGGTGATGGACTTCGGTATCGCTAGGGCGCTGGCCGACGGCCAAGGCGTGACCCAGACCGCCGCAGTGGTCGGCACCGCCCAGTATCTGTCTCCCGAGCAGGCCCGCGGGGAACTGGTGGACGCCCGGTCGGACGTCTACGCCGCTGGTTGCGTGCTCTACGAGCTGATCACCGGGGATCCGCCGTTCACCGGTGACTCCCCGGTGGCGGTGGCCTACCAGCACGTCCGCGAAGACCCCATACCGCCGTCACATCAGAACCCTGGCGTGTCCCCGGCACTGGACGCGGTGGTGCTCAAAGCGATGAGCAAGAACCCGGCCAACCGCTACCAGTCCGCTGCTGAGATGCGCACCGACATGGTCCGCGTGCTGTCCGGCCAGCGGCAGCTGGCGCCGATGGTGATGACCGACGCTGATCGCAACCTCATGCTGGACTCGGGCCCCACCGTGGCCCTTCGCCCCGTGCGGCCCACTCGGGCCGGCCGGCGGCACGCGGAGCCCGGCGCCGGGCCGGCCGACGAGCGTCGGTCCGGACGCGGCCTCGGGATCCTCACCACGGTGGTGGTCGCCGCGATCATCGGCTTGCTCCTGCTGTTGTTCACCGATCTGTTCGGTGGCAGACCCCAACCAGTGGCGCTGCCGAATGTGGTCGGCCAGCCGGTGTTGACCGCCGAGCAGGCGCTGAACAGTGCGGGCTTTCAGACCGAGCGCCACCCGATCGAGTCAGAATCGCAGTACCTCGACCGGGTGGTGGACATGGCTCCCAAAGGTCAGGCGATGCCGGGGACGACGATCCGATTGGATGTCGGTACCGGCCCGGCCGAGATGGAGGTGCCCAACCTGCTCGGGCTGGACCGCGTGCAGGCTCAAGCCTCCTTACAACAGGTGGGTCTGGTGTTGTCACCCGACCAGCACACGCAGGTCGTCCAGGACGACAAGGACGTCGGCCGGGTGCTCGTCCAGGATCCGGCCGCCGGCCGCCGGTTGGCCAAGGGCAAGTCGGTGATCATCACCGTCGGCGTGGCCCCGGAGACTGTGGGTGTGCCCGACGTCGTCGGCACCAACATCGACCAGGCCCAGCGCAATATCGCGGTGGCCCACCTCACCGCCCAGATCCAGGAGGTCGACTCCACGGCGACTAAGGGTCAGGTCTTGAAACAGAACCCGGCTGGAGGCACCGCCAATGTCAAGGCAGGTGCCACGGTGACACTCACCGTGTCCCGAGGCAACCTGCTCCAGATGCCCAACCTGCGCGGCCAGACCCCGACCCAGGCGCAGATCACGCTGCAGAAGCTGGGTTGGACCGGCACCCTCGGACAGGTGTTCGTCCCGGTGAATGACGGCAATCAGGTCGGCGTCATCGTCGCTCAGGACGTGCCGGCCGGCACCGGGTTCGCCCGTGACCAGACCATCACGATCACTGTCGGGCAGAGCAGCACGACCACCAACACGACCACCACCAGCCCGTTCGAGCCGAACGACCGCTGACCCCCGTCGGAGGTCCGTGAAGGGTCACCAACCGGCGTCAGTGCACCACCGCGGCGGAGGCGAGCTTGCGCATCCCGGTCTCGAGTTCGACCACCCGCGACTCGTCCACCTCGGCACCTGCGATACGGAGCCAGTTGGCCAGCAGCCGGTGCCCGCCGTCGGTGAGTACCGACTCGGGGTGGAACTGCACTCCGTGCACCGGGAGCTCCCGGTGCCGGAGGGCCATCACGATCCCCGACCCGGTGCGGCCGGTGACCTCGAGCTCGTCCGGAATGGTCTCGGGCAGCACGGTCAGCGAGTGATACCGGGTGGCGATGAACGGCTGCGGCAACCCGGCGAGCACGGCGACCCCGTCGTGGTGCACCTGCGAGGTCTTACCGTGTAGTAGCTCCGGAGCGCGCGCCACAGTGGCGCCCCAGACCGCCCCGATCGCCTGGTGTCCGAGGCAGACGCCGAGTACCGGGAGGCCCTGCGCTGCGCAGTCCCGGACGATGTCCATACTCGCCCCGGCGCGCTCCGGAGTGCCCGGCCCTGGGCTGATCAGAACCCCGTCGGCGGAGGCGAGGTCTCCCCCCTCGACTGCGTCGTTGCGCCGCACCACGCACTGGGCTCCCAGCTGTGCCAGGTAATGCACCAGGTTGTAGACGAAGCTGTCATAGTTGTCGATCACGAGGATGCGCATGATAGGCCAGCTTAACCGGCTCGCGAGTGCGTGACAGTTGGGAGAACAGAACACTGTCACGCACTCACGAGCCGGCGTTGCGCTCAGCCTGTCGTCACGGCGTTGAACGGCAGCCGAGGCTCCACCGACGGGAACACCACCAGGAACAGCAGCGCCACCACCGCAGCCACCAGCAGCAGTGCCTCCAGTAGCTTCACCGCCCGTGATCCGGGCAGGTGCCGCCAGATCCAGCTGTACATGATCCTCCTCAGCCGCCGGCGGTCAGCTCGACGGGACGTTCGCCCTCGACCTTCCGGTACGAGGCGACCAAGACGCCGTGCACGATAAGTCGCTGCCGGGCCGAGAACTGGGGGTGACACGTCGTCAACGTGATCAACCGGTTAACGGGAGTCCGACCTGGCTGGCCAGGGATAGGGGAGATCACTTCAACCTGGGAGGGCAAGACGATCGCCTTTCCCATCACATTGGCGTAGCGGCCGGTCAGCGGCTCGACACCGCGGCACTGCGGCTGCGTTCCCTTGCCCGCCGGCCAGCCGGCGGACTCACCCAGCAGGGGCAGAACCCGGTAGACGTACCAGTGGTCGACCGTCTCCACCACCACGGCATCACAGGACGACATCAGGTCCAGGGAGTTGAACGGCGAACCCTTGCCGACCCGGTGCCCCGCCACCGCGAAATTGCCCAGCTGGCCGGGCTCTGCGGTGCCCTGGTAGTGGCCCGGCCCAATCGCCAGGGTGTCCGGGTCGGTGCCCTGCAGCACGGTGAACACGTAGTCGGGTCCGAACGCCGGAACATATATCTTGGCGATACCCGCACCCTTGACCGGCCGGTCCACCAGCCCCCGCCCGTTGTGCCAGATGTCATCCAGCTTGGCGGTGGCCTCGCGTTGTTTCTGCGCCGAAGACCAGTTGGTGCCGTAGGCCTCGTAGAACACGAACAGCAGCACCACCAAGCCTACCGTCAACAGCAGCTCGCCCACCCCGCGAATCGCCGTCCGTACCGGACCTGCGCGCCCCCGGGATGGTGCGGAACCCCGTGCCGGGGGCAGCCCATGGCTCACGGAACCTCCTCGCAGGGCGGTGATGTCGTCTGTGCGTGCTCCGAACTCCAGCACCGAGAAGGTAGTGGGTGCGTACATCCAGTAGTTGTCCGCCCCACGCGAAGTGACCGGTGGACCCGCATCCGGGGTTGCCCGCATCGCGACGTGCCGGCTTGCAGCCGCACTAGGTTACCGTGTCCGCAGCGATCCCTCTCAGCGATCGCCCAGCCCGTCCGTCACACGACGCTGCTCGTTGAACGAGGAACTGACCATGCCGAAGTCGAAAGTCCGAAAGAAGTCGATCTACACCCCACCGGTCGACCAGTTGAGCCCGGTGAAGGTTCGCGTCGCGGGCCCCTCGCACCCGTTCTACGTAGCCGTCATGCTCGGGTTGATGCTGCTGGGCTTGCTGTGGCTGGTAGTCAACTACCTGGCGATCGACAAGATCCCGCTGCTGAACAGCCTGGGCAACTGGAACTTCCTGATCGGCTTCGCGCTGATGGTCATCGGCCTGCTGATGACGATGCGTTGGCGTTGATCGGGTGTTGAGTTCTGCCGGCTTGCGGTCGAACAACACCGATGCCATTCATCCCCACTGTGGACCGAACCTGTGGAAAGCGGGCTAACGCCTCGTGGGGGCGTAGACCACGGTGGCTGTGACCGCGGCGCCGAACGCCAGCCCGCCGAGGTGACCGAGAATGGAGACGTTCGGCAGTACCACGCTGATGATCACGTTCAGCAGGATGATGGTCAGTGCGGGTCGCGGGGACATGCGCAGCCGCATCAGCACCACTGCGAGGCCGCCCATCAGCCCGAACACTGCTCCCGACGCGCCCGCAGTGTGACTTGCCTGGTCTGCGAAGAGGAACACGACCAGCGACCCGCCGAGTAACGAGACGAGATACACCGCCAGGAACCGGATCCACCCCAGCACCCGCTCGAGGTCTCGGCCGATCACCCACAGCGCGATCATGTTGAAGGTGAGATGTAGCGGCCCGATGTGGAGGAACCCCGCGGTGAGTAGCTGCCACCACGCGCCCTGGGCGACCGCCGCGGGCTGCAGCGCCCATTGCTCGAACAGCGGCGCGTCAGCGTTGTCGGCTACGCTGCCTGCCTGCGCCACGGTGACCACGAAGATCATGACATTGATCGCGATCAGGATCGGGGTCACCAGCGAGGGGCCGGAGGGTTGCGCCCACGGGACGGTGATCGTGCGCGGTTGCGAGCGAGCGGCCTGAGCGACGCAGTCAACGCACTGGTAGCCGACCGAAGCCTCCCGCAGGCAGGCGGGGCAGGCGGGGCGGTCACAGCGGGTGCATCGCACCCCGGTCTCCCGGTCTGGATGCCGGACGCACACGGGACCGGCCATCGCTGTCATACCCCGGCCGGCTCGACGGTGACCCTTTCGATCACGATGTTGTCCACCGGACGGTCCCCGCGGGTAGGTGTGCGGGCGATCGCATCCACCACGACGCGGGACTGCTGGTCGGCCACCTCGCCGAAGATGGTGTGCTTGCGATTCAAGTGCGTCGCGGGGCCGACGGTGATGAAGAACTGCGAGCCGTTGGTGTTCGGGCCCGCGTTGGCCATCGCCAGCAGGTAGGGCCGGTTGAACTGCAACTCCGGATGAGTCTCGTCGCCGAAGCGGTAGCCGGGTCCACCACGTCCGGTGCCGGTCGGGTCACCGCCCTGGATCATGAAACCCTTGATCACCCGGTGGAACACCGAGCCGTCATAGAACGGCCCAGCCAGTTCCCCCTTGGCGTTGCGCTGGGAGTAGTCCTTGCTGCCCTCGGCGAGCCCCATGAAGTTCGCCACCGTTTTCGGGGCGTGGGTCGGGAAGAGGGTGACGCGGATATCGCCCTTACTGGTGTGCAGGATCACCTGCGTCTGGTTTGCCGTGCGCTCAGTCACCAGACCCATCCTGCCATCACGCAGGTTCGGTCGCGGACGCGGTGGGACGTCAGAGACCCAGTGCAGCGATCACGTGCTCGGCTATCTGGCGGGCGCCGATGGTCTGCCGCTGGTTGGTCGTGATCACCACTGCGGTGCCCTGCCGGGCTACCGCGAACGCCGCTCCCTCGGCGGTCGGCTGCGAGCCTCCCGACCACCCGCCGGGAAGCTCGGCCAGGTCGGAGGTGGCCACCGGGACGGCGGCGTCGACGGTTGCCCGCGCCACCTGTGGCGTGGCCACCACGATCCAGGTCCGCAGCTGCACGGCGGCGTTGTAGGTGAGGAAGAAACAGGCCGGGTAGGGACGGTCTGGGCCCGTTGCGGAGACCCGCACCGCGGTGACCCGCTCCCCGTTGGCGGTCTGTACCGCCGCTGCCGACAGGTAACGGCACGGGCCATCGGCGACCGGTTGCGGTGCGGGCGGCGCCACGACTGCGGGCGGCGCCACTGCGGTGGTCCCGGCCTGCGGCACGGTCGATGGTGAGTTCTGGGTCGGAGTGACGGACAGATCGCCGCAGGCGACGATCCCGATGATGAGCAGTCCGCCCATGACAGCGGTGATGACCGGTCTCCGACCGAGGCTGGTGATGACCGCTGTCGGGCGCACGGTGGCGATGTCCGCCCTGTGGTGGCGCGCTGGTGACATGTCGCGCGCAGTCAACCACGGCCGCGATGGCGCGTCGAGCTCGGGGTGTGGTTGCTCCGCCTGGGGTTACCGACCCTGGCGCGACACGCTGGAACTACCACTCGTTGCGATATTTGTCGATGCCTAATAACTCTTTAGAGGGACCCCACGCCGTTCGTCGAGGTTAAATCTTACTTTCTGTATTCTCGCCGCAGCACAGTCGAGGAGCAACCCACCGTTCGGGGAATAGTCAAGGTCTCGGTCGTATCTGCGCCGAGTCCCACGTCGTTGAGCCGGTACCTGGATGCCCCGGGGTCGGTCACCGCCGGTCGATCGGAGCGTCTAAACGCCAGGGTACGAGGGATCCACGGCCGCCAAGGGGTGAAGGCCGTACCGCCCTCTCGCGGAGTGATCTCGAACGAGGAGGAACGCCGGAACATGACGTCACGCACACCCAGGAGGCATCGCCGCCTGGCTCTTATGGCCGCCGGGACGGCAGCCGCGATGGTTTTGTTGCCGGGTGCTGCCTCGGCGCAGGTGGTCCACTCGCTACAGCAGGTCGCGGGCACGACCGGTGGTCCGGCGGTGCCCGGCGATCCGGTGGCGCCCCACGATCCCCACGCTGGCCCGAGTGTGCCCGCTGCGCCAGGGGCACCTGATCCCACGAAAACTGTAGGTGACCTTGTCGGTGGTGTGGTTCCTGGTGCGGGGGCTCCAGGCCTGACCGGAGCTCACGACGGTGACCACCACGACGGTGACCGGCACCACGACGGTGACCAGCACCACGGTGACGAGCACCATGACGACTCCCCGGACAGTCATCAGATCGAGGATCCTGAGGGTCCCGATCACGCGTCCGGTGCTGTCGCTCGGATCGACCTGCTCAAGTCGCACCTGCTCGACATCACCAAATACGACGCCACCATCGAGGACAACGGAGAGTCGCACTCCGACTCGACGGTGCTCGGTCTGGGCGGCAGCCGGATCATCGGCTCCAGCGCGTCTTCGCGCGATCACAATCGCGAAGGCGACAATGGTGACGCTCTCAAGCTGTGCAACGCCACCAGTGGTGTGCTCTGCCTGAGCCTGCTCTACCACAACACTGTGGCCACCGAGGATCACGACTCGTCGCTCGCTGCTGCCCGCGGTGGTGTCGCTGCGTTGTGCCTGGGCGGTCACGACAAGGACACCACGGCCTCCTACGAGTGCAATGGAATTCTGTCCTTGGGAGTCGCTGAGGGTCTCGGTATCGCCGAGCGGGACAAGCAGCACGGTCACACCAAGGCGGACTCCGCCAACGAGCTGCTGAACCTGTGCATCGGCAAGCGTGACAAGCTCACCACGCCTTGTGAGGGGCTCGGCCTTGAGGCGGTGCACTCCGACACCAAGTCGAAGTCGGAGAAGCCGGAGACCGAGCGGCACTCCTTCCTGCTCGGGATTGACAGCAACGGTAAGTCCTCCTACCTGCTCGACCAGCCCTTCGGGTTGTCTCTGCCGCAGGACTGTGGTGAGTCGGCAGTGCTGTGCCTGCTGCTCAACCAGGGCAAGTCGGTCATTTTCCACAATCCGCATGACAAGGGTGCTGGTAGCGCCCAGGAAGCACTGCGCCTCAACGTGCTCAACCGCCTGCTGCTGGTGGTATTGGGTCAGTCCGAGACCTTCGTGCATGAGACCGAGGGTCACGACCATGGTGGCAAGAAAGAAGAGCACGGCAACAAGGGTGAAGAGCACGGCAACGGCGGTGAGCAGGCCAAGGGTCCTGAGCTCGCCCAGACCGGTGCTGATGTTGCGCCACTGCTGGCTGGTGGATTCCTGCTCACCGGATTGGGTGCGCTGACTGTGGCGGGTACCCGTCGTCGCATCGGTGGTAAGCACACTCTCTGAGTGCGCGGCAGTTTCTGAGTAAACAGTCAGTGGGGGCCGACGATCGATCGTCGGCCCCCACTGACATGTCCGCCCACACCCCCGCTACGATCGGCGCCCTCATGAATACCTTGATCTTTAAGCTGCCCTGGATCTCCCGGATGCGCAGTCGACCGATCATCTCCCTCATCGGTGTCGCGGCCCTGCTGCTGGCTGCCACGTTCGGTGTGATCGCCTGGGTGAGCAGTGGTAGTGGCAAGGTCGATACCCACGAGGTGGTCAACACCGCCGGCAAGTACCGTTTCGAGGCTCCCACCGGTTGGTCGACCGATCAGCAGGGTCGCACTACCACGGTGACCAGCCCGGATCAGTCCACAGTGATCACCCTTGGGGTCGGCCGCGCCGGCTCTCTACCAGTGGCGGGTACCCAGTTCTTCCAGCAGGTCGCCGGTCACTACCACGACGTTCAGGTGATCCCGCCAGAGGCCAAGCAGGTGGGCCCGCAACCGGCTCTGATCTACGGTGGAGTCGGGAATAATGCGAAAAATATCCAGATTCGTTTTCTGGCGATCACCGTCCAGAACAATCCCGACAACTATGCCATCGCGGTGTTCACAGCAGCCGGCTCAGACCCGAATGCCGTGCTTCCGTCGGTGAACCGGGTAGTGGATAGCTTCCGGGCATTACCCAGAGCCTGAGGTGGCGGTCCTGGTGATCCGATGGTGGGCAGTGTGCTGGGTACTCATGCTGCCCGGGCGGCGAGCACACTGGTCAGCGTGAGTCGGCCGTCCTCGCAGCATCTCCCGAGCGCAGCGCCCGCCCGGCGTCGGTTGTCGTCCCAGGCTCGACGCGGTGAGCTGCTCGACGCGGCGCTGCGGGAGTTCAGCAGTCGTGGCTACTACCTCACCCAGATGGAACACGTCGCAGCAGCTGCCGGGGTGAGCAAGGCGCTGGTATATCAGCACTTCCCGAGCAAGGAAGACCTCTTCGCGGCAGTCACCGAGCTGGTCGTCGAAGGCTTCATGGAACGGCTGCCCGAGGTGCTGGGCAACGCCGGTGACGCGCTCGGCGCGTGGCGCGGCGTAGTGCGACTGCTCTGCGACCTAGTGGCTGAACGCCCGGAGGCCTGGGCGCTGGTCGCGCGGCACCTGGACAACCCCGAGGTCGGTGCGCCGTTGCGCAGGCTGCGGGAGCAGGTCATCGAGGTGTTCGCGGCGGTTCTGGTCGGCTATTACGCGCCTGAAGCGGGGATGGTGGAGCCGTCTGAGGAGGAGGTGTTCGAGCAGGCACGGCTGACCGTCCCGCTGCTCGTCGGAGCGCTGCAGGGGCTCATGTCATGGTGGTTGGACCACCCTGAGGTGCCGCGCGCGAAGGTGGAGGCACGAGCGGTGAACGTCGGGTGGCTAGGCTTGGATCGGATCCGGCGGGGTGAGTGGCTGCCCTCTTGTTAGTGACTGACTAGTCAGTTATATTGAGTGGGCCCGCTCGTCGGCGTGTACCTGACGCCAAGGAGGCCGTAGATGCCCATGACCAGCACTGTTGACGCGACGCCGCGCCCGATTCCCGACCGTGAGGAGACCGCGCAGCGGCTGCTGCGGACCTCGGCAAAGCACTCCTACGACCCGGCCGTTGAGATCGACTGGGATGCCCCACTCGCACCGGACCGCTACTTCTTCGCGCCGCATCGCAGCTCCCTTTACGGCACGGCGCTGTGGGAGCAGATGAGCGAGGAGCAGCGGATCGAGCTGACCAAGCACGAGTTGGCGAGCCTCTACAGCATCGGCATCTGGTTTGAGACGATTCTCATGCAGATGCTCGTTCGGCATGTCTACGACCGTCCCAAGGGCAGCGCGCACGCCCGGTACGCGTGGACTGAGATCGCCGACGAGTGTCGGCACTCGGTGATGTTCTCTCGCGCGGCCGAGAAGTTCGGCGGCCCGGAGTACGGCCCAGGCCGGTTCGTCCACCACCTCGGACGGCTGCTCAAAACGGTCTCGAACGGCACCCTGACCTTCGGTGCGGCGATCTACGTCGAGGAGATCCTCGACGCGTTGCAGCGCGAGCAGATGGCGGACCAGTCGCTGCAGCCGATAGTCCAGAAGGTGTCGTGGATCCATGTCGTCGAGGAGGCTCGCCACATCCGCTACGCCCGCGAGGAGACGCTGCGGCAATGGCCCCGGCTGGGTTGGCTGGGCCGGGCCTACAGCCGCTTCATCCTCGCCATGGCGGTCTACTTCGCCACCACCAGGTTGATTGACCCGAAGGTGTACGCGGCGGTCGGGCTCAACGTCGACGAGGCTGTCGCAGCGGCTGCCGCGAACCCGCACTGGCGGCAGACCACACGGTTCGCCTCCGGCAAGGTCGTCAAGTTTCTCGATGATGTCGGGCTCATCGCCGGGCCGGGAAAGCTGCTCTGGCGCCGGGCCGGAGTGCTGTAAGGCAGGCTGGCCACTCGCTGTTCACCTGATGTCGATCGGTGTGGTCACGGTGGTCTCATTGATGTCGGAGGTGCGCACGGTCACTCTCAGCTGCCAGCTACCGCGGTTCGGAATCTGGACTTCACTGGCGATATATGCGCCGGTACCGGTGCGCTGGAGTGGAATTGTGAAGGGGCCTAGCTGACGCGTGGTCAGGGTCAGGGTGGCGAGCAGTTCGGGCACGTCATGCGGGACCCCGCGAGAATCTTCGACGGTGGCGCGGATCGTGTTCGGCCCGGTGGCGGCCGGGTCGACCTCCACACTGAGCTGGCCTGCGCCGCCCGGTCCGCCGGCGTCGTAGCTGACGACGTGGTGCGCCGGTCCCAGTGGCGCGGCGGTCGCGGTCCGACCGGGTTCGGCGTTGACCAGCATCGCCGTGACGGCCAGCGCGACTGCGCCGAGCACGACCTCCCCCAGCACACTCCTCGTGAGTGGCATTGAGTGCCATGACACTGTTTCACACTCACGACTGCGGTGCCTGTGGGACACCGCGGCGGCGGTGAGCAGGAGCGTGACGACCCCGAGCTTGACCAGCAGGAGCCGGCCGTAGTCGGTGGACCCGAACGCGGTCCAGCTGCCGAGCTGGCGCCACGACTGGTAGCTGCCGGTACCGATGAGGATCACGACTGCGGAGGTCGCGATCGAGGAGAACCGGTACACGCCACGCTCGGGGGCCACGGGCAACGCGGTCTCCGCTGGCCGCAAGGCGACCATGAGGGTGACCAGGCCCCCCAGCCACAGCGCCATCGCCAGCAGATGCACGATGTCCACCGGCAGTGCCAACGCGGGTTGCAGCCCCACCGCGGCGTGGTCAGCCGCCGCCCAGGTCGAGCCGAGTCCGAGGGCCAATGCGACGCCGAGAGCACCGAACCACGCCCGGCCCCGTCCCGCGACGTGCCCCAGCCAGGCGCACAACAGCACGAGGTAACCGCCCGCCAGGGCCAGCAGCGCCAGGCGGGCGGTCAATGCGGCGCCCAGCCGGCTGTTCAGGGTCTCTGAGACGATCGTGGAATCGAAGAATTGATCAAGGCCCAGCCCGTTGCCGTAAAGTCCCTGCAGGAGCAAAGTCGTAACGGTGGTCGCCAACAGGCCGGCCCAGCCGACCAGCATGATGCGGCGGACGTCACGCCTGACGATCGCACCGGGCCAGCAGATCAGCACGAACCCGATCGACCCCACCAGCAACGCGTAGGACCCGAACGCTACGGCCCGGACGACGGCGTAGATCACGCCGACGCCTGCGCTGCCGCCGGGCGCGGCGGTTCCCGGTGCGCGGGTCGTCGAGGGATGACCTACGGAGAAGGTGAAGGCGCCTGCCACCGGGTGCGAGTCGGCCGAGATCGCTCGCCAGGAGACCGTGTAGGTGCCCTGCTGCACATGGGGTTGATCACGACGAGGGAGGCCGACTCCCACGATGTAGGGACGGCCGAGGTGAACGGTTCGACCGTCGTCCGCCCGGGCACCGTCCGGGCCGTAGACCCGGACGCCCTCGGCCGCCACCACCACCGCTTCGCCGAACGTGAGCGACACGGTGGCGGGCAGGGTGGCGACCACCGCGCCTTGGCCGGGATCGGTCGAGATCAGCGCCGCGTGACCGGTGGCCGAACCGGTGCCGGCGAGTAGCCCGAGCGCCACGCAGAACACCGTCACGGCGAATGCCCGCAGCACCTGTCGGCAACACACCGGCAGGCTCAGCCCGAAGCGGTGCTACGCCGGTTCCGCAGGCCGAAGCCGATCCCGATGATCCCCAGCACGATCCCCACGATGCCGAGCACTACCCCCCAGACGCCCGTCGAGGAACCCGCGTCGCCGGGCGTGGTCTCTGCCGTAGTAGTCGCCGGAGTGGCCGCGGGGGAGGCACCAGCAGGTGTCAACTTGAGCACCGGCGCCGGGTGGTCCGGTTCCGGGGCACCTTCTGGGGCCGTGTCGATCCACCGCACCACCTCGCCGTTGTCGTAGGTCTGCAACGCCTTGAAGACCAGCTCGGTGGTGTCGGTCGGCAATGGACCCATCGACACGTCGAAGTCCTCGAACATTCCGGGCGCGATCTTGCCGCCGGTCCAGGTGATCTTCGAGACGACCTCGCTGATTTCCCCGTCATCAGTCTTGATGGGTTTGTCCAGCTTCGTCTTCTGCACCGTCGAGGTCCAGCCGGGCACGGCGCGGGTCGACACGGAAGCGATCGGGTGATCGGTAGGGAGACTGACCTCCAGCCGGGAGGTGGACGCGGTGTCCCGCTCATTGGGAACCCGGAAGGACACCTTGGCGTAACCGCCCTGCTGTGCGGTACCGGGGTTGGCGGTGACGTGCGCCGACGCGATGCCGGCCAGGGTCAACAGCGCCACGATGCAGATGGCGAAAAGCGCGGTGACGCGATGTCCCAGCCGGTAGCTGATCTTCACCATGCGGACACTCCCTGAGGTAAGCGCGGTACCTGTGGCGGCACTCGGGGGCGGTCACTTGGGGTGGTCACAGCATCGTCAGGAGCATGTAGCTCATCCCGATACCCATGACGACCTCTGAGGAACCGAGCAGATGGGGCGAGACGACCACGTCACGTGGTCCACCACCCGGGAACGCGGCGCCCCCGGGCGTCGCCGCCAGGGTCTTCACCGGCACGGCCAACCGCGCACCCAACCGGACCACGTACACCAGGAAATAAGCGACGAACGCCCAGGTCAGCACCGGCAGCGCTACGTCGGCGGAGCCCATCCCGGCCATGTCCATGTCCCCGGTCATGCCGTGCTCTGGGGGCATGGCCGCGAACATGTACACCATCGTCACGCCCCCGATCACGAGGTGCAGCTCGGGGTGCCTGCCCAGGTCAGGCTCTTGCCCAGGGCTTGCGCGCACCTTCCGCCGGATCAGCCGAACGGCGATGTGCCCGGCCGCCACGCCGAAGAGCACCTGCCAGTACAGCCGAGGTAGCGGATCAACCCCGGGCACCAGCATGGCGACCATGCCGAGACCCATCGCAGCCCGCGAGACCTCCACGCTCCGGTCAGGGCTACCGCCCCAGGGCGTCGCGGTCTGGCCGGAAGCGAACAATCGGATGACGTAGAGCCCGGTCAGCGCGGCGAACATCGCCGCAAAGCTCCACCGCACCCACTCCGCGCCCGTCACCGCATTCAGTCCCTCAACCGGTGATCACCTAGCCACACTGAGCGCATGACCTTCACCTCTTCCGCACCTGACCGGCCTCCCGGCACACGAACTCTCGAAGGCGTAGTCGTTCGTCTCTCCCGGTTAGTTCCCGGAGTCCCCACGTGTGAGGCGGTTCAGATCCCGGTGCGGTGCGATGCTGGGATGGTGAGTCAGATCGACGCTGGCAGGCTTGTGTTGCGACCGATCCACCGACCGGTGGCCAGGATGCTCTTGGAGGGCGGGACCCCGCGCGGGTTGACCTTCGCCCCTGGTTACCCCTCACGCTTCTCGCTTCATGTGATGGAGTTGGTGGTCGAGGCCCAGGAGCCAGGCCGGTTCGGGCCGTTCTTCATGGTCCGCAAGGTCGACGGGGCGATCGTCGGAGAGATCGGCTGCGGCGTGGACGACGTCTCGGCCACCGGTCACGTCGGCTATACCGTGGTCCAGCCATGTTGGGGCCAGGGGTATGCCGCCGAAGCTCTGCGAGCGCTGCTCGCCCACGTACTCGCCGAGCCCGGAGTCGACCGGGTGATCGCCGAAACCACGATGGAGCACACCGCCAGCCGGCGCGTGATGGAGAAGGCCGGCATGCGCCATTGCGGCCGGCGGGTCGACATCGAAGGCGGTGAGTCGACGGATCTGGTCGTCTATGAGGCAGTCGCCGGCGGTGCTCACCGTGACGCTGCCGGCGATTGCTCTACCAGGTGACGGGAAGCTGGCTGACGGCGCCTGCCACGGCTTCGCGCAGGGGCTGGACCTCCTCGAGGGGGACGGCGAGGCGCAGGGCGGGGAAGCGTTCGAAGAGGCGGACGAACAGGTACTGGAGTGTGACGCGGGCCAGGTGGGCGCCAAGACAGAAGTGTGCGCCGTGGCTCAGCGACAGATGCGGGATGCGCTCGCGGGTGATGTCGAAACGCTTCGGGTCGGGAAAGACGCTCTCGTCCTCGTTGGCCTCCTGCACAGCGAACATCACCATGTCCCCGGTCTGGATGATGACGTCGTCGACTTCGATGTCTACGGCGGCGTACCGGGTCAGGCCACCGCGGCGGACGGCTCGCTGCCGCTCGATCGGGCTGGCGAAGCGGAAGATCTCCTCGACGGCTTGGGCGGCCAGCGCCGGGTTGCGCTGCAGCGCCTCCCGCTGCTCGGAATGTGTCAGGAGCAGCAGCATGCCCCGGTCGATGATGGCGACCACGGGTGCATGCCCGGCGAACACGAGCCCGGCGGCGAGATGGGCGATCCCGTCGTCGGTCAGATTCGGGTCGAGCTCGGCGGCGTCAAGGAGATCTGAGATGACCGAAATGTCGCTGTCGCTACCGACCCAGCGCCTGCGCTCGATCAGGGTGCCCAGGTAGCGCCACAGTGACTGCAGGCCTCCGCGCGCAACGGCGGGCTTGCTCACCTGCTTGGCCTCGATCTGCCACCGGCAGAAGTCCTGGCGGTCCTCGGCGGGCACTCCGAGCAGCTCGCAGACCACGAGCGCCGGCAACGGGAAGGCGACGACAGCGTGGAAGTCAACCGGGGGGCCGCAACGGTCGAGCTCGTCGAGCAACGCGTCGACGATCGTCTCGACGCGGGGTCGCAGGCTCTCCATGCGACGGGTAGACAACGACGGCGTCAGCAGCTTGCGCATCCGATGAAGGTCGGCCAGCTCCCCTTCCGGATCGGGGATCGGCCCACCGAACAGGCCTGGCTGGGTGAGCCGGACCGGGTGACCCGGATTGGGATGCGAGCGGCCCAGGCGCGGGTCGGCCAGCAGCTCTCGCACTTTCTCGTGTCCGGACACGAGCCAGGCGGGCCGACCCTGAGTGTCGCTCACCCGCTGGATCATCCTGGTGGGTGCCATCGTCGTCCTTTGGTGTCCTTTGGTGTGATCGACCAGGCTCAGACCAGTTTCTGTGGGTGGCCAGCCGGACGTACTGCCTACTGCGGGGAGCCCACCGAAGCGGTGCGCCGACACACCAGCCACACCGTGGTGGGCCATCACGGGTGTGTGGCGGCGGCGCTGTGACGTTGTTTACGCCACAACCAGTGGACCAGCATCGCGACGATGACGGCACCGGCGACCGCGAGCACGAGGGCCTGGTAATGGTGGAACTGGGAGTAGATTGCGGTGAGGTGACCGCCGGCCAGGTAGCCGACGGAGGTCCATACACCGACCCAGGCGGCCGCGCCCAGCGCGTTGAAAGCCAGGAATCGCTGCCATGGCATCCTGACGATGCCGGCGACGATGCCGTTGAGCTGGCGCAGGCCATCGATGAACCGGGCGACGGCCACGATCTTGCCGCCATTGCGACCGAAGAAATCCTCGACTTTGTCGAGGCGTTGCTCGGTCACGAAGACGTACCGGCCGAAGCGAAGCACCAACCGCCGCCCACCGAAGCCTCCGATCAGATAGCCGATGTTGTCGCCGACGACGGCGGCGAGAAAGCCGAGGATCGCGACGACGAAAACATTGAGTTTTCCGGCTCCGGCGACGACACCCGCGGCCATGAGCATGGTCTGACCCGGAACAGGCGCACCAAAGCTCTCAACAAGCAGGAAACCGAAGACAGCCAAGTAGCCGTAGGAGATGAGAATCGGCACCAGTGAAGCGAACACCCCGGGTAGCTCCGGCATCACCCCACCACCTCCAACAGGTCACGGGGCGCCTTGTCCGTGCGGTCCAGTGCTGACCTCCAGTTTACCCGCTGGCCATCAGATCTACTCCCTGACGTTGGCCCCGAGGACGAGGTTATCGCCCTTCGCGACGCTCCGGTGCACGGCTCGGTGAACCCTGAGCGGGCAGCCGTCGCAGCGCTCACCCACCCTGTTTGAGACGGCTCACCAGCGGGAAGCCCGTGGTACTACAGACGACTCCACGACAGGGGTCGCCGCGGTCGAAGGTGGTGGCGGTCATGGGTTTGATCCTCGGCTTGCTGGTGGTCTGGGTTGTGTTGATCGTTGTCGGGTTTGCGGTCAAGGCATTGCTGTGGCTGGCGATCGTGGGTCTGGTGTTGTTCGCCGCGACCAGCTTGTTCGCTGCATTCCGGGGTCGGGGCCGCCGTGGCGTTCTGCGCTGACAATCCCCTGAGGTCAGCCTCCTGTCGGTAGTCTGCGGCCTCGACCTCCTCGCCCCGCTGCCGGGTCGGGGTGACGTGGGGGCCCGAGACCTCTCTGCAGCGGGGGATGCTGGGGGGCGGCTGGGCGGCGGCCTGCTGGTACGGCGGGGCGACTGCGCCAGTAGTGGGAACTTTCCGGATAGTCGGCACGAGTGCGGGACAAATCGGGTGAATGTGTTGTAAGATCATCAGTGAGACGTCTAAGGTGCTCGCGGGAGGCATCGTGATTATTCTTGGTGTTGTCCTACTAGTGGTCGGTTACCTGTTAGGGATACCTATTCTCTGGACTCTCGGGATCATCCTGGTGGTAATCGGGGTAATCCTGATGCTGCTCGGTAGCACCGGGCGTGCCATCGGTGGTCGGCGGCACTACTACTAACGCCTCGGCGTTCGCCGGGAGGGGTTGGCCTGCTTCGGCGCTCGTGTTGTACCCCGGACGGCGGACGAGCCGGGGTCTCAGGTGTTGTCGAGACGGGGGAAGAGCACTTCTCGGACCAGGAGCAGCAGGGCCGCGGCAGCAGGAATGGCCACCAGCGCGCCCACGATGCCCAGTAGGGCGCCGCCTAGCAGGACTGCCACGACGGTCACGAGGGCTGGCACGTTGACCACCCGACCGATGATTCTCGGCACCAGCAGGTAATCCTCAGCCAGTCGGTAGACCAAGAAAAATCCGATGGTGGCAAGGCAGGCGGGCAGCGACACGCTCAGCGCAACCAGGCATATCACCACGCCTGCGATGGTCGAACCGATCACCGGCACCAGATCCAGAATCGCCACGAAGATGCCCAGCAATAGCGGGTAAGGAGCCCCTACGATCACCAGGAAGGTGAAGGTGAGAACTCCGGCGATCAGCGAGATCAGCAGGTTGCCCAGGACATAACCACCGACCTTGGCAAAAATCTCATCGCCGAGCAGGATCGCGCGGGGACGACGGGAATGCGGTATCAGTCGGTAAAGGGTCGCACGGATGCGAGGTAGGTCGGCCACGAAATAAACGGTGAGCACAACCAGGATGAGTGCACTGGTCAGGGCACTGAACACGATCTGGCCGGCGCCGAGTAGGCCGTTGACCACCCCCGAGCCATCCCCGCTCAGGGCTTGCTGCAGGCGCTGCTGCACGTGGAAGCGCTCGTTGAACCAACCCAACATCGGGTGGTGGTTCTGCAGTTGAGACACCATGGTCGGGGCTTGCGTGACGAACTGGGTAGCCTGCCGCGCTAACGGTGGGATTGCCGCGGCCAGAAACCCAGCCACCACTCCCAAGCCCGCCACCAGCACGGTGATCACAGCCGCCCACCGCGGGAACTTGTGCCGAGCCAGCACCGACACCGCCGGCTCCAGGCCGATCGCGAAGAACAGCGCCAGCCCGATCAGCACCAGCACGTCACGAACAGTAATGATCATGCCGACCATGCCGCTCATGACCGCTACTCCAGCGGCGGCACTCATGCCGACGAAGAACGGTGATCGGCGGTTGAGCGGCCTACCGGGTTGACCGAGGGCGTGCTGCGCGGTGCTGATCCGAGCGGCGGTCGCTTCGGCGGTCGCGACCGGGCCTTCCGCCTCGGAATGCGGTTGAGCGATCAGACAGTGGTGGCCCGTGCCCAGTTCTGAGCGGTTGCTCCTGTTCCTGTGCCGCGCATTGGCCTGACTGTGCGCTGCCATCACCGCCTCCTCCTGCCCTCATCGCTGGGCGGCAGGACAGCGAGCCAGATGACACGCAATGCGATCAGGCCCGTGATGGCGCCGTCTCCTTACACAGCGGTCAAGCCCTGCACGGTAGGAGAATGCGGGCCCCTGCCGACGAGCATGCTACACACTGTCATCATCGCAGCGCATCTTGTCACCACCGGTGTCCGCGTTATCTGCTAGTAAGCAAGCGGGCGACAACGTCGGCAAGGCTGAGGTGTTGCGCCTGACCCCGACCTTTGTGGTGTGCGCGGAGGTATTAGACGTTTCGGTAGGCTCGGGACGCGAAGGAGGACTACGTTGGGGGCTTCGTCTACAAGATCCGACGACAGGAAGGCGCACGCTGTGGGAACCGGAGACAAGATCGATAACCAGGCTGAGGTGCTCAAGGGCAAGGCGAAGGAGGCCGCTGGTCAGGTCGCTGATGAGCCGGAACTCGAGGCTGAGGGCAAGGGGGACCAGGCCAAGGGCAACGTCAAGCAGGCCGGGGAAAAAATCAAGGATGCTGTGAAGAACATCCTCGACAAGTAGTCGGGGATTGCGGGGCTTCCGTCGTTGTTGGATGCTTCGCGCAGGTCTGCAGTGGTGGGTTTCCGCTGGTCTTGGGTCGTTGACGGCACAGCCACGCCAGCGGCGAGCAGCTCCGCCACCCCGGGGCGGGGGTGGCGGAGCTGGCTTGGTGGGCGGACACACCGGAAGTGCTACCGGGGTTAGCCGGGTTTGTCGGGGTGGTGTGTTACCGCGTGGTGTTAGGACAGCAGGTGGTCCAGGGGGATGTTGTTGTCGCTGAGGACGTGGTCGACGTTGACCAGGCCGTGCTGGCTGACTCGGCTGTGGTCGATTTCGGAGTGATCGTTGAGTGAGTCGTTGCCGGAGTGGTCGATGGTGGTGTTGCCCGAGTCGATGACCGAGTTGTCGGGGTGGTTGTCGATGTGGTGGGAGTTGTCGGGGTGGTTGTCGATGTGAGTGGCGGTGTGGGTGTTACCGGAGTTGATGGCAGTGTGAGAGTTGTCGATGTGTCGGGAGTTGTCGACTTCGCTGCCGTTGGTGGCGGTGTCGCTGTGGTGGGGGTTGGTGACGTTGCCGTCGTTGTGATTGCCCGCGACGCTGCCGTGGTCGGCGATGTCGGTGCTGGTGAACGAGCCGTTGATGGAGTGGTCGTCGGAGTGTGTGGTGTTGCCGACGCTGTTCCCGTGCCCGACGACGTTGTCGTTGCCGTTGGCCACCTCGCCATTGATGTCACGACCGGCGGCTACTGAGTGATCTGTGGCGGTCACCGAGTGGTCGTCGAAGCTCTGGACGAGGGTGCCCTTGTTCCAGATGTTCTCGTTGACCGATTTGTCGATCATGGTGTCGTGGCTGTCGGCGTAGGTGTAGTTGTTGGTGACATATTCCAGCTGTTGCACCGCGGCGGCGTGGGATTCACCGTGGTAACCGGTGTCGTGGCGGTGGTGGCTCTCGTCGTGTGGGGACACGGCGGGCCCGGCGTGGTACTCGCGGTCGCCGACGAATGACACCGGGTGGTACTCGGCCACATATGACATCGCATCCGACACGTCTTGACTGCATACATCGCTGAGGCCGGCGTCGGCCAGCGCCCGGTCGGGGTTGGCGATGAAGGCGGCCTTGGCGTCGCTGTCGCGCAGCAGGTTGAGGATGAAGTCCAGCAGACTCGTCGACATGCTCATGATTGTCAAGCTCCCTTACGGACGTTGCGGATGTTGAGGACCGGCAGGCTCGGCTGGCGGTGTGAGCCCAAAGTTATGGCCCCTGCGGCACCCCGGTCATCGGGGATCGCACCGGGTTGCGGCTTGCCGCACTAGGGGATTGACAGCCTCGTGACGTTGGGGGGTGAGTTAGCTCAACGAGTGAGGCATTCGACCAGTCGGGCTGCGATGTCGGCAGGGCTGGGCAGGAGGGCGATCTCGTCGCGGACCTCCCGCGCCGCCCGGTCGAACTCCCCGGACAGCGCGCGGCGTAGGTCGGGGCCGCTACACCGGCGGCAGCGCCTGTTCCTGGCCGATAAGCGGGGCGAGGGGGTCGCCGGCGCTGCGCACCCTGTCGATCACCGTCCGGATCGTCCAGCGGTCGGGTCGCAGTTCGGGGTCGGCGAACTCGTCCCAATGGATAGGGACGGACACCGGCGCCCCGGGAGCGGGCCGAGCGCTGAAGGGAGCCACCAGCGTCTTGTTGATGGCATTTTGGGTGTAATCCAGGCGCGCGAGTCCTTTCCGGCGGTCTTTGTGCCATTCCCAGCTGATCAGTTCGGGGACGGTATGGCCGACCGCGCGGGAGACCTTCTCCACCCAGACCTTGGTGTCGGCGAAGGTGTAACCGGGGCGGACGGGGACCCAGATCTGCACGCCGCGCTGGCCGGTGACCTTGGGCATCGCGTCGACACCGAGGTGGTCGAGCGCCACCCGGTACAGCCGCGCGAGCACGAGAACGTCATCGAAGCTACTGGCCGAGCCCGGGTCGATGTCGATCATCGCCCATCGCGGCTGGTGCACGTCGGGAAGCTGGGACGTCCACGGGTGCAGTTCCACCGCCGCGTAGTTCGCCATCCAGACCAGCGCGGCAACGCTGTCGACGACGGCGTACCACTGCGTCTCACCGGGATCTGCTTCCGCATTGCGCCAGCGGGCCAGCCACTGCGGCGCGTGGCTGGGGATCTCCTTATGCCAGAAGCCAGGGCGTTCGATGCCGTCGGGGTAGCGGTGGGGGTTCACCGGGCGACCGGCGAGGTAGGGGAGCATGAACGGGGCGATCATGGCGTGATAGCGGATGAGGTCCCGCTTGGTGACCGGGGGTTCCGAGTCTCGTGCCGGGAAGAGCACCTTGTCCAAGTTGGTCAGCTTGATCTCGCGGCCTTCGACAACCCACCGGCCCTCGGTTCCGAGCGCGTCCAGCGCGGCGAGCTCGTCGGCGGTCGGTGGATTCCATGAACGCCCCGGTGCCCCAGCCAACGGGACCGCGGCCTCGCCGGCCGGCACGCCACTGCGCCACAGCGCTTCGGGAGCGGCGGCGACCTCGTCGTTGATGCGCCCGGTCTTGACCGACCGAGGGTGGTCCTCGGGATCCCAGCCGGGCTGCGCTTGGTCGTCGTTCTTGTGAATCAGCAGCCACTGCTGCTTGCCTGGCCGGTCGTCGTCCCTGCGGACGAGCACGAAGCGGCCGGCCAGCTTCTCGCCGTGCAGGTCGAAGTGCAGCTCCCCGTGCTCGACCGCCTGAACCGGGTCGTCGGTTCCCGACGGCTGCCACGTCCCCCAGTCCCACACAATGACGTCACCCCCGCCGTACTCGCCGTGGGGGATGACGCCCTCGAAGTCGAAGTATTCGACGGGGTGGTCCTCGACATGGACCGCCAACTGCCTGGCCTTGGGGTCCAGTGTCGGCCCCTTGGGTACGGCCCAGCTGACCAGTACCCCATCCATTTCCAGCCGTAGGTCGTAGTGCAGGCGGCGGGCCCGGTGACGTTGCACCACGAATCGACGTGAACCTGCCGCCGGTTCCGCGCCAGGCGGCTCCGCGGTGACCGCGAAATCGCGCTTGGCCCGGTAGGTATGCAACCGGTCCTGGTGGTCGCTCATCGCACACTGTCTGTCATAGCGGAGGTAGCCCGGTCACCTCACTCTACGATTCCGCTCTTGTCGCCTGTGGTGACCTGCGTGACGGGACGGCTCCGGCGGTGATTGATGCCGCCCGGAATAAGCCACCTTCGCCGCACCCTAAGACCCGGCCGCGAAAGCCGTGTGGTCGGCGTTCGGCGCCGGTATCCGCACCTTGGCCGGGGTGGCCGGCGCGCGGCTCTCTGAGCGTCGCCCGGCCCATGTCCTCAGGTCGGTGCACGATCAGCTCAACGTCACCTGTGTCGGGTCCTTGTCGGTGCGCAAGCCGCGCCAGGTGGCGTGGCGCAGCCGGCGGTCCTCGGTCAGTGTTCGGTACTCGACTTCGCCGACGAGCTGCGGGTCGACCCAGTGCGCTCGGCGGGCGTGCTCGCGAGTCACCGGCTCGTCGAAGGGGCTGTGTGGCTGTTCGAGGGCAACCAGCCGCTGGAGCAGGTCGTCGAGTACCCGGTCGGTGAAGCCGGTACCGACGTCGCCGAGATAGCGCAGCCGGCCTTGGTCGTCGTAAGCGCCGAGCAGCAGCGCGCCCAGTGTGACGGCACGTCGGCCCTGCCCGGTCGTCCAACCACCGACCACGACCTCCTGGGTGGCCCACAGCGTGGTTTTGATCCAGGCCGGTGAGCGGCGACCGGGCAGGTACCGGGAGCTCAGCCGTTTACCGATGACTCCTTCCAGGCCGTGCAGGCGGGCCACCTCGAGCAGTTGGCGGCCGCCCACGTCGGTGTGGTGCGGCGGCACCCGGACCGTCGGCGACGTGCCGTCGAGCTCCAAGTCCGCGAGCAGCTTCCGGCGGTGCTGGTAGCTCTGCGACAGCAGCCGGTGACCGTCGAGGTCCAGCAGATCGAACGCGTAGTAGGAGATCGGGACGTGGGCCACCAGCTCCGGGTTCGGTGAGCGCACGTGCATGCGCTGCTGGAGCAGTTCGAAATCCGGGCGCCCGGTGTCGTCCAGTGCCACGATCTCCCCGTCGAGCAACACCGGTAGGCCTCCGACCAGCTCGCTGAGCACGATCAGCTCGGGATACCCGCCGGTGATGTCGTTGCCGGCGCGGCTGTACAGCCGCACCTGGTCGCTGGCGGCTGCGACGATGGCGCGCACACCATCCCACTTGAACTCGAATGCCCAACCCGGGCCAGACGGCGGCTCACCGGCCGAGGCCAGCATCGGCGCCACCGGTGCGGGCAGCTCGAACCGGGTTGTCGTCATCCCCAGATCTTGCCGGTTTCGCGTCCTCGGCGCGCGCCCATTTGCCGGCGAATACCGGGGAAAATCCGGTGCCGATGCTGCTTCTGGTCAGCTGCGCAATGCAACATCGATTTTCAGGAAACTGAACGCTCTTCTGGTGGCCACTGCGCGACTCCCCGGGCCCCGGCGCCATTGAGCTCCACGGGTTTCCACCGTGTCCCGCCCGTGCCCGGTTCATCGCGGATACCGCTTTCGGGCGGCCCGGTTCGGGCTGACAATTTCGCTGTACCAGCACCACTAGACCTGCTGATGGTGGGGTCGAAACGGTGGTTTCCGGGTTCGGCAGGCGCGTCGAACCCTGCGATGGCGAAGTCTTGTCGGTCGCGCATCGGGTCTGTTGGTGCGGCAGACCCGTGCTCGTCCAACTTTCTGAGCTGTGAGTCCAAGTAGATTGTCAAGCGGGTGCGATACTCGCGTTCGAACATGCGCAGTTCATCGATCTTCTTTTCCAGAATGCTTTTCTCCTGGCTGATCGAGCCGATGATCGCACTGTGTTGGCGCGCCGCATCACGCTCCAACGACGCAGCTTTCTCCCGGGATTGCCGGTCGAGGGTATCGGCCCTGGTACGGGCGTCATGGAGCATGGTCTCGGTTCGGGTCCTGGTCTCGTTGACCACGCTGTCGGCCTTCGCCTTCGCCTGGGAGAGCAGGTGTGCGGACGTGTTGCGGGCGTCGCTCAATATTGCGTCCGCTTCGGTCTGTGCCTCGCCGGTCAATCGGACGGCTATCTCCTGGGCTAGACCCAGTACCTTGGCTGCCTGCACTTGGTGCTCACCGTCTGGCGAGGTCTGTTTCATTCGCAGCGGCACCGGATCCGTTGCCGGCTGAGGCGGCTGTAGTGGGCGCAGGTTATGCCCGGTATCGGCCGGAATAGTGCGCAGCTGCCGGTCGAGCTGCTCAACCTGGTTGCGGAGATTTTTGTTCCCCGCAATCAACCGAGCCAGCTCGGCCCCCACGAGGTCGAGGAAGGCGTCCACCTCGTCCTCGTGGTAGCCCCGCTTGCCGATTGGTGGTTTACTGAACGCCACGTTGTGGACGTCGGTGGGGGTCAACGGCATCGGGTCACCTCACGCACTGCTCGACTGGTGCATCGGCCTGGTGGTATCCATCAACGGATCATTTCTCCCGACGCATCCGGCATTGGTCATGATCGGACCGTTACCTACTGCTGCCATCGCGGCGGCAAGGCGAGCGGCTCGCATCGTGGCCCGGCCTGGCGGTGGGAGCTGGATCGTCATCGGTCGTTGTTCAGCACGCGGGATGTGCAGGGACAATGGCGCCGGGCGAACTTTGGTCGGAGCGTTGGGGTGCTGGGGGTGCACCAGGTCGAGTAGTGCCGGCAGCGCCCGTTGCGGTGGGCCGTCAAGTGTCCATACCACGACCTCGGGGGCAAATAAGTCGACCGGGCTGTGCTGGGGTGCGGGGATCCTGGCCGTGGTGACTCGGTCGAAACACCGAATGGTGACTAAATCGACGTAGTCCTCCCATTGATATGCCGTGATCAGAGCAAACGGTGCGGCTTTGGGTCCGCAGCAGTACAGGACAAAACCATCAGCGACGACGTCAAGTAACAGCCGTTCCACCTCCGGCGATAAGCGCACCGCCGTGTCGGAACGCAGACCGGATAACGGAGGTGGTCTCACGAGTTCTCCACCATTTGATGACATTTCCGCGCAGCAGTGAGCCCACCCAGCCGTCCGGCCATGGCGCGCATGGCGGTACGTGGTCTTAGCCGTGTTAGTGCGTAAAAATCCACAATGCCGATCCTTCCTCGCTGCGGGTGGATTGATGTGCACGTCGCACTGGATGGGCGGTTTCATCTGCGCGTCGCACCGGTTACGATTCCAGACGTTGCATGTGGATGCAAGGGTGGATACACGATCCTGCAATTTCGCTATGGGCGTCGTGTACCGATGCACGAACAATTGACACACTGGGCGGATCGGGCCGTAGATCGATGAGACATCTCATGAGCTGTCTCATGAGATGTCTCATCATCGGTTCGGTTTTCTCCGGTATCCGGCATTGGGCGCGTCTATCACTGCTCTCATGGTGGTCGCTGACCGGTTGACGATGATGTGGCGTCGGGGGCCTCGCCTTTTATCGGATCAAGATCCGATAATGAAACCGAACGGGCTAAACGGCAGACCGGCCCCACGACCACCTGTCTCAGGTGTGCTGCCGAGGAGCTGATCGGCGACATGAGACTCCACCGGTGGTTCAGCAGTGCGCTGGCCTGCCCGAACGTGGCCACGCTGAGCGGTACGGCTGCAACGAGGCGTGCCGCCTAGGCACACCGCGGCCAGGCCGGTGTCGTCGGTTGCCGGCGAGAGTCGCTGATCGTGCCCGGCGAGTATACCGTGTAGACGATCATCGTTCCCGTGGTACTACCGGCGATATCGAGGATCTTTGCTCCTGCAGCTGCAGTGGGCATGACGAAGACTTGTCAGTGGAGCATTACTGGAGACGAAGCTTGAATTTGAGCTTTCCGGATCGTCGAAGGGGAAGGCGTACTGATTCGAGGTGGCGCCGAGGCGCCCGTTGCAGCTCGGTTCGCGAGGTTCGCCTTCCTCCGAGGTTCTGGATACCCGAGATGCTCGATCAGGATCAGTGTATCCGGCACCACGATACCGGGCGAGAACACCTGAATCTGCGATTATCGGCAAGCGTAGAAGCCTCGCCGGCGGGGGCATAGGCCCGGTGGCGACTCGCTGGATGATGACTGAGTACTTAAGCACCAGATAGTATGAACGCTGTGCGGGCCTACCGAGGCCTGCAGGCTAGTGAGGATGTGAGCGTCGGCGTGGGTGAGTTGCTCGTCGAGCGCTGTGAGATGCTCAGTCAGCGTGGTCGAGGTGGTGAGCAGGGTCCAGGTGATGTGCGCGACGGCTCCGGTGGCGCCACACGGCGCGGCGGTGAGCTTGGCGTGCGTCACGGCCGGGGTGGGTGTGACCCGGAGCAGTCGATGGTGGCCAGCCAGGTGCTTGGGAGCGCTGGTCGGCGCCGCCTTGATGGTCGAATCGAGCCGAAGACCGCAAGGGGGTTGGGTCGTCGCTGATACATGTTTGATTTGGCTACGCGGTAGTCAATCGTCCTGCCGGCAATGTTGCACAACGAAGGACTTTCAGATCCGAAGGGTGGCGGATAGTGCGTAAGAAGATTGATAGGACGACTGCTCTGCGCAACTTGCAGGCGATCGAGGATGACGATTACGATGGCTTCGTGGCTTTAGTGCAGGCAGCTCGAAACAGAAATTCCACGTTTAATCCGGATTTACCTGTTTGGGATGTGGCTCAGAACCTGGGAATCATCGTGGACTGTAATCGTGGTGGCGTTCCGGAATTCGATGAAGAAATGCGGGATTTCGTGAGGGACACGAACAACGTGGACGGCTCGGACAAGCACCCCTACGTGAAGGGCAGACACTGAGGAAGGCAGAACAAGGTGCTCGAGCTGACGCTGCAACCCCTCGTTGTGGCACGCGTGTGGCATGGCGGCGGCCGGCATGTCCGTCCGAACGCGAAGATCACGACCGACCAGCCGTATTGACACCGCCCCGGAGGGGCCGGTGGATCGGGGCGCGCAGCGGGAGCGAGCGTGGTGCCTGATCGATGCTCGACACTTCGGTCTCGCTGTGCCGCACACCGACTGAATAACACCGCTCAGCCACTCCGGCCGGCCGCGTGACACTACTCTGTGACCTGCTCTATATCGTGCAGAGCATGAATGTGAGCAGTGATTTCTCCGCGGACATCGGTCTGCGGGTGGTCGAGTGTGGAACCGATGCCCGCGTGGTCACGGTGGTAGGTCAGATCGACGGGCCTACCGCGCGGGAACTGGCCATCTCTTTGATCGCGCAGCTGACCGTTGCCCGAGTCGTGGTGGTAAACCTCGATGGTGTCGAGTGCCTGGGATCTGCCGGGCTGTTCGCGCTGTTCGAGGCGAACGAATTCGCTACCCAACACGGTCGCGCCCTGCGATTGGTGTGTAACTCTCGAATAGCCGACTGGGCATTGGCGGCCTCCGGGCTGCGGGAGTACTTCACCTTCACCGACAGCGTGCCGGAAGACTCAGCCTGCATGGGGGCCGTTATCGAAGCAGGAGTCATACGGCGACTTCCCCGAAGCCGTAACCGCCGGCCGGCATTACGAGATACGGCCGCAGTATGTGACAGTGTCCGAACCGGCCCGAACTGATACGGGCCGACATGGGCGAGCCGGACCCGGCCAGGGCCGGGACTTCCTCCGCACTGTGGGCGGCCGCGTGGCGCACTTCGGTCGGCGTGATGGGACGCGGCTCTTGCTAGGCTGGCTGGCTGCTGCTCGCGGCCTGGTCAGCGGCCCGGGAGTAGTTCGGGTCGGTGACCAGCCGGCTGCGCCTGGCGCCGTAAGCGAAGTACACGACGAGCCCGATGACCATCCACACGACGAACCGGATCCAGGTGGCCGCCGGCAGGTTGAGCATCAGGTAGAACGACGCCAGCACCGCGAGGACGGGGACGACCGGAACGCCGGGACAGCGGAACGCGCGGGGCAGCTCCGGACGGGTGCGGCGCAGCACCAGGATGCCGATGGCGACGAGGACGAAGGCGAACAGGGTACCGATGTTGACCAGCTCGGCCAGCTCGCTGAGCGGCACGAACGTCGAGATGACGGCCACCGCGGCACCGGTCATGATCGTGGTACGGATCGGGGTGCCGAACCGCTGGTTCACAGTGGAGAACACCGACGGCAGCAATCGGTCGCGGCTCATCGCGAAGAACACCCGGCTCTGACCCAGCAGCAGGATCATCATGACGGTCGTCAGGCCGAGCAGCGCGCCCACCGAGATCACTGTCGCGAAGGCCGGTTTGCCGACCGAACGGAAGGCCTCCGCCAGCGGCGCGTTGACCTTGATCGAGGTGTACTTCACCATCCCGGTGATCACGAGTGACACCGCCACGTAGAGCGCCGTGCAGATGCCCAGCGAGCCGAGAAGGCCGATCGGTATGTCCCGCTTCGGGTTCCTGGTCTCCTCCGCGGCGGTCGCGACGATGTCGAAGCCGATGAACGCGAAGAACACCAGCGCGGCGCCGGTGAAGATGCCCGTGACACCGAAAGAGCCCGGCGCGAAGCCGAGATCCTGCAGCAGCGACGGTGTGCTCTGCGCGCCTCCGGCGGGCGGTGAGCCCGTCGGAGGGATGAATGGCGAGTAGTTGCTGGCTTTGATGTAGAACAGCCCGGCCACGATGACGAACAGCACGACGGCGACCTTGATGGCGACGATCACCATGTTCACCTGCGAGGAGATCTTGATCCCCAGGCAGATGACGCCGGTGAGGATCAGGACGATCATCGCGGCGATCAGGTTGTGCCCACTGCCATAGGCCCAGTCCGGGATGGTGATACCCAGCTGCTTCGTCACGTCGGCGAAGTAGGTCGACCAGCCGACCGCCACCGTGCTGGCGCCGAGAGCGAGCTCGAGGATGAGGTCCCAGCCGATGATCCATGCCACCAGCTCGCCGAGACTGGCATAGGAGAAGGTGTACGCGGAGCCGGCTACCGGCACCGTGCTGGCGAACTCCGCGTAACACAGCCCGGCGAGCGCGCAGGCGATGCCCGCGAAGACGAACGACAGCGCGACGGCCGGGCCGGCCTGGATTCCCGCCGCCTTGCCGGTGAGCACGAAGATGCCGGTACCGATGACCACCCCCACCCCGAAGACGATGAGGTCGATCGGACCGAGCTGCTTACGGAGCTGGTGGGCGGGTTCCTCGGTGTCGGCTATGGACTGCTCGATGGTCTTTGTCCGCCACGGATCCATGGCCCACCTCCTCGCAGGTGGCGACGGCGGCTCGGCCCGGCGGCGCCAACCGTCACAGTGTCGCATGGCCCGCGGTCGGGGGTCGGCACGCCTCGGTTGAAGGTCGGAGACCGAGAGACATCCGCCGGTCTATCAGGCGGAGACAAGCACCCGATTCAGCTACACCGTTAACTTGACAGACCCAAGTCGACAACGAGAATTGAAACGACCCAACATCTTAATTCGTCAGTGTCCCTGGCGGGACGCCCGCGCCAGACTGAATATTCGTCGCACCAGCACCATCAGCCCCAGGCGCACCTTTTTCGAAACCAACCAGGGGTGCGGATGAGCACCATCCAAGCCGGATCACCGATCAGTTCTACCGATTGGTGCCTTCGATGTGGACCTCGTGTGACGGTTGACATCCTCTCCCTCAGTCCGACACCGAAGACTGGTGCGCTGCCCCGCCCCCGGCCATCGGAACTTGATTGTCATCGATATCAGGGTAGGGAGCGTAATGATCCGGCTTGAGAACGTCACCAAGACGTACCAGATGGGTAAGGTCGAGGTGCGGGCGCTCTCCGGTGTCGACCTGGCCATAGGCGTCGGTGAACTGGTCGCCATCATGGGCCCGTCGGGATCGGGTAAGACCACACTCATGAACATCCTGGGTTGTCTCGATGTCCCGACCGGTGGGCGCTATCTGCTTGACGGCGTCGATGTCAGCCTGTTGTCCGCTAACGGGCTGGTCAAGATCCGCAGCCGCAAGATCGGGTTCGTGTTCCAGTTGTTCAACCTGATTCCACGCACCAGCGCGGTACGCAACGTCGAACTTCCTTTGGTGTATGCCGGGGTGCGGGCTCGGCGTTCCCGGGCCCGGCTGGCGCTGGAGCAGGTCGGGCTGAGCAATCGCCAGAAACACATGCCCAATGAGCTCTCCGGGGGTGAGCAGCAGCGGGTGGCGATCGCCCGGGCGCTGATCAACGATCCTGCACTCGTGCTCGCCGATGAGCCCACGGGTAACCTCGACACCGCCGCCAGTCGTGAGCTCTTGAGGTTGTTCGGTGCGCTCAATGATGCCGGCCGTACCATTGTGCTCATCACGCACGAAGAGGAGGTCGCCCGCTTTGCCAAGCGGGTCGTGCGGATGCGCGACGGGCGTATCGTGAGTGACCGATGCGGCCGAACCGATCGAAGGTCAGCGGGTGAGCCTGACCAGGAATGCCGAACAGATCCGCTGACTGCAATCGCTGCGGGCGCGATCTCAAGCACCCAGTCCGCATCCCACGGATGAGGTGTTTACCGACGGTGAGATGGGGTAACCGACTGCGTCCACCGTGGCCCGTCGACCTTGCCCCTTTACCTGCCAGGCGAGGTTGTTCCTGCCAGACGAGGAGAGAACCTTGAGCCGACGAGACTCATGCCTGGCGGCACTGCTGACGCTGGCCGGTTGCGGCGCCGCCTCATCCGGCGGCGCCCCTGCGACGACCGCAATCGCCACGCCGGTGCAGGTGTCGGCGGTGGCACCCACCGTGCCGGCGTCCGGGTCATGCCGGGTGGTCGATGGGCGCGCTGACGTGCGTTGCACACCGGGTGTCCCCAACCCGGACGTCACCCAGGGCACCATCCACAGCACGATCTGCGCGCCCGGGTGGACCGATACGGTGCAGCCGCCGGCCGGTTACACCATCGCGCTGAAGCTCCAACAGATGCGTGACTACGGCGAGACAGGCTCCCCGCTAAGCTATAAAGAAGATCATCTGGTGCCCCTGTCCATCGGCGGCGCGCCCACAGACCCACACAACCTGTTCCCGCAACCCACAGCGAAGACCACTGAGAAAGAAGAACTTGAAGACCACCTACACCAGGCGGTGTGTTCAGGTCAGATGACGCTGACAGCTGCACAAGCGAAGATGCGACACGACTGGACTCAGTGAGCCGCGGGCGCCCTGGATCTGTGGCGCCGGCCGTCAGGGCAAGTGTCCGTTGCGCCGACGCCGGTTCGTAGTTCGGCGAGCCGCCCGGGCAGGCCGCGGGAGGGTTGCAGCGGTGGTGTCGCCGAGCCGGCGTTGCTGCGCATACCGGCGAGCAGCTCCAGCAAGGCGTCTGCCGCCGAGTGCTTGGGCTGCCAGCCCAGCTCGTCGCGAGCGTGTGAGGTATCCATCAGCGGTAGCGCCAGGAGCAGGTCCACCATGCCCGGTTCGGTGGGGATCAGCCGGGCATGCCAGGCCAACGCCGCGAGCCGGCGGAGCATCCAGGCCGGCAGCGGTACCGTTCGGGCGTCTAGTAGCTCGGCGAGTTCGGGTGATCCCAGCGCGGGATCAGCGGCGAGATTAAAGGCGCCGGATACCTCACGATTCACGGTTGCCAGCCGGAACGCCTGGCCGACATCGTGGCTGTGCACGGCCTGAAACAGCAGCTCTGGCAGTCGGGGCAGCAGCGGAATGAATCTGGGGTGAAGCAGTGGAGTCGGCAGGAACGGACCGGCGAACAGCCGCCGGATGCCGGTAGCCGCGGCCCGCTTAAAGACGAAACCGGGCCGTAGTCGAACTACCCGAATTCTGGGATGGTGCGTCTCGAAGGTATCGAGGATCCGTTCGACGTAGGCCTTCTCCCGTGAGTAGGTGCAGGTTGGCACCCCATCGGTTGGCCACGACTCATCTATCGGGTGATCTTTGGGGCCAGCCGAGTAGGCGCCGACAGAAGAGGCGTAAATCACCGCCCCCACACCTGCCGAGGCGGCGGCTTGAAACACTCGCGACGAACCGCCGACGTTTGTCGCCCACGTTGCCCCCTGGTTCCGGGAAGGTTGGATCAGCCAGGCGAGGTGAATCACGGCATCCATGCCGGCGAACACCGCACCCAAATCGTCGGATGTGACGTCTGCGCTGACCCAGCGCACTTTGTCGAGCTGGGAAGAAGGCCGCCGCCGCGCGATGCCGACGATCTCTTCGATAGCAGCCTGTTCTCGCAGTGCCGCCAGTACTGAGGTACCCAGGTTGCCGGTGGCACCGGTCACGGCCACACGCATACCGTTCACCCTTCCGCGGGATCATCGCCGCCGGCTGACGGCGTGCTACCCCTGGCTACCCACGGCCCGGTTCCCCAAACGGAACGACGGGGTGTTGGTCGGGCAGGCTGGCGAGATGGTGATCCCGTCCGTGACGTCAACCCGGTGCGTCAGACACCGTGGGTCACCTACGTGCTGATCGTGATGCGCGGCGCGCCAGGTAGCCACGGCGAGAGCGCGGTAGCGCCCTATCCCTATCGGCCCCGTGCGCGTGCGGCGGCAGCCTGATCTATGGCGCATTCGGGTCGGGGACCATCGCGTGGTCTACGCGATCGAGATGGCCCTGAGAACTCCTCACAGAATGAGCTACGCCGCAGTGGGTGGTCCGAACCAGGTGGTTAGCGCGTCCTGGAGCCCCAGGTGGGTTCGGTCTCCCGCCCAGGCCACGTATCCGTCGGGCCGAATCAACACGGCGCTGGGAGCGGTGACCTCCCCGAGCGCCGGAAGCTCCCAGATACCAGCGTATTTGGCGTCGATCAGCTGAACCCGATCTGCCCATGGAGTGATGTCGAGACCGCCGGACTCACCGAGGTTGAGCAGCACCGGCCGGGCATCGTGCAGCAGGGTGAAGACCCGCAGCAGGCCGTTGGCGGTGACCAGATCGAGATCGGGCATGCGGCGTCCGAGCAGCGGGTGTCCCTCACCGAGGTCGTAATGGATGTCCAGACCGGACATCATCGCGGCGAATCGTCTGCGCGGCTCGTCCATGCCGAGGAGCTCGGACATCGTGTCGCGCAGCGCCTTCGTGCGTTCGTCCGAACGGCGAAGCGCGATCTGCGCCATCGTGTTGCGCAGCACGCGGGCAGCGACCGGGTGGCGCTCGGCGTGGTAGGTATCCAGGAGGCTTTCTGGGGATGTCTGGTTGACCACCTGGGCCAGCTTCCATCCCAGATTCACCGCATCCTGCACACCGGTCTGGAGGCCCTGTCCACCGTCCGGGGGATGCACGTGTGCGGCGTCGCCGGCCAGCAGGACCCGTCTGTCGCGGTAGGCCGCGGCCTGCCGAGTCATATCGGTGAACCTGGAGATCCAGGTGGGACTGTGGATCCCGTAATCGGTCCCGTATACGGCGATGAGCGCCTCGCTGAGATCGCGCAGGGTGGGTTCGGTCGTGGGTCCGACGTGCTGTTCGGTCACCATGACCCGTACCGGCCCCCCATCCATGTAGACCACCTCGCCGTCGCGGATCTCGTACTCCACCTTGCCGAAGGAATGGACGCCAAAGGTGTTGCGGTGGATGCCCCATTCCGGCTCCTCGGCCATCTCGACCTCGGCGATCAGGCTGCTCGTCGTCGGATCCCACCCGGGGAACTCGATGCCGGCTGCCTTCCGGATCAGACTGCGTCCTCCGTCGCACCCGACGAGATACTGCGCCCGCAGCGACTGGCCGTCGGACAGCTCGACGTCGACGCCGGTGTCGTCCTGCGCCATGCCGGTCACCTCACGTCCGCGATAGATCGTCACCGCCAGCTCGCCGACCCAGCCGGCCAGTATGCGCTCGATGTGGTTCTGCCACAGCCCGAGCCCGTAGGGATGCCGGGTGGGAAAGTCGCTGATGTTCAAAGGGATCAAGGAGAATCCCGCGACCTGGGCCACCTGTCCCTGCGAGACGAACCGATCGGCGATTCCACGCTGATCGAGGACCTCGATCGTGCGCGAGTGCAGACCGCCCGCGCGCGAGCCCGCGAGGTCCTGGCTGGCGCGCCGTTCGACAATGGCAACGTCCACGCCGGCCAACGCCGACTCGCCCGCCAACATCAGCCCTGTCGGACCTCCTCCGGCGATCACCACCGCATGCTCGGTCATCGCCACACTCCGGCCGCCACCACGCCGGTCGCGACCAGCGCATCACATCCCTCGGTCGCCGCGCAGCCCGGCGGCGCGCACACCCGCACCTGCGTGCCGAGTGCCCGCAACCGCACGGCGAGTCCCACCACCGGTTCGACGCCCCCGCGCGGCCCATACGCCGACAACACCACACGCATCTCGCATCCCCCATTTCCGCAGGTTCTGGCCTCGGCCGACGATTCTGCGGCACGACCCGGGTCTTGCCGCAAGCCCCTCAGCGCGCTATATGTTGAGAGTGGAAGGGAGTGAGTACTCTCCTTTCCCTTGATCGTCGGCTGTGGGACGGACAACCTTCTCGCGAAGCGGCGCCGCATACGGCGGTACGGCGGCCCAGGAGGATCTCCTATACACCGCACGCTGTCCTAAGGGCTCCTCACAGGATGATCACCTGAGGCTCGGACGAGTCGAGCCTCCGCCCAGGCGGACCATCAGATCCGCGTCGGATTGCTCGGCCCCGAGTCGCTCGACCTCATCGGCCACCTGCCGTATCCGACCAGTGCCGAAAACACCCCCTGGAGGCAGGCACGTCATACACGAAATCCACTGGCTACCACCTCGGCCAGATCGGCAGGCAGCGCCGAGTGAGCCGGACCGCGGAGCGTCAAGCCGGAGATCGAGGTCTTCGATCCGCGATGCTCTGCGGCATGGCTAGGCCGGGTCGACGATCTCATCGGAGGACAGCGTGGTCTGCGGCACTGAAGTGAGCGTCCCATCGCGAACCAGTTCCTGCACCGCCGGGACCGGGTGGGGGTCGGCGAACAGCGTCGGGTCGTTGTAGTCGGCTATCCGCCCAGTCGGGTCGACGACCCACCATGAGGCCTCAAGTGCGATGCCGTTGGGGTCGTTGAAATAGATCGAGCGCACGAAGCCGTGGTCGATGACGTCGGTGACTTCGCAGCCATGCGACTTAAGCCGGGCCCGCAGCTCCTCCAAGGCGTGCTCGTCAGGAAGGTTGAAGGACAGGTGGTCGAACTGCGTCTTGCGCCGGTCCGGCACCCCTGCCGGTACCTGGAACCGTTCCACGGGAACGTTGTGGTATTCGAAGAACGCCACGGTCTGCTCGTCACCGAACTCGAAGAAGTAGTGTCGGAAGGATTCGGTGCCCAGGTGTGCGACGAGACGCGCTCCGAGCACGCCGTGCCAGAACCGTGTGGTGGAGTCCATGTCGTTGGTGATCAGGGCGAGGTGGTTGATGCCCCGCCAGAAGGGCTTAGCGATCTCAGTCATGCTTTAAGTCTAGGAGCGCACCGGACCGTATTCCAGCCGTGAGCGGCACCTGGGTCGTCGGCCACATGGGACCGCAACCGTTCGATACCGTGTGCGACGATCGGGTGGTCGTCGGCGAGGAGAGCGGTGCGCATGGACGGGCCACGTCGTCCAGGTGGCCAAGGTCGACCAGACCGAACCGCGAGCCGGACGCTTGAAGAACCTTCGTTATAACCGAGCCTGACAACATTGTCGAGGAGATATAGGCATGAGTGTGACAGGGCTGGAGGCGGATGCGAGAGATCCGGAATCCGGCCCCCCTGACCCCGAGCGGGAGGAAACAACTCAGATGCGTTGCTCGACGTTGCGGTGCTCGTGACCGCTCGCTAACCTACGTGGAGCGGACCTGATGCTGTTACCTATCCGAGCATCCGATAGAGTGCCTGACGCAGCTGGGCATATCCAGAGGTTGTTTTGGATACACCTTGATCACCCGGACGTTCCAATCGCGCTACGATCACAGGAGGGAAACTCGCATGGGAATTCTTGACAAGGTCAAGGACAAGGCTGAGCAGTTTATCGGTGAGGCAAAAGAAAAGATCGGTAAGATGACGGGCAATGAGAGCCTTGAGAACGCCGGCAAGCGCGATCAACTGTCAGGGGAGGTCAAGGAGGCCGGACACGACCTCCGCGATAAGGCTGCTGGTGCTGTTCACGATGTGAAGGACAAACTCAGCGGCGACAAGGACGACAAGGAGTAGCCAAGCGAGCTGCGTTGATCGCTGTCTGGGAAACTCAGTGACGAGCCGTAGGCGGTTCCCAGACAGCGATCATGCGCGGTCTACAGGCGGCGTGCTCGGTGACCGTTTACATCTCGGCTTCCACTCGTGCTCATCCGCTCCGAGGAGCGTGGCAGGAAGTCTCGTCCCTGTGCCGCACTGGTTTGAGTAGGGCCGGATGGGGTACAGCGCAGCATGACTAACGTATCGATGGGCTCGCCCGAGAAGGATCCCGAAGACTGGGTCACCCGCGACGAGCCGTTGACCGGGCCACAGCGCAGCTACCTCGAGACGCTGGCTCGTGAGGCGGGGGAGGACGTCCCGGCCGATTTGACCAAGGCCCAGGCGTCTGAACTGATCGACCGGTTGCAGGAAAAGACCGGACGCGGACGCTAGGAGCCTGACTGACCGCGAATCATCGTGGCTCCCCGACCTCGGGCGTTGCGATGATCGCTGGAAACCGCGTCGCCTCCAGGGGAGTATCCGTTCATGCAGTGACGTTGGGTTTAGCCGTTGTCAGCAGGTGTCCGAGCGCATCTACCCAGGTTTCTACGAGGGCGTTGTCGTCAACCCTGCTGTGCGCGGTGCCCAGCAGGGTGGGAAGTAGTCGTGCAGAGATCAGGGCGCCGAGTCCGATCGTCGCGATGGCATCTGCCTGTTGGGCGGATACAACCGATCCAGACCGGTCGATGATCCACTCAGCGAACTCGCGGTAGGTCAGGCCGACGACCTGGACGACGGCGTCGGTGAGGATTTTCGGTCCGTGCCGAGCCTCGCTGGCCAGCAGCCGCAGTAGTTGAGCTTCCTGGTCGAGCTCGGCAAGGACATATCGGGCGGCGATGGTGAGTTCGGTGTGCAGATCTCCGAGGTCGGCGAACAGTCGGCGAATGTCGCGTAGTGCGGCGAGCCGGCTCAGCTGCCGTTCGACTCCGGCGGTCAGGAGTGCTTCCTTGGAGGGGAAATGGTGGTAGATGCCGCCGGCACCGGGGCTGAGCCCGGCAGCTTCTTCGATCCGGGTGATGCTGGTGCCGCGGTAGCCGTGCTCGCTGAACAACTCCATCGCCGCGTCGATGATGCGATCCCGGGTCGCCGCAGTTGACAGATCGCCCATGACACCAAAGTATTTACTTAGGTATGTCAAGCGTCAACTGAGGAGCGGCGATGACTGCGCATGGTCGAAGTCGGTTGCGCCGCACGGTTCCCCTGGCGGGGCTGGCTGGCCGAACCGCCGGTGAGGCGGTGGTCGCCGCCCTGCGCAAGCGGTTGACCGGCGAGGACAGTGCCGCGTTCCACGAGCGGACCAGTGAGCGCTACGCCGCGATGCTGGGCCATTCCAAGGGTGTGCTGATGAAGGCCGGGCAGGTGCTGTCTTTCGTCGCACTCGGGAAGCTGATCCCCCCGGAGCGGCAGCGTGTCTACCAGGCGGCGATGGCCCGGCTACAGGCCGACGCGCCGCCGATGGCCCCCGAACTGGCCGCGGCGGTGGTGGAGGCTGAGCTGGGCGCGCCCCCGGAGAAGGTCTTCGCGGAGTTCGATCCGCATGCGTTCGCGGCGGCGTCGATCGGGCAGGTCCACGCGGCACGGCTGGCCGATGGGCGGCGGGTGGCGGTCAAGGTGCAGTATCCCGGGGTCGATCAGGCCATCCGAGCGGATCTGGACAACACCGAGCTGCTGGCCACCTTCCTGCAGTTGGTCGGGGCGATAGTGCCCGGCTCCAATCGGCTCGATGTGCGCGCGGTGGCGCGGGAAGTGGCGGCCCGGATCGGCGAAGAGATCGACTACCGCGTCGAGGCCACCCACCAGATCGACTTCGCTGACGCATACCGAGATCATCCGTTCATCCGCATCCCCGAGGTGGTGCCGCAGCTGTCGACCCGCCGGGTGCTCACCATGGATCTCGTGGACGGCATGCGCTGGTCGCAGGCGGTGGCGGCGGACCAACAGTTGCGGGACCGGTGGGGCGAGGTGATCTACCGGTTCGCTCTGGGCAGCCTGCGAATGGTGCGCATGTTCCACGCCGACCCCCATCCGGGCAACTATCTGTTCCACGATGACGGTGCGGTGACGTTCCTGGATTTCGGTTGCGTCAACCGGTTCTCCATAGCACAAGTCGCGCTGATGCGCCGCGTCGTCGCCGCCGCAGTCGCCGACGACGCGGCGGCCTTATGGGACACCTTCGTCGAGATCGGCTTCCTGACCGCCTCCGACGCACCCACTCCGGCCGAACTGCTCGAATGGTATCGCGACAAGTTGCAACCACTGGTGGCAGAGCAGCCATTCACCTACACGCCGGCGTACGCCGCATCTGTGGTGCAGGGCTACTTCACCCGCCGGGGCGCGACTGGCTCGGTGATGCGCCGCATCGAGCTGCCCCGCGAGTATGTGTTCCTCACCCGCATCGACCTCGGACTCACCGCCCTGCTGGCCGAACTGGAAGCCACCGGTCCGTGGGCGGCGATCCGCAGTGAATGGGATGAGAACGGACCCCCCGCCACTGAGATCGGTGAGCTCGACGTCGAACATTGGGCGCGGCGGGGACTGAAGACGTGGAGCCGTGATGATCCCCACCGTTGATCCGTACCCGGCCTATCGCGCGCTGCGTGAACAGCACCCGGTGTGCTGGGACGGCGACCTGGACGCGTTCCTGGTCAGCTCCTACGCTGAGGCGAGCGCCGTGTTGCGCGGTCCGGGGTGGAGCAGCGACCCGAACCGCAACCCCGCATTCGATCGCGCCGAACTCGAAGCCCAGGCGCTGCGCACGACCCTGTTGACGATGGACCCGCCCGACCACACCCGGCTCCGGCGGCTCCTCGCTCCAGCCTTCACCCCCCGGGCCATCGACGCGCTGCACCCCCGGATCACTGCGGTGGTCAAGGCCGCCCTTGCCGACCTCGGCGAGACGGGTGAGGTCGACGTCATCGCCGACATCGGCTATCCGATCCCGCTCGCCGTGATGTGCGAGCTGCTCGACGTCGACATCGAGGGCGCGCAGCTGTTGCGTACCGAGACCCCCAAGCTGGTGGGGATACTGGAGTTCGACCCTGGCGAGGAGGCGGTCCTCGCGGCCGAGGAGGCAGGCGCTAGCCTCGCGCTGCATCTTCTGCCCATCCTCGGCGACCGCCGTCACCGGCCCGGCGGGGATCTGGCCAGTCAGCTCCTGTGCCTCGGAGACAACAACGGCGACGCACTGGGACTCGACGAAGTGCTCGCCACCTGCATCCTGCTGCTCACCGCCGGGCACGAAACCACCGCCAACCTGATCGGCAACGGCGTCCTCACCCTGATGGAACACCCCGACCAACTCCACCTGCTCCAGCGTGATCCTGCGCTGATCAAGCCGGCGATCGAGGAGATACTTCGGTTCGAGTGCCCCGTCAAGATCATCGGTCGGACCAATCTCATCGATCGGCAACTAGGCGGGCACACCATCCGCGCCGGCCAGCGCGTGCTCGTTCTGCTTGGCGCAGTGAACCGGGATCCGGAGCAGTTCCGCGATCCCGAGTGCTTCGACATCACCCGAACTCCCGCTCCGCACCTCGCTTTCGGTGCAGGACCGCACTTCTGCCTCGGAGCCGCCCTGTCTCGCGCGGAGGCCCAGGAGACCCTGCGTCAGCTGCTACCGCTACTGACCAGGTGTCGACTCGCACCTGGAGCGCCCGCCTGGCGAGTTTCCGACACTTTCCGCGCACTCGACAAGCTCCACCTGGTCAGCTCCCGCAACTCAATCCTGACCCTTTCCTGCACCATGACGCTGGCCAAGACCGCCGATGACCTGGCCTTGCTGGTGGAGCCGACACGGCAGTGCCCCGTGTTGGGGGTCCACCACGCGTGGGACAAGGTCATGAACCTCGACCGGTTCGACCTCGCCTGATCCCGATGCCAGGTCGGCAACCGGGAGCAGGCCGCCCGCGAGTCAGGGTCAGCGAATTTTGACGCTCGCCAACACTTCATGATCGATGGTGGGCATCCCACCGGCGGCTGATATCCAGCACCTGGACAGTGTGAGTGCTGTCATTGATGGTGTAGCGAACTCGGTATTCCCCGCGGCGAGCGCGCCAGTAGCCCTCGAAGGGCTTGCGCAGCGGAGCTCCCACCCGATGGGGGTTCTCGGCCAGCGGCCCGTAGAGGAACTCCACGCAGGCCGCTGCGACAGCCTCTGGCAGTTTGTCGGTGAGTTGGCGTGCCGCGGTACGGGCGACCTGCACCCGGTAGGTCACTCGGGTTGGGTCCGGGCTCGCTTGTCCATCAGGGCTCGCACTTGCTGCTCGTCGAGCACTTCACCGGCAGCGATGTCGGCTTCTGCTGTGGCGATGCGCTCTTGGGCCCGGGTGTCGGCGAGCAGCTCTAAGGTTGCCTCGATGGACTCGAGATCTTCAGCGGCGAGCAGCACGACGTATTCGCGGCCGTTGCGGGTGATGTGGACGCGCTCGTGCGTGCGTCCGACCTCGTCGGCGATCTCGGAGAGTCGGGCCTTGGCCTCAGACAGCGGGATCGTGCTCATGGACCAGAATTATAGTCCGATCGTTCCGCCACGTTTCCGGTGTTCTGGTTCCGCAGGCTCGACGGCCCCAATAGTGAAGGCATCCTCGTCAACGGGTGAGGCGTGCTGAACCCACTGCCCGAGTCACGTCCTTGGTTCGCACCCTTCGTTGCGCGCCGTGGGTCAGGTCTTTATGGTGTCGGGGCTGTGCCGGGCGTGGCAACGACCAGGCCGGCGGCCTGGGCCGCGCTGGTGAGCCGTTGGTCGTAGGCAATGAATACCGTCAGCTCGTCGCTGAGCAGCACGGCGGAGGCCAAATGGAGGGCGTCGAGGGTGCGCAGCAACGGATCACCGATGTCGGAGGCGAGATCGTGAACCGCACGGTCGAGCGGGATCAGGTCGATGTCGCAGACAACCGCACGGGCTTCGGTCAGGGCCCGACCACCGACCCGACGCGCCGCCCTGAGTACCTCGACTCGCCCGAGCTCACTGCTCACCACCGGTTGCTCGGGCCGCTCGCCAAGCCAGTCACGCAGCGCTGCGGTTTCGTTCTCCATCCGGACCAGTTTCATCAGCGCGGAGGAGTCCAGGTAGATCACAGCCGCTCCTCGCGCTCGGCGTCGAGCAGCTCCTGATTGGTCGGCTCGCCAGGCGCGATCGGCACCGGCCGAGGTGACCGGACACGGCCGGTTGGGCTGGCCGCGGGAATCAGCTTTCCTGCGCCGATCAGTTGATCTCGCACAGAGTGGGAGCGCTGCGCAGGCACCAGGAGGGCGATCAGTTCGCCGCGTTCGGTCACTTCCACGGTGTGTCCTGCTTTCACCAGGGCGAGGTACCGGGACGCGTTCTGACGGAGTTCACGAATGCCGATGCGCTCCATACCAGCATGGTAGCACTTAGTGTGCTACATGTTCGGGACAGGTTACGGTCGCGCGCAGGCTAACGCCTGTGGGTGCCGAACTGGTCATCCACGGTGGTGACCTGCGATATCGCTGGGCGGTGGTCATCAGGCATGATCGCCTGTTGTGGCACTGAGACTGCTGTATCTGATCTTCCGGGAGCTCATCGCCTGGCTCGGGCTGCTGGCCCGCAGCTCACGATGGGCGAACGCGGAGATCCTGGTGCTGGGCCACGAGGTCGCCGTACTCCGTCGCCAGGTGAGCAGACCGCAGCTGTCCTGGGCCGACCGAGCGGTGTTCGCGGTCCTGATCCGGTTGCTGTCCCAGGCTGGCCGAGTGCCTCGGATCGTTACCCCCGCCACGATCTTGCGGTGGCACCGGGACCTGGTGACCCGACGCTGGACCCAGCTCCACCGGCGCCGCACCGGTGGCCGTTGCACGGCAGTCGAGCTGCGCCCGTTGGTACTGCGACTGGCCTGGCGAGAACCCGACCTGGGGCTACCGGGGGGATCCACGGGGAACTCGCCGGGCTCGGTTACCGGCGTGCGCCCAGCACCGTATGGTTAATCGTGACGCGAGCCGGCATCGACCCCGTGCCTCGCCGCAGCGGCCCCACCTGGCGACAGTTTCTGCGCACCCAAGCCCACGGCATTCTCGCCACCGACTTCTTCTGCGGTGACACCGTGCTGGGTCACCGGTTGTATATGCTGTTCGTCGTGGAGCATGCCACCCGCTGTGTCCATCTTCTCGGCGTCACAGCGAATCCGAGCAGCACCTGGGTTGCTCAGCAGGCGCGTACCTTTCTGATGGACGGACCTCGGCGACCGTGCGGCTCAGTTCACGTTCTTGATCCGGGATCGCGACAGCACGTTCACCAGGATGTTCGATGCCGTGTTCGCCAGCGAGGGGTATTCGCATCCTGCGCACGCCGGTGCGGGCGCCCCGGGCGAACGCGATCGCCGAACGCTGGATGGGAACTGTCCGCCACGAACTGCTGGACCGGATGCTGATCATCAATCGCCGCCATCTCGAGACTGTGCTGGCCGAGCACGTGACGCATTTCAACGACCATCGCCCCCACCGAACACTGAACCAAGCGGCACCACCTAGCGGGAGTTTCCTAGATAAGTTGATCTTGATGTGCATACCCCCTGGTCAGGGCTAGTGTCGATCTTGTTTGGGTGTATTACCTAACTGGTTGGTGCCCACCGGTCCAACTCGAAGATGTCGAACAGTTGCTGTTGGAGGTCGGTCATGTCGGTGATCACCCGGCGGGCTTTGGGGCGGCCTCGGGTGCCGGGGTAGATCAGGACGGTTTCTTGGATGCGGGCCAGTCGCGTGAGGAGTTCACGAACGCTGAGGTCGAGTCCGTGACGGGCGGCGTCGCGGCGCATCAGATGGGCGATCATCAGCGCCAGGACGCAGTAGAAGACATGCACGCGGATGTGGTTGTCGGTGAAGTGGTGCATCGGTGAAAACGACACTACGTCAGGGTCTTTGAGCTGACGGAAGCCGAACTCGGCTTCGGACTGTGAGCGGTATCCGGCGATGACCTCGGCTGTGGTCCAGTCGGCGCGGTCGGTGATGAGGATCCGTTTGCCGAAGATTCGTTGTTCGAGGGCGTCACGGGCGTCGGTGTCGATCTGGAAGTCCAGTCGGATATCGGGCGGGGTGTCCCCGGTGAGTTGCCAGGTCAGTACCTCGCTGACCCAGCGGGGTGCGCAGATCGAGGTGATGGCGGTTTCCAGTTTCGTCTTGCTGCGGCGGGCTTGTCCCCGGGTGAGGGTGTCTTGGATGCTGGTGAGCTGGCGGGTGGTTTTGGCCAGGGTCTGGTCGAAACCGCGGGACTGGCCGCTGTGCAACTCTTCGGAATGAGTCAGCACCACCCGATGCGACAGCCCCAGCGCGTCCAGGTCCGTTTCCCGTGCGGTGACACCGTCGAACTCGACGACCGACTGGTAGTCGGTGGTGGGGATCTCCAGCAGCGCCTGGTGATCCGATGGCGGTAAGGAACCGACGTAATGCAGGCGGTGGCGGTCCAGGAGTTCAAAGTTGGGTCGGGAGTTCTGCCCGGCGTCGAACACCACGGTCAGTTCGCCGTCGGTGCCACCGAGTCTGCGGTGCCGGGCGGTGAGTTCTTCGATCATCCGCCCGAACTGGGTGACGTCGGTGAGGTTTCCAGGGTAGGCATGGGACAGCAGCGGTATCCCGCCGTCGCGGGTGATGACCAGACCCAACCCGACCAGCCTGAGATCGGTGCGTTTCTGTTTGGCTTTGCCGCGTTGCGCGATCGGCGCGCGGACGTTGGTGGAGTCGATGAATGTGGCGAAGTTGGTCATGTCCAGGGCGAGGGAGGAAATATCCAACCCGAACACCGTGATCGCCCTCGCGGAGATCCGCCGTTCGATCTCGGTCAGAGCCTGCGGGTTCAGGACATGCATCGCATCCCAGAACCGGCGGTGGTCCAGCGCCACAGCGCCGATCTTGACCAGATGATCACCGGCGGTGGTGGCCCACCAGTCGGCGAACTTCAGCTTGGAGCACGGGTCGACCACCCGGTTGGCCGCGGCCAACACGACATAGGTACCCACCGAGGCGCCCGCATCCTCGCGGCGTGCGCCCAGGACGTCATCGACGATCTCGATCACACCAAGCTTCTCGATCACACCCCAGGTCGCGGCGAGATCCCCGAACGCCAGATGCCGGGTTCTCGAAGGCAGCGTGGTCGCACCGGCCATCGCCACCTCGATGTCCTCAGCGCTGCCGAGATACCTCTGCTCCACGATGCGTGGCTTACCACCCACCCGCGCCGAGACCGCCAGGTAGTAATACGGCTTGCCATTGATCATCTTACTGATTACCGACGCCACATTATTTAGGTAATACACTTGATCAAGGAAAGTCAACCACCTTCGTGGCGTGTCACCCCAGGTCAACGGCATGACGACACCCGCCGACCCCACCTCAAGATCAACTTAGCCAGGAAACTCCCGCTAGGACACTCCCACCGCCCGTGGCGTCACCACAGCTTCGCCTCCGACGTCACGATCGGCTCGGTGGGCTGATCCACGAATATGCCCAGCTCGCATAAGCTGGATGACCGGATCGGCACCCATAAGGTCGTCGAGGCTGTCTTTGAACGAGAAGCGTTCGGCGATCGAGTCTCCCCACCCCCATCGGCTGCATGATCGAAGCACCCCGGATCGCGCTCAATGCAGCCGAACCCGCGGTGCACGCCGACTTCCTGTCGATCGGCAGCAACGACCTGACACAGTTCACGCTGGCCGTGTCCCGCGACGACGCCGAAGTTGGCTTCCTCGGCTCCTACCTCCGCGACCAGGTGATCGCTGCGGATCCCTTCGAGCACCTCGATCGCGAGGGCGTCGGGCGCATCCTGCGCATCTGCATCGACGAGGCACGGGGCAGGCGCCCGGACCTCCCGATCGGCCTATGCGGGGAGCACGCGGAGGACTACGTCCAGTACGTGCGCGCGAAGCTGGAGGAGGAGCTTGAGGAGTACCTGAGTTCCGGAGACGTCGATCAGGACGAGCTGCTGGCGCTCGCCAGGGACAAACGAGCCCAGCGCGGCGGCTTCGACAGCTGGCTCGTGTGGATGGGCAACCTGCCGGGCAATCACGAATCGTCAACCGCATCTTGAGGAACCCTAAGCGACGGTGTGCAGCCAGGCTAGGCCGCAGAACTCTCGGCCACCGGCATCGCGCCGGGCCTGGCGTAGCAGGTCGTCGACGGCTTTGCGGACGAGCACATCGTAGTAGATGCGTTGTGGGGCGAGCTTTTCGGCGTGCACCAGCACGCGCACGGCCTTGTCCTGGGTTCTGCTGGTGGGTGGACGAGACTTACGTCAAGGTGTCTGGTCGGTGGCGCTACGTTTACCGGGCGATCGACCAGTTCGGGCAGGTCATCGACGTGTATGTGTCCATGTGGCGAGATGGTAGTGCAGCTCGGTGTTTCTTCACCCGGGCTCTGGCCACCACCAAGGTCCTCCCGGTGAAGGTCACCATTGACAGGGCGGCGGTCTACCCGCATGTGTTGATGAGCTGGCTCCGGGTGCTTGGCACTGCACGGAGCCCTACGCCAACAACCGCATGGAAGCCGATCACGGGCAGCTGAAGCGGCGCCTGCGACCGATGCGCGGCCTGAAAACGGATCAGTCAGCCAGGATCATCATCGCCGGACACGCATTCATCCAGAACATCCGCCGCGGCCACTACGAACTCGGCGCTGACGAAGCAGCGATCTTGCGGGTGGCGGCCACCTTCGACGAGCTGGCCCTGGCGATCTGACCTACCCAAGATCAACGGCCTCGCGTGCCTCGGCTTCGCCAAGTGCAACAACGCCCCAATCGTGCTGAGCGTTGGCTGGACCGGCACTGGCGGTGTAGATGTCGATGGCGAGGAGTTGGTCGAGCACGGCCGCAGTTAGCTCGGAGGTGAGGTGAGGTGAGGTGAGGTGAGGTGAGGTGGACAGCGTTGCAGGTGTTGGAGAGCATCGACGGTCTGGTAGCGCATCTTTGATCGCTAGAGGCGGCGCCGAGCGGCCCCGTGGCGCTCAGTGAGTCGCGCCAAAGGTGGGGATATTGTGGGGGTCGATCTTGACAGCCTCCCTAATGACCGTTCTAGCAGCGGCTTTGTGGCCAGGGGTGGGGTTGAACCGTCGACCTTCCGATTTTCAGTTCAAAGTCCACCCGATAGGAGTAGGACTACCTGGCATTTTGCTTGCCGTAGTTACGTCGTGGGGGCAGCGGAAGCATCCAGAGGACTGGAGTTATTGGACAGTCCGTTGGACAGCCAACCCAACGATCGACGCCAAGCCGATCCGATCCCGGCTGGGCGCTGTACTAGGCTCCAGCCCGCGACGGAAGCACTCGAACGCGGCGCCCATCCATCAGCCCGGTCTGTCCAGAAGCGGTCCTCCGGGAACACAACAACACCCGATAGAACCAGTTACCCGCAATTTCCTCAGTAAATTTAGGCTTACACTGTCGGCGCCTTTTCGGGATCAAGGACACGCAACACATCGTCGGAAATCCATCGGTGGCGGACTCCCGGTCCAATCCCAATCTCTCGAACAATCCCATGCCGTGTCAGTTGTCGAAGGAGATTCCCCGCTCCAGGCTGACTCACGCCGAGTCTTTCCTGCACGAGGCGCACAGTCAGAATCGGATTCCCAATCAACAAATCTACGACCTCCGGCGCACGACTTCTGCTACCCTTTAGAGTAATTCGATACTTTTCCCGTAAATCAGCGAGAACCTCGGCGCGCGCAACGGCGTCGTTCGCCTGAACCGCAATCCCTTCTAAGAAGAAGTCGAGCCAGGAATCCACCTCACCCCGCTCTCTCACATATTGAAGGCGATCGTAGTACTCGTCCTTGCGTCGATCGAAATAGTTGGATAGATAAAGTAACGGCGCCGGCAGCCGTCGTTGGTCTACGAGGTAAAGAATTATGAAAAGCCGACCTAATCGCCCGTTACCATCCAAGAATGGATGAATCGTTTCGAACTGATAGTGCAGCAGGGCGCACCTGACAAGCAGTGGCAGTCGAGGCTTCTCTTGATGCACATATTTCTCCCAATCATCCAGCGCATGCCACATGTGGTCGACAGTCGGTGGAACGAAACGGGCTGTAGCCGGTTGATTATCGGGAGACGATATCCAGTTCTGGCTTCGCCTGAATTCGCCAGGAGTTCGTTCCTGGCCACGCACCTTCTCTAGCAAGAACTCGTGCATTTCCTTAATCAGGCGTAGTGAAACCGGAAATCCCTCTTCAAGACGCCGGAGACCGTGCTGCAAGGCAAGGATGTAGTTACGGACCTCCTGAACATCTCCCCGCTTCGACACACCGGTCACGGCCGCATCGAAGATCTCCGTCACCGACGCCTGGGTACCCTCGATCCCAGAGCTGGCGACAGCCTCCCGCGTGATGTACGCGTTGACCAGCAGGTGAGGATCGGGTAGGAGACGCCCAGCCCCTGCCAACCGGCCAAGCGCGGAGTCAGCTTCCGACAACAGCATGATCGTTTCAGTGGAGAGCTGATGTTCATGTGGCATCGGCGCAGGTACGAAGGCGTGGTAGGCTGCTGGACCGCCGGTTGACACCGCACGACCCCAGCGTGGGGCTATAAACTTCGTTGGATCCACCAGGCCAACCTATAACAAAACAGCCAGTTTGTTATAGGTTGGCCACGAAGCTGCAAGTGTCGTTACACCTTCCGCTGGGCGTTGACCCCTGATCGACAACCTAAACCCGACGGCGTTGTGGCGCTTGGCGAAGCCCAAGCAGGCGCGACTGTTGGTCCTCGGGCCGGTCAGATCACTCGCTCGGGCAAGGTGGCCGACGCCTGAGCGGCTACACCAGCAGCCTGCACTCAGGGCGTTCGCGCCCGATGAACGGCCCCGGCCACCGCCAGTGCCGACAACAAGATCATTTTATGACACCTCACCGACCCGGCACGACCCCGACTCCTCCGGCTACCGCCGTTCGACCACCGCCAGCGCTTCGGCGGTGTGCACTTGGTGGCGCTATCCCGGACTGGCGGCCGGAGCCACCGCCAGCGAGCGCGGGGCACCAGTCATGCGCGCCGCAGTCGCCACCGCAACCTGAGGGGTTCCAGAAATCGGCCTGCGCTGCTGACCAGGGAGGTCCGACACATCCGTCTTGCGCCCCGGCAGATCCTTCGCGTGCGAGGCGTTGACCAACATCACGTTCAGGCCCTCCTCCAGCAGGTAGAACGCACCCCGCCAGTAGTCGCCCGTGGCCTCCATGACCACGAGAGTGACCTTCTGGGCGACCAACCAGTCCCGCAGCTCCAACAACGAGTTCGTGGTCGTGGCGAACGTCCGGATCTCCTGGCGGCGGGACCGCTTCCCACTCGGGTTGGGGGTGCGCACGCACGCCTTGAGGTCCTTTTTCCCGATATCCAACCCAGCACACCGCTCATGCAACAGCTCCATGAACCCTCCCCAGACGACTGATCAGGACTGATAGGACTCACGCCCGTCCGCAGGGGCCACAGGGCCAAAGAGTCTGGTCTACGTGCTCACGGCAACAATCGATAGTTCCTGTCGGTAGCCCCCCAGCGCCATACTGACTCCACGAACTCACAGGCATCACAGATACATCGGCGTCCCGGACGAACGCGACCCCATTTTCCCGCCACCACGATGGCCCAGCACAGCGACCCCGGCTATTGACCCGACAGCTCGCCGCCGCCACCCGGGACATCAAGAGCAGCTATCAATTTGAAGTTTCGGAGTCGGTCCGCGAACTGGGCGGTGTGGTAACCGCGTTGCGTGACATCGGGGTTCCGTTCCCGGCCGGGATGTCTACCTGGAGTGGTACCGGCGGACGCCATTCACCGACGGACGTGTCGTCTCGACCGCTGCAGTGGCAGTGGCCGAGACGATCACGGGCATTGCTGTCGCACTGTTCCCCGCAAGCCCGGATCTACACCAGTACTTCCAGGCCCAAGCACGGAGCGGGACTCGGTCGGCCCGGCAGGCCGCCGTGCGGGCGCTGGCTATCGGCTGGCCCGACGGGCACACCCGCACCCTGCTCACCGACCGCGCCACCACCGACGACAACGAGGCCGTCCGGCAGACCGCGGTACAGGCGCTGGCCACCGGAAGCGGGGCCGCCGCCGTTCCGCAACCCTCCCGGCTTAGGACACGCGTGGGGGACGGCGTGATCAGACGTAGGGCGAGAGTGGATAGGAGAGGAGGAACTCACACCCTGCCTACGGGCTGTCGGTACACACCAGGGTGGCGATCCGCTGCCGTAAATGGGCGACCTCATCAAGGTGCTGGTGCGCCGCGGCGTACCGGGCCAGTTCGCGCAGTGCGTCGGTGACGCCGCGGGAGCGGAGGCAGGCGGCGGCGTCCAGGGCCTGGTGTCCGATGGTGGCGGCGTGGAGCGGGTCGCCGGTGGCCATGGTGAGACTGGCCAGCTTGACCAGGCAGACTGCCCGGGCGCGGGTGTTGACGGTGTGCCCGGCGGCTGCCGCCGCGAGCCGGTCGGTGGCAGCCGCCGGGGTCGCGACCCAGGATCGCTAGCTCGGCCAGGGGCTGGCCGGTGAGCTGGGCGTGGCGCACATCGCTGTAGCAGCCCATATACGGTGGTTCGTTGTCGGGGGTGAAGTGCGCGAAGTGGTCATCGGCGGTGCCGAGGGCGGTCAGGGTCTCGCTGACCCGACGCATCTTGACCAGTGCGCGTCCGCGGTCGGTGTGCAGCGTCGACCGGCCGGCTGAGGTCAGCCGGTCAGGGCGGACCAGACCCTGCTCAGCTAGCATGAGACCGTCGTCGGGTCGCCCGGTCCAGATTGCTTGCTTTGCCATGCTCGACAGGATCTCGGCGCGCAGGGGCCAGTCGCCGGCCTGCTCGGCGCAGGCCAGCGCGAAGCGGTACACCCGGCCGGCCTGCGCATCGGCGCCGGCGTCCACGGCCAGGTACCCCGCCACATCGGCGAGGTCGCCGACTGCGGAGAACAGCTCGGGGCGCAGCCGGTCCGGGCAGGTGGCCCCCAGCAGGCCGGCCGACCAGCGCAGCTGACCCATGACGGTCTGTCGGACTACCCCGCCGCCGTAGGTGCCGCTCCACGACTCGAATACCCGCGTGGCGGTGCGGATCTGCTCGATATCCGTCGCGCCGACCCGCGTGGGGATTGGGGTGGGCTCGGTGTCTGCCAGCAGCTCTGCCACCGATGCCAGAGCCGCGAGAGCGCCCAGGTGGAGGGGGGTGTGGAAAAACTGTCTACGGTCCACGTTCTCCAGTTTCACCGCCGCGCGGACGCTGCGGGCGTTGACGAATCCTAGCGCGGCGTCGGTGGAGACACCCAGGATCGCCCGCAAGGCTTCCCGGGACACCTTACCCGGCCAGCGGATTTTGCCGCATTCGAGCTGGCCAATATAATTTGCACTATGCTCCACCAGCTTTTGATGGTGGTCCCACACTCAGGCGTTGACCAGCTCAGCGAGTTCCTGCCGGGACAGGCACACATCTGGAGACGTCAGCGAGGCGGTGCGTAGCCGCGCCACCCGAAGAAGATCATTAGCCGCCACTGCCCCGCCTCCCGCCAAGTCGGCTGAGCCCCGTTGCCAACACTGAGCATTCCTCCATTTCAGACCAAGAGATGTACCATTTGCCTTGTTTGGCGTGCTGGAAAATAACAGCCAAACAGCGACCTGTCTCGACGAGGTAGATTTCACCGATGCCCCGAAACTGTCGCCTTGAGCAGCACACATCGACCGGAAATGCGGGTCCAGGATAATTCCCCACTGCGACCTCCCGAAACCGCTGACACGCAGACTGACTTACACATCTGTATCGCTTACACCTCCTCCTCTGGGGAATGAGGCGCCTTGGCAGCGAGGGCATCGAGAGGGTTGGTTTCGATCTCATCAGGCCCGCGGTGCAGCTCTACTGGGGCAGGCCGCTGAAAGCATACCCCGGTTGGATCTGACGGGTTATCATTGATTCGGACGAGGCTGAATCCGCGATCGAGGTAGTACTGGTGCAGTGCTGAGTTCGATTTCCACACGTCGAGCCGGAGCCAGGATTTTCCCGCCTTCCTCGCTCGCTGCGCTGCCCAGTCCAGCAGCGCGGCGCCTAGTTCGCTGCCGCGGGCGCCGTCATCGACGACCATGCGGTGAACGTAGAGCGCGTCGTCGGGGTTATCGGAGGGCAGCCAGTACGGATCGGCTGTGGACTCGACTGTGATCGTGCCGGTAACCTTACCCTCGGCAGTGGTGACTAGCCAACAGGTGCCCTCGGCGACGCTCTTGCGGATATTTTCCCATTTTACTGGGTACTGCCATTGATCGAGACCTCTGCTGCGCAGCCACGCGGCTGACCGGTTCCACATCGTGGCGACTTCCACGATGTCATACTCAGTCAGGGCCTGTCTGACATACACGGGTAACGTCATCGGTTCAGTCGACCGTTCCGACGGGGTGTGCCCGTTCGTAGACGATAACGTGTCGATCGCCAGGGATGACCAAGTACTCAACGCGAACGACTCGCTCGTCTTGGGTGTACCCGGTGCAGTAGTGCACCGCGACCGGCGTGCCCGTGCTCAGTTTCAGGCGCCGGGTCTCATCAGGGGTGGGCATCCGTATGTAGATCTCGTCTACTGCCTGCACTTCGGAGCCGATTAACTCAGTGTTTCCGCTGCTCAGGGTGGTGGTCAGGGGTGGGGTTGGACCGTCGACCTTCCGATTTTCAGTTCAAAGTCCACCTGATAGGAGTAGCGCTACCTGGCATTTTGCTTGCTGTAGTTATGTCGTAGAGGCGCCAGAAGCACTCAGAGCACTGGAGTTATTGGACAGTCCGTTGGACACCGCCCCCGGGGTATCCCTCTCTGTCAGGATCTGGTGAGACAGCTTGGTGCCAGCGGTTCACAGCAGGGGGCGTGATCGGAGATCCTGGTGTTTGTGTCAACGGAGGAGCGTGGCGGTGCGACCGGCGGTGGTGGTGGAGGAGTTGAGCCGCCGGTGGTGTCGGGGCCGCGGTCGGCGGAGGGACCGTCGCCGCGTCCATCGCGTCGCTCGTTTAGTCCGGAGTACAAGCTGGCGATTGTCACGGAGTATGAGAATGCGCCGAATGGGGAGAAGGGCGCGATCCTACGCCGGGAGGGTTTGTATTCGTCGCATGTGATTGAGTGGACCCGTGCCCGTGACGCGGGGGCACTGGAAGGGGTGGCCGATTCCCGGCGGTCGGAGAAACGACCGAAAAGGTCGGCGGAGGCCGCCGAGCTGGAACGGCTCCGAGCTCGGAACGCGAAACTCGAAGCAGAGTTAAAGAACACCCGGACCGCGTTGGACATCATGGGAAAAGCACACGCGCTGGTGGAGCAGCTGTCCGAGAGCGCGGACGACCAACAACCACCGACGCCGCCGAAGACATCCTGAACACCGCGTTCACCGAGCTGCGGGCCGCGGAGGTGTCGATTGTCGTGGCGTGCGCGTTGACCGGACGGTCCCGGGCCACCCACGACCGGCGGGCTGACCCGCGCGGGGCGGCAGCGCTGGGACCGGTACACGGACCCTGGCTGCCACGGGGGCTGCCGCCCTCGACGATCACCGACGACGAACGAGCCCGGGTCCTGGCGCTGCTGAACTCCGAGCCCTACCGTGACCTGGCGATTCCACAGGTGTGGGCCCGCGAGCTCGACGAGGGCCGCTACTGGTGCTCGGAGTCGAGCATGTACCGCATCGCCCGCGACGCCGGACAGAGCAGGGAACGACGGACCCAGGCCACCCACCCACCCCGGGTTCGTCCCGAGCTGGTCGCCCACGGCCCCAGCGAGGTGTGGAGCTGGGACATCACCGCGTTGAAAGGACCACAGAAAGGACAATGGTACAAACTCTACGTCGTGCTGGATATCTTCTCCCGCTATGTCACCGGGTGGTTCGTCGCCCACGCCGAGGACGCGGTCGTGGCGAAAGATTTCCTCGCCGAGGCGGTGGCCCGTAACCTCGTCATCCCGCACACGATCCACGCTGATCGAGGCGGTTCGATGACCTCGAAACCGGTGTCCGAGATGATGATCGACCTCGGCATCTCCCGATCCCACTCACGACCTCGGACATCGAATGATAACCCCTTCTCTCCAGGCGCAGTTCAAGACCCTCAAATACGTGCCCGACTTCCCCGACCGGTTCGGCTGCCTCGCCGACGCACGCGCGTTCTGCGACCGATTCTTCCCCGCCTACAACCACGAACACCGCCACTCCGGAATCGGCATGCACACCCCAGCCTCAGTCCACTACGAAACCGCGACCGAGATCCGCGCACGACGCCAAGCCACCCTCGACCGCGCCCACGCACAACACCCCGAACGGTTCAACCACCGACCCCACCCACCATGCCTACCCGAGCACGCATGGATCAACCAACCCACCCAGCAACAGCCAACCCAGTAAGATCCACTGTCTCATTTGACTTGACAGCTACCGTATGTTAGGCGAGCGCTGGCCACGCTGGCTGTACGTAGCGGCCACTGACGAGATATTGCGACGTAGGTTTCGTCGACCCACCAGCGGTCACCGATCCCGTGCCGATAGGGTGGCTGCCTCGATCAACGGGGGGCATGCAGCGTTGCGCCCAGCGGTCCACGGTGAGTGATCTACTTCGATGCCCCGCTCGGCGAGTGGCTCCTCGACATCGCGGTAGAGCCCGAGCAGTGCCCACTTCGTAGCTGGCGGCGGTCAGGCGGCAGGGACGACGGACACCTCGAGGGCGATCGCCTGGGTGTCGCTGTCGTACTCGCTCGGGTCACCCTCCAGCGCAAACGCGATCGCATCCAGGCACTCGCGCTGGGCGTCCTCGCGGGTCGCCGTGCCGCCGCCATTGATGTGCAGAGCAGGCACGCGGTAGTGCCAGGTGTTCGCCTCGTCATCGAAGAAGAACTCGGCTCGCAGCGCTGTGCTCATCTGATCATCGTCCTATAGCTTGCGTAGCTCAGCAAGGGTGTAGCCGTAGTCTTTGGCGATCCGGGCCATCGCCGGCCCGCCCAGGTCAACGCCCTCATGGTAAGCCCAGATGCGCTGCTGATCATCCTTCACCAGGACACGATGCGATCCGCGGCGGCGGGTCTCAGTCCAGCTATCACGCTTGAGCGCGGCGAGGACGCGGGCGGTTCCGCCCCGGTTTTCCCAGAAGGGCTGTTGCATGATCGAATGGCGGGTCGTTGTGCAGGGTGGGGTTAAATAGTCCGTCGCACATGCGCTGCTCGGGGCCCAGATGCCCATGAGTGGCCAAGGGGTCAAACCGCCGACCTTCCGATTTTCAGGACTCGGGATAATAGTTCGCCGACTAACGCTCACGTCCGTAACCTGCACCGCCGCAATGATCTGAACACCAATGAACGTAGACGAACGCATACGGATGAGACCAAAGATGAGACCACCCGGACTCGGTTTGACTGAGCGGTGCCATCAACGTGGTGGTGCGCGAGAAGCGGTAAGCCTCGCGATCTCGTGGCACCGGCCGGCGGAGGACGAGCAGGATGGCGACGCGGCGTGTCAGTCGTTGTCCGGGAGGTACTCGCCCTTCTCGTAGTACTCGAGGAGGCCGGTAAGCGTCGGGTAGTCGTAGGTGACCAGCTCATCGCCCTCCCACTTGGCGCCCAGCTCTTCGGCCCACTCCACGTCGTTGAGACCTGGCGGCGCCTCGTCGGACCAGTGGAACGGCACCATCGTGCTGAACTTGTTACGCCGGCCCAGGACCACCCGCTGGCCCTCTGCCTTCGACGCTGTCACGGGCACCGATTTTACTCCCGAGTCTGGGAGACGACCCACGGTCGTTTCAAGATCGATAATGTAGTCGACGGTCCTGTTGGTGGGCGGTCGTGGCGCGGGGTTGAGCGCTGAGGTACCGGCTTGGTGATCTTCGGCGTGTCGTGGCGGGAAGGGCGACGGCCGTTAGATTCGGGTCTCGGCGATCTGTCGGGCTATTCGGGCTAGTTCCCGGGTGTCGGTGCTGGGTCGGGCTTCCAGGGCGGTGGCCAGTGGTATCAGTCGTTCTTGTCGTGTGGCGATGGAGTGCAGGGTGCTCACTTCCTCGATGGCCTGGTGGGCCAGGGTTAGCCCTTGGGGTTCTCCGGCCCGTATGTGTACCTCGGCGAGCAGGAGTGCGCCTAGCCCGGACACCGTCGCTGACACCGTGAGCACCGCGACGCCACCCCCGCCTTGGGCCGCACCTGGGCGACCAGCACCTCCCCACCGCGCCCATCGGACTCCAGGTCCACCGACTCGATCACCGTGTGCTCGACCCCGAGCACACGCCGCCATACCCTTGTCGTACGCACGCCGTTCCCATCTTGATCGTCTCTGACTGTGGTAGGCCAGAAACCCTAGATGAGACACAGCGTGCGCCCTTATCGATCATGAACAGGTACCCACAGGAACGTCAGTAGCGTCATTTTGAAGCACTACGGGTATCGGCCCCTACTGTGGTATGTCTGTGAGCACGCCCGCGTGGCGCCTATGCTGGGGGTATGACAGCGGCGCGCTCGTTGGAGTTACCTCCGCACAGTGGTGCCCCGGTGGAGGCGGTTGACGCTGCGGTCGATGGCCAGGTGGTGTACCTGATGCGCGATGGTCAGCCGGTCGCTGCGGTGGTACCGGCCGATGTCGCGGTGGCGGGGGCTGCGGCTGTCGAGGCGCTGGAGGAGGCCGAGGACGTCCGGGCTGCTCGTGCTGCGCTAGCTGGATGTGCGCCTCGGGTCCCACTGTCTGAGGTGCTGGCGGAATACGCTGATGACCTCGCCGCGTACCCGGACGTAGATGCTCGGTGAGCGGTTGCTACACGGTCGAGTTCGAGTGGTCAGCAAAGAAGGAGTTCGATCGGCTCGATGGCCCGGTTCGTGCCCGTGTGTTGCGCAAGGTTGCCGTGTTGGAGGATGACCCCCGGCCGACTGGTGCCACTCGGCTGGTTGGTGCTGATGATTTATGGCGCATTCGGATCGGGGACTACCGTGTGGTCTACGCGATCGAGGATGATCGGCTTGTGGTGATCGTCGTTCGGGTCGCGGGACGTGGCAAGGTTTACCGTGACATCTGACTCTGAGGTCGCTCTCCTGGTGCCTCGCTCGCTGCGATGGAGCAGGCCGGAGGCCGAAGGCCATCATGTAGCGCTGGGTAGCGGCCGCTCCATCTCAGCCTGGGCTATCAACGGCAGATGAAAGGATGGCCGCGGCACCCTGCTCTGAGCCACCAGATGGGTGCCGCCCCGCTGCCGGATGCCGGTGAGGTCCTTCGGGGCCTGCTTCCTGCGTGCCATAGGGGCGAGTGTCAGCAGGGGAATTGGACAGTCAGTTGGACAGAGACCGGCAATAGATCATCGAAACAGACCGCTGAGGCTGGTCAGTGATGGTGGCCAGGGGCGGGGTCGAACCGTAGACCTTCCGATTTTCAGGACTCCGGTGCAGTGGCCGCGTCCGGTCGGCACCGTCCGTGACCTGCGCCCGAACAGCCTCGCGGTAGCGGGCGGACGCCTGCGAACGAAGGCGAATGAGACGAAAATAGAGACGGCCGGTCCCCTCGCCACGACGGGCGTCCGCGGCGTACGTCGAGCATAACGTTGCGCGGTAATAACGCATGGCGTTATGCTACCTCGTGCTGCGTTCCTTCGCCGACAAGGATACCGAACGAGTCTGGCGACGCGAGCGCTCACGTCGGCTTGACCAGAACACCCAACGCGCGGCGCTGCGCAAGCTGCTGATCCTCGACGCGGCAGAGACCCTCGACGACGCGAGGATCCCACCGGGCAACCGACTGGAGAAGCTACGCGGAGACCGATCCGGACAGTACAGCGTCAGGGTGAACCAGCAGTGGCGCATCTGCTTCCGCTGGAGCGCCGCAGGACCAGAAGACATCGAGATCACCGACTACCACTGAAGGAGGAACCTCATGAGCACCGCCGCGTCGAGCGCCCCCATCCATCCTGGCGAGGTCCTCGCCGAGGAGTACCTCGCTCCGCTGGGCATCACCCAGCACGGGCTAGCCGTTGCCCTTCACGTACCGCCGCGCCGGATCAACGAGATCGTGCACGGCAAGCGGCGTATCAGCGCCGACACTGCGCTGCGGCTCGCACGTTATTTTGGGACCTCAGAGCGCTTCTGGATGAACCTTCAAGGCCGCTACGACCTCGAGGTCGAACGCGACCGTCTCGTGTCCGTCCTAGACGAGATCCACCCACGCGCCAGCGCCTGAGGACTACGGGTGGCCATCTGACCGTGGTCCTCAAACGAGCCATAGGGAAGCAGCATCCCGGAGTCGTTGCCGTCGATGAGCAACTGGCCATCCCATCCGACACGTCCTCGCGGGAACCGCGGCAGGCCAACTGAGACGGACAGCCTTGGACAAGACGATGGACACAAGCGTTTGAGCTGATCAGGGTGGTGGCCAGGGGCGGGGTCGAACCGCCGACCTTCCGATTTTCAGTCGGACGCTCATACCAACTGAGCTACCTGGCCGTACGGGCCATGCTCGGCCCAATGCTACCAAGCGACCCAGACGGGACTCGAACCCGCGACCTTCGCCGTGACAGGGCGACGCGCTAACCAACTGCGCCACTGGGCCTTACTTTTCGTGCCCCCAACGGGATTCGAACCCGCGCTGCCGCCTTGAAAGGGCGGAGTCCTAGGCCGCTAGACGATGGGGACCAGGTCGTCCAGACCTGCTCGCACCGGTCGTCCGCCGCGAGCACGATCAGCATAGGACACCACTGTATCCGGTTGCACGACGGGTGGTCGGGTGGCTGCGAGCCGGCCCGACCACCCGTCCGTCAGGGTCACCGACGTACTGGTGGGACGCCGTCCTCGCCGTCGATCAGGCCCAACATGTCCAGCAGTATCCGACAGTCCTCGGCACCGGTAGCCGATCGCGCGACCGCCAGTCGAGCCCGGTCCACCTGCTCGGCTGTCACGCGATGCGGGTCCTGTCCACGCTGGGTGGGTACTGATGCCCTGCTGAGTTCCGCACCGGTTTCTAGGCCGAGGTCGTAGGTGCTCGATAGACGGCTCATTTGCCCCTCCTGAACTTCGCTGACATCTCCAGGTCTCCGCCGTTCGCCGCAACCTATCTACCGTTTATCGACGGCGCAGCCTCCCTCCGGGTGATTGCCAGGGGTGAAGCTCATCAGTCGGTCTCGAAGCCCCGCCGCTCGATGCCCGCCGTTAGTCCCCGTGGACCACATCGCCGTTGAGCACATCACCGTCGAGCAACTCGGCTAGATGCAGTGCACGCCTGCCTGTCGTCTGGGCGATCTGCAGCCGACAGCTGAACCCGTCAGCCAGCACCAGCGCGTTGGGCGACGCGCGGACGGCGGGGGCCAGCGAGCGTTCAGCCAGCGCGCTGACCAGCTCTTCGTGGCCGCGCTGGTAGCCGAAGCTACCGGCCAGCCCGCAGCACCCGGACGCCCTGCGCAACCGGATCCCGACTGCGCGCAGCAGCGCGTCGTCGGCGTCGTGGCCGAGCACGGCATGCTGGTGGCAGTGCACTTGCTGCACCGCATCCCGGTCGCGCCGCGGCTGCCATTCCGGCGCACGCTCGCGCAACAGCTCGGCGAGCGTCCGGGTCTGCCCGGCGAGTGCGGCTGTCGCCGGATCGTCAGGGAGCAGCTCCACCAGATCGGAGCGGAGCATCGCGACGCAGCTGGGTTCCAGCCCGACCAACGGCAACCCGGTGGCGATCGCGGTCCGCAGCAGCCGCAGGGTCCGGCGTAGCACCAGCCGAGCGATGCCGAACTGCCCGGTGGCAAACCACGTCAGACCACAGCACACGGTGCCCCGGGGCAGCCGGACGCCGAAGCCTGCCGCCGTGAGCACTCTTGTCGCGGCGTGCACCACCTGAGGGTCGAACGACCGGGTGAAGCAGTCCGGCCAGAGCAGCACCACGCCCCGCGCCGTTGGCCCGGAGCGCAACACGGGCGGTCGGTAGCGGGTGAACCGGGGCAGTGGGCGGGCGGTGGACACCCCACCCAGCCGGGCGAGCAACGGCGCGGCCCGGTTGGCCATCGCCGGCATCAGCCCGGCCACCCGGGCTGCCAGAGGCAGCCAGCCCAATGTGTAGTGCCACCGTGGCCGCAACCGCCGCCGGTAGTGCTGGTGCAGGAACTCCGCCTTGTAGCCGGCCATGTCGACGTTGACCGGGCAGTCCGAGGCGCACGCCTTGCAGGCCAGGCACAGGTCCAACGCCTCGTGCACCTCCGGCGAGTGCCAGCCGCCGGTCACCAGGTCGCCGGCGAGCATCTCGGCCAGCAGGTGCGCCCGGCCGCGGGTGGAGTGTTTCTCGTCACGGGTGACCTGGAAACTGGGACACATCACGCCGGGCCCGTCCAGCTGCCGGCAAGCACCGACCCCGACGCAGCGGCGGGTGGCCGCGGCCAGGCTGCCCCCGTCGTGGGTCAGCGCCAGGTTCACCGGCACCTGACGCTCCCGGCCGGGGCGCAGGTCGGCGTCCAATGGTCGGGGATCCACCAGCACCCCTGGGTTGAGTAGCCGGTCTGGATCGAAGACGTCTTTGAACCGCGCGAACAGGTCGAGTACCTCCCGGGAGTACATCCGGGGCAGCAGTTCGCTGCGGGCCCGCCCGTCGCCGTGCTCCCCGCACAGCGACCCACCATGGGCCACCACCAGGTCTGCGGCCTGCACCAGCAACCGCCGGAAGTCGCGCCGGCCGGCCGGGGTGAGCAGGTCGGCGTCGAGGCGCACATGCACGCAGCCCTCGCCCATATGCCCGTACACCGAGCCGTGCCTGCCGTACTCGGTAAGCAGGTCGGCGAAGCCGCGCAGGTAGCTGCCCAGCCGGTCGGGGGGCACCGTGGCGTCCTCCCAGCCTGGCCACGCCTGCGTACCGTCGGCCGGGCGGGTCACCAGACCAGCGCCTGCCTCCCGGATCCGCCACAACGCTGCCCGGTGCGCCGGGTCGGCCACCACGAGATGCGGACGGCCCGCCTCGGCCGCTGCCGCCTGCGCCGCCGCCACCGCCCCACCGGGGTCGTCTGCGCCGAACTCGACGAGCAGCCAGGCCGCACCCTGGGGTAGCTGGGCCACTGGACGGTGGCGACTCAGGCGGGCCGTTCGCAGTGCCTCGATCAGGGCGGCGTCCATGCCCTCCACGGTGAGTGGCCGGTGCGGCAGCAGCCCGAGGACGGCGTCGGCCGCCGCGGGGATATCGGGGAACCCCAGCACCAGCAGGGCCACCTGTGGGGGTGGCGCGATCAGCCGCACGGTTGCCTCGAGGAGCACCGCGCAGGTGCCTTCGGTACCGACCAGTGCGCGGGCTAGATGCGGGCCGTGCTCAGGCAGCAGGTGCTGCAGCGCATAGCCGGAGCCGCGCCGTGGCCAGTCCGGCAGCGCGGTACGGATCAGCCGGCGATGGTCGCCCTCCAGAGTGGCCACGTCGGCCGGCAGCTGCCCGGCGACCGCGACTAGCCGGGACCCGTCGGGCCGCAAGACGACGAGCTCCTCGACGCTGTCCGCGGTGGTGCCCCACGCCACCGAGTGTGTCCCGCAGGCGTTGTTGCCGATCATCCCGCCCAGCGTGCAGCGGCTGTGTGAGGACGGGTCCGGGCCGAAGCGCAGGCCGTGCGGGGCCGCTGCAGCCTGCAGCGTGTCGAGCACGACGCCCGGCTGCACCCGGGCCAGCCGGGTGGACGGGTCGAGGTCGAGCACCGCGTCGAGGTGGCGGGAGAAGTCGAGGATCACACCGGGGCCGATGGCATTACCCGCTACCGACGTGCCGGCACCGCGGGCGGTGAGTGGGACGCCGTGCTCACGGCAGATGTCCATGACAGCGGACACATCATCAGCGGACCGGGGCAGCACGACCGCGCGCGGCACAACCCGGTAGTTCGACGCATCGGTGGCGTACAGCGCTCGGGTCCCGGCGTCGGCTCCTACCTCGCCGTGCACCGCGGCGCGCAGTGCCCGGCTGAGCGCATCCTCCACAGGACCAAGCATGGCGCGTGTCAGAGCATCGCGCAGGCCTTCCACCAGGCACGGATCGTGAGCGGAGACCACCCGTCGGGTGACTAGGGAGCCAGGAACCGCCCGGGGTCAGCCCGCCGGTGCCGACATCAGTCCCGAGGACCGGCTCAGCCGGGCCATCAGCGTGGTGGTGCGCCGAGCTCAGTGCGGGCTGCGAGTAGTGAGCTGACCGCGGCGCAGGGCTGACTACTGCGTACCAGCCCGATCGCGTTTCGAATCTTGTCGATCGTGGGGGCGGGGATCCCGTCCCCGTAGCCTGCGGCCGCCTCAAGCTGTCCGGTGATGGACGTGACCTCCGCTGGTAGGGCGTCCCCCATCAGGGCGGCCACCAACGCTTCCACCTCCAGTAGGAGGCTCTGCTGGGTGGTGTTGGATGCGCTCACGCACCCTGACATTACTCGAATGCCTCCTGTCATCGGCATCGCCTCCTGACTAACCAGCCACGCCTCGTTCGGGATGTCAGTGCTGCCGCGTAGGCTCGCCCGAGTGTTGACCGGCAACGCGCTGATCCGGATTCTGGGCCTGTGCCTGATCGCGGGCCTCCTGGTGGCTGGCATCCTGTTGCCCGCTGTAGGTGGTATCGGTCTGGCCTCGAACCAGGCTGGCGAGACCGTCAACAGTGTGTCATCCAACCTGGTACAGAGCCAGGTGCCGATGGTCAGCACGATCACCGACAAGGACGGGTTACCGATCGCCTACGTGTTCGATCAGAACCGGTTCAACACGCCCCCCAAGGCCATCGCCGACACGATGAAGGCGGCGATCATCGCCATCGAGGACCGGCGGTTCTTCGAACACAACGGGGTGGACTGGCGTGGCACCGCCCGTGCCCTGATGACCAACCTGTCCGCCAGCGGCAGCGCGCTGGAGGGCCAGGGTGCCTCGACGCTGACCATGCAGTATGTCAAGAACTACATGTTGTACGCGGTTGCGCAGAACGACGCCGAGCGCGCCGCGGCCGTGGAGAGCACCCCGGCCCGCAAGTTGCGGGAGATCCGGGTGGCGCTGCAACTGGAGAAGCACCTGTCCAAGGACGAGATCCTGGCGCGGTATCTCAACATCGTCTTCTTCGGCCACAACGCCTACGGGGTGGCTTCAGCCTCGAGGACCTACTTCAACACCACGCCAGACCGGCTCACCATCTCCCAGGCGGCGTTACTCGCCGGCATGGTCCGCTCGACGACCGCCTACGATCCGGTGGAGTACCCCGAGCAGGCATTGGCTCGGCGCAACGTCGTGATCGACGAGATGACCAACGTCGGGTCGATCACGCGTGATCAGGCTGACGCGGCTAAGGGCGAACCGCTGGGCGTCCAGCGTCCGCTGACCGGGCTGACCAACGGTTGCGTCGGAGCCGGCCCCGCGGACGGCTTCTACTGCCAGTACACCCTGGACTACCTGGCCACCGTGGGCTTCCCGGAAGACAAGCTGCGCCGCGGCGGGTACCTGATCCGTACGAACCTCGATCGGCGGGCCAGTGACATCGCCAAGCGCGCGGCGAGCGCTGAGGTCCCGACGCAGACGCCGGGGATCGCCAACGCGATGGCGATCGTGGAACCCGGTCCTGACCGGCACCCGGTCCGTGCACTGGTGGCCAACCGCGACTACGGGCTCGACGCCGACGCCGGCCAAACCTCTTACGCGCTGCCCTCGCTCGTGCAGGGTTTCGGCGCCGGCTCGATCTACAAGATCTTCACCGCCGCCACCTTGCTGGAACGGGGTCTGGGGATCATGGCCCCGGTGCCGGTGACCGATGCTTACACCTCGCGGGTGTTCCGAGACAATGGCGGCGCGTACACGGTCACCAACGCGGGCAAATACCGCAACGGGTCGGTCTCGTTGCAGACGGCTTTGGCGATTTCCCCGAACACCACGTTCGTTGCACTGGAGGATCGCATCGGGTCGATCAACCCGGTGGTGGACATGGCCTACCGGCTGGGCATGCGACAAAGCCTCAATGCCCACGACTCCCGGGGGCGCACGATTGGCGACGCGGTCAAGCAGGAGCGCCGCGGCTCGTACACCCTGGGACCCGAGCCGACTAGCCCGCTGGACCTCGCCAACGTCGGAGCCACCCTGATGAGCGGCGGCAGATGGTGCCCGCCGACCCCGATCGATGCAGTGCTGGACCGTAACGGTCACCCGGTGCCGGTGCCTGAGGCGGCCTGCGAGCAGGTCGTCCCAGCCGGTCTGGCGAACTCTCTGGTGACCGGGTTGAGCAAGGACGACCAGCCCAGTGGTACGTCCTTCGCCGCCGCGCAGGCCGCGCACTGGACCCGCCCGCTGCTCGGCAAGACCGGTACCACCCAGAACAACCGTTCGGCTGGTTTCCTCGGAGCGACGCCGCAGTACTCCGGTGCTGTGCTGGTGTGGCCCGATGGATCCAGGCCGAGCGGGATCTGCGACTCCGACCCACCGCGGCTGTGCAGCAACGGCGATATCTTCGGTGGCAAGGTGCCGGCCCGAACCTGGTTCAACGCCATGGGTCCGCTGCACCAGGGACTCCCGGTGATGCCGCTGCCGCCCACCGAACCGCGCTACGTCGCCGGTGCCGGACCCAACGTCCCCAACGTGGTGGGACAGGGGGAGAACACTGCCCAGCTCAACCTGGAGCGGGCGGGATTCCGGGTGAAGCGAGTGCCGTCGGCGTCGGATCAGCCGCCGGGCACGGTGACATCCGAGACACCCACCACCGCCCAACCCGGTGACGTCATCACCATCTTCGTCAGTGACGGCACGGTTCGATCGAAGCCCGCACCGAGAACCCCGCCTCCCGGGGCGCCTTACCGCCCGCCACAGCGACCGAGCCAGAATCCCTTCGGTGGGGCTGGGGATCCGGCCGATGAACCTCCGGAGCCGGCAACATCGCCGAACGGCCAGCGACCACCCGCCTAGCCGATTAATCCTTGATCGACTGCTGAGGGGTCAACTCTGCAAGGCCGCGAGCACGGCGGCGGCCAACCGGGATCCTTCGGTGCGGCCTGCCGCCTTGGCTTTCGCTGCCTTCATCACCAGCCCCAGCTGACCGAGTCCGGGGCGCTTACCGAGCTGCCCTGCGACGTCATCGATAGTTCCTGCCACCAGAGCGGTGAGTTCGTCGTCGTTCAGCTGTTCGGGCAGGTATTGGGCGAGTACCTGGCCTTCGGCGCGCTCGCGAGCGGCCAGCTCATCGCGCCCGGCCGTAGCAAAGAGGTCGGCGGCCTCGCGACGTTTCTTGGCCTCCCGGACCAGCACTGCGAGCACCTCGTCGTCGGACAGCTCCCGGGCCTTGGCGCCCGAGACCTCCTCGGTGGTGATCGCGGTCAGTGCCATCCGCAGGGTCGCCACCGTGATGGTGCTCCGGGACTTGATCGCCGTGGCCAGGTCGGCGCGCAGCCGATCCTTCAGGTCTGCCATGGTCCAAGGCTAGAGCTCGGCTGTGGCAGCAAGTGTGAGGACACTCGATGCCACCTGAGCGGTTCATGCCAGTGAGCTACTAGGCTCACTGGCATGAACCGCCTCGGACGCGCTGTGGTCGGCGCTGCAGCGCTGACCGTTGCAGGCACGGCGTACTCCGCCGGTCTTGAGGTCCGCCGCTGGACGTTGCGCCAAGCCAGCCTGCCGGTGCTGCCCATCGGGGTGCCGCCGATGCGCATCCTGCACATCTCCGACCTGCACATGACCCCGAACCAACGCTCCAAGCAGCGCTGGTTGGCTGGGTTGGCCGCCCTGCAGCCCGATCTGGTGGTGAACACCGGCGATAACCTCGCCCACCAGCAGGCAGTGCCGGCTGTACTGCGGGCGCTGCAGCCGCTGATGGCTCTGCCTGGCGTGTTCGTGTTCGGGAACAACGATTACTACGGACCGAAGCTAAAAAATCCTCTTTGCTACTTGATGCGCACCGGCAAGCGGGTCCGTGGCGCACCGCTGCCGTGGGCGGATCTGCGTGCGGCGTTCGCTGAGCACGGTTGGCTCGACCTGACGAACACCCGCCGTCAGCTCATGGTGGCCGGGCGCCGGGTCGCCGTCACCGGGGTGGACGACCCGCACCTGCGACGGGACCGCTACCAGCGAGTCGCAGGGCCGGCTGATCTCGCCGCCGACCTTCGGCTAGGTCTGACGCACTCTCCGGAGCCGCGAGTGCTGGACGCCTTCGCCGCCGACGGCTACGACCTCGTACTGGCCGGTCACACCCACGGCGGCCAGCTGCGGCTGCCCGGCTATGGCGCGATCGTGACCAACTGTGGGCTGGACCGCTCCCGAGCTCGCGGTGCCTCCCGGTGGGGCGCACACACCTGGCTGCACGTTTCGGCAGGCATGGGCACGTCGCCCTTCGCGCCGGTGCGCTTCGCCTGCCCCCCGGAAGCGAGTCTGCTCACGCTGGTCCCGCGCAGCAACGGTTCGCCGGTACCAGCCAGCGCATGGGACGCCGCTGGCGTCGGCTAGACTCACCGACGTCCATCCGGGGTGTGGCGCAGCTTGGTAGCGCGCTTCGTTCGGGACGAAGAGGCCGTGGGTTCGAATCCCGCCACCCCGACACCATCAGGGCAGCTCAGAGGCCAGTTCCGTCGTGCCTGGAACTGGCCTCTGATCCATTGAGTGACTAACTGCGTGACTATGGTTCCTAGGTTCGAGAGATGAGATGATTCGACACAAGGTCTGGACCCGGCTCGGTCGTCATGCTGGCGGCCTGCAATGGCGGATCCTTTGGCTCGCACATACGTCCTACATCGCCGGAGTTTCGGGACTCATCCGGAACGACGCGGGCCAGGTGCTCCTGTTTAAACACGCCTACTGGCTCCCGTCCCGGCCCTATGGCCTGCCTACGGGCTACGCTAAGGCTGGAGAGCGGTTCGAAGACACTGTTGTGCGCGAAGTCCGTGAAGAGACCGGCCTCGCGGTCAAGGTCGGCGAGCTGGTGCGGCTGAAGACGGGATTCAAGCTGCGCATTGAGGTCGCCTACCTCGGTGAGTTCATCGGCGGTGAGGCGAAACTCGACCCGCACGAGGTTCTGGCCGCCAAGTTCTACGACATCGACAACCTGCCGGACGGACTGTTGCCCTCCCACAGGGATCTGATCGAGGCACACCGCTACTGGTTCAAAGGGGATGACGTTGACCGTGCTGACGCCCAACGAGAGGCTGACCGGCGCGACGGCACAGAAGCGGGAGATCTATGACCGGCTGGTCCGGTTCCGCACCGACCCGCGCCGCACGCTGAAGCTGGTCGAGAAATACCCGAACCTGACGTTCACGACGCTCGCCGATTTGTTGGACGACCTCCCGGGCCGCGACCTGTTCGCCTCCGGCGTCGAGTTGGCCCGCGACCGCTTCGCCGACCTCGGCCAGACCGGCCTCCTGCCGTTCGAGCGCGTGTTCGTCGCCGTCGCCTCGACGTCCCCGGCATGGGGCGGCTTCCATCACCGGCTGCTCTCGTACCGCGCCGACGACGACACGCAGACCCCAGGGTACAGATACGTGCAGGCCGCTGCCGTCACCAGCCGCTACGGCGACCTGTTCGGCGACACTCCCGCCGCCCCCGGCATAGCCGGTCTGGACCTACTCCACGCCTACGTCCACGACTGCTTCCACTATCTGACGTTCCGGTCGTACCGGCTCGGCGCAGCGGGCATCCACAGGAACCAGCACGGCGTCAACTTCCGGCGCGAGTCCGGCAGCACCTACAGTGCCCGTGATCCCCATGGCTCGGCCAGCACACGGAACCTCGGCATCGTCATGGAAGGCGCGTTCGACCGGGAGGCGACCGCGATCGTCCGCAAGACGGCCGACAGGATGGAGATCACGGCCCCGGCCGATGGCATCGAACACTACGCCTTCCTCGACGCCACCGGAGACAGCCGCACAGCCCCGGACACCACCGACCCGTGGCTCGACGCCATGAACGGCTACGCGCGCGCCGTCACGACCCCCTATGCCGGGTTCCTCACGGAGGTCGGCGGCCCCGACTCCGGCGAACTGCACGAGATGATCCTGACCGCTACCCTCAGCGGCGACCTCGGCCCGCTCCAGTCGTGGCTAGACGGCTGGTACGGCCCCGGCGAGTTCGTTGCCCTGTTCAGGTCCGGCGCGTACGCCCCGGCGGCGACGTGAACGTCCCCATCAGCCAGCCCGCCGAGGCATCGGGATCACTGTCTCGACCCCATTTCCCAGTTCAGAGGCCAGTTCCGCCCATAGTGGAACTGGCCTCGAGCCACTGAGCCACTGAGTGACTATTGTTCCGGAGCTACGGCGCTGAATATCCGGTCCATTGCTGTTGCCCCCTGCTGGAGCACCGGCCTGATCTGCTTGCGGTAGACCAGCTCAGTCACCGCTGTACTGCTGTGGCCGACCAGGCGGGAGATCTCCTCCAAGGGGACGCCGCTGTCCGAGAGCAGGGAAACGAAACTGTGGCGTAGCTCCCGGGGTGTCCACTCTGTGGGGTTCAGTCCTGGAGCGTCCCGGATCGCCCGCCGGAAATCACGCCGAACATGGGAAGGATCAAGCGGTGTGCCGACCTTGGAGGCGAACACCAGACCGTGCTCCTGCCAGCGCGGTCCAGCGGCGACCCGATCCTGGTCTACTGGCGTCGTTGCCCCTCCAGGGCCTCGATGAAGAGGCCGTGGGTTCGAATCCCGCCACCCAGACACCATCAGGGCAGTTCAGAGGCCAGGTCCGTCGTGTCTGGAACTGGCCTCTGTGTTGGGTGACTAACTGCGTGACTACGGTTCCGGAACTACCGGGCTGAATATCCGGTCCATCGCTGTTGCTCCTCGTTGGAGCACCGGTCTGATTTGCTTGCGGTAGACCAGCTCGGTCACGGCCATGCTGCTGTGGCCGACCAGGCGGGAGATCTCTTCTTGGGGGACTCCACTGAACCACCCCGGAGAAGGAAATCAACAATGCTCTCGACTACGCCGCCCAACTGGGCTTCGTGGTCGAACAAACAGCAGCCGGTCACAAGTGGGGTCGGATCGAGTGCAGATGCAGCGCCATGTTCTCGGTCTGGTCGACACCAAAGATCCCGTTCAACCATGGCCCGGCAGATCCGAAGATGGGTTGACCAGCATAATCACGGTGACGATGAGGAGGGGTGAGGGGTAATGACTGAGTGGACATTTCGACTGACTCTCCGAGGCATCGAGCTGACCGACGAACAGCTCGACATCCTTTATGAGGCCAGCTGTGACGACGGGTCATTCTCACTGGAATCAGACGGCACCGTCCTGGGCTTCTTCGACCGTGAAGCGCCGACGGAGCAGGATGCCGTGATCTCCGCCATCCTCGACGTCGAGCGTGCTGGCATCGGCGCTCGGGTGCTCCGGGTCGAGGCAGACGACGACTGGCTGACTGCCAGCGAGATCGCCCAGCGGGTCGGCCGCAGTCGCCAGAGCGTTGCTCTGCTGGCACGTGGCGAGCGCGGTCCCGGAGACTTCCCCACCCCCGTCGCCCGCCGGCGTTCACCGAACCCACTCTGGAGCTGGTCTCAGGTCGAAGCATGGTTCGAGCGCTATGAACCCCAAGCCGTACCAGCACCCGGGCCGAGGCTCTCACCTGACTTCCTCGCCGAGGTCAATGACCGGCTTGACCTTCGGGAACGTCTTCGACACTCGCCTGATGCCCCATGGCGGTCGAAGCTGAACGAAGCACTGCCACTCGGAGCCTGACGTTGGGCTAGCGACCAGTTGTGACCATACAAGCAGCACTTCGATCCAGCTCAATGACTCGATGACCATGTGAACCGACAGTGGTCGGTGTGGTCCATCAACCCGGCCAGGCCCGGTCGGGGTGAGCTTCAAGGGGCGGCCACAGCTGCTCCGGGTACCGACCCAGGCGGCGCTCAGCGGGCTTCGAGCACCTCGAGCAGGTCGTCACGCCCGAACATGCGTGCCGTGTCCACTGCGGTGGGGTGCCCGGTCCCCGGATCGGCGCCGGCCGCGACCAGGGCTCGCACCACGTCGTCCTCGCCCTTGAACACCGCGCCGGCCAGCGGGGCCTGGCCTCGGTCATTGAGCCGGTTGACATCGGCCCCCCGCTCGACCAGCGCGGTCACCGTGGCCGGGTGTCCGTGATAGGCGGCGAGCATGACCAGGGTGTCGCCCTTGTCGTTGGCCAGATCCACCGGGACACCTGCGTCGATGTAGGCGGCCAGGCTCGCGGCGTCGCCTACCCGGGCCATCGCGAACAGGCGTGTGGCCAATTCGACGACACCATCCTCCGGTGCGCCCGACCGATCGCTCATCGCCGGTAAGTCTAGGACGCGTTTCGGCGGGCCGGAACGCTGTCGCTGGTCCAGGTCGGCCCCCGGCGGCGGAGGTGACGTTCTGGGTATGTCGATCAGGGGACTCGCGGACATGGGGGTCGATACGGCAGGGCGGCCAGGTATTGGGTCCACTCGCTTTGGGTGATCGTGGGCGTGATGCTACAAATTCTGGCGGCGACACTGTCGACATCGGTTTCCCACAACCGCGCGGTGCTGTCGACGCTGGCGGTGGCCAGGGTATGCCCATCAGGGCTGAAGGCCACCGAGTTGACGCCGCTGGTGTGGCCGGTCAGGGTGCCCAGTGGGCTGGGATGGCGGAGGTCACGGACATCCCACAACCGCACTGTGTTGTCGGAGCTGGCGGTGGCCAAGCTGTGCCCGTCAGGGCTGAAAGCCACCCTATTGATACTGTTGTCGTGGCCGGTCAAGGCGCCAATCAGGTGGGGATGGCCGGGATCTAGGACGTCCCACAACCGCGCGGTGCTGTCGACGCTGGCGGTGGCCACGGTGTGCCCGTCGGGACTGAAGGCCACCGAGGAGACGCCGTTGGTGTGGCCGGTGAGGATGCCGAACGGGCTGGGGTGGCGGGGGTCGCGGATATCCCACAGCCGCGCTGTGTTGTCGTCGCTGGCGGTGGCCAGGGAATGCCCATCCGGGCTGAAAGTCACCGAGTTGACGCCGTTGGTGTGGCCGGTGAGGATGCCCAGCGGGCTGGGGTGGCGGGGGTCGCGGATATCCCACAGCCGCGCTGTGTTGTCGTCGCTGGCGGTGGCCAGGGAATGCCCATCCGGGCTGAAAGTCACCGAATCAACGCCGCTGTCAATGCCCGTGAAAGTAGTCAGCAGGATGGGCTGACGGGCGATACTGATATCCCACAATCGCGCCGTGCGGTCGTCATTGGCGGTAGCCACGGTGCGTCCATCCGGACTGAAAGTTACCGAGTAAACGTCGTCGGTTTGAGGGATGAGCATAGCCAGTGGTTGAGGCTGGTAAGGATCGCGGACATCCCACAGCCGCGCGGTGCTGTCGCCGCTGGCGGTGGCCAGGGTTTGCCCATCAGGGCTGAATGCTACCGAGTTGACGGTGCTGGTGTGGCCGGTCACGATCGGTCCAGACAGACCCCACAGTCGCGCGGTGTTGTCATAACTGCCGCTGGCCAGGGTATGCCCGTCGGGACTGAACACCACCGAGGTGACATTGTTGGTGTGGCCGGTCAGGGTGCGCAGCAGGCCGGGACGGCGCAAGTCACGGACATCCCACAACCGCACGGTGGTGTCTTGGCTGGCGGTGGCCACGGTCTCCCCGCCGGGACTGAAAGCCACCGAGGAGACGCCGCCGGTGTGGCCGGCGAGGATGCCCAGCGGGCTGGGACGGCGCACGTCACGGACATCCCACAACCGCGCGGTCCTGTCGTAGCTGCTGCTGGCCATGGTGTGCCCGTCAGCGCTGAAGGCCACCGAGAAGAGCCCGTCGGTGTGGCCGGTGAGGATGCCCAGCGGGCTGGGGTGGCGGGTGTCGTGGACATCCCACAGTCGCGCGGTGGTGTCGTCGCTGGCGGTCGCCAGGGTATGCCCGTCGGGGTTGAAGGCCACCCAGTTGATGCCGCTGGTGTGGCCGGTGAGGATGGCCAGCAGGCTGGGGTGGCGAGGATCGTGAACATCCCACAAGCGCGCGGTGTTATCGAAGCTGCCGGTGGCCAGGACGTGCCCGTCGGGGGTAAAGGCCACCGAGGAGACGACACTGGTGTGGCCGGTGAGGATGGCCAACGGGCTGGGGTGGCGGGTGTCGTGGACATCCCACAGCCGTGCGGTGGTGTCGTCGCTGGCGGTGGCCAGAACGTGCCCATCGGGGCTGAAGGCCACCGAGGGGACGTAGTGAGTGTGACCGGTGAGAGTGCTCAACAGGTGGGGATGGTGGGAGATACTGATATCCCACAACCGCACGGTCTTGTCGTCGCTGCTGGTGGCCAGGATGTGCCCGTCGGGACTGAAGGCAACCCTTTTGACTGCATTGGTGTGGCCAGTCAGGCGGGTGGCGTCGGGGTTGGCGGCAGTACTGAGCAGACCGCCGCGAGCTTCCGGGGTGGGAACAAGCCGGTACGCCGCCAAGCCCAGTTGGGCGGCCAGTGCTGGATTTGTGGCGCGTAACTCCCTGGCCTGTGCAGCGACCCTTTGGGACACCGCGACATTTCGTTCTCGCTCCGCGGCGCGTTGCGCACCAATGGCGACAGCGGCCGCCACCAGTGCAAGAACGAGCAGCACTGACAAGACGGTGATGGCGCGCCCCCGTCGGATGCGATCGCGGCGGATGCTGGCACGCAGGAAGGTACGAGCCGTGGGACTGACGTCGATGCGATCGGTGACCAGTTCGCGGGACTGAACGTGAGCGCCGGTGTCGGCGACCGCAGCGGCGAGTTGGCCCCGTTCCCACAACCGGGTCGGTGGGCGGCCATTGTCGTTCCATTCGGCGGCGGCCTGCTCGACCGCGCGGCGAGCCCGCAGCGCCGATGCGTTCTCCTCGATCGCCTGAGCCAGCGGAGGCCAAGCCGACAAGAACGCCTCATGGGCCACCCCGACAACCACGTCACCGTTGTCGGTGTCGGTGGTTACCAGCCGTCGCGTGACGAAGACGTCCAGCTCTCGGGCCACCGGCTCAGGCAACTGGGCCTTGGGGATTCGCCCTCGGATGGGACGACTCCGTTCATCCACCGTGACCAGGCGCAACAACCCGGAGATGACCTCCTCGCGGTGTCGGCCACTGGCGGTGACCGCGTCGGCCAATGCGGCGTCGGCCTGACAGGTCAGCGCACCCTGCACTCCTCCGAGCTGGTCATAACGTGCGCCTGATAGCCGGCTTCCCCGTCCGGCACCCTCGGCGAGCTGAGCGAGGGTGAAAGCCAACAACGGCAGCCCTTCCCCGCTGGCGGTGTCGGCGACCAATCGGGTCACCAGATCATCGGCGACGTCGATACCCGCCACCCGGGCCGGCCCTTCGATCACCGCCCGCAACGCCTCGCGGCGCAGCGGCCGCAGCGGGTGGATCCGGGTCGGCAACACCGCCAGCTCGGAGTCGGCCAACAGCTGGTCCAGAAACTCCGCCCGCAGCGTGGCGACCACCTGCACCGGACCGGACAGCGCCGGGCGCAGCAGCTCGGCGAACCGGGCCCGGTTCGCCGGTCCGGTCTGAGTGAGCAGCTCCTCACACTGATCCACAACGAGAAGCAGGCGCCGCGAAGGACCACCTGGGTTCGCTAGTAGCAGCTCATCAGCAACACCCACCAGACCGCGCTTGGCGAGTCCGCGGTGAACGTGGTCCACCGTCCGATCCAGGTCGCTCCGCCGTGCCGCAGTGGCCAGTTCCCGGGCCAGTGCTGCGACTGGATCGGCGCCCGGGAGAATTGGCGCAAGGGTCAGCCAACCCGGCTTCTCGGCCATCACATGCAGCAGCCCGGCCCGGACCAGCGACGACTTGCCACACCCTGACGGGCCTACCACCAGCAACATCGCCGCTTTGGCCTGCTCGGCGGGAAAGCGCAGCAACTCAGCAAGCTCCTCGGTCTCGCCGACCCGACCGAAGAACACCTGATGCTGCTCCACGTCAAACGGGCGCAGCCCTGGAAACGGTGACAGGCCATCGGGCCAACCGAAACCGCCGGCCGCATCGACCCAGCGCAACGCTTCTCCCAACGCTGCACGCCCCGCGGTGGAGTCGACAGTGAGATCGGCATACTGCTCGGATCTCAGCAACGGGTGATTCACCCCCGACTCGGCCCGTACCGGCAACAGCCGGCTACCTCGCGACCTGGCAACGCCGACCTCCTCCGAACACCACGGCGACTTCACCGCCGCCGAAGTGACCACACACACCACCGCGTCAGCCCACCGCAGCCGCTCATGCAACCGCTGGTGCCAATCGTCACCCACCAAGATCCCGTCGTGAATGTCCTGAGCTAGAAAGACCTCGTGGCCCTCAGCAACCATCCACCGGTGCAGCTGACCGGCACACTCACGATCCTCGCTGGCATGGCTGACGAATACCCTGGCCATCGCTCCTCCCAGGGTCAGTGTAAACAGCATCGAACCGTGCGCATGATACGAATTAAATCGGAACGAACTGATGACCGGAGTGTCGGGTAACATCGTCGCTACCGTGTGCCGTGCGTCATGCAACCGCACGTCTTGGATCTTCGCCCGCTTGTGCGGTGACTGCAACGCCTGGTGATCGCAATCAGGGTACACCGGATTTCTAGTTCCTTAACCCGGAAACCCACCGGTATGGCTTACTGCAGACCATCATCGACGATCTCGCTCCCGGTCTGACCAACCAGCGCAGCATTTGGACCCGTCAGCGCCGCACAGGCCATCGTCAGCTCCTCTCACCCCGGCGCCGGTGCCGAAACGAGCCGGCTCCTGCTCGTCTCATCCCCCTCACCGGGCTTAGGTGGCACCCAGGATCAGGTGATGCCATCCCTGAACAGCACGTGGTTCGGGGAGGGGTGCCCGCTAGTCCGGGGGTCTGCGCTGGAAGCGGGAGCGCTAGAGCTACCGGCTAGAGCACCTGCCGCGTGCTGGGGTGACTTCGTCAGCCCGGTCCTGGGGCCGTGGCAGCCGATCTTGCTGGCGTAAGTGAGGACAGCGCGGACAGGACGCGGTTTTGTGGCGTGGTTATGGCGCCGAGTGCTGATCTAGGGCGGAGCTACGCTGCTTAGGGTCGTGAACTTCGGGAGGTCTTGGGCATGGTCGTCAAACGTCATTCCTTCGCCCAGGCGCGCAAGGCCGCTAGCTACACCCAGGAGAGCCTCGCCGAACGTCTGGGTGTTGATCGCACGACGGTGGCGCGCTGGGAGGCGGGGGAGCACGAGCCGCAGCCTTGGCTGCGTCCCAGGATCGCTGAAGTGTTCGGCCTTTCGCTGTGTGAGTGCAATGAGCTACTGAGTGATGTCGAAACCACGGAGCACACGGACTCTCCCGGCGTTCCCGACTATGCGGTTGAAGAGCCTTCGGTACTTGCCGCCCTATCAGGCGTGTCGCGGGCCGGCCCCATTTACCAGACTGTACTCGGTCCGACCGGTGCCGCTCGCCGTGCGGCATCGGGATTAGAGGCGAACGCGGGGGGTCATCTCGGCAGTCCGGCGGAGCTTCGCCGGGCAGTTGCCACCGTGATGCAGGCATCGCTCTCATCTGACTATGCGCAGCTCGCTCAGTTGCTTCCAAGGCTTATAGGGCAGATTGAACTCGCGAACCTCCAGGCCGGTGACGCTGACCGGCTGACTGTGCAGCGGCTGCTTTCCGATGTCTACGCCATCGCTGGCTGGACCTTGATTAAGGCGGATAGCCCGGTTGCTGCCTGGGTGGCCGCTCGGCGCGCAATTCAGTTTGCTGAACAAGTCGATGACATACTCCGTGGTGCTGCCGCGACGCGGTGCCTTGCCGAGGTACATATGCGGGCCAAGAGTCTCTACGAGACCAGTCGTACAGCTTTTCTCGCCGCGACCTATCTCGATACCGTACAGGTACAAGAAAGAGGTGTAGTGCAATGCTTGCGCGGGGCTGCGTTGCTCAGCGCTGCTGCGGCCTCGGCTCGCAGAGGTGATCGCCGTGAGGCATATACGGCACTCAAAGCAGCGGACGTCTGCACTGTTGAACTGAATGAAGAGCGGCGTGACCTTGGTACGGTGTTCGGTCCGACCAATGTGGCGATTCACCAGGTGGCCGTGGCTGTTGAACCGGGCGACGCGTCCGAAGCGATGCGGCATGTTCCAAAAGTGAAGCTTGATCGGATGCTACCTCGGCTTACCGAACGCCGAGCCCGTTTCCTGATTGATGTTGCCCGTAGCTGTACTCAGCTCCGGGACGATACTGCGGCGTTGGACGCGCTGCTGCAAACCGAGGCTATCGCGCCTGATGAGCTCCGGGACCACCGGCTCACGCATGAAGTAGTGCGTGAGCTCCTCTTGCGTGAGCGACGGTCGTCGGGGCTTCGTGCACTCGCGACTCGCTGCAAGCAGTTGCCTCAGGGAGCGTCGACACGTGGTAGTTGCTGAGCAGGGGCAGCATCAAGACGATCAATTGAGAGTAATGCACTGGAATATTCACTCGTGGCGTGACGCATCCGGTGCTTCTAACCTGGAGGCTATTGCCGATCTGGTGAGTGAGATTGATCCGCATGTTGTTTCGCTCGTCGAGATCGACGAGTCGTGGGGGATGTCCAATATCCTGAATGAATTAGCGAACCGCGTGGGGTACTCATGGATATTCGCACCGAGTTTTGAGTTCGGGCACGAAGCACCTGCTGGCGGTTTTGGCAACGCACTGCTGACCAAGCTGCCCATACTGGCAGTCCAGCACTGGCAGCTGCTATGGCCTTCTCAGCTTTACGATGGCACCGAGCCATCCGAACCCCGGTCAGTCTTACTCGCAAAGCTCGGATTCTTGCAATCGTCTCTCTGGTTCGGTACCACCCACTTGCCGCGAAGTGATGCGCAGGCGAGATCGAATGCTTTGCGTCAGCTCGTGGCGCTTATGCAAAAACTCGATGGTCACTGGCTCATATGCGGCGACTTTAACACTCCGGCGTCGTCCTGGCTCGACAGTGACCGTTCTGTTATGGTGTGTCCGGAACCGGCGCAGCCGACCTATCCGGCGGACGCTCCGGTTGAGCCGATCGACTACTGCGTGGCGTCGCCTGGTCTTTTGGTGGAGGGCAAGGTGTTACCGGTGGGGGGATCGGATCATTTGCCGGTGGAGGTTTTCGCGCGGTTGACGGGTAGTGCGTAGAGGTTTGTTCAGAGTGCAGAACTCATGGGTGTCCAGGGAGACGGTGCATGGGGACAGCTCCTGGGTGGGGGAACGAGTGCCTTGAGGTGAGGGTGCCGAGGGATGGGGTGTGCGGGGTGAGCAGTCGGTTGGGATGCAAGAGTGTAGCTGATTATAAGCGTATGGCCATCCGCTTGAAGGAATCGGTGATCGACCGTTCAACGTTACTGCTGGTGGTGGTACGTGGTCGGCTGAGAATAAGAAAGGCAATGTGAAGCCGTCAGCGGTGTGCTGCGTGAATTCACGGATGCTGACTGCCCGGTAGAAGCCGTCGGGCACGATCAGCTTGCCGTAGGCGTGGGCCTCGACGAGAGGTTCGCCGGTCGGGGCGTCTCGCACCTCGGAAGTGCGGTGCAGAATCAGCTCGGCTCGTACAGTCATGGCGATCTGCCAGATACCGGCCGGTGCGAAGCACCGGCCGACACCATCTCCCCGTAGCTATCTGGGGGGTGGCCACAATGGTGCCACCCCCCAGACCCGACAGCTTCGCTCGCGATCTTGCGAGGCGTGGCGGCACTGGAGGACTGGAGGATTCATGGTCGGCTACCCCAGTACCGCCGTGAGCATTGCCGCCGGCTATGCCGGTGCTTTCCTAGCCGACGGCACCACATGCGATCACCGGCTCAACGTTAGCCGTCAGTTCAGCAGTTGCCACCGTTTGCGCTGCCGCCCGCGCCGCCAGTGGCGTCACCAGCGCTGGCGATTCCAGTGCCCAGGATGCCGATGCCGCTGAGGATGTTGATACCGAGGCCGCCCTGGGCATTGCCGCCGGCACCGCCGGTGCCACCGTCGCCGGCCTGACAACCGCCACCCATGCTGAACGCGGACATCACGGTACGCGCGGGGAGCAGCTCCACGTCCTGCCCGGCGATTTCGGCGAAACTCACTGCGTCAGACATAAAATCCTCCTCCTGATGGCCTGTGGGCCGTGAACAGAACACCTCATCGACGCACTGCCGATTCGGCTGATCTCACCATGGCGAGGAGAAGGTGAACCTGACAACATGCACGCGCCACTGAAGTTTGCGTCACATCACTTAGTGGTGGAGTCGATTTCCCGACTACTTAGCCAGTGACGAGCGGTTGCCGAGTTTGTAGTAACTCGAGTACCTACCGCGCAATCTCGCGCGACCCCTGTTCCTCTGCCATGCGATCCGCGTCGTTGCATGTCAGGCCCCACTGAGGAGCCACCTGGATAGTGCAACGCCGCTGCGGCATGGGCAGCGGCGCGTCTGGGGGCGCATCAGTGGGAGCCAGTCTGGGGCACAAATACATCATTCGACAAAAGCTCGTAGGTTGATGACGTAGGCTTACCGGCGATGACTACCTAGTGTCCATGGAATCTGGTAACCGAGCGGTAATCGGCAGTGACGCAGTGTCGACGCTCGGTCGGCCGCCGTCTCCGCGCGGCGAGGCCGTGCGACCACCTAGCCATCCTGCACGAGCTGTACTCAGTAGCTGTACGGACTGTCACGCTGTCGATCAGCTCGATGGCGTGCGTCGTACACACGGCGCCGTAGGCTCTAGCCGTACGAGCCGGGACTCAGCTGCTGGAAGGGCCAGAATCCCCAGGAGCGCCAGGGGTGCTGGTAGAGATGAGCCCGGTCACGATTTTGGCTATCCCCAGAGAGGGGTCGTTGCCGCTGCTGGTGTCTCGGGTGAACATTGACAGGACGGTACGGGCCGGCAGTAGCTCGACGTGTTGGCTGATTATCTCGGCAAAGGTCAGTTCGTCAGACATCGAATCCTCCTCGGGAAGGTGGTCCAGTTAATCCTGAGCGCCTCGTCGGTTGCGTTATCGATTCGGCATCAGTACCGTGCCCAACCGTGACGCCGCGTGGCAATCCGTAGTAGCACGTAATTCGTCCAGGTTGATTACTCAGGAAGAAGGGTCTCCGTCAGCTCGAGTCTGGGAACGGGTTTTCGCCGGGAGTCTCGTCTCACGTAGCTGTGGCGCCACTGGAAGGCTCCGGCCCTTAGGAGCACCGCCACGGCGTCTTGCGCCGGCATCTGACGCCGCGGGCGGTGCAAAGCCGACACCTGTCAGCTGATCTCAAGGTAGGTGAAGCTGACGCTGTTACTCTTGTCGCCATCTCCCAGCTCAGCGGTCACATCGACCGTGCCCGTTCCGCTGGGGACGTCCACCTCGATGCTCCCAGTCTTGTTGACCTTGAACGGGACCGGTTTGTCGCCGAAGAGGAGCCTGTCCGCAGCGTCCAATCCGTCACCTTTGATGAGCACGGGGGTGTCGGGGATCGCTGAGTTCGGAGTAATGCTGTCGATCTTCATGCGGGCTCCTTGTCGACGGTGGATGATCACAACGGCCAAGGGATACCCACCGTTGCGGCCTGTTGAGCAGACGTGGCTGCAATATCACCCGTTCGTTGACCAGCGAACGCTTGCTTGCGGTCGCAAGCCATCCCACGCTCGCAACGAGTCTGGGCGGGAGAGTTGTCGCCGTCGAGGTGGCACGGGCATGCTGGACGGCGACTCAGGTCACGTTCTCACCGACGCGGGGTGGCCCTAGCCGCGGCGTGGGGAGTATCGGTGACCAGTGGAGTGCACAAGATCGCGGCCAGGCGCGCGCGCCAGCGGGCCACCGTCGCCGGTGGCCCGGATCTGTCTATCAAGACCCTTGGAGCAGTCCGGATCGAATCTCCGCTGGCAGCGTCGCTCGACGCCAGGCAGACCACCGAGCACTACGTCGACGAGGGCGATCGGGTGCTGCTGGACGATACTCTCAGCATGGTCCGGGCGCGTGGCGGCTCAGTCGCCGAGCTTCCCAGTTTCGAGCCTGCCGGGCCGCGACGCAAGATCTTCTTCGATCCGTCCAAGACCCGGGCCGGGATCGTGACCTGCGGCGGGCTGTGCCCCGGTCTCAATGACGTCATCCGCAGCCTGACCCGCAATCTGACCAACCACTACGGGGTGCGGCGCGTCGTCGGTTTCCGCAACGGCTACCAGGGCTTCATCGCCTCCTATCGCTACGACATGGTCGACTTGACACCGGAGAGCGTGCGGGACATCAACGTCGACGGCGGCACCATGCTGGGCACCTCCCGCGGGCCGCAGGATCCGCACGAGGTCGTCGACTGCCTGGAGCGACTCGGCATCAACATCCTGTTCGTGATCGGGGGCGACGGCACCATGCGCGGCGCGATGCGCATCGCGAGTGTGATCGGCGAACGCGGCTCGCCGGTCGCGGTGCTCGGGGTGCCCAAGACGATCGACAACGACATTCCCTACCTCGACCAGAGCTTCGGGTTCCAGACCGCCTTCGCGCGGGCCACCGAGTCGATCCACGCGGTCACCGTCGAGGCCAAGTCCACACCCCATGGTGTCGGCCTGGTGAAGCTGATGGGCCGGCATTCGGGGTTCATCGCCTGCTATGCCGCGCTGGCACGCAACGACGCCGACGTGGTGCTCATCCCGGAGGTGCCCTTCCGGCTCGACGGTGACGGCGGCCTGCTCCAGCACGTGCAACGCCGGGTGCGGGACCGTGGCTACGCCGTTGTGGTCGTCGCCGAGGGGGCTGGGCAGGAACTGTTCGACGGCGAGGTGGCCGCAGGGGACGCCTCAGGCAACGCCGGGCTGCGAGATATCGGCGCGTTGCTGCGCAGGCGGTTCGCCGAGCACTTCGCTGCGGACGGTATCCAGGCAAGCATCCGGTTCATCGACCCGAGTTACGCCATCCGCAGTGTGCCGGCCAACCCCTACGACAGCGTCTACTGCGTGCGGCTCGCGCAGGCCGCCGTGCACGCCGCGATGGCGGGGCGCACCGAGATGGTCGTCGGCCGGTGGCGCCGGCGGTTCGTGCACATCCCGATGGCGCTGACCGTCAGCAAGCGCAACCAGGTGGACCCGCACGGCGATCTGTGGATGTCGGTCCTGGAGGCCACCGGCCAGCCGGTTCGTTTCGGCGGTGACGGTGGCTGACGAGTCAGCCGCGCGGGCCAGCCGGATGCCGGCGACCACTAGCCCCAGCCGAGTTCGTGCAACCGGTGTTCGGGGATCCCGAAGTGATGCGCTATTTCGTGCACCACGGTGACGGCGACCTCCTCCACCAGTTGCTGTTCGTCACTGCAGACGTCGAGCAGAGCCTCGCGGTAGATGGTGATCCGGTCGGGTAGCACCCCGCCGTAGTGAGTGTTCCGCTCAGTGAGCGCGATCCCCTCGTAGAGCCCCAGCAACCCGGGCTCGTCGGGGTGGCGCGGCTCCACCAGCACCACCACGTTGTCCATCGCTGCAGCGAGCTCTTCTGGGATCAGATCCAGCGCGTCGGCCACCAGCTCGTCGAACCGGGCGGTGTCCAGCCAGGTGCCCATCAGGGCGGCGGGGTCGCCGGAGCGTCGACCTGGGTCACCGGAGGCACCGCCGCCGGTGCGGGTCCGAGGTTGTGGGGAGCAGCCGGGGCGGGTTGCTTGCCCACCTGTACCGGGCCTTTCACGCTGCCGGTCACCGGGGCGAAACCGGAACGGTCGGGTAGGAACGCGCCGAGTCGGCAATCGACCCGAGTGCTTCCGGCCTGCCAGCTCTCTTTTCGCAGCGTCTCCCAGAACAGCGTGAGCCCCTTGTTCCCCACCACCGCAGGGCCACCCGAGAAGTCCTTCGCCAACCGGGTGCATTCCGTGTTCAGCAGCCGGTCCTGCACGGCTTCGTCGGGGTATCCCTTGGGGGAGGCGTCTTTGAGGTCGACCACCCCGACGACCTCGATGGCATGCGGGCCCGCGCAGTCCACCGGGTCGCCCACCGCCTTGCTGTCGTTTCCCAGGCAGGTGCCAGGCGGATGCACGTCGGACTGATCCTGCGTCAACACGGTGCCGGTGGAGGGGAACAACGTGCCGGTGCGGCCCGCGGACTGCACCCCGCAGCGCAGCGTCCGGTCCCCGCCTAGCCAGCCGGCCTCGCTGGGCTTGATCGCCCCCACGGTGAACCGGCCGAACGGGTCGAAGTGATCGGCCAGCGCCTGGATGGTGCGTTCGGTGCAGCGTTGCGCGACCAGCTGCTGCCACCGCGTCGCATCGGGGAAGGCGGCGTCGGCGCCGAAGTCCGCGAGGTCGAGCGCCCCGGTGACTTCGAACAGATGAGGTTGCGAGCAGCTGACTTGACTGGCGTCGGTGGCGTCGGGCTTCTGCCAGGTCAGGCAGGTGTGTGCGGGGGCGCGCAGGGGCTGCGCGCTGGGCGTGGTGGTCAGGACGGGGCCGACGGCGAGCAGCGCGGCCTTGCCGGTCGGCACACCGACCGCGAGCAGTGCGGCCAGCGCACCCAGCACAGCCCCGGCAGCGATCAGCCGGGTGCTGCGCCTTGCGCGGTGCCCGGCAGGAGCCGGCGCATCGGTAGGTGGCATCAACACCATCTTGCTACTCGATCGAGGTAGCTACCTTAGCCGCGTTCGCACCACGCTGGCCATCGTGTGATCGGCGGTCGGTCATGGGATCACCCTGCGGGCCTTGACTGTCTCGACGACGATCGGCAGGAACGACAGCGCCACGATGCCGATCAGGATCAGTTCCACATGATTCCTGACGAACGCGATCCGGCCTAGCCAGAAACCCAGCAGGGTCACTCCGGCGGCCCAGGCGACACCACCCACGATCGAGTAAGTGAAGTACTTCCGGGGATCCATCCGGCCTACCCCGGCAATCGCCGTGATGAAGGTCCGCACGATGGGGACGAAACGGCCCAGCAGGATCGCCGGTACCCCGTACTTGTCGAAAAAAGCATGCGTCTTGTCCACGTGCTCATGTTTGAACAGGCGGGAATCCGGCCGGTTGAACAGCGCTGGCCCCGCGTGGTAGCCGAGGTAGTAGCCCGCCACGTTGCCCACCACGGCGCTCACCGTGAGCAGCAGGCAGACCAGCCAGATCGAGCTGTCGATGAGGCCGTTGGCGACGAACAGCCCGGCGGTGAACAGCAGGGAGTCGCCGGGCAGGAAGAAGCCGATCAGCAGCCCGCATTCCGCGAAGATGATCAGGCATAGCCCGACCAGCACGTAGGGGCCCAGCATTCGCAGCAGCTGCTCGGGATCGAGCCACGACGGACCGAGAGCCAGCGACGTGGTCGTGGGGAAGGGCGTCACGCTGCCACGGTAGCGGGCAGTTCGGACATCCCGGTTGCGCACCCGTTGCTGCCCGCCGGCGTCACCACGCGCTGATCACGCCGGCCAGACCTCCCGCCATCGCTCCGAACAGCACCGCCAGGGCGAGCACCGCCGAGGCGGACAGCCTGGGCTTGGCATGCGCCGGTCCTCGACCAGTCACTACCGCTGGCGGTGGTGGGGCAGCCGGCGCAGGCTCCACCGGCCCCATCCCGGATGCCTGAGCCCGCAGTGCCGCCGACAGCCGCCGGTGCACCTCGTCGGTCACTGCGCACTCATCGCTGTTCCAGGATCCGCTGCAGCGCGTCCAACGCCCGGCTGGCGCTGGATTTCACGGTACCGCGGCTGACCCCGGTGGCCGCCGCGATCTCCGCCTCGCTCATTCCGCCGTAGTAACGCAGCACCAGCACCTCGCGTTGCCGCGGTGGCAGCTGGCCCAGGGCGACGACCACCGCGTGATGCTCGGTGGTGAGCATCGCCAGCGACTCCGCAGAGCGTGCGTTGGCCTGATGCGGGGGTACGTAGCCGCGAGCGGTCTTGCGGCGGCGCAGCACCGAACGGGAGCCGTTGACCACCGCGGTGCGCAGGTAGCCCAGCGCGGCAGCCTCGTCGCGCAGCCCCGACCAGTGCCGATGCAGTCCGGTGAAAGCCTCCTGCACGACGTCTTCGGCGGTGGCCACCTCGTCGACCAGCAGGATCGCTAGCCGCACCAGCCGCATCCGGTGCTGGCGGTACAGATCCTCCAAGGTCAGCGGGGCATCGGCGGGGTGGCCCGGCTGGGTCTCCGGTGGCGTGTCGGATGGGATGTCGGGTGGCGCATCCAGCACCCGCAGGTGGCCGAGGGTCATCTCGACCGAGTGCTGCACGGTCACACGGTCCAGCGGTTCGTCGGGGGCCACGCCGAAAACGTACTGCGGCCACGTCACGCCCATCCGATCGCGTCTTGTCAGACGGGTGGGCCATACTGCGGCGAGTCACCACGTGCCGACCCGAATGGCCAGCACCGAATAGGTTCGGAGGTCACCTACCATGCCCATCGCGACACCCGACGTCTACGGCGAGATGCTGGACCGCGCAAAGGCCGGGGAGTTCGCCTACCCGGCGATCAACGTGACCTCGTCGGAGACGCTCAACGCGGCGCTGCGGGGGTTCGCCGAGGCCGAGAGCGACGGCATCGTGCAGCTGTCCACCGGCGGGTCGGAGTTCGCCTCGGGTGGCAAGGTCAAGGACATGGTCACCGGCTCGGTGGCGATGGCCGAGTTCGCGAGTGTGGTGGCCGCCAGATACCCGGTCAACGTCGTGCTGCACACCGATCACTGCCCCGAGAACAAGCTCGACGCCTTCGTCCGGCCGCTGATCGCGATCTCCCAGGAGCGGGTGGCCCGTGGGGACAACCCGCTGTTCCAGTCGCACATGTGGGACGGTTCGGCCACCGAGTTGCACCGCAATCTGGCCATCGCCGCCGAGCTGCTGAACACCTGCGCCAAAGCGAAGATCGTCCTGGAGGTGGAGATCGGCGTCGTCGGCGGCGAGGAGGACGGTGTCGCACACGAGATCAACGAGAAGCTTTACACCACCGCCGAGGACTATGCGCACACCGTCGATGCGCTCGGCGGCGGCGAGCAGGGCCGCTACTTGCTGGCCGCGACGTTCGGGAATGTGCACGGCGTGTACAAGCCGGGCAATGTCAAGCTCCGTCCGGAGATCCTGAAAATGGGACAGCAGGTCGCCGCGCGTAAGCTGGGCCTGCCCGAGGGCTCCCACCCGTTGGACCTGGTTTTCCATGGTGGGTCAGGCTCGCAGTTGGGGGAGATCCATGAGGCGCTCACCTACGGTGTGATCAAGATGAACGTCGACACCGACACCCAGTACGCCTTCACCCGCCCGATCGTTGACCACATGTTCACCAACTACGGCGGGGTGCTCAAGGTCGACGGTGAGGTCGGCAACAAGAAGGTCTACGACCCGCGGTCCTACCTCAAGCGTGCCGAGCAATCGATGGCCGCCCGGGTGACGCAGGCCTGTGCGGACCTGCGCTCCGCCGGCCGCAGGCTGGCATGAACGTGCACGGAAACCTGCTGGGGCCCAACCCGACGCTGCTGCCCGAGCAGCCCGATGCCGAGGCGGCCCTCGCAGCGGCGAACGACCCGGCGCAGGTGGCCGCCGCGTACCCGGAGTTCTCCGCCGCCTGGGCGGCGCTGGCCGAACGGGCGCTCGACGAGGGGGACGCCGTTGCCGGCTACGCCTTCGCCCGCACCGGATACCATCGCAGTCTCGACCAGCTCCGTCGCGCCGGCTGGAAGGGTCACGGGCCGGTGCCGTGGTCACACGGCCCCAACCGGGGTTTCCTGCGTGCGCTCGCTGCGCTGGCCCGAGCGGCTGCCGAGATCGGCGAGGACCCCGAAGCCCGGCGGTGCCGCGACTTCCTCGACGAGTGCGATCCCGCCGCGGCCGGTGCCCTCGGGCTGGGCTGACCTACCGGCTACAACAGCTCTGCGGGAAGGCTGGCGTACTCCTTTCGCAGGGCGCCCAGAACAGGATGCTCAGCCGGCCAGTGAGAGTCGTCGATGGCGCTGATGGAGCGGATACCGACCGCAGCGTTGGTGGCGAATACCGCATCCACCTCGGCCAGCTGGCCAAGAGTGATCGGTACGGTGGTGGCATGCTCGTCCCGAGCCCGGCTGATCAGTCTCATGGTCACGCCGGGCAGGCAGTCCGCCTGGGGCCAGACGACCCGGTCGCCGTCGACGAATCCGAGATTCGATGTGGCCGCTTCGGAGATGGTGCCGTCGGTGTCGATGAACAGCACGTCATCGAAGCCATTGCGCTGCGCGATGCGCCTGCGTCGAAGAGAACCGAACAGCCCGACGTGTTTGACGTCAGGCATATCGCGACAATAGACAGCAGACTGGAGGCGCAGCGCGGGAGGCGGCGTGTGCGCGACTGGTCGGGTTGTGACCAGGACTTGCGGTTCTGCGTCCGCACCGGGATGCCCGAGTTCGAGGGCGGGGTCGAACACGGTCACCCGGACCACCACCGACCGGCTGACGTCGGCCAGCGCCTGGCGAACGACGTGTCGGACCCGGTCGGGGTCCAGGTCGGCATCGAACACCCGGCGGCAGTCCCGCATCAAGCGTTCCAGGTGGAGCGAGAGACCGCGGACCCGCTGGTCGTCGACTCGCATCGAGGTGAAATGACCGTAGTTGGTCAACGCCAGGACCTGGACCTGGTCGAGGTCGGCTGGAACGCCGTTCAGGTCCGCCATGGGCGGGTCTCAGTCTCGCATCGACTGGGCTCTGACCGGCTCGGGCGAGCTGTGACAAGGAAGCCTGCAGGCATGCTGACCACCGAGATCGGTTTCAGGTCAGCCGGTCGAGCTGGAGCTGCACGGGGAACGGCACGCTGGTGGTGAACGTACCGGTGACCGCGCCGGAGTCGGCGTAGCCGAAGTCCTCGGCGAGGTGGCAGTCCAGCAGTGACACTGGCTTATCGAGGTCCACGATCCAGTAGTGGGGGATGCCGGCGTCGGCGTACTCATGTCGCTTGGTGACGTAATCAAGCCGTCGAGAACCAGGTGAGACGATCTCCACGACGATGAGCACGTCTCCGGTTTCGAGTAGTCCGCCATCCCGGTCCACCCTGTTGATCGCCTTGCTATCGACCACGACCAGATCGGGTCGGCGCACCGAGCCAGGCTGGTCTGCGGGAACCAGTCCCAGGTCGATGTCGACGTCCGGGATGACGCACACCGTGTCGGGTAGTTGTGGGTGCAAGTGCCTCGCCAGCGCGAACCCGGCCAGGTTGTGCTTCGCGGTCGGACTGGGCGACACCAGCATGCGGCCTTCCACGAGTTCGGTGTAACCCCATCCGGTCTCACCGAGCTGGGCGTACTCAGCAGCGGTCAGGAGACGCGCAACTGGTGGACCCGGTATGCCCAGTGGCTCGGCGGCGGCCATGATGCCCTCCCTTCGCTCCATCCTGTGATTGTGGCGCATCCCTTCGTCAGGTCGCGCAGCGCGACGGCTGCCGCGTCGAACCGTTCGCAGAACTCGGCCGCAGCGACGGTACTGGTGGTGTCGCGGACCGGTTGCAGTGACCAGCTCCGTCAAGGTCGGGCGAGTCGCCAGTCCTCGGTGTGCCGGTACCAGGTCCAGCGGTCGGCAGTCCGGTCGGCGACGCCGTCGCGCCACACCCCGGTCGGGCGACAGCCCAGCTGCACGGCGCGCCCGGCGGCATACCGCGCCCGACGCCCGAGCAGTCCGTGGCGCACCACCCGGACCACGAGCCCGAGAGCGCGGTCCGGCGCCACCTCCAGCAGTGCTGCCCGCCCGCGCAGCACGACCTCGTCGTCGCAGTAGGCCACCCCGTCCAGCGGCCGTACGACGCCGCGCCCCAGCAGCACACCGCCCGCGTCGTCGCGCACCAGTGGCACCCGCTCCGGTTCGCCATGCAGCGCGACGTCGGCTGCTGTGGGCGACGCTGTCGGCAGGCCCCAGAGCCGGGCCACCGCCGACGACGCCGCGACCGGCACGTAGCCCACCGGCACCGCCCCCAGGAAGCTCGGTGCGCAGCAGCCGGAGCAGCACCGCGGCCAGGTCGGCGTCGGTTCCGCAGACCACCAGGCGGCGGCCACCCAGACCGGTCAACGTCTCGTCGAGGTCCTCGCGCCTGGGGTGGGACGGTACCGGGGTCGCCAGCCCAGTTCCGGGCCACCGGGCGGACCCGCACGTCAACACCACGGCACCGGCCACTCCCACCTCCTGGGTCTACGCTCGGTTAGCGCATCAGCGCGGCGAACATCCACCGTTGGAGTACCACATGCCTGCGATCGTGCTCATCGGCGCCCAGTGGGGCGATGAGGGCAAAGGCAAGGCCACCGACCTGCTCGGCGAACGAGTCCAGTGGGTGGTGCGTTACCAGGGCGGTAACAACGCGGGCCACACCGTGGTACTGCCCGACGGCCAGGACTTTGCTCTGCACCTCATCCCGTCGGGCATCCTCACCCCAGGAGTGACCAACGTCATCGGCAACGGGGTGGTGGTGGACCCCGGCGTGCTGCTCGACGAGCTGGCCGGTCTGAAAGCTCGCAACGTGGACACCCAGCGGCTGCTGATCTCCGCCGACGCGCATTTGATCATGCCGTATCACGTGGCGATCGACCGGGTCACCGAGCGGTACCTGGGCAAGGCAAAGATCGGCACCACCGGGCGCGGCATCGGGCCCGCCTACCAGGACAAGGTGGCCCGGGTCGGAGTAAGGATCCAGGACCTGTTGGATGAGAAGATCCTGCGGCAGAAGGTCGAGGCCGCGCTGGAGTTCAAAAACCAGGTTCTGGTCAAGGTCTACAACCGGCGGGCGCTGGACGCCGAGCAGGTGGTGGACACCGTGCTCGAACAGGGTGTGCATTTCGTGCACCGGATCGCCGACACCCGGCTGCTGCTCGACCAGGCGCTGCGGCGCGGTGAGACTGTGCTGCTGGAAGGCAGCCAAGGCACGCTGCTCGACGTCGACCACGGCACCTATCCCTTCGTCACCTCGTCCAATCCAACCGCGGGTGGTGCCAGCGCCGGGTCGGGCATCGGGCCCACGAAGATCACCGCCGTGGTGGGTATCCTCAAGGCTTACACCACGCGAGTCGGTTCAGGCCCGTTTCCCACCGAACTGCACGACGCCATGGGCGAGCGGCTGCGTAAGACGGGCGGCGAGATCGGGGTCACCACCGGGCGAGCCCGGCGAGTCGGCTGGTTCGACGCGGTGATCGGGCGTTACGCGGCCCGGGTGAACGGGATAACGGACTTCTTCCTGACCAAGCTCGATGTGCTCTCCGGTCTGGACACCGTGCCGATCTGCGTGGCCTACGAAGTCGACGGCTACCGCACTGACGAGATGCCGATGACCCAGACCGACCTGCACCACGCCATACCGGTGTACGAGGAGCTGCCCGGCTGGTGGGAAGACCTGTCCCAGTGCCGCGCCCTCGACGAGCTGCCGCCCACCGCCCGGGCCTACGTGGCGCGATTGGAGGAACTCTGCGGAGCCCGGATCTCAGCCATCGGCGTCGGCCCCGGCCGCGATCAGACCATCGAGCTCAGCGCGCTGTAGTGGTACCACCGCCGTACCTGAGATCAGCCGACCACGCGACGCAACGCCGGTGGGTCATCTACTGAGCATGGCCTCCTCGAGGTCTAGTTCGTGCAGCGTGCGGGACAGGACTTGGTCGTTGATGCGGCCGGCGTCGCGCAAACTCACCAGCGTGTCGCGCTCGGCAGCCAGCATCTCCAGCCGTAACCGGCGGTAGATCACGCTGGGCGCCTCGCCGAGCTCGGTCTGGGGACGCCCGAGTCGTTCCCAAACGCTGTGACTGCGCTGCTCGGCGGCCTTACGCAACCGGGTGGTCACCGAGTCCGGGGCTCCATCCGAGACGCTCTCCAGCCGATCGAGGGCGGCCTGCGTCGAGGCGTGGATCGCGTCCGCCTCGGCCAGGGTGTCGTCATAGGATTCGCGGCCCTGTACCCCCAGGCGGCGGATCACCCAGGGAAGCGTCAGGCCGTGCAGCAGCAAGGTCGCGACGGTGACGCAGAACGCCAGAAAGATGATCTCGGCCCGGCCCGGGAACGGGGCGCCGGAGTTGGTGGACTGCGGGATCGTCGAGGCCGCGGCCAGGGTGACCACCCCGCGCATTCCCGCCCAGGACAGCACCGCCGGCACCTGCCACGGCGGCGCCGGGTCCCGGGCCCGCACTCGGCGCAACAGCGCGCGCGGCAGGTAGATCGCCGGGAACACCCAGGCCACCCTGGCCAGCACTGCTACCACGGTCACTGCGACCGCGGCGATCAGCAGCGGGCCGACGGCACCCACACCGCCCACCACCGCCGGCAGCTGCAGCCCGATCAAGGCGAAGACGAATGCCTCGAGCACGGTGTCCGCGGCCTGCCACACCGCTTGGTCCTGCAGTCGGGTGGCGTAACCGGCCTGGGGGGCGTGATGGCCCAGATACAGCCCGGTCACCACCACCGCGAGTACACCGGACACGTGCACCTGCTCAGCCACTGCATACGCCGCGAAGGGCACCACCAGCCCCAGGGCACTCTCCAACTTGGGATCGCGCAGCCTCAGCCGCACCTGATGCACCACCCGGCCGAGTACCGCACCCAGCGTCACGCCACCGGCCGCGGTCAACAGGAACCCGCCCAGCCCCGACCACAGCGAGAAGCCGGTTCCGACGGTGGCGGCTACCGCGACCCGCAACGCGGTGAGCGCGGTGGCGTCGTTGAACAGGCTCTCCCCGGCCAGCACCGTCATCACCCGGCTGGGCAGCCTCAGGCGTCGCCCGATCGTCACCGCAGCCACCGCATCCGGTGGCGCCACCACCGCGGCGAGCGCCAGTGCGGCGCCCGGTGGCAGGCCGGGTACCAGCCACCAGGCGACCAGCCCGACGCACGCGGTGCTGAACAGCACCAACCCGACTGCGAGCAGCCCGATGGATCGGATGTTCGCCCTGATCTGGATGGTCGAGCTGTCCAGCGCGGCGGAGTACAGCAGTGGTGGCAGGATCCCGTAGAGCACCAGGTCCGGGTCGAGCTGGTAGTCCGGGACCCCGGGGATCGCCGAGATGGCCAATCCGGTCACGACTAGCGTCAGCGGTGCGGGTAGGCGCACCCGGCGACTCACCGCGGTCACCGCGAGCGCACTGAGCATGAGCAGGATCAGCGGCATACCGTCCATGAGGCCAGGATGCACTGGGATACAGCAGCGCTGGGAGCTATCAGATGACCTGTGAACACGTGCAGCAGCTACCTGACCCGGCGCCCGAGCCGCCGGAGCCTGCGACCTGCACCGACTGCGCCGAGATGGGGGTCTCGGTGTGGGCACATCTGCGGATGTGCCTGAGCTGCGGGCATGTGGCCTGCTGCGATTCCAGCCCACACCGGCACGCCACCGTGCATTACTACCGCAGCGACCATCCGGTGATGCGGTCTGCCGAACCCGGCGAGGCCTGGCGCTGGTGTTACCTCGACCGTCGGCTGGTCTGAGCCCCGCCTGGGGACTGCACGGTGCGGATCAGATGACGGCGTCCAGTGTTCCGCTTCTGGCCTGCGCGAGCAGGTCGCCGAACTGCCCGGCACTCATCCGTACCTGGGAACCGAAGTCATCGGTGAGTACGATGCGCTGCTCAGGTGGTGCGGTTTCGTCGACGAACAGTTGGGGGCAGTTGCAATCGTTGCAAGTGCCGCAGAACGTGGCGAGCGGTTGGGCTGTGGTGACATCGAACATGATCAACCTCCGGTGTCGTTGCCTGTCCAACCGAAAGTACTTGCCCAGCTACACTTCGCGAGACCCCTCATCGGGTGGCAACCGCTGTAGCTGCTGGTGACGGACCGGAGGATGGGATGGCCAAGCTGGCCGACCTGCTGACCCACCCGACCGCGCATCAGGCGCTGAAGTTGTTCCAGTTGCGGAATGGGTTTGCGCTGTTGCAGGAGGCCGCTGCGCCCCGGCGTGATTCGGCGTGTCAGGACCTGATTTGCGAGCTGACGATGATATGCGGCGTGGCGTGACCCAGGATGACCGGCGGGCCGCCACGGCAAAGCTGTGGGGATTAGCCGACTACTCCGGCCTCGCGCAGCGGCTTGAGCCCGCGGCGGCCGCGCTGGTCGAGGTGGCCGCACCGGGCCCGGATGATCGCGTCTTGGACGTCGCTGCCGGCACCGGCAACGTTGCGGTGCTCGCCACCGCCCGCGGCGCACGGGTCACCGCCTGTGACATCAGTCCCCGGATGGTGCAGCTGGGCCGGCAGCGCACCGGGCCGCGTGTGGAGTGGATCGAGGCCGACGTCGAGGATCTGCCGCTGCCCGACGCCGCCGTCGATATCGCCCTCTCCACTTTCGGTCTGATCTTCGCCCAACGGCCCGAGACCGCCCTGGCGCAACTGCGCCGCGTGCTGGTGCCCGGTGGGCAGTTGGCCTTCACCGCATGGACCGCCGATGGCTACATCGCCCGGCAGAGCCGCATAGTGCGGGACTTCCTGCCCCCCGACCCGACTACTCCCGATGCGGTGAGCTGGGGTGATCCGGACAACCTGGAACGCAGGCTGGCCGTCGAGTTCACCGATATCAGCATCGAGCGCCGGTCAGTGCCCTGGCATTTCGACTCGGGCGCGGCGCTGATCGCGTTCCTCGCTGCGCACTCGCCCTCGCATGTCGCCGCGAAGCGAGCGGCTGGTGATCGGGCCGAGGAGATGGTCGCCGCAATCGAGCGCCACGCGTCCCCCGACGGCGGCCCCGTGCGGATCGATGCCGAGTACCTGCTGGCCAGGGCGCTGGCGCGCCCGTGAGTGGCGAAGCGGGCGATCGCCCGCTTCGCCACTCACGGGTCATCATGCGGGCATCTAGCGTACTGGGCGTTACCCGCTGAACGGTTGTTCCTTGTGGACCGGGCGCGTCAGGCGCCGCCGGCGCCCGTACCCTGCGCACGTGCGAGTCCTCGTGATCGGCGCCGGCGCCCGCGAGCACGCCCTGGTGCTGTCCCTGTCCAGCGACCCGGCAGTCACCGCGCTGGCCTGTGCGCCAGGCAATGCCGGCACCGCAGCCCTGGCCGAGCAGCCCGGTGTGGACGTCACCGATCCGGTCGCGGTCGCGAAACTGGCCACCTCCTGGTCGGCCGACCTGGTCGTGATCGGCCCCGAGGTGGCGCTGGTGGCCGGGGCGGCCGACGCGGTGCGCGCCGCCGGCATCGCGTGCTTCGGTCCGTCTGCCGGAGCGGCGCAGATCGAGGGATCCAAGGCGTTTGCCAAGGACGTGATGACCGCTGCGGGAGTGCCCACCGCCCGTAGCGAGCTAGTGGACAATCCGGCCCGGCTGGACGCGGCGCTGCACCACTTCGGGTCGCCCTGGGTGGTCAAGGACGACCGGCTGGCCGCGGGCAAGGGCGTCGTGGTCACCGCAGACCTCGAAGTCGCCAGGGCGCATGCGCTGACCCTGCTCGACGGTGGCCATCCAGTGCTGCTGGAGTCCTATCTGGACGGTCCGGAGGTCTCGCTGTTCTCCCTGGTCGACAGCGGTCGCACGGTGGTGCCGCTGTTGCCGGTGCAGGATTTCAAACGGGTCGGTGAAGGAGACGTCGGCCCGAACACCGGTGGGATGGGTGCCTACGCTCCGTTGCCCTGGGCGCCGGAGTCGCTGGCTGCTGATGTCGCAGCGCGGATTGTGCAGCCGGTGGTGGACGAACTGGCCCGGCGCGGGGTGGCGTTCTGCGGGCTGCTGTACGCGGGCCTGGCCCTGACTACCGCCGGTCCGCAGGTGATCGAGTTCAACTGCCGCTTCGGTGACCCGGAGACCCAGGTACTGCTGGCGCTGTTGCGCACGCCGCTGGCCGGGCTGCTGATGGCCACCGCCACCGGTGCGCTGACCCAGCAGCTGCCGTTGCAGTGGGACTCGGGGGCCGCGGTGGTCGTCGTGGTAGCCGCCGAGGGGTATCCCGGCACCCCGCGTACCGGGGATGTCATCACGGGGGCGGTCGGCAGGGGAGTGCTGCACGCCGGCACCCGCCGTCGCGACGACGGGGCGGTTGTGTCCACCGGTGGGCGGGTGCTGTCCGTCGTGGGGACCGGTACCGATCTCACCGCCGCGCGAGAGCACGCATACCAGCGCGTCGGGCAGGTCCACCTACCGGGCGGGCATTTCCGCAACGATATTGCATCGCGCGCGACGCGCCGAGTCAATGGCCCGCCCTCGGGTGGTTGACGCGATAGCCTCCCGACGATCATTTGCGGGAGTGGAGGCTGAGCAAGACGATGGTCATATGCGACCGCCAAGGCGAGCAACTGCTGCTGACGTTGTCGCCGGAAGGGGTTCGCTTCCTCCGCGAACAATGGTCTTGGCTACGCGAGCTGGTGCGCTGGCAGCTCGCGGGCTGCACAGACGACCCGCTGGCACAGGTCACCGGACTGCCGGTACCCATCGGGACCATCGACGGCCGGCTGGCCTACGTCGTGGACTACTGGTGTGGCACGAAGGAGACCGGTCCGGTCCGCCAGCTCTGGGAAGGCTGGGTTCTGCACGATTTGGAGCACAGCCTGACCCGGGTGCTCGGCACGCTGCCCCGGCACGGCGGTGTGGTCCAGCTCCCGGGCCAGAGTTACCCATCGGCCGCAGAGTGGGGCTGGATGCTGGAGACCCTGCATGTTGTGCTGGATGTTTCCGGTCGGGTAAGCATCACCGGTTCGCCGGACCGCATCCTGCCACCGGCGCCGTCGGATCAGGACACCGAAAGCTACCGCCGCAGCCTGCGCTGGCTGGAGATGGTGATCGACGCGCTGGCACAGGCACAGCGCTCCACTTCAGCCGACGCGGCTGACTGACACGCAGATCAGAATCCTGGCCGAGGCGACGCCCTGGGTCGGGCGAGTATCGCGCGGGGACCGCTCGCGCGATACTCGGTATTCGCGGCAGTGGGATGGGTCTCAGGCGATAGCCGGCGCGATGTGCATGGCCGTGCCGGGTAGGCAGGTGAGGCAGCCGAGCCGGGTCTTGCTCGCCGACAGCGGTGTGGCAGCGCCGCAGTGGGGGCAGCGTTCTTCGGCGAAGGCGCCCAGCGCGGCAAGCCAGTCGAAGGTGAAGGGGTAGCGCCGTGGCCCGCGGCGGATATCGACCGGCACCCGCCATCCCGGGACCAGCACGGTGTGCAGCCGGAACGGGCGGATCTCGTGCCGGGCCTGGTACTTCTCATCGATCTCCAGCAGGCGCCGGGCGCGTTCTTCCCGGGTGCTCGCCGCTCGGGCGGCCAGCAGCTCGGCTCGGTCGGGGTCGGCACTGGCACGGCGGCGCTGGAGTGACCGCAACGCGTCGTCGTAGTAGGTGCGAGCTTGCGCGCGTTCCCGCCGGTGGGCATCCGAGGCCTGAGCCGAAAGCGCGCTACGCCGACGCTCAGCGGTGGTGTCCAGGATGTGGTGGGCTTGTTCCAGTGTCGCCGTGACCGCGTCGAACACCGCCGGTGGCGCTGGCACCGGTTTCTCCGGTCGAGGGGCGCGCAACAGCCGGGAGACGGCGTCGGGACCGAGTTGCAGGCCCGAGATCGCGTCGACCCAGCATTCCACCCGCTCCTGGAAGCACTCCTCCGCGGACACCGTGTAGGTCACCAGTGCGCCCACCCGCAGCATCGGCCGGTCGACGCGCACCGGCAACCCGGTCACGTCGATGCGCCCGTGTTCGACTGAGAACTGCTCGCGGACCTTGTCCTGCAGCTGTGCGGTGTCCGGGGGCGGGGTGGCCGGCGCGGTGAGCGCGACGAAGCCGACGTCGCCGTCGGTCAGAGCCGCGTCCGCCGCCCTGATCAGCGCCGGGTGGCCGGTGGCGAGCAGCACGATCCCGTCCTCGCGGGCGACGTCGGGGTCGGCGGTGACGACCAGCTCGTCGGGCAGGTCGAACTCGGCGGCCACCGCGGCGGGCAGCACGATCAGCGTGCCGTCGGGAGCGGGCTCGGTCAGCCCACCACGGTCATCGACGTAGCGCAGCCAAAACCGCAGGCCGGGGTCCACGTGTCCAGCCGCCATCAGCTCAGTCCTCCCCCACCAACTGGTCGACCGCGCCACGGGTACGCAGGTAGTCGCGGCGGGCCCGGGCGAGGTCGGCGCCCAGGTCGTCGAGCGACGCGGCGAACGCGGCGTCGTCGTCGGCGGTGACATACGCGCTGAACACCGAGGCCTCGAAGTCGAAGTCGTCGGTCACCCGGCCCAGGATCATGTCCAGTTCCCCGACGACGAGCTCAAACAAGTTGATCTTCGATTCCAGCACGTGCAGGATGCGCTCCTCGATGGTCCCGGCCGAGACCAGATTGGCCAGCAACACGTCGTGGTCCTGGCCGACCCGGTGCAGCCGGCCCAGGCGCTGCTCGATCTGCATCGGGTTCCACGGAAGATCCATATTGATCATGACGTGGCAGAACTGCAGGTTGCGGCCCTCGCCAGCCGACTCGGTGGACAGCAGCACCGGCACCTCGTCACGGAACGCCGCGACCGCGGCATCCTTGTCTCGCCGCGACAAACTCCCGTGGTAGGAGGCCGCCGGGACACCCGCCGAGGCGACCTCCGCAGCGAGTGCGTCGAGGGTGTGCCGGAACGCGGTGAACACCAGGACCTTCTCCCCGCGCTCGACGTGCGTGCGCAGCCGAGCCAGCAGCTCGTCGGTCTTGCGGGGCCGCTCGATCGCTCGCGCCCGGGCCGCGAGGTCGGGCCAGCCGACTTTGTCCAGGGTGGGCGCCACCGCGGCCGGGCTGGAGCCGGCCAGCCGGGTGAGGCTGCGCAGTGCCATCCGCTGCGACGGCGCGGCTTCCCGGGCCTGCACACGGATCCGGGCGGTGATGTCGGTGTACAGCGAGCGCTCCGCGTCACACGGGGTGACCAGGACGGTCTCGGCGAGCCGCTGTGGCAGCATCACCGCAACCTCGCTGCGCCGGTGTCGCACCATGATCTCCCTGGTGCGGGCGCGCAGGGCGGCCACGTTGCGCAGCGCGTCGACGGGCGAGTCGGCGTTGCCGTGGGTACGGCGGAACTGGGCGGCGGTGCCGAGCAGGCCCGGCGCGACGAGGTTGACCAGTTCGTAAAGATCCTGCAACCGGTTCTCTACTGGCGTGGCGGTGAGCAGCAGCAGGTAACGGGTACGCAGGGCGCGGGCCAGCTTGCCCGACGCGCTCGCCGGGTTGCGCAGCCGGTGCGCCTCGTCGATGATCACGAGGTCCCATCGCTGGTCGACAACCGCGGACCTGAGCGGCTCGCGCCGCGCCGCGGCCAGCGAGGCCAGCACCACCGCCCGGTCCCCGCCCGCGTCCCAGCCGCCGCGGGCCGCTTCCGTGGTGGGCAGGGCGAATTTGCGTTCCAGTTCCTCGCGCCACTGCCCGACCAGCCCCGCCGGAGTGACCACGAGGGCGCGGTCGGCCAGACCGCGCATCCGCAGCTCGGACAGCACCAGTCCGGCCTCGATTGTCTTACCCAGACCGACCTCGTCGGCCAGGATCGCCCGACCCCGCATCCGGCGCAGCACCGTCTGCATCGTCGCGAGCTGATAGTCGAACGGGCTGAAACGCAGGCGTGTCTGCGACAGGACCGTGTCGAACCCCGGCCGGCTCCACACCTCGCCAGCCTCGTCAACCAGTGCTGAGCGCCTCGAGTCGACCGCGGTGAAGCCGGCCAGCCGGGCCAGCAGCGGCCGGTACAGGGCCAGCACCTCGGTGCGAGCCGGGTGCTCTGCCGACAGACCCACAGACATGGGCGCCCCTCTCGTCGCGACTGGATGCACGCTATCCTCTGGCCCTGACAGTCCGGCCAACCCGACCCGGGGTGTCGCCCCCGATGCCTGGTGTACCGTGTCGAGCTCGATGAGAGGTATGGCCGAGACCGAGGAGCACGCAGCCGACAGTGAGAAGTCGCAGGGGGAACTCGGGGAAGGGCCGGTGGCCGCGAGCGTCACGAGGTTCTTGAAGGCTGGTTCAGTCCTGAGTACCTCCCTCGTACCTCGGAAGCGCATCCCGGCACCTGGTTCGGTCGATGGCGCGAGCGAAGACCGGCAGTGACCGTTCCACCATCTCGTCATTCGCGGTCAGCGAGATGCGGAAATAGCCCGGCAGCTCCACGACATGACCAGGGAGGACGCGAACTCCCTCCTGGGCCAGATGCGCGCAAAACCCACGGTCATCGGCCAGTGGAGCGCGCAGCAGCAGGTAAAAGGTCCCCTCGGGAACCTGCACCGCATAGCCCTGCTCCCGCAATGCCCTCACCATGCGGTCGCGACGGCGTTCGATCGCGGCGACGTCGATGAGCAGGCCGTCGATGTCGGGCAGGGCGTACTGCATGACCGCGTCCGGCATCGTCCCGAAGACGAAGTTGAGCAGTGCCCGGCGCACGACGGCGGCCTCTGGCAGGCTAGGCGCCAGAGTCAGGAAGCCCAGCCGTTGCCCTGGTGCCAGTGCGCTCTTGCTGTAGGTATGGGCCAGCATCGAGTACGGGTGAAACAGGGCAGGGCTCGGGAAGTTGCGACCGTCGAAGCGGATGCGGCTGTACGCTTCATCGGAAATCACCCAGATGGGACGGCCGTACCGGCGGCACGCCGCGGCCAGTTCCTCCGCCAGAAGCTCCAGGACGCCCGCGGGGTAGATCCGCCCCGTGGGGTTGTGCGGGGTGTTGACGATGACGGCCCGGGTCCGTGGTCCCAGCGCCGCGACGATGGCGTCGACGTTCAGGTCGAACGCAGGCGGCTCGAGCCGGACCCGGACCGGCGTGGCGCCGCTGGCCAGGATCATCGCCTCGTAGAAGAACCACGGCGGGCTCAAGAAGACGACCTCGTCGCCGGGGTCGACCAACGTGCTGAGGGCCAGCGCGATGGCCCCGCTGGCGCCGCGGGTGAGGAACACGTCCTCGGCAGCGAAGTCCACGCCCAGCTCGGCGGTCAGTGAGGCGGCCGCCGCCTGGCGCGCGGGCTCGTGCATCGGGCGGTAGGCGAACGAGTCGGTCGAGGTGGGAACGCTCCATCGCCGCAGCGCCTCGACGAAGCCGGGCAGGGTCGGCTCCTGCGGGTTACCCGCCATGAAGTCGGCAACCACTGGCCGTGCGCCCTCGGGCGGCGGTCGCATCACCGCCTCGAAGAAGGGACTCAGGACCCGTTGCACCGCCTCGACCTGCCTTGCGACGACCATAGTGACCTCCTGCCGGTATTCGGGGACAAGCCCATTCTCGGCGATCAGCGCACCCGGCGACCGGCGCGGAACACCGCGACGACGTCGTGGACGGCACAGATGTCGGCGAGCGGGTCGCCGGTGACAGCGAGCAGGTCGGCATCGGCGCCCCGGATCAGCCGGCCCTTGCTACCCGTGAGACCGCAGGCGTCCGCGGCGACCGAGGTGGCGGCGGACAGCGCCTCGACAGTGGTCATCCCGAGTCTGGTGAGGCCGGCGAGCCCGTAGGGCAGCACGTCGTGCGGCTTGAAGGGGGCGATCCCGGCATCGGTACCCGGGACGATGCACGCACCGCGCCGGTGCAGGCGAGCCAAGTTCTCGCTCACGGATCCGAGGCGGCGGGCAACGTAGGGCGGTAGTTCCCCGACTCCAGGTAGCTGGCCGACCGTGGCGCTCACCACGATCCCCGACTCGACGAGGGCATCCATGGTCGCGGGGTCGGCGGACACACCGTCCTCGGTGAAGAACGTGACGTGTTCCAGGGTGTCGAAACCTGCCGTGATGGCGTCGGCGACCGAGCCGGGGCCATGCACGTGCGCCGCGGCTCGTAGCCCGAGGTCGTGCGCCTCGGCCACGATCAGGCGCAGATCGGCGAGAGTGTACTGCGACTCGTGGACCGCACTGCCCGGCGTGAGGACACCGCCACTGACCATCACCTTGACGAGCTCACAGCCGCGCTCGGCGCGCTCGTGCACCGCGGCGCGCAACTCCTGCGGACCGTTGGCCACGCCGCCGAGGAAGTGGCAGTGACCACCGCGGATGGTGATCGGCGGACCAGATGACGATCTCCGGTCCCAGATCGACCCAGGTATCGAGCTGCTCCCGCAACGCCAGCGCCAAGAAGCTGCGATCACCCAGATCCCGCACGGTGGTGATCCCGGCCCGCAGCGCCCGGTGCGCGGCCAGTGCCATCTGCGCCAGCAACTGCCCGTCGTCGACGACGTCGATACCGGCCACGACATCGGCGCTGGCGTCAAAGGCCAGGTGGACGTGTGCGTCGATCAGCCCGGGAAGCAGGAAGACGTCACTACCCAGGTCGATCACCTCGGCATGCGCCGGTGGCGTCGCGCCGGTGGCGTCGATGTCGACGATCCGGCTACCGCCGATCAGGACTGTGCTCGCTCCGAAGCTCCGCTGCCCGTCGAACAATCGGCCCGCCTGCACTGCGACCAAGGAGTCCGTCTTGACCGTGTCCATCTGGCTCCGTCCTCATGGCGCAGCGCTGATCGTTCTGAGCGCTGCCCTCCCTCGTGAGTGGGAAACAGTGTTATGGCACTCAATCGCACTCACGAGCAGGTTAATGTGCATGCGTGATTCCTGACGTGCTGGCTGCCCGGTACGCCTCCGGTGAGCTGGTGCGGTTGTGGTCACCGGAGTACAAGGTGGTGCTCGAACGGCAGCTGTGGCTGGCTGTGCTGCGTGCGCAGGCCGATCTGGGGCTGCCGGTCGGGCAGCGGGCGCTCGACGATTACCAGCGGGTGGCGTCCAGCGTCGATCTCGAATCGATCGTAGAGCGGGAACGGGTGACCCGGCACGATGTCAAGGCACGCATCGAGGAGTTCAACGCGCTGGCCGGTCATCAGGAGATCCACCAGGGACTGACGTCGAGAGACGTCACAGAGAACGTCGAGCAGCTTCAGGTGCGCCGTTCGTTGGAGCACGTGCGGGACCGCTGTGTCGCGCTGCTCGCCCGGTTGGCCGGCCGCGCCGCGGAGTACGGCGATCTGGTGATGGCCGGGCGCAGCCACAACGTCGTGGCCCAAGCCACCACGCTGGGCAAGCGGTTCGCCAGTGCCGCCGAGGAGCTGCTCGTGGCCTTCGCCCGGCTTGAGCAGCTGCTCGCCCGTTACCCGCTGCGCGGAATCAAGGGCCCGATGGGGACCGCTCAGGATGCGTTGGATCTCTTCGGAGGTGAGCTATCCGCACTGGCGGCATTGGAGCAGCGGGTGGCTGAACACCTTGGGTTCGCCCGGGTGCTCACCAGCGTCGGGCAGGTTTATCCGCGGTCGCTGGACCACGAGGTTCTCGGCGCCTTGGTGCAGCTGGCCGCGGCGCCGTCGTCGCTGGCGACCACGATCAGGCTGATGGCCGGCCACGAGCTGGTGACCGAAGGATTCCAGGCCGGCCAGGTCGGATCCAGCGCCATGCCGCACAAGATGAACACCCGCTCCTGCGAGCGCGTCAACGGTCTGGCCGTGGTATTGCGCGGGTATGCCGCGATGGTGGCCGAGCTGTCCGGCTCGCAATGGAACGAGGGTGACGTGTCGGACTCGGTGGTGCGCCGCGTCGCGCTGCCCGGCGCGTTCTTCGCCTTCGACGGGCTGGTGGAGACGATCCTCACGGTGCTCGACGAGTTCGGCGCCTACCCGGCGGTCATCGAGCGTGAGTTGGAACGCTATCTGCCGTTTCTGGCTACCACGAAGGTCTTGGTCGCTGCGGTGCGCGGCGGGGTGGGTCGGGAGACCGCGCATGCGGTGATCAGGGAGCACGCGGTCGCGGTCGCGCTGGCGATGCGGGAGACCGGTGCCGGTAACGACCTGCTCGACCGGCTGGCCGATGACGGTAGGTTGCCGCTGGACCGGGCCGACCTCGACACGCTGCTCGCGGACCGGCTACCGTTCACCGGAGCCGCCGCCGCGCAGATCGCCATGGTCGTCGCCATGGTCGAGGCGGTGGTCGCCCGGCATCCCCAAGCAGCCGGCTATCGCCCCGGTGCCATCGTGTGAGGCGTGATCTTGTAAGGTCGGTCGGCGTGGGTCAGCCGGATCGGGAGTTGTCCTGGGTCGCTGACGGGCAGGCGCTGTTCGAGCAAACCGTCATGGAGCTGGACGATCTGCGTGGGGAGTCACGGCTGCCTGGCTGGACCCGTGGCCATGTGGTGACCCATCTCGCTCGCAACGCGGAGGGCCTTTGCCGGCTGCTCGCCTGGGCGCGGACCGGCATCGAGACACCGATGTACCCGTCGGTGGAGGCGCGCGACGCCGACATCCAGGCAGGCGCGCGGCGGCCGCGGACCGAGCAGCTCGATGACCTCCGGAACACCGGAGCCGCGTTCGCCGCTGCCGCTCAGGAACTGTCGGCGACGCACTGGGAAGCCACCGTGCGCACCAGGCATGGTCCCTTGCCCGCGTCGTTGGTCCCGTGGGTGCGGGTGCGCGAGCTGTGGCTGCACATCGTGGACCTAGACGCCGGTGTGGAGATCGACCGACTGCCCGAGGACATCGCTACCGCGCTGGTGCGCGACCTGGCCGATTCGATGAACACTCGCGTGTCGACTCGGATCGAGCTGCATGTCCCCGGCCAGAAACACGTCACCTTCGGTTCCGGGGCCGGCGTTGCCGTGACTGTCTCCGGGCCGGTACAACAGCTGGCCGGCTGGCTGGCCGGCCGCTCCCGCGGAGCCCGGCTTACCGCACCCGGCGGACTGCCCGAACTCCCGCCCTGGATGTGATCGACGGTGTCGAAGACGCTCGCCGCGGTCGACCACATCATCGACAGCGGCACAACCCACTTGTGCCGCTGGGCGGGATCGTCACTTCTTCAGCGCGTGGAACGAGGCAGCGATCTGATCGAATGTCTTGGCGGACTCGGCGAAACGCTCCTTGGGTAGGGTCTGGAAGACCATACTGATCATCGTCTTGCCGTTGAACAAGAAGAAGTGGGAGTGCGAGCCTTCCTGTCCGGTGGCGGCATCCTTGAAGTTGTAGAAGTAGAAGAAACCGGGCAAACCGCCCAGTTCTATCTGCTTGGGATCGGTGATCATGGTAACCGACTTGTTGGAGGTGACGAGCTTGTCCGTCACCTGCCTGGCAGCCGGCAGCTGCTGTGGTCCGACCGGTTCTTGAAGTTCATTGGCTCGCACGAGGAAGGAGTCCTGCGTACCCTGCGCCAGAAGCAGGAGGACCGAGGGATCCTTGGGGCTCAGTTTCGTCCAGTTGGCGGGGAAGGCCAGCTCGAAACCGGCCTTGTCGTTGCGGAACTCGGTGAAGCCTGCCGGCTTGGATTTCGTCGAGACATCCGACCTGTTCGTGGTGTTTGTCGCATTTGATGCCTTTGCGGATTGATCGGGAGTGAACAGCCCACGACCCACTATCGCGGCGGACGTTGCGAGTCCAATGGCCAGGACCACCCCGATGGCGATGGCTAACACCCGTCTCCTGCGTATGACGTTCCACAGATCTGTCATGGGCCCACTTCCATCAGATCGTAAGCTTGCTCACTGGGTGTGACCAGTTGGTCGGGTGTCCGGTCGCTTTCCGCAGGGTCTTCGTTACGGAGGGCTGCATCGTACTGGCGCGCCGTGACCGGTGAGCGACCACCCCGGCAATGGGGCCGTCGGGTGAGGCCGTTGAAGTGCGGGGCGGCCGTGAGGTCCGGGCGGCCGGTCCTGAAGCTACTGAGCGCCACCCCTCGAACACGGACTGTCTGCATCCGATAGGGTGATCTGTCGGCCAGCAGGTGAACTGTGGGCTGCCGCGAGCCGAAGTTCGAGTCAGGGACATGAGGTGGTGGCGCTACTCAGCCTGCACACCTCACCGGTGAGTCGTCGACGTCGAGTGGAGTCGATGTCGAGTGGAAGGGGACGGACATGACGTTTGCTAGTCCAGAGGACAAGTTCGGAATCAAGATCCAGAGTAGGAGGGCGTCCAGGACGCTGGAGCAAAGCTTTTCGATGATCGCCGGCACTATCTACCTGGCCGGCGGGATCATCGGGTTCTACTTCTCGGGCTTCGGCAACGTCACCGAGATGACGAACGCTTCGGTCTTCGGGATCTTCATGGTGAACCCCTTCCACAACGTCGTGCATATTGTGATCGGCGCGTTGTGGCTGCTGGGAGCATTCGCGCTCACCGCTGCCGGCAACGAGGGTCTGAACATCTCCATCGGCGGTTTCTACTTGCTGGCCGCCATCCTGGGCTACCTGGGCTACCTCAGTCTGGTATCGGTCCCAGCGGGGAACGACCCGGACAACTACCTGCACCTGGTGACCGCGCTGGCGGCACTCATCTTCGGTTCTGGCCTGCTCAGAATGTTCGGCGGACGTCGCGTCGCTACCGACTAGGCAGCGAGACTCCAAGGGTCGTGTCCCCTGCCAGGGGACACGACCCTATCTTGTGTGCCGCCACACAGTGGTTGGGTAGCCACTGAGCCGCCACCTACGATCGGTAACGACGTCCTGGCCAACGATGCTGCAGCCCGCGTTCGGCTCCCGTCAACTGTTCCGATACTGGAGGTCGGCGTGGCGCTCGTCGTGCAGAAGTACGGCGGCTCGTCGGTGGACAGCGCCGGGCGGATCAAGAAAGTGGCTGAACGGATCGTCGAGACGCGCAACGGGGGCAATGAGGTCGTGGTGGTGGTGTCGGCGATGGGTGACACCTCCGACGAGTTGCTTGAGCTCGCCGGTCAAGTATCGCCTGAACCTCATCAACGCGAGCTCGACATGCTGCTCACCGCTGGTGAGCGGATCTCCAACGCCCTGGTCGCCATGGCGGTGCACGCCCTGGGGGTGGATGCCCGCTCGTTCACCGGCTCGCAGGCCGGCGTGATCACCACCGGCGCGCACGGCAGGGCCCGCATCATCGACGTGACGCCGAGCAGGGTTCGCGATGCTCTCGACCAGGGCGCGGTGGCGCTGGTGGCCGGCTTCCAGGGGGTGGCCCAAGACACCAAGGACGTCACCACGTTGGGTCGCGGCGGCTCCGATGTCACCGCGATCGCGCTGGCCACCGCTCTGCGTGCGGACGTGTGCGAGATCTACACCGACGTCGACGGCGTGTATTCTGCCGACCCGCGGATCGTGCCCGACGCCCGCAAGCTCGACACCATCACCTACGAGGAGATGCTGGAGATGGCGGCATGCGGGGCGAGGGTGCTCATGTTGCGGTGCGTCGAATACGCTCGACGTAACCACATTGCGGTGCATGTCCGCTCATCGTACGGTCGAAAGCGCGGCACCATGGTGTCTGGATCAGTGGAGGATCTCACCGTGGAACAGGCCATGCTCACTGGCGTTGCGCACGATCGGTCCGAGTCGAAGATCACCGTCACCGGGGTGCCCGACGAGCTCGGCAAGGCCGCCCACATTTTCCGTGTGATCGCCGACGCCGAGCTCAACATCGACATGGTGCTGCAGAACATCTCGCACATCGACACCGGCCGCACCGATGTCACCTTCACGATGCCCAAACTCGACGGGCCGATCGCGGTCAAGGCGCTGCGCGCGATGCAGTCCCAGATCGGCTTCGAAGACGTGCTGTGCGACGACCAGGTCGGCAAGGTGTCGCTGATCGGCGCCGGCATGCGCTCGCACCCGGGGATCACGGCGAGATTCTGTGAGGCGCTCGCCCAGGCCGGAGTCAACATCGAGACGATCAACACCTCGGAGATCCGGATCTCGGTGCTGGTCCGAGCCGACCAGCTGGACGACGCTGTGCGCGCGATCCACGAGGCATTCGAACTGGGCGGTGACGAGCGCGCCGTCGTCTACGCCGGCACCGGGCGATGATCAGTCCTGTCCTCGGCATCGTCGGTGCCACCGGCGCCGTCGGGACCGTCATGATCGACATCGTCGACTCCCGACCGTCGGTGCCCTGGGGCGAGATCCGATTGATCGCCTCGGCCCGCTCGGCCGGAAAGACAATGACGGTGCGAGGTGAGCGGCGCGTCGTCGTCGCGCTCAGCCCGGAAGCCTTCGACGGCGTGGACATCGCGATGTTCGACGTCCCGGACGAGATCTCGGAGCGGTGGGCCCCAGTCGCCGTGCAGCGTGGCGCGGTCGTGGTGGACAACTCCGGTGCGTTCCGGATGGATCCCGACGTACCGTTGGTGGTCCCCGAAATCAATGCTGCGGAGATCGCCCACAGACCGAAAGGGATCATCTCCAATCCCAACTGCACGACGCTGTCGATGATGACCGCAGTGGGTGCGCTGCACCGCGATTTCGGCCTCACCGAACTGGTGGTGGCCAGCTACCAGGCAGCCTCCGGCGCGGGGCGCGAGGGAGTGGACCGACTTTATGCCGAGCTTGCCGCGGTGGCCGGCAAGGGTCTCGGGGTGCGCGGCGGGGACGTCGCCGAGGCGCTGGCCGTGGCGGGACTACCCGTCCGGTCACCGTTCCCAGCGCCGCTGGCGATGAACGTGGTGCCTTGGGCCGGGTCGCTCAAAGACGACGGGTGGAGTTCTGAGGAGCTCAAGGTCCGCAACGAGTCCCGCAAGATCCTCGGTATCCCGGAACTCAAGGTGTCGGCCACCTGCGTGCGGGTCCCGGTGGTCACCACTCACGCACTCGCGGTGCACGCGGTGTTCGCGCAGCCGGTCACTGTGGCGCAGGCCCGGAAGGTCTTCACCGCAGCGCCGACCATCGTGTTGGCCGATGATCCGACCGCCGGGCTGTGGCCGACCCCCGCCACGGTGGTCGGGACGGACCCGACCTATGTCGGCCGGATTCGCCAGGCGTTGGATTTCGCGAACACCCTGGACTTCTTCGTCTGCGGAGACAACCTGCGCAAGGGCGCGGCGCTGAATACCTACGAGATCGCCGAGACGCTCGCTGACAACTGGCACTCGGGGCCTCAACGCGCCCGGCGCCCGCCCCGCGCCGGTGAAGCACCGGCGCCCACCCGCCCAGCACCCTGACCCCCGCCGGGCATGGTCGTGCACCCCGACATGGAGACATATCGGGGCAAAACGTGGCCCGTTTGCCCCGATATGTCTCCATGTCGGGGAGAGCCGGACGTCGATGGTGCGGGCGCTAGCCGGGCGCCGGGGGTGTTCGTCGGCAAGCGGGCGAGGCATGGTCGGCGTGAGACCGTTCGTGGCTGGGCACGTCGATGAACGCCACCGTCGAGCCGGTGGGCAGGGTCGTCCAGGCGAAGCCCAGATCGATGGTCATCCCCGGCGGCGTTGCTCCGCCCACCGGTCGGTGCCCGGACCAGGGTGGACTCGCCGTGGTCGACGTCGCCTGCAGTCGCTACGACGTGCATGCCAGTACGGCGGCGCGCAAGATGACATCGTGCCGGGGGGACAGCGACCGCAGGTCGAGAAGGCATCGACCGCGTTCGACGTGGCCGAGCACTGGGGGGTTCCCGCCCCGCAGCAGCGCGGCGTAGCGCTCCGGCAGGCTGACCGCGGCGCTGGCCAGCGTCACTCCCGGCGCGCCGCCACCCCCCACCGCGGCCCGCGACGTCACCGCTGCCGCGTCCACCCCGCACGCGGCCAATGCCGTCGAGATCGCCGTCGCGCGCTGGAACAGCGCATCGGGGTGGACTGACAGCGCCTGCGCGGTGGGCGTCGCAGGCCCTCTCAGGGTGGCCTCCAGCGCCGCGAGAGTGAGCTTGTCCACCCGCAACGCCCGGGCCAGCGGGTGCCGTCGCAGCGTGGTCACCAACTGCTGCGACCCCAGTAGCAGACCGGCTTGTGGACCGCCGAGCAGCTTGTCGCCGCTGGCCGTGACCAGGTCGGCGCCGTGGGCGAGCGCGGTGGCGGCGTCGGGCTCGTCGGGCAGCGCCGGGTGCGGCGACAGCAGTCCCGAGCCGATGTCGACGACCACCGGCACGCCCAGCCCGGTCAGGACCGTGATCGGCACCGAGGAGGTGAAGCCGGTGATCCGGAAGTTCGACGGGTGCACTTTGAGCACGAACCCGGTCTGCGGTCCGATCGCTGCGGCATAATCCTCGCGGGTGACCCGGTTGGTGGTGCCGACCTCACGCAGCCGGGCACCGGTGGACTCCAGCAGGTCCGGGATGCGGAACCCGTCGCCGATCTCCACCATCTCACCGCGGGCCAGCACGATCTCGCGACCGGCCGCCAGCGCGGTCGCGGCGAGTACCAACGCAGCCGCACCGTTGTTCACCACATGAAGGTCGCCCGCCGCGGGTACCGCGGTGGCCAGCGCGGCCAGCGCTCCCGCCCCCCGGTCACCGCGCCCTCCGGTGACCAGGTCGAGTTCCACATCGGTGGTTCCAGCCGCGACTCCCAGTGCCTCGAGCGCAGCGGCGGACAGCGGTGCCCGACCCAGGTTGGTGTGCAGCAACACCCCGGTCGCATTGAGCACCGGGCGCAGGGTCGTCGCGGTGTCGGGCAAGGCGGCTAGGGTCTCGGCGACGACCCCGGCTGCTGGCAGGGCACCCTCGCGTACTCGCTGCTGTGCCGCAGCCACTGCTTGCTTCACCTGCTCGTGTCCCAGCCGATGCGCGGCGGCAGCTACAGCTGGATCGGCCAGCACCGCATCGGTGCGCGGAACCTGCCGGCGCACATCCATGGTGCGCACGCTAGCTCCCCCGTCGCGCTGCGGTCGCCCCCCTCGACACCAGAGGTCGGGAGTTTCCCCGATCAGCGCCACGGTTGACGGACGTCGCTGGCGAGAGATTGACATCGAGTCGTGAACGTCCCTGTCGTCGTGAACGTCCCTGTCGTACGGAAAATCCTTGGCGGAGGCGGACGGGAATCGAACCCGCCTGGTCGAGTTACTCGACCACGTCGGTGTTGAAGACCACGGGGGCCACCAGGCACCCATACGCCTCCGTCACGAGATTTTAGCGGCCGGGCAGCAGTATCGCCGCTCGCCGTGAAAGAAGGCTTGCGCCGCCGCATGGTGATCTAGGTGCAGGCTGGTGACCTGCTCGTACAGCTGCGAACATGAGGGTCGACAGGCAGGCCGGTTCTGGGAGGTGCCGGGCCGCCTGGAGCGGGACAGCCACGGCCAAGGCGCCGAGTTGCGCTGTGAGGGCCAGCAGCTCACGGCGACTGTCGCCAGAGCGCGACCAGAACGAGAGTGGCCCGATCGCTCTCGGGTGAGTGGTCGGGCCACTGCGGGTCCAGGATTCAGCTGACGCCGAGTTTTTCCGCAGCCATCTTGGTACCCTCGACGCGGTTCTTGATTTTCTGGAACGCGATGTCGCGGGCATAATCGGGCGAACCGTGGTTCGGCTTCTCATCGATGCTAAACGGCGAGAAGCCGCAGTCATCGGTAGAGCCGAGTCTTTCCTTGGGGATGAAGTTGGATGCCTTCACCAGGGCATCGCAGATCTCCGCCGCGCTCTCCGGTCTAGGGCTTTGTGGCACGCATACCCCGATGTAGGCCATCTGTGCCACACCGTTCGCGTCATCGCGGAGGTGCTCGCCGATGGACCGGTAGACTGGGTCTTTGTCGCGCTCACTTGCGAGCTGGATGAGGAAGTAGCCGGCGTTCATCTGGAACATGCTCGGGAGCAGGTTGTTGTAGGGCACATCGGCACTGTGAACCGAGTCACGGTCTCCGCCCGGGCAGGTGTGGATACCGATCTTCGCCCGCTCCTCCGGCGTGAAACGCGCGAGTACGCGGTTGTTGCGCTCGATGAAATGCGGAAGCAGGCCGGCGCCGGTCCACGGGTTGCGTGGATCTTCCCTGGTGGCGAGTCGGCCCTCGGTGAAGTCGATGGAAACCCGAGCGGCTCCGGCGGCGAAGGCGCCGCGGATGTCTTTTTCGCATTCGTTGACGATGTCTTCCTCGAATTGCTCCCGGGGGTAGCCGGACACCTCTTCTCTCAGTGGGTACAACAGGGTCAGCATGGAGGGTGCGATCACCGCCTGCTTCATCGGCACGCTCGTCAGGCCGATGGATTTTCTCAGGGTTTCGGCGGCGTACGTCTTGTATCGCAGAGGGCCCCCGGTGAGGCGTGGAAGTTGCCGCCCGTGGCCATCGGCGAAGATCGCAAAGAACTGGCCCCCTGGGCCGAGGTTGTCGGCAAGGCCGGTTCCAGCGAGCGTATCGGTGATGGGGTAGGTGGCGAAGCTCGACCTACGTTGTTCGCCGTCGGAAATGATCGGTGATCCGGTGGCCTCGAAGCGCTCGATCGAGTCGCGGACTGCAGCGTCCTGTTCGAATTCCAGCGCTTCTCTGTCGATTTTCCCTTCGTCGTAGGCTGCATATGCGGCCTGCAGCGTGGCAGGTCGTGGAAGGGACCCGACGGGTTCTGTGGGGATTCCGGTGGCCGTTCTAGGATCGTAATCCGCCATGATTTCCCTTTCTCTTAACGGAGTAGGTGGACCGGTAATCGTGTCGCTCGCGACAAACTCCTCCTGTTGCAAAATGGCCCCGCGTCACACGAATGGCCGCCGGGTGGGCCGAATGGATAGCACAGACAGGTCTGTCTAGCTGCGCGTTGCAGCATAGTCAGTTGATAGTGAATCGGTCAACGGCCACCCAGCTGCGTTCAGCGGTTCATCCGAGCCGGGACGCGGGGTTCTGACGCGGGGTTCTACAGTCTCGATTGCCGCCGCCGGACATGGGAGCGACACCACATCACGACTCCCACGGCGACAACGACGCCGAGCACGATGTTGCTGACTATGCCCAGCCGTTCCTGCGCCACCGCCAGGCTGGCGCCGGCCAGGTACCCCAGCATGACCACCGCGGTCGCCCAGATCATCCCACCGAGGACGTTGTAGGGCAGGAACTTCTGCCAGGTCAGGCCACTCATTCCGGCCAAGCCGGGCACCAGTGCCCGCAACAACGCGGTCATGCGGCCGACAAGCACGACGATCGGCCCACGCCTGCGCAGCAGTTCATTGGTCGCGCGCACGGTCTCCGGCTTGACCAGCCGGTCGGGCAGGCGCGCCAGCAACCGTTCGCCGTAGCGGCGACCGACGCCGAATCCGACCGTGTCGCCGATGACCGCTCCCGCCACCCCGACCGTCACGACGGCCCACAGCGACAGCGCCCCCGTCTGCGCAGCGGCGCCCGCTACCAGGATCGCGATCTCCCCGGGGAAGACCACACCGAGCATGGTGGAGGCCTCCAGCGCCGGGCAGAGGAAGGCCATGATGAGTATCAGTGTCGGCGGAAGTGCCCGCAGGGCGTCGAGCACCATGCTCTGATCTTGACCCATCGGCCACGTGCCTGCCAACCCGCTTCGCCGGGTCTGCCGTCAGCCGGGGTGGGCGCGCTGAGATCTTGCCTGCTACTCACGGCTATAGGGGTCTTACCGTGAGCAGAATCGCACCCCATCATGGAGGTAGAAGCGCACCATCACTCTCTTACTTTCGTCATGCGGCGGGTTGGCTGGTCTCAACGTCCGAGGAAAGTCACGAGCGTGCGCAGTGGTTGCTTATAATCAACGCTGCAACATTTTCATTCCTCGGACCGAGATCTTCCCTGATCGTATCGGCAAGAATCTGGTCGACGTGACGATGACGAGCTCGGTCGGCGTCTTACTGTAAGATCGTACGAGGCTCATTCGGTCGGCGATCCCCAGCCACCACCACCGGGAGTTTCGATGCGGATGCGGTCGCCGCGGCGTAACTGCCAGGTGCCCTTGCTGGGCAGCTCCACCTCGGTCCCGTCGGCCTGGCGCAAGATGTTGCGGCCCACTGCCCCGGGGTGCCCGCCACCGAGCCCCCACGGCGGGTGTTCCCGACGTTCGGACTGCACCGTGAGCGTGCAGTCGACCAGCGCTTCGACCTCCCGGATCAGACCGTCGCCGCCGGGATGCGCCCCGTCCCCCCCGGAGGAGGACCGCAGCTCGTAGCGCCACACCCGCAGCGGGTAGTCCAGTTCCATCGCCTCGGCGGGGGTGTTGCGGGTGTTGGTCATCCCGGTGTGCACCCCGGACATGCCGGGCCGGTCGGGGGTACCGCCCTCGCCGCCGCCCAGCGTCTCGTAGTAGCTGAACGGATGATCACCACCGGTCCCGATGAGCAGGTTGTTCATCGTGCCCTGGCTTGCTGCCGGCACCCGCTCGGGAATCGCCTGGGCGAACGCGCCGAGCAGGACGTCGACGATCCGCTGGCTGGTCTCGACATTGCCCGCGGCTGTCGGCGCGGGGAACCTCGCATGCACGACAGAGCCTTCCGGGGCTCGCACGTGCAACGATCGGTAGCAGCCGGCGTTGGGCGGGGCGTCGGGGTCGGTCAGCATCCGGAACACGAACATCGCGCACGACTGGGTCACCGCGAACACCGCGTTGAGGTTCACCGGGAGCTGCGGATCGGTGCCCTCGAAGTCGATCGACACCTCGTCGCCCGCGACGGTCACGGCGGCGCGGATGGTGACCCCGGTACCGACCTCCAGGACGTCGGAATTGTGGTAGCACCCGTCCGGGATCTCCCGCGCGGCCGCCCGGACCCGCCGGTCGGAGTAGTCGCACACGGCCACCATCGCCTCGGATAGCCGCGCCGCCCCCATCCGGCCGGCCAGCTCCCGCAACCGGCGAGCCCCCACGTGGTTGGCCGCGAACTGTGCCCTCAGGTCGCCCCGGCGCTCGCCGGGGGTCCGCGAGTTCGCGGCGATCAGCGCCACCACGTCGTCGCGTTCCCCGCCTGCGTCGGCGATCAGGATGGGCGGGATGCGGATCCCCTCCATCGCGATGTCGGTGGCGGTGGCCGGCATGGACCCTGGTGCCGCTCCGCCGACGTCGGCGTGGTGCGCGCGGTTGGCCACGTAACCGAGCAACTCCGTGCATTCTTCTGGACCGTCCGAAGAGCCGACAGCGGCGACGATCGTGAGGTCCGGCAGGTGGGTACCGCCCAGGTAAGGGTCGTTGACGCAGACCTGCTGACCAGGCCGCAGCGTGCCGAAGGTGTCGAGTACCGCGCGGACGCCGGCCGGCATGGCACCCAGGTGCACCGGGATGTGCTCGGCCTGGGCGACCATGTTCCCGTCGGGGTCGAACACCGCGGCCGAGCAGTCGGCGCGTTCCTTGATGTTGGGGGAGTACGCAGCGCGTCGCAGCGCGACGCCCATCTCCTCGGCGACCCCGGCCAGCGCGTGCCGGAACACCTCCAGCTCAACCCCGGACAACTCAGCCATGCAGGTGCACCACCAGGTTGCCGTCGCCGTCGACCACGGCGACCTCGCCGGCAGCGAGCAACGTGGTGGTGTCCGGCTGCTCGATCAACGCCGGGCCGCTGACCTCGTCCCCGGCGGCTAGCCCCGCTCGGGAGACCACCCGGGCCAGGCCCGCATCACCGATCTCCCGAGACCGCTCCGGAGCAGGCTCGCCCTGGTCCCAGTCCTCCGGTGGCTGCGGCAGGATCGGTTCCCCTTGTGCCACCACTCGTAGAGTGACCACCAGCACCTGCTCGTCAGGCATGGCGTATCCGTAGGCCTGCCGGTGCGCGGCGTGCAGCAGCCGCGCCAGATCGGCGCCTGCTTCAGCGGCGATCCGCAGCTCGTGGGACTGGCCGGCGTAGCGGGCGTCGGCCACCCGAGACACCGTGATCTGGCCCGTCACGCCCTGGTGCGCCAGCTCTTCCCGGGCCTGTCCCTCCAGCGCTTGCCAGGAACCGGCGAGATCGTCGCCTGCCGACGCCAGCACCGTCCGGGATGCCTCATACCGGGCCGGCGCGAGCAGCAGGCCCAGCGCGCTGAGCACACCCGGAGCGGGAGGCACCACCACCGCGCGGCAGCCCAGCTCGCGGGCCAGCGCGGTGGCGTGCAGCGGACCGGCGCCACCGTAGGCGACCAGCGCCAGGCCGGCCGGGTCGACGCCGCGTTCGGTGCTGACCTTGCGCAAGGCGCGGGCCATCGTGGCCCGCACGACCGCGAGGATTCCCGGCGCCCCGCCGGCGGATTCCGGTAGCGCACCGAGGGCACGCCCGGCCGCGTCGACGTCCAGGCGCAAGCCCCCGCCGAGTTGCCGATCCGGGTCGAGGTGGCCGAGCACGCAGTGCGCGTCGGTCACCGTGGGTTCGGTACCGCCCAGCCCGTAACAGGCCGGGCCGGGCTCCGCACCAGCTGACCGCGGGCCGACCCGCAACGCGCCGCCGGTGTCGACCCAGGCGATCGACCCGCCTCCCGCGCCCACGGTGTGGATCCCGACCGCCGGGGTGCGAAACGGCAACCCGGCGATGGTCGCGGACGTCGACACCTCCGGCTGGGCATCCCTGATCAGGCAGGCGTCGGTGGAGGTGCCGCCCATGTCGAAGGCGATCGCGTCGTCGAAACCGGCGGACCGCGCCACGGCGGCCGCCGCGACGGCACCCGCGGCGGGTCCGGACAGTAACGTGTGCACCGGGGCCGCAGCCACGAAATCGACACCGGCGGTGCCGCCACCTGAGGTCATCACGGTGATCGTCGGACCGGGGAGCCGGTCGGTCAGGTTGGACAGGTAGCGGCGCATCACGGGCTCGACGGCGGCGTTGAGCACGCACGTCGACGCCCGCTCGAACTCACGGAACTCCGGGAGCAGCTCGCTGGAACGGGTGATCGGAAGGTTCAGCTTGCCCAGCGCGTCGCACAGCCGCCGCTCGTGTTCGTCGCAGGCGTAGCTGAACAGCAAGCTCACCGCTACCGACTCCGGCTTGAGGCTCTCGACCCGGCGCACCACCCGATCGATCTCCGCGTCGGTCAGCGCGATGATCGCCGCGCCGTCCGGGCCGGTCCGCTCGACGACGGTCACCACGAGCTCGTGCGGTACGAGCGGTTCGGGCCGGATGACGGTCAGGTCGTAGAGTGCGGGCCGGTCCTGCCGGGCTATCTGCAGCACATCAGCGAACCCTGTGGTCGTCACCAGGACGGTCCGGGCGAGCGTGCGTTCCAACACCGCGTTGGTGGCCGTCGTGGTGCCGTGCGGCAGCAGCCGCAACGGCGCGCCGGGCCAGGCCTGCTCGACACCTCGCTGCACTCCTACCGCCTGATTGCCGGGGGTGGTCGGCACCTTCACCGCCCGGGGCCGGTGGCCACCGGCGTGCACCACGACATCGGTGAACGTGCCCCCGACGTCGACCCCAGCACACGCGTCGCCCATCATTCCCCCATCGTTCCGGTGTCCCCGACATGGAGCCTTGTCGGGGTTATTCGGGGCCCGCTAGCCCCGACAAGGCTCCATGTCGGGGCCGGTCGGACTCGACCTCGCGACGGATCTGACTTGCCGAGGTTACCGGCTGGTAATATGCTGTTGTTACCGGCGAGTAGGGCCGGTGCCACGACTGCGTCGGAGTGAGGACAATGGGTCACTACAAGAGCAATCTCCGCGACCTGGAGTTCACCCTTTTCGAGGTGCTCCGGGTGCAGGAGCGGATGGGTGTCGGCCCGTACGCCGAGATGGACCGCGACACCGCGCACGAGCTGCTCCGCGAGATCGACCGGCTGGCCCGCGGCCCGCTGTCGGACTCTTTCGTCGAGTCCGACCGTCACCCGCCGACCTTCGACCCCGAGACGCACACCGTCGAGCTCCCCGCGGCGTTCAAGAAGGCCTACCGGGCGCTGTGGGACGGTGAGTGGTACCGGCTGGATCTGCCCGTCGAGCTGGGCGGTTTCGGTGCGCCGTCCACGCTGCGCTGGGCCGCGTCGGAGCTGATGCTGGGCGCCAACCCGGCGGTGTTCATGTACATGAGTGGTCCCAGCATGGCCGCTGTGATGTACGACAACGGCAACGCCGAACAGCAGCGCTGGGCCCAGCTCATGATCGATAAGGGCTGGGGCTCGACCATGGTGCTCACCGAGGCCGACGCGGGGTCGGACGTGGGCGCCGGTCGAACCAAGGCGATCCAGCAGTCCGACGGCTCGTGGCACATCGAAGGCGTGAAGCGCTTCATCACCTCGGCCGATCACGATCTGACCGACAACATCATGCACATGGTGCTGGCAAGGCCTGAGGGTCCCGGCATCACTCCGGTCCCGGGGACCAAGGGTCTGTCGCTGTTCCTGGTACCGAAGTACCACTTCGACACCGATACCGGTGAGCTGGGCGAGCGTAACGGCGTGTTCGTGACCGGCCTCGAGCACAAGATGGGTCTCAAGGCCTCCGCTACCTGCGAGCTCACCTTCGGTGCGCACGGCACACCTGCGGTCGGCTGGCTGCTCGGTGACGTGCACAACGGCATCGCGCAGATGTTCCAGCTGATCGAGTACGCCCGGATGATGGTCGGCACCAAGGCGATCGCGACGCTGTCCAGCGGCTACCTCACTGCGCTGGAGTACGCCAAGCAACGCGTGCAGGGCGCCGACATCACGCAGATGCGTGACAAGAGCGCGCCGCGGGTGACGATCACCCACCATCCTGACGTGCGCCGGATGCTGATGTTGCAGAAGGCCTACGCGGAGGGCCTGCGGGCGCTGTACCTCTACACCGCAAGCCATCAGGACACCGTGGAGATCGGTGGTGAGGCCGCCGAGTCGGCCGCGCGGGTCAACGATCTGCTGCTGCCGATCGTCAAGGGCGTCGGCTCGGAGCGGGCTTATGAGATGCTCGCTCTGTCCCTGCAGACCCTGGGTGGGTCCGGTTTTCTCCAGGATTATCCCATTGAGCAGTACCTCCGCGATGCCAAGATCGACAGTCTGTACGAGGGCACCACGGCCATCCAGTCCCAGGATTTCTTCTTCCGCAAGATAGTCCGAGACAGAGGTCAGGCGATCGGGTGTCTGGCCGACGAGATCCAGTCGTTCCTGGATGCCGGCGGCGACAACGGCCGGCTCAAGGAGGAACGGGCGTTGCTGGCCACCGCGGTAGGTGACCTGCAGGCGATGCTCGGCGCCATGATCGGCTTTGTGACGTCGGCCCAGCAGGATCCGGGCAACATCTACAAGGTCGGCCAGCAGACCGTGCGCTTGCTGATGAGCACCGGCGACGTCCTGATCGGCTGGCTGCTGTTGCGCCAAGCCGAGGTGGCGCTGGCCGCTCTGAGCGGCGCGGTTTCTCCGCGAGACCAGGCCTTCTACCAGGGCAAGGTCGCGGCGGCGACGTTTTTCGCCCGCAACGTCCTCCCGGAACTGACCACCCGCCGCGCAATCCTCGAAGCAACCGACAATGCCCTCATGGACGTCCCCGAAGCCGCCTTCTGAAGGCGGTGGATCAGGTGCACACGACGTGGGGGACAGGGTCGTAGACGACTTTGTGCGTGCGGCGGCTGAGCTCGGCGTGGGTATTCGCGTCGCGGATGACGCGGGTGTCGGTGACGGTGAAGCCGGGCGTTCCTGGCGTGGCGGTGCATGGCTGGCCGGTGATCGTCTCGGTTTTCGGGTCGGTGAAGTCGGTACGCGGCCCGGTGATCGACTCGACGTCGACGTGTTTGGTGCCCCAGAACGTCACCGTGATCGAGGACGGGGTCCACGCTGTCTGGATGAGGATGCCGGTGGGGGAGTCGTTGCGGAACTTGACATCGATGGCACCTTCGAACACGGTGGCCTCTCGGGCCGGGGGGTAGCGACTGATGTAGTAGCTGTGCTCCTTGTGCTCGACGTCGGTCATGCCCGCGAAGTACGCCGCGTTGTAGGTCGTGGTGGCGAACTGGGAGATGCCGCCGCCGATACCCCGGCTGGGACGGCCGTGATCGATAATGCCTGCCTCCACGTATCCGGTGGCCGCGTTGCGCGGACCGGTGTACCCGTTGAGGCTGAAGGTCTCGCCCGGCCGCACGAGTGCACCGTCGACCTGCTCTGCGACGCGCCGGATGTTCTGCCCGGAGTCGGTGGCGAACCCGCCGGTGCTGAACGTGCTGATCTGGGTGGTGATGCCGAGCGCGTTGGCCTGCGCGGTGCTCAGAGTCGGGGGCAGGGACACGTAGCTGACCGCCAGGGTGCGTTCTGTCGCGGAGTTGTGCAGCACGTCGAGCAGCGGCAGCAGGCTGGCGGCCCAGTCGATGCCGCGGCCGTCGACCGAGGGCAGTACCACCGGCGCCCCGCCCTGGATCAGGATCTGGGCGTTCTTTCCCGGTCGCTGGGTCGAGGCGAGCTGCGGGTTCAGCGCGGCGATCACCGTGGGATTGTCCACGGTGGTGGTCAGCCCACCCCGGCTGTCCGGAGCGAACCGCAACGCCGTCGCGATGACGTCCGGCCGGAGCACCGCGTCGTGGCCGTCACCGGTCACCCTGACCGGGCCGGACACTGCAGGTTCGACGGTGTCGCGCAACGCCGTCCTGATTCCGTCGGCAGTGGTGCGTACCGGCTGCGTCGTCACCGGGGCACGCACCGGGTCGCCGCGCAGCCAGGCTGCGCGGACGAGTTCTGTGGTGGCGGCAACGTTCAGATGCTGACCGGGCCGTGGTTCGACCGGAACAGGTCGGGTACCGGTGAAGCGGATGGTGCCCTCGACCGGCTCCCGGTCGGTTCGGGTGCGCAACTCCTGCAGGGCCACGGTGAGAGCTGCCCGGTCGGTGGCGGTGACCACTCCCACGTCCCGGGTCCGCCACAGCGAGGCCAGCCGGGCCCACGGATTGAGCGGCTGCTTGCCCGCCTGGTTGAGAGTGGCAGGCCGGTCCAGGGAGAAACCGGCTCGTCGGGGCTCGAGCCTGGCATCGACGTCACCAGCCTGCAGCGTGATCGGATGGTTCAGGCGTGGCTCGAGTTGCTCACGAAGGCGCTGTTCGGCCGCGGCCCGCGTCATCCCGCCGACCTGCACACCCGCGACGGACACGCCACGGGGGACATCGCCGGATGACATTGCCAGGTCGATGCCGTAGACCAGCGCCAACAGTCCGAGTACGGCAGCTGTGACGATGCCCGTGCGACGCAACGGGGGGCCGCGGTGCCCGGCGTCATCCGCCTGGTCCCGCCGGTGCAATGGGGTTGCAAGGATCCGCGGGACTTCGGTGGTCCAGTCGGTTCGGGTCGCCCCGTCAGAAAGCGACCATGCCGCGGGCGGGGTCGGCTTGTCGAGTCGGGTCACAGATACAGACCCGTCCCGTGCTCGGTACGCTCGCTGGCAACGGCCTGCAGGTCCCGCTCCCGCATGACCAGGTAGGTTTGCCCGCGCACTTCGACTTCGAACTGATCGTCGGGATTGAACAGCACCCGGTCACCCACCTGGACGGTGCGGACGTGGTTGCCTATCCCGTACACCTCACCCCAGGACAACCGCTTGGCCATCTGCGCCGTCGCCGGGATGAGGATTCCGCCGCTGCTGCGGCGCTCGCCGTCCTCGCCCACGAGACGCACCATCACGCGGTCGTGGAGCATCTGGATTTCGAGCTTGCTGTCAGGCACGGGCCGAGGGTACGTGTTGCCCTCGACGCTGCTCGGTACGACCCCCCGCACCACGACGCTACCGGCAGTCGTTCACAGCCAGGAATCCCCAGCTAGCGACCCCTGCGCATGGGAACCCCGTGACGCTGCCGGGTCGGGGGTCCAACAGCATCACGGGGCTATCAGTGTCATCGCAGCGCGCCACGGCACCGTTACAGCTCCTCCCAACCCGCCGATGCATTCACTCGTTCGAGGGACGCCGTAGGTGTCAACCGACCAACTTGCCGAGGAGGAAACGCCCGAAATGTGGGACGGTGAACGCGATCTGCCCGCGTTCCCCGGAGTAGACGAGCCCTTTTTTGAGCAGGCTGTCTCGGGCCGGGGACAGCGACGACGCCCGTCGACCGAGCTGGTCTGCCACCTGGGTGGTGCCGACCGGCTCGTCCCGGCCGCCGGTCAGCTCGGCCATCGACTGCAGGTACTCCCGCTCGGCGGGGGTGGCCCGCTCGAAACGGGACCCGAAGAACCCGACGGCGAGCTCGCTCTCGGCCTCGGGGGCGGCTACCTGGACGTCGAGGATCCCGATCGGTGACGCGGGGGCGGCGTCCCACGCCGCCTTGCCGTAGGCCTGCACGAAATAGGGGTAGCCACCAGAGGTCTCGAACAGCGTGTCCAGCGCGTCGGAGGTGATCGCGGCGTTCTCCCGCCTGATCGGCGCGACTACCGCGCGGTCGACGTCGGCGCGATCCAGCCGATCGATCCGCACGTAACGGAACAGCCGCTCGGAGTAGGACTTCGACGCGCTGAGCACCGCAGGCAGGTGCGGCAGCCCGGCACCGACCACCACCAGCGGCGCCCCGGACTGGGACAACTCGTGACACGCGGCACATAGCGCGGAGACGTCATCAGGCGCCACGTCCTGCATCTCATCGATCAGCAAAGCCACCCCGGTACCGACATCGGCGGCCAGTTCGGCGACCTCGGTGAACAGCTCCACCAGGTCGATCTCGATGTCTCCGGAATCGGCCCGGCCCGCGACGGCCGGTGCGTCGATGCCCGGCTGCCAACGATCCCGCAGCTTGGCGTCTTGGGGCGTGGCGCGTAACGCGAAGGCCTTGAGTACCCCGAGCACCTCCTCGACCCGGTCCGGGGCCCGGTGGCGCAGCGCAAGATCGCGCACCGCGCGGTGCAGCGCGGCCGACAACGGGCGGCGCAGCCCGCCGTCTGGTCGGGCCTCGACCTTGCCCGCGCCCCATCCGCGGCGCATCGCCATCGACCGCAGCTCGCCGAGCAGCACCGTCTTGCCCACCCCACGCAGGCCGGTCAGCACCAGGGAGCGCTCCGGACGGCCGCGGGCCACCCGCTCCAGCACCACGTCGAAAGCGGCCAGTTCGCGGTCCCGGCCGGCCATCTCGGGCGGTCGCTGGCCGGCGCCGGGGGCGAACGGGTTGCGCACCGGATCCATGTCTCGGACAGTATCCGGCTGTCTAGCGTTGACCGCAGATTCCGCAATAGACCCCAATCGGCGTGTCGTTTCAGGAGTGCAGCGACGTCAGAGCAACTGAGTTCCGCGCCGAGGCCGGCCGCGCCCGGCTGCTGAAATGTTCCGACGGGTACTTTGCCGCCTCGAGTGCCGGCACCAGGTCGGTGTCGGTCGACATCAGCACCCCGACGTCGTGGGCTCCCCGGACAGCCAGACGGACGAAGTCGATACCCAGCGCTACGTCGACGCCCTTCTCCTCGGCGGGCTGCTCGGGCCAGCTGCCGTCCACCATCCGCTTCGGCGTTGTCGGCGCGCTACACGTGATGTACTGAGGTCACGTCGTACAGGTGTGGCTCGGCGGTGGCCAGGACTGCGATGTCGCTCATGTGTTCACGCGCGATCGGATCCTTGAGCATCGCCTGGAAGTCGTCGCGGCTGCGCCACTGGGCGTAGTTGACTACCCGGGTGCCGTCCTGGCTGGTATGGATATTGGCTGAGACGAAGCCCGTGTGGTGACGCATCACCTGCTCGGTGGCCTCGATGAGCAGATCCACGAGCGTTTGCTGAGTTTCGGGGTTCACAGTGAAGACATTGATCAGGGTGGTGACATTCTGGTCGGTGTCGATCGTGGTCGTGCTCATGGTTGCTCCTTATTGTCTGGTCGGCAGGGGCTTCGAGGTTGTCGATGATCTGGGTCATCGTATGCATGAAGGCGGAGATTTCATGGGCCGCTGATACAAGGCATGAGCGAGCGGACGGCCGAGATGATTGTTCCGGTAGCCCAGCGAGACATCGTGGAACAACCACCCTCGTCGGGCAGTGATGCTCGTCATGTGACAGGCTCGGGCGGGTGGGAATCGAGGTTGAGCTCAAGGCGCGGGTTCCCGACCCGGCGCGGGTGCGAGAACTGCTGCGCCAGCGGGCCCCGGAGGAGTTCGCGGTCTATTCCGACACCTACTTCGACGCCCCGGACCGGGCGTTGAGCCGTGCTGGTCGGGAGCTGAGGGTACGTGTCATACACACTGACATCACAGACAGCACGGTGCTGACCTACAAGGGTCTCGCGATCGAGGAGGCCAGCGGGTCCAAGCCGGAAACCGAGACGACGGTCGCCGACGCTGACGCGCTGTGCGCCATCCTGGCTGGGTTGGGTTTCGATGTGCTTATCGCGTTCGAGAAGCACTGCTCGAACTACCGGTTCACCGCCAACGGTCGGCCATTGCTCGCGACGCTCGTTCGCGTACCCGGGCTTGAACACGTGTACTTGGAGGTCGAGTCCATCGTGGACACTGAGGTAGAGGTTGGCCCGGCGCTCGATACGATCCGGACTATCCTTGGTGAGCTGGGCATTAGGCGCGTTGACGAGTCTACCGAGACCTACACCGACGCCGTGGCAGCCAGACACCCGTGACTCTTTTCAGTGCTCTCACAGCAGCTCGGCTGCCGAGCTCGAAAGCGAACTGGGACTGGCCAAGGAGACCGTTCGGCGCCTCCCCCGACCAATCCCCATCAAATTTGTCACCCTCGATAATCACTCTCGGTTGATCGCGCCGCACCGGAAACAGGAGTTATCGGGCAGGGAGGGAGGCTGGACGAGTGGGGTGTCCGGATCTCTACCCGGTCCCAGCTCGCGCAGCACCAGGGTGTTCGTCCTGGTCCTGGGCCGTGGGAAAACCAACTACCGTGCCCCTGTTCACGGCGTCTGCCCACCCGGAACGGCCTTGATCGCTCACGCGATGATCCCGACGGCGCGGGGAACTTTCTGTGTTGGTTTGGTCGGGTTACGCTCGTCCAGTAGCGTCCAACTGCCACTGGCGAAAACCGCCGACAGAGTGAACTCGCACGGATGCTAAGGGAAGCGCTATGGGTGAGTTGCGCAGTCAGAAGCAAGAGCGTGAACAGTCGGTGGAATCGCTGCGTGCTGAAGGAAAATCATGGGTGGAGGTAGCTGAGGCGCTGCGGAAACAATACCGGCTCAATGCTCGGGCGGCAATGCGCTATGCTCATGGCTGGAGTCAGCGGCAGGTCGCTGATGAGTGGAACAAACGCTGGCCTGATGAGCTGAAGACCTTCAAAATGTTCTCGTATTGGGAGATGTGGCCGAGCACTACCGGGCATGCTCCCTCCTTTGGCAATCTGAGCAAGCTGGCAGAACTGTATGAATGTGCGGTTAGTGATTTGCTGGTTGATCTGCCAGATTTTCGGCATCATGACCCGAGAATCGATCCCAGTGCGCATGCTGCGGCGGGTAACGCACTAGCCACCCTTCCTGTCGAGCGTAGACTTGGCAGTGAACCAGACGTGTCGGCGCAGCCCGACCGGCAGGAATGGGATGTGCTGACGTCACTGGTTCTGTCGCGAGTGGACGATCCGGTTGCGCAACGGCTACGTGAGATGGATTTTACCGAACTGGCGCGGGTGATTGCGATGTGGATACAGCACCTCAATCTGTCCGTGAACCGTCGTGAGCTGTTGTTTAAGCTGAGCACCGCCTTTACGGCCGCTGCTGTCGCGCCGCTCTTTGACGTATTAAACCCAGACGAACACGAACAGGTGGCGCACGTCATACAGGACTCCTCAACCTTCAGGGAGCCAGCGCTGCGCTACTGCGAGAGCATGATCACCAATCTTCGGCAGCAAGGTGACGTACTCAGCCCCCAGCTCACCCTGCAAAGCGCCATGGCACACCGGCAGATGGCCCAGCGCCTGGCCCACGCAGCACCCGAAAGCTTCCAGCAACGCGCGGTATCCGCCTACGCCGAGCTGACCCAACTCGTCGACTGGTTGTGCTTCAACATGGGCGACTACTGCAGCGCCCAGCACTACTACGACGATGCCCGAAGCGCAGCTCGCGATGCCCACAACGTGGAGTTAGTGACCTACATCCTGTGCACCATGACGAATCCTTCTACTGGGCGACGGAGGGCGAATGCGCCTTAAAGCTCAAACGACCTGATGTCGCGGTGGATGCGCTCGACAAATCACTGACCTTGATCGACCCGGCAAACCTGCACAACTACACCTTCGGGTTGCTGTTCCGGGCCGAAAGCGCGCATCCAGCAGGCGGAGATAGCAGAAGCCAGTAACATCGTGGGAGACGTCGCCCGGCTCACCGTCCGCAACGCCTCGCAGCGGATTGTCAAGCGCATCGCAGACGTACGCGGTCTGCTGGTTCCGTGGGAACGAACAAAGCTGATCCGCGAATTGGATGAGCAGTTGGCGGCTACCGTTCGGCCGTCGCATGCGGGAGCTGCCAGCGTGAATAGCACGTATTCGCGGTAATACGCTTCCGGCGTGCCGGGCACGATACCCGCTCGTCGCCAACCCCAGCACTCATACAGCGCGAGCGTATCGGTGGCTTTGGGATTTCCGGCAAGTGTGGCGCGCTCCTCTGTGCGCTGCGACAGAAAGGCATCGTGCACCATCCGGCCAATGCCTTTACCTTGCCAGATCCGGCGCACTTCGATCTCAGACAACACCACGGTGCGTGAGCCTGTCTCCAGCGTGAAGCCTTCCGACGGTTCCGGTTTGAGGCCATCCCACCAGCCCTGTCCCAGCCGCAGGCTGTAGCCGAAGGCGAACCCGACGACCTGATCACCGATGCGCGCGGTCACGAGGGAGTAGTTAACGCCGTCCTGCGCTGCCCTCGCCCGCTCCCTGAAGGCGTCGGACTTCTCTTGGGTGTCCTCCACCTGGTGCTGCGCCGTACGCGTCGGCGTAGACCTCGCACAGCTCATCCATGAGCTTGGCAGCTTCACTGCTCGTGTGGTGGGTGAGCCTGAGGTCGTCAGTCGGAGGCATGGAGGTGAGCGTAGAGCCGTCAAGCCTACCCGTCGGACGGGGACGCGCTCGCGCACAAACCGCGCCAGTTTGCGGGGATCGACGTCCACCGTGAACAGCGTGTCGTCGGTCAGATCGGCGGCCGCCAGGGCGTCGACCACCGCCAGCAACGCGGCGGTCCGCTCATTGTCGGCCACGGCGCGGAAGTCGTGCTCGTAGACCGGGCGTAGCCGCTCGCCGATCTGGTCGGTCAGGTCCTCCAGTTGCCGGACCAACTTGCGTTGTTGGAAGTGATCCCGAACGCTGAGCTGGACTAGATCGACCAGTTCGGCGTCACGCTCAGCACGTTGCCTTCTCGCACCTAACCACGTGCGCACCGCGTGGGTGACCACCTGCTTGCCGATCCCGGTCGCGGCTGTGGCCAGCGGCATTGGCTTCTCCCTTCGCGGGGCTCCACGGTAACCCCGCTTACGGGGCGCGCAGTGCGTAGCAGCGAAGGTTGCGGATGTCGTAGGTGAAGATGTCCAGGTCGGTGAACCCGCACCGGGAGACCAGCGCGCCCAGCGACTCGGCGTCGAACATGGTGTGGTGGGCGTTCCAGATCCAGCGGGGGACACCGCGCGCGTCGACGCCCTGGTGCGCGGCCCGGTCGGAGTGGCCGCCGAGGATCCAGTAGTTCGCTTCGGCGGTGTCGATCTCGCCGCGCACCCACTGTCCGGCGACGAAGCGGGCGTCCGGCACCCCGATGTCCAACGCGGCACCGGGCCGCATCACCCGGGCCCACTCACACAGGGTGGGTTCGACGAGCTCGTAGCTCTGGTGTTCGAGCACGTGGTTGGCGCGCAGCCCGTCGACCGAGGCGGTGGCGAAGGGCAGCCGGTCGATCCAGCTGATCACCTCGATGTCGGGCAGCGGAAGGATGTCGACGTGCACGTCGTAGTCGGGATGCGGTTTCTCACCCGCACCGATCTCGACTCTCACCATTGGTCAGCCCCGCTGATCTTCACCGTTCGTCGGCTTCGCTGATCTTTTTGATCACTTTCGCGGGACGCCCGGCGACGACCGTATAGGGCGCGACGTCGTCGAGCACCAGGGAACGGCGGCGACCACCGCGTGCTTGCCGATGCGCACCGGCCCGAGCACCATCGCGTGGCTGGCCACCCAGGCACGCTCCTCGATCACCACGTCACGTCCGGCTCGGGGGAAGGTGGTCTGGCGTTCCCGGCCGAACTTGGTGACGTCGTGGGTGCCGGTGAGTACCGCGACCTCGTGCCCGAAGAAGGCGTACTCGCCGATCGTGATCTCCCCACCGGACACGTTGAACAACGCGTTGTTCACGATCGCGGTGGGGTGGATGTGCAGCCGTTCGAGGATGCCGTGCACCCGGTAGCGGTAGAGCGGGTCTTCGCTCTCACCGGGTGAAGCGATTTCGTTCCTCAGCCATCAGGCGCTGCACAGGGCCGCGCAGCACCCGGGTCAGGAGATCTTCCAGTATCGACATGATTGATGACCCTAGCGAGCGGGCGGCTGGTTGGGCTTCAGCCCAGCACGGGCCAGCGTGTCGGACAACCGGCAGGCCAGCGCGTCGGGACCGAAATGGTGCGTCGCCAGCGCACGGTTGCGTGCCGGCACTGCCGGGTCGGGATCGGCGAACCAGGCGGCCAGCGGGGCCGGGTCGTCGACGGGGAACCAGGTGAAGCCCAGCCGGGCCACCTCCTGGGCCACCGGGTAGTCGCTGACCGCCAGCGGTCGCCCAGCCAGCGCGGATTCGATCAGCGGCAGACCGAAACCCTCCCACGTCGAGGGCAACGCCACCGCGTCCGCGGCGGCGTAGGCGTCGGCCATCCGTAGCCCTCCGGGTAGCCCGCGGCGTACGGGGCAGCGTGCCCGGGCTAACAGGTCGGGCACGCTGCGGACCGTAGCCCTCCTCGGCGGCTCCGGTCAGCCAGTAGACCGCGTCGAGGTCCTGCGCCAACGCAATCCCGGCGGCGACGTTCTTGCGCGCGATGGCTCGGGTGGGCTGCAACAGCAGCCGCTGCTGCGGCGCGATGCCCAGCTCGGCCCGTCCGGCAGAGCGGTCGCCGGGGCGCGGGAGACGGGCGTATCCGTGGTACACCGCGGTGGCGTCGATACCGCGACGGGCCAGCTCCCCCGCGCTGTGCCGGCTGATCGCGACGTGGTGCCAGCTGGGGTCATCCGGTGGCCATCCGCGCAGATGTGCATTAGCGCTCCCGCTCCCAGGGCAGGTCGTGGTGGCGCAGCACCGCCAGACGCCCGCCCAGCGCCTGCGTCACCGCCTCGGTCACCGGCGGGTTCATCGGCAGCGAGCAGACGTTCTCCACCACGACGAGATCGACGCCGTGCAGCGCAGGGTCCAAGTCGCGCGTGCGCGCCGGGCGCTGGGTGTCGAAGGCGAGCCCGGGTACCAGGTAGTCGGCCGTGCCGGCCCCCGCGACGGTGCGCACCCGGCAGCCCATCCGGCGCAGCGCCGTGACCCACTGGGCCGCGGCGATCGACACCCCATCGGCCACGCCAAGCCGGAACGACAGCACCGCCACTGTGGTCACCCGTGAGTGTTTAGCAGTGCCAGGACCCGGTTTGCCACTCACGGGTTCGGGTGACGCGGCAAGTCTTCGCGATCTCCCCGACCGAAGGGGCTTTTGCTCACTCTACGCGCACGGTCGAGGCTGTAGCGTTGCGATGTTCGGGTGCGTGATCGGCCAGCTTCATGCGTTGCTGGGCCCGACGCTTGTTGCGCAATGCGCTGATGGATTGTCGCAACCGCCGTAGCGTTGTGATCTGAGTGGCCAGGTGAAGATAATAGCGCCACCGCGGATAGTGTCCGCGGCGCTTCCACAGTGAATAGGCGAACTGGGTGGTCGGCTGGTCGATGTAGCTGGGGACCGTTTCGAACCATTCGGTACTGCTGGCCGCTGCGCTCTGTGGATCCATGATCTCTGCGCGTCGCCGCTCCTCATAATTTCTGAGGGCTACGTGGAGGTCATCGTGGGTCTCCAGGCTCTCGGCCAACCTGATCGCATCCTGCATCGCAAGGGTGGTACCTGATCCGATCGAGAAGTGTGTGGTGTGCGCTGCGTCGCCCATGAGGACGATGTTGTCGTGATGCCAGGAGGTGTTGGTGATGCGGGTGAAGTTGAGCCAGGGAATCTTGCCGAGATCGCGCATCGAGTTCATGAGCGGCTGGCCGTCGAGATGATGGGCGAAGATGCCTTCCAGCAGCTTCAGGCTCTCATCCGGCCCTAGCTCACCGAAGCCGAGTCCCGTCCAGGTCTCCGGCGAGCACTCAACGATGAAGGTGGTCGTGTCGGCATTGTAAGGGTACGAGTAGAACCAGATCCAACCGGCTGCGGTCTCTTCGAATGCGAACATGAAGGAGTCGAAGACTCGGTGGGTGCCCAGCCAGATGTACTTGTTCCGGCGCACGTCCGCCGTGACCTGGAAGTGCTCATCGTGGAGTCGACGAACACGGCTGTTCGCGCCGTCGCAGGCCACGATCAAGTCGGCATCGGTGAACTCGGACAGGTCCTGGACCTCGCGTTCGAACTGGACATCAACGCCGAGATCCGTCGCTCGCTCAACCAGGATGTCGAGCAGATGCTTGCGACCGATGGCGAACCCATACCCGCCGAGGTGAGCCCGCTGCGTGCCCCGGACGTGCACCTCCTGATTGCCCCACGACGCGGGACTGTCGAATATCTTCCGCGCGCTCTGGGGGTCGTTGCGAAAGAGGCTGTCGAGCAGAGGGTGAGAGAATGTGACTCCCCAACCGTATGTCACCCCGGCCGGGTTGCGTTCGATAACCGTGATGTCGTGATCTGGATTGCGCAACTTCGCGGAAATAGCGAAATACAGACCCGCGGGCCCACCGCCGACGCACACGATTTTCATACGCTCTTCCGCTTCCCTGATTGACGGCGAGTGAATCGACATGGTACCGGTTGACGCGACGGCAACGTGGTTCAGCTGGAGGAGGCCCTGGGGGTGGTGTGACCCGAAGCCACCAGGTCACGGCCACGCCGTCGGGATCCCCGGAGCAGGTTTTGCGCTTCGGTGAACAGCCGGCGACCGGTTGCGGAACGCCACGCGAGGTCGTAGGCGGTCCGCAGCGCCGCCGGTCTGATCATCTCAACCGGAGTGGGGTAGCGGAACGCGGTACCCCCGAAGGTGACCTTGGGCTGGTCGGCAGTCGGCAACGTGTCAGCGCTTCGGTCGGCACCGTCGAGCAGCGCGGCCAGGGTTTCTGGACGTAGCCCGCCGAAGTCGAACCAGCGGTACCCCTGGCCCTTGGCCCATTTGATCATCTCCCACCGGATCGCCGCCGGCACGCTGAGCCGCATCGCGTCGCCGGAGCGATCGAATCCGGACAGCCGGCCGCGGACCATGTCGCCACATCCGGTCATCAGATCGGCAGCGACCGGCACACCGTCGACCTCGCCGACGTACAGCACGGCATGTCCGGTCGCGGCCAGCTCCCGGTACAACGCTGTCATGTAGTCCAGCGGCAAGGGGGTGTAGCCCTGGTGCTGGGCCGAGCTGGCCATCAGCTGAGCGAGCAGCGGGATGTCACGCTCGTCCCCGGCGCGGACCGTGACACCCTTGGACTCCCACCGGTTGGTCCAGGACTTGAGTCGTTTTCCGAACCTGCTGCGGATCTCCGCCAGGTCGGCCGTCAAGTCGATCCGGATCGAGCCCTGCGGGGCGATACCGGCCGACGACGGGCGGAAACCTCGGCGGAGCAGGTCGATGCTGGTGGCCTGGGCGCCTTCGGGTGGTTGGACGAACAGGATCCGCAGGCGCCGCCGGCTCAAAGCCACGAGCGCGTCGAGGAGTGCGCGACGAATGGTGCCGGCAGCAGGAGCGTCGGGCGTGATGAGTGGGCCGTAAGGGAGGTAACCCACCAGGCCCAGCACAGGCACCCGCCGGGTCAGGATCTGCGCACCCCCGACCAGCTCGCCGGCGCGGTAGGCCAGCAGGTACAGCGGAGTGAAGCCGACCCGGCCACGCAACCCCGCCCAGACGGAGAGCTGGGTGACGTCGGTGCCCGGTGTGCGATCCACCAGCAGGTCCCACGCACGCAGCGCATCGGGGCCGGGATCTTCGCGGGCGACCACATCGACCTGCCCGCCGGGACTGACGTCGGGGGTCATCCACCTACCTGCTCGATCCTGTGACATTGGGCCTGCCGTGGCGTCTGTGGTACCTGCCTCCATCATCATGCCGAGTCCGGGCCACCACCCGAGTCCTCTCACATCACTCACCCCCCAAGTAACCGGAGCCGAAGCAGGTGTTCCCCTTGTTGCGTCACTTCGGCTTCCGTGCGACCCCGCGGCGCGGCACCTGCGGCCGCCTCACCCCTGTGGCGCCTTACCCCTCGGGCCTGTGGCCCCGATTATCCTCAGCTATGTTGTCGTCAGCACACGGCCTGCTGTTACGCATGGAGACCACGCGGTCGCCGGTGGCAGGTCACTGCGGTGTGGCGGAGCCGGTGGCAGCGTAGGCAGGTGGTTCAGGGGGCGATGGCTCGCGGCGACGGTGACGGCTGGGCGCAGTGCTGCGACGGGCAGCGTCGATGGGGACGTTTCGGCGCGGCCGGCCTGCTGTTGCGAGCCCCGGATGCTCAGGGCAGGCCGTTGGTGCTGATGCAGCATCGGGCTCCCTGGACCCACTACGGTGATCTCTGGGGGATGCCGGGCGGGGCCCGGGACAGCGACGAGATACCGGCGCAGACCGCACTGCGCGAAGCGGCTGAGGAAGCCGCCGTGGACCCCGACCAGGTTCGAGTCCGAGGCGAGATGGTGGAACACCCCAGCGGCGATGCCTGGTCGTTCACCGCGGTGGTGGGTGACACGGTCGAACCGCTGCCGGTGCAGCCCAACCACGAGAGCACCGAGCTGGCGTGGGTCCCGGAACCCGCGGTCAGTGCGCTGGACCTGCATCCGGCCTTCGCTGCCGGCTGGCCGCCGCTCCAGGTGACCGAGATCGGTCTCGTCGTGGATGCCGCCAACGTCGTCGGCTCCCGCCCCGATGGCTGGTGGCGAGACCGTGCCGGCGCCGCCGAGCGCCTGCTGCGCGACGTCGCCGCAGCGGGACCGGGGGTGCTCGCACTCCCGCACGGTGGCTTCGGGTGGGTGGCACGCCCTGTGCTGGTGTTGGAAGGGGCAGCGTCGAGAGCACCCGACGTCGCCGGCGTCGAGGTGGTCCGTGCTGCTGGTAGCGCCGACGACACCATCGTCGGCATCGTCAGCGGTGCGGGTGAGTGGGTGGTGGCCACCGCCGACCGGGGCTTGCGCACCCGGCTGCCCCCGAACGCCCATCCCCTCTCCCCGACCGCGCTGCGTTCCTGGCTTTCGGGGAGGGGTTAGAAGGTGATCGCCAGTGCGGGGTCGGTGAGTAGGGCGCCGACGTCGGTGAGGAACTGCGAGCCCTGCTGCCCGTCCACCACGCGGTGGTCGACGGACAGCGCGAGCTGGCAGACCTTGCGTGCCACCACGGCTCCGTCCACCACCCACGGCATGTCCCGGATCGCGCCGAGGGCGAGAATCGCCGACTCGCCCGGGTTGAGAATCGGGGTGCCGGTGTCGATCCCGAAGACCCCGATATTGGTGATGGTGATCGTCCCGCCGAGCATGTCGCCGGGGGCAGTGCGTCCCTCCCGAGCCGATGTCGCCAGCCCGTCCAGCGCGGCGGCGAGCTCGTGCAGCGACATCCGGTCGGCGTCGCGAACCTTGGGTACCACCAGCCCGCGCGGGGTGGCGGCGGCGATTCCGAGATGCACGTAGTCGAAGTAGACGATCTCGCCGGCGGCCTCATCCCAGCTGGCGTTGACCTCCGGGGTACGCCGCACCGCTAGGCACAGCGCGCGGGCGGCGAAGGCCAGCGGGGTCAGCCTCACCTCCCGGAACCGGGGTTGCCCCTTGAGCCGGGCCCGCAGGGCCATCATCGGCGTGACGTCGACGGTGAGGAACATCGTGACGTGCGGCGCGGTGAATGCCGAGGACACCACCGCCGCCGCAGTGGCCTTGCGCACTCCGCGGACCGGCTCCCGGCGCCCCGCCCCGGGCCCAGTGGGGGGCTCGACAGTGCCGTGGTCGGCGGCGCCGTTGCCGGGTGGGTGGGCGGCGCGATGCACGTCCTCCCGGGTGATCACGCCACCGGCGCCTGAGCCGAGCACTGTCCGCAGGTCGATCCCCAACCCCTTGGCCAGCTTGCGTACCGGCGGCTTGGCCAGCGGCACCGTGCCCTGGGCGGGAGCAGCTGTAGCCGGAGCCGTCGTGCGCGATCGGCGGGTCACGGTCGCGGCCCGGGGGCCGTAACCGACCAGGGTGGTGATCCGCTCGCTGGGTCCCTGCTCGTCGATCGTGCCGGCCGGGGCGGGTTCCGGCGCAGGATCGATGGTGATGATCGGGGCACCCACCGCCACGGTGGCACCGGGTTCGGCGAACAGCTCGCTGACCACGCCGGCGTAGGGGCTGGGCAGCTCGACAGCGGCCTTGGCCGTCTCGATCTCGACGATGATCTGGTTGACGGTGACGGTGTCGCCGGGCGCGACATGCCAGCGCAGGATCTCCGCCTCGGTGAGTCCTTCCCCGACGTCGGGCAGCGCGAAGATGCGGGCCATCGCGGTCAGTACGCCAGCACTCGGTCGACGGCGTCGAGCACCCGGTCCAGGTCGGGCAGGTAGTCCTCCTCGCACTTCGCGGGCGGGTAGGGGGTGTCGAACCCGGTCACCCGCAGCACGGGTGCCTCAAGCGAGTAGAAGCACTCCTGGGACACCCGGGCGGCGACCTCGGCGGTCAGGGAAGCCGCACCAGGCGCCTCGGACACGCAGATCAACCGCCCGGTGTGGCGGACCGAGTCGAACACCGGCGCCAGGTCCAGCGGAGACAACGTGCGCAGGTCGATCACCTCCAGCGTCTGGCCGTCCTGTTCGGCGGCCGTCGCGGCATTCAGCACGGTGGCCACCATCGGCCCGTAGGCGACCACCGTCGCCGTCGTGCCGGTGCGTAGCACCCGCGAGCTGAACAGTGGCGGGGGCGCCGTCGCGACGTCCAGCAGCGCCTTGTCCCAGTACCGCCGCTTGGGCTCGAAGAAGATCACCGGGTCGTCGCAGTCGATCGCCTGCTGGATCATCCAGTAGGCGTCCACCGGGCTGGCGCAGGCGACGACCTTGAGCCCCGGGGTGTGCACGAAATAGGACTCGGGGGACTCTGAATGGTGCTCGACAGCGCCGATACCGCCACCGTGCGGGATCCGCACCACCACCGGCATCCGCAGCTTGCCCTGCGAGCGGTAATGCAGCTTGGCGAGCTGGGAGACGATCTGGTCGAAGGCGGGGAAGACGAACCCGTCGAACTGGATCTCACACACCGGACGGTAGCCGCGGACTGCCAGCCCCACCGCCGTGCCGATGATCCCGGACTCGCCCAACGGAGTGTCGAACACCCGTTGCTCGCCGAAATCCTTCTGCAGGCCATCGGTGATCCGGAAGACCCCGCCGAGCTGGCCGACGTCCTCACCCATCACGATGACCTTGGGATCGGCCTCCATCGCAGCCCGCAGGCCCTGGTTGAGACCCTTGGCCAGGGTGATCGTCTGCGGCTCGGCGGGGGTCGTCATCAGGGTGTTCCGCCGGTGTCGGTGAACGTCGCGAGGTAGGACAGGTAGTCGTCACGGACCGCGTCGAGCGCAGGCGTCGGTTCGGCGTAGACCTTCGAGAAGATCCGCTCCGGGCCGGGGGCGGGCATCGACGTACAGTAGTTGCGCAGCCGGACGGCCAGCTCGTCGGCCTCGGTGGCGACGCCGTCGAAGAACGCCTGCTCCGCCAGCCCCTCTCGCACCAGGTGCACCCGGACCCGCTCGATGGGGTCTTTGAGCTTCCATTCCTCCAACTCGCTGGTGAGTTGGTAGCGGGTGGAGTCATCGGAGGTGGTGTGTGCGTCCATCCGGTAGGTGCAGGCCTCGATGAGCACCGGGCCGTTGCCGGTGCGGCACTCCCGCAGTGCCCAGCGGGTGACGGCCAGGGTGGCCAGCACGTCGTTGCCATCCACCCGGATCCCGGGAAAGCCGTAGCCGCGGGCCCGGCGATACAGCGGCACCCGGGTCTGGTGATCCAGCGATGCGGAGATCGCCCACTGATTGTTCTGGCAGAAGAACACCACCGGTGCGTCGTAGACGGCGGCCCACACGAAACCCTCGTGCACGTCACCCTGGGAGGTGGCGCCATCGCCGAAGAAGCAGATCGTGGCCTCACCGTTGTCGGCGTCGCCGATCTTGCCATCCAGCCGTTGCCCCATCGCGTAACCGGTGGCATGCAGGCACTGGTTGGCGATCACGATGGTGTACAGCTGGAACCCGGTGCGGATCGGGTCCCATGAGCCCTGGTCGACGCCGCGGAAGATGCCGAACAGCTCGGTGGGATCCACCCCACGGCACCACGCGACGCCGTGCTCGCGGTAGGACGGGAAAGCCATGTCCTGCGGGGCCATCGCCCGACCGGCACCGATCTGCGCGGCCTCCTGGCCCAGCAGCGGGGCCCAGAGGCCGAGCTGGCCCTGCCGTTGCAGGGCTTTGGCCTCCCGATCAGCCCGGCGGACCAGCACCATGTCCCGATACAGCGCCTGGAGCTGCGCCGGGGAGATCTCCAGATCGAACTGTGGGTGCGAGACCCGTTGCCCCTCGGGGGTCAGCAGCTGGACCAAGTCCTCACCCTCACCGGTCGCCCGCAGCCCCGCGATCACCTGCTGCGGGCTGTGCCGGCCATCCACGTCCATCGCGGTACCCACGAGGGAACCGGAGATGGGTGGCTCGGCGACTCGGCCGGAGCGCGACGACGGGGGATTGCGGGACGGCATGAGGCATCTCCTTCACTCCTAATCCTCCCATAGGCGACAACGGTGTCACCCCGTGCGGGCCTGCGCCCCGGCCCCCCTGCTGCGGCACGGCTATCCTCGCCACAGCGCCAGCGGGGGACCGACCCACAGGAGGCCAGCGGTGAGCTACCAGCGGCCGCCCCGGCGTGACACCCAGCGCTTACCTGCAACGCGCCTGGTTGCGGCTTCGCGACCGGTGCCGCCGCCAGGACCGCCGCCCGTGCTCCGTCGACGCCCGCTTCGGCGCCGCCGGCGCCCCGGTCGCATGCTGGCAGCGATCCTCGGCGTGCTCGCGTTGGTGGTCATCGGCTTCGCCGTTTACGTCGATCGTTCGCTGCAGCGCGCTGACGCACTGGCCGACTACCCTGGGCGGCTCGCAGACAGCGCAGGCACCAACTGGTTGATCGTCGGATCGGACAGCCGAGCCGGTCTGACTCCCGACCAGGAGGCCCGGCTGACTACCGGCGATGAGGCGGCCGCGGGCGGGGGGCGCACCGACACGATCATGTTGATGCACATTCCTGCGCTCACCGGCGACGGGCAGCCCACCCTGGTGAGCCTGCCGCGGGACTCCTCGGTCCCGCTCGCCGGGCACGGCCGGGTCAAGCTCAACACCACCTTCGCTCTGGGCGGAGCCCCCCTGCTGGTGCAGACCGTGGAAAAGGTCACTGGAGTACACGTGGATCACTATGCCGAGATCGGGTTCGGCGGCTTCGCCGGCCTGGTCGACGACGTCGGCGGCGTGCAGCTGTGTCCCCCCGAGCCGATCTCCGACCCGCTGGCCGGGCTGAACATCCCGGCCGGTTGCCAGGTACTGGATGGGCCGCAGGCACTGGGCTACGTCCGGACCCGGCATTCGCCCCGCGGTGATCTGGACCGGGTGGTGCGCCAGCGGGAGTTCCTCAGTGCGTTGATCGCCCGGGCCACTAGCCCGGCGGTGCTGCTCAACCCGTTCCGTGCCGGATCGCTGGCCGCCGACGCTCCGGACACGGTCACCGTCGACAACGGCGATCACGTCTGGCACCTGGCCAGACTCGGTTGGGCGATGCGGTCGCTGTCCGGTGGCGACGCTGTGACCATGACGGTACCGATCGCGGGTTTCGGGCCAGTCAGTGACGGTTCCTCCGGAGTGCTGTGGGATCGCGACCAAGCCGCGCGGCTGTTCGACGCGCTGGCCCAGGATCGGCCCGCACCGCGGTCGTGAGTGCATAGCCTGCGTCATCGCGCGTCGGTCACGGTGCCCGACCGACCCCCCCGTAGCTGAGTGTGTCCGTCTTGGCGCTGCCGGAGATGTCACCGGGTCCCGTGGGGCGCCAGAGCGCGCTGCCGACCAGTCCGGGCTCGACCAGCTCGAACCCGGCGAACAAGCGCAGCACCTCCTCGTGGCTGCGGGGGTACAGCGGGTCCGGGTTGTCCTTGTAGAGGTGAACTGTCTCGTTCAGTCCAGTGGGGTCACCGTCGGTCGTGACATGGGAGAGTGCCAGGTAGCTGCCGGGCGCGAGCCTGTCCCGGTATCGAGCCAGAATACCCAACGGGTCCCAGGAATCCGGGACGAAGTGCAACACCGCCAGCATCAGCAGGCCGATCGGCTGATCGAAATCCAACAAGAGCCCGGTCTCCGGGTGATCGAGAACGCTCTCGGCGTCGCGCAGGTTCGCCTGGATCACCGCGGCCCGGTAGTTGCCCTCCAGCAGCAGTTCGCTGTGCACGACTGCGACCGGCTCCCTGTCGACGTATACGATCCGGCACTCGGGATCGGCTCGCTGGGCGACCTCGTGCACATTGCCGACAGTCGGGATACCCGAGCCGATGTCGAGGAACTGCCGGATTCCGGAATCGACCATGAAGAGAACGACTCTGCGCAGGAAGGCCCGGTTGATCCGGGCGCCGTCGCGCACCGCCGGCATGACCTGTTGGATCTTTTTTGCCATCTCGCGGTCTACCGCGAAGTTGTGGGCACCATCAAGGAAATAGTCGTACACGCGAGCCGCATTGGGCACGGTCGTGTCGATGCTGTGCGGCACCCCGTCCGGGTGCTCGGCCATTGGTTCCTCGGCATCCTCAGCTGGCACGGGGACAGCTTAGGCGAGCACGGGGTCGCCGGCATCGCCCAGCAGCGCGATCACCGGCATCGCGCCCGTTGAGGGCCGCGATGACATTATGCGAAGGTGGGTGGTGTGATGGTCGATCCGGATGTCACGAGCAACGGTAACCGGAGTGGAGAGCGTACCGCCCCGATTGCTCCTGGTCGGTTGCCGCTGGTCGGCCACACGATGTCACTGTTGGGTAGGCCGTTCCGGTTCCTGTCGTTGCTTCGTACGCACGGCGAGGTGGTGCGGATCTACCTCGGCCCCCTGCCCATGTACCTGGTCACCAGTCCCGAGCTTGCATGGCAGGTGTTGGCCACCCACGCCGACGGGTTCGACAAAGGGATGATCTTCGACAAGCTCCGTCCGCTGTCCGGTAATGGTCTGGCCAATTCGAACGGTGAATTCCACCGGCGGCAGCGCCGTCTGGTGTGGCCGGCGTTTCACCGCAAACGAATCGCCGGTTACGTCCACACCATGGCACGAGTGGCTTCGGACCTGGTCGAGTCCTGGCGACCGGGTGAGGTCGTCGCGGTGGACAGGCGAATGGAGGATGTGGCGCTCACCATCGTCGGGCGAACCCTCTTCTCCACCGAGCTGGGTCGGGACGCGATCGCCGAAGTCCAGCGGTCGATGCCGATTTTGATCAAATACCTGGCGATTCGTGCCTTCTCGCCGACGTTGGTGGAGCGGTTACCCATTCCGGCCAACCGGCGGTTCGATGAGGCCGCCGCCCGATTCCGGCGGGTCGTGCCCCAGGTCATCGCGGCGGCGCGGGCCGCGGGCAAAGATCATGGTGACCTGCTGTCCATGCTGCTGCTGGCCCGGGACGAGGACACCGGCGAGGGGATGACCGACCCGCAGGTCCACGACGAGGTCGTCACGATCCTGACTGCCGGGACTGAGACCACCGCCGTGGCACTGGCCTGGTTTTTCCACGAGCTCGGGCAGCACCCCGAGGTGCAGCGACGCTTCCACGCCGAGATCGACCACGTTCTCGCCGGCCGCATGGCTACCATCGACGATGTTCCCAGGCTGGAGTACACCCGGCGGATCATCAGTGAGGTCTTGCGCAAGTACCCGATACTGATCCTGATGCGCCGAGCGCGGACAGACGTCGACCTCGGCGGTGTTCACATCCGGCCGGGTACCGAGGTCGCGCTCAGCCAATACGCACTCCATCACGATCCGCATCTGTATCCCGATCCGGCACGTTTCGACCCGGATCGATGGCTGCCCGACCGGGCCGCGAAGCTTCCGAAAGGGGCGTTCATCCCCTTCGGTGCGGGCCTCCATCACTGTCCCGGGCATTCCTTTGCGGAGACGGAGATAGCCATTGTGGCGGCGACGGTGGCCGCGCGGTGGCGGCTGGTGCCGGTAGCCGGCAAACCCGTGCATCCGAAGCGGGCAGTGACGATGCATCCCAATCGGTTACCGATGATCGCACGGCCGCGGCACCTGTGAGGCGTCCGTAGTGCGTTGTAGCTACCCACCGTGTCCGGGTGGTTGCTGATCGCTTAGCCTTCGTCTCCCTTCAGATTTCTGATTTCGGAAGGTGCTTCCATGCGTCTGCTGCCGACGCTGGCGTGCTCGCTGCTTGCCTGTTGCGGTCTGCTGGCCGGTGGTCTCGCGGCACCACCGGCCGCCGTCGCGTCCCCGGTGAGTTGCGCGGTGATCGACCTGCCAGTCTCGGTCCCGACCCCCCGTGAGACGATGCAGGGGCAGCTCTGCATGCCTGCGGGCAGTGCTCCTACGACCGTGCAGTTGCTGATTCCGGGCGGCACGTACAACCGCGTGTACTGGGACTTCCCCTATCAGCCCGAGCGCTACTCCTACCAGCGCGACATGGCCGGCCACGGTTACGCCACCTTCGCCGTGGACCAGCTCGGCACCGGCCACAGCAGTAAGCCGCCCAGCGTGATGGTGCCGAGCAGTGTGGAGGCGGCGTCGATCCACCAGGTCATCGGTTACCTGCGCACCGGTCGGGTCGGCTGGGTACGCTTCGACCGCGTCGTGCTGGTCGGGCACTCGCTGGGCTCGGGCGTCGCGACCCTGGAGGCAGCCACGTACCACGACGTCGATGGGGTGATCCTGACCAGCGCCACCCACCAGCAGCCGGTGGTGGGATTGGCCGAGATCTTCACCACGTCCGTGCATCCGGTGACATTGGACCCGCAACTTCGCAAGAACAGCAGCGATCCGGGGTATATCACCACCAAGCCGGGGCAACGTGAGCCGCTGGCCTATTCGCCCACGAACGCCGACCCGCAGGTGATCGCGGCCGACGAGGCCACCAAGGACCAGTCCTCCCTCGCTGCGATAGGGACCGGGGAGGTGCTCGGCCTCCTGGGCCCCACGTCGCGCGGTATCGACGTTCCCGTCCTGCTGACGGTCGGCGACAAGGATGTCGTTTTCTGCGGTTTTCTCGGTCGCGACTGCTCGAGTGCGGAGGCGTTGCGGAAAGGGGAGGCGTTGTACTTCGGTCGGGCCGCTGAGCTGTCCACCTACGTCCTGCCGGATGCAGGGCACGCCATGGCGTTGCACAAGAACTCCGGCCAGTACCGGGAGGCGACGCGGGCCTGGTTGCGCGCACGGTTCGGTATGTCGGCCATGCGTTGACCGCGTACCACCGGTGTCACTCGCCGGCGTGCGTCAAGAGCCAGTCGTTGCCGACGGCGGCGTGTTATGGCTGGGTCAGCAAAGTCGGCAGCCGGCAGTCTGGCACCGGCGGTCCGAAATAGGCTCCCCACGCGGTGTCCGCCCCGGCGCGACACCACCATTGCGCCTGCTCCGCGGTGTCCACCCCGGGGACGATCACCGTGACGCCTGCGCTGTGCAGCAGCGGGATGGCATCGCGGACCGCACGGGCGACCAGTGAGCCGTCCCCGGGTCGTCGGGCGATCCGGGCGACGGTGCCCGGATCGATCTCCACCGCCCCCGCCGGGAGGTCCTCGAGATAGGCCAGATACCCGGGACTGGCCGCGGCGCCGAGCAGCACTACCTCCACACCCAGCTCAGCGAGCACGCCTATGTTGTCCACCACGTCGCCGCGACCGCGTGCCAGGGCCGCCAGCGGCACTCCTACCCGGAGTCGCTCGGCCGGCACGCCGGTGCCCGACAGCGCGCCGTGCACCACCCTGGAGAGATCGGGATCCTGGCTCAACTGCGCGGTGAGATTGACCCGCAACAGCGGCGCTCGGTCCGCCCAGCAGCGTGACACCTGGATCTGCACGCTGCAGGTCTTCTCCAGGATCCAGCCTCCGAGCGAGACCACCAACCCGGTCTGCTCGGCCAGCGCGAGGCACTCGGAATCGCCCAGCACCGTGCCGTCGGCCCGGTCCCAGCGCAGCACCGCCTGCAGCGCGACGATCTGTCCACCGGCGAGCTGGCACACCGGCTGGTATTGCAGACTGATCTCACCGTTTTCCCAGGCCCCGGGTATCTCGGCAGCCAGCTGGGACCGCTCCCGCTGTCGGGCATCGTGCTCCACGTCATAGAGACCCCACTGTCCCCGACCAGTGCGCTTGACTCGGTGCAACGTGGCGTCCGCAGCGCGGATCAATTCGCCCGCTGAGATCCCACTAGCGGGCTGGTGCACCACGCCGACGCCGGCCGAGACCGCAATCCCACGATCGTCGAGGTAGACCGGCTCGCAGAGGCGGGTGTTGATAGTCGTGGCGAACACGTTGAGGTCACGGCTGTCCATGCCGTCCTCGATCAGGATCGCGAAATCGTCTGTGCCCATCCGCGCCACCATCGCGCGCTCGCCGGCGACGAGTTCATTCAACCGCTCCGCGACGGTGCACAGCAGCGATTCGCCAGCCATTCGGCTGATCCCGTTGTTGATCACCGAGAAGTTGTCCAGGTTCACCCGGCACAGCGTGACCTGGGTCGACGGATCGGCGCCTTCGAGCACATCACGCAAGTGGGACATGAAGTAGTGCTCGTTGGGCAGCCCGGTCAGCCTGTCGTGCAGCGCCTGCTCGGACAGCACCTGCTGCAGCAGCTGCAGCTCGGTGATGTCATCCGCGATGATGACGTGCTGGATCGGTACCCCGTCAGGGTTGCGCAGCAGCGAACCCGTGAGGAAGGTCCAGGTGACCTCGCCGCTGGCCGTGGTCAGCTTGCCCCGGTGCCGGAAGTGGGTCCGCTGACCGCGGGCGAGCTCACGGTAGGCCGTACCCAGCTCCGGATCGTCTTTGCTGTGCAACAGTTCCGGCAGCGCGGCGCCGATGAGGTCTTCCGGAGCGCGGCCGATCATGCCGGCGAAGGTGCGGTTGACAGCGACCAACGTGCCGTCGAGGTCGCCGATCACGATTCCCACCGTTGCCTCGGAGAAGACCTGCCGGAACCGCGCTTCGCTGACCTGCAGTCCACGTTCGGCGTCCAGCTTCGCTTCAAGTAGAGCCCGCGTGACCTGGTCCTGTTCATCGAGGGTGCGCTGCCGCAGCGCCTCGGCGTACCCGCCGGCCAATTCCCCCAATACCTGCTGGACGGCGGCGTCGCACCGGTCGACGTGCTGCAGCTGCCCCAGCAGCGGCAGGCCGTTGGCGAGAACCTCGATGCTACGGGCGATGCTGCTCGGCCCGGTGAGATCGTGCGCGACCAGCTCGGTGGCCACCTCGATCGCCGCATGCTCATCCACCGGTGCGGCAGCCACCGCCGTCACCAGCTTATCGATCTGCCCAGCCAGGAGCCGCTCAATCTCGTCACCGGACATCGGCAGGTAGGTGGTCCGGCTCGCCACTGCAGCCCAAGCCTGCGCGAGCCTGGTCACCGTCAGGCCGGCTTCGGGAGCGGCACTCACGACACTGCTTGACCGGCGCTCCGGCGTGAACCCGGTTGCGCTCCGGCGCAGCACGCCGGGCGGCGCGGTGGCCGTGGCGGCGTCCTCGTCGGTCATGTCGGTCACGTGGGATCAGCAGTGGTCGATGAAATGTGGGTGACCGTCGGGACAGCTGCCCGAATAGTGGTCGAAACCCCAGTCGAAGATGGGTTTGAGGTCCCAGTGCTCACCACAGAACGAGCGCTTGCACTGCGGGCAGTAGAACGGTACCCAGGTTCGGTTCAGCGCGTGTAGCGCAGCTGCATCGGTTGCCCGTAACGCACCGGCGGTTGCCGTGAGGTCTGGTACCCGGGTGCAGAAACTCGTGTACGGCAGGAAACCGGTGATCCGGATCGTGCCCTGGGCGTCGGGAAAGATCCGGTAGATGATGTCCTGCTCGTCGTTGATGTACAGCTGCCCCCGCCGGCTCACCTCGACGACCGCCGCCGTGCGCCAGCAGCCCTCGTACTGGCACGGAAACGCGACCCGCTGCCGCACTGGATCGTCCACCACACCAGTGTCACCCGCCGGGACCGTGACCGCGTTCATGCGGGGGCTCCGGGTGGCTCGGCGGCCAGCAGGTTCGGCAGCCGGCGACGTCCACTCTGCGGAGCCCGGCTCGTCAGCTGGCGCACATCTCGCCTTTCGAAAACACGACCAGGGCATGCGTCAGGGTACTGAGCACCGCACCGATGTGATTACGGCGTAGGGGTGACACCGGGTGGCATTCGCAAAACTACCCAGAGTGATTGATCTGTCGGTTGGACTCCGCTTCGGTGGATACCGCTGACGAGCACTTCGTTCTCGCAGCCGAAGTGGGCCGGTGCATCATCGCTGAGCAGGGCCGGTGTCTCGGGCAGCGCCAGCGCGGATCGTCTGCGATCGCGCCAACGGGGCGGTCAGGTCAGGAGTTCGGTTTGCCCCATACGTCTGATTTCGTGACGGGCATTCCAGCGAGCGATCACTGCGCGTCGCCCTGCTGGGTGATTGCGAAGAGTCAGATAGGTGCTCTTCTATTACTCTTTGAGGGGGTAACGTCACTCGAAGGATGAAGCAATGACTACTGAAACGGTGTTAACCATTCTCGTGCTCGGTGGAGTCGGTGGATGGTTTTTTGGGCGGTCGTGGGCGGAGAATTCACGGTCGCGCTACGACCAGGCAAAGAACTGGAGAACACGGCAGGACTACCGGAAGAAGTCTGATTAGTTCTGGTTGTCCGCATTGCTACCCTCATGGTCCCGAACTCGACACCGGTCCGGTGTCGAGTTTCGGAAGCGCAGCATCCCGGTCAGTGCGGCGGCGTCACTCAGACTGCGGCTCGGGCTTCGTGTGCAGCCCGCTGCCGCACCCAAGGCCAGGTGATCAATGCCCAGGCCGCCGCGCCCAGGACCAGTTCGGTAAGCAGGTACCACGGCCACGGGCCCAGCACGTCGAGCAGCGACGCCGCGAGCGGCTTGGCATTGAGAAAGCCGTAGTTGGTCCCAGCGGCACGGTTGACCGCGAACATCGTCACCCCCCAGCCGATCGTGACCAGCACCGCGACGCGGTAGCTGCGCCAGTCCGGCCGCATCCCCACCCCCCAGGTCAGGTATATCACCGCCCACAGCACCAAGCTGTGCATGCCGAAAAACGACACGAACTCGGCAGACGGGAAGTCCGGCCCGGTCAGCTCCGGGCTGACGAAAGCCTGCGAGGTGAGCGTCAACCCCCAGAAGTAGACCAGCGCGAACGCTGTCGACGAATACGACCATAACGCCCATATAGCGGCTATCGCCGCTAGGTCGCACAGTTGCAACGGCAACGAATACTTGATACCCCACTGCCCAGGCAACAGCCAGTAGACCTCCACCGGCACCAGGAATACGGCGAACGCCACCGCCAACACCCTGCTCAGCTGCTGTTGCATGGGTGTGTCGCGATAGTGGCGGCCAAGCACAACGAGCGCCACCGCGACCACGGCGAGTACCACGATCACCACACCGTGCGACACACCGTACGCCACGAACTGGCGCTGCGCTGGCAGCGGTTCCACGCCGTCGAGCGTAACGAGACTCTCGCCTTCCGGTGTGCCCGGCGCTGGCGCACCACATGCCGGGCCAGTGGCGGCAAGACATGGTTATGACGATTCCTGCCACCGCTGGACACCGGGATACTGTGACCATGGTTTACGGGGAGGCGGGTCTGCGGGCAGTGCTGCTGCGCGGCGTCGAGAAGGCCATCAGCCTTCAGCGGGCGCGGGTCGCCGGCTACGTGGCGCGGCTGCGCCGAGCGCGACCGGATGCCACCCCGGCAGAATTCGTCGCGATGCTGGAGAAGCGGTACCTGGCAACGGTCACCGGCACCGGAGCCGCCGTGGGTGGTTTCGCGGCCGCCCCTGCGGTCGGGACCGCCCTCGCCCTAGCGCTCAGTGGCGGAGAGACCGTGGTGTTCTTCGAGGCCACGGCGCTGTTCGCGCTGGCTGTCGCGGAGGTGCACGGTATCCATCTCACGGATCTCGAGCGACGCCGGACACTCGTGCTCGCCCTCGTTCTCGGTGACAACGCTGCCATCCTGGTGGAGAAGATGGCCGGCCGAACGGGTCAGCATTGGGCAGATCTGCTACCCGACGTGATCCCGCTGTCCTCGGTCACTGCGATCAACAAGACCCTCGGTCGCTGGTTTCTGAAAAAGTACGGCCGTAAGCAAGGAATCCTGGCGCTCGGCCGGCTTGCCCCGCTCGGTATCGGAGTGGCGATCGGGGCCGCCGGAAACCGTGCCTTCGGCCGCACCGTGATCAACGCCAGCCATCGCGTGTTCGGCCCCCCGCCGGCAAGCTTCGCCGACGTCGACATCGCGACGATCATCGAAGGTACCATCGACTGAACGCTCGGTGGTCAGAAGGGGCGGCTCTTGTTGGTCCGAGGGGCGGGCGCATCGGCGGCGGTGTACACGTAGACCTTCGTTCCAAGGCCTCGAAGTGATCTGATGGACTAAGCCTAGGCATCGTCGTGATCCAGCTCGAGTGGCGAGGACCCGAACATGAGCACCGAGTTCGACACTCAGCTCCGGCGCGAGGCGATGCGGTGGCTGACGGTCCGCACACACGACGGCGCAGAGTCGATCTCGTCTGCGGACCTGCTCGACTTCGAGATCGACGGCAGGCAGTTCCGTCTGCTGGACGCGCAACGCGGGATCCGCAAGCCCAAAGAGCTCTCCGCGGCGCTGTCGATCAGAACGGTCTACACACCCAACGGACAGAACCGGCCCTATGAGGACTCTGTGGGCTCAGACGGGTTGCTTCGCTACAAGTGGCGCGGAAATAATGCAGATCACGCGGAGAACCGAGCACTTCGGGCAGCGATGGAGGATCGGCTGCCGTTGATCTGGTTCTTTGGTGTGGGGCCCGGTGTGTACGAGCCGATCTATCCAGTCTATCTGCTGCGGGAAGAACCGGATCAGCACCAGTTCGTCATCGATCCCGATGTGGCGCGGGGTCTCGTCTCGGCGGGTAGTCCCGTTGAAGAGCGACTCCGTCGCTACATCTTGCGCGAAACTAGACAACGGCTTCACCAGCCGGTGTTCCGCGTGACGGTGCTCCGGGCCTATGACACGCGCTGCGCCGTGTGTTCCCTCCGACACGCAGAGCTGCTTGACGCCGCTCACATCATCCCCGACCACGACGAAGCCGGCGTTGCGTCAGTTCGCAACGGGATGTCGCTGTGTAAGATCCACCACGCTGCATACGACAATAACATCCTCGGGATCAGGCCTGATCTCTTCGTTGAGATCCGCTCGGACCTACTCAACGAGATCGACGGTCCAATGCTGCAGCACGGACTGCAAGAGCGGCATGGCCAACGTTTGATGTCGATTCCTCGCGCTCGGTCCGAAAGACCGGACTCGTTGCTCCTACACCAAAGATACGAGGCGTTCCGAGTCGCCAGTTGACCTCAGCGGCGCGGTGGAGTTCCACCGACTATCAGGAGGTGGTTTGTTAGTGATCGAGGCGGTGTTCTTCGACATTGGAGAGACGATCGTCGACGAGACCAGGGAGTACGGCACCTGGGCCGACTGGTTGGGCGTGCCGCGGCACACGTTCTCGGCGGTGTTCGGCGCGGTGATCGCCCGCGGTGGGGACTACCGGGACACCTTCCAGCACTTCCGGCCGGGCTTCGACCTGGCGGCCGAGCGGGAGCGCCGAACGGTGGCTGGCCAACCCGAGGTCTTCGCTGAGGAGAACCTCTACCCCGACGCGCGTCCGTGCCTAGGCGAGTTGCAGCAGATGGGGCTGCGGGTCGGTCTGGCCGGTAACCAGACCGCCCGTGCCGAACAGATCTTGAAATCGCTCGACTTGCCGGTGGACGTCATCGGCACTTCGGATGGTTGGGGAGTGGAGAAACCCTCGCCCGCGTTCTTCGCCCGAGTGATCGAGGAGGCCGGCTGCGCCGCGGGGTCGATGCTGTACGTCGGGGACCGCCTGGACAACGACATCCGGCCCGCCCAGCACGCTGGCATCAGGACCGCGCTGATCCGCCGCGGTCCATGGGGCTCCATCGTCGAGGACGACACCGCGAGCAGCCGGTGCCTGTTCCGGCTTACCAGCCTCCTCGAACTCCCCGGTCTGATCCGGGACCACAACGCGCGCAAGGGCTAACCAGCAATGGGCAACGACCGGATGCGCTCGTCCAGCAGCCGGGCCTGCGGTGTGCCTACCAGCGCATGCCGTACCGCGGGGATCCGACCGTAGGCAGTGCCGTAGGGCTCGCGTTCGAGTTGCTCGAAGGCCTGCGCGGCGAAGTCCATCCCATGCTCGGCGTCGCCTCTGGCATGCGCGGCCGCCAAGTCGAGCGAGTCCTCCGCTTGCCGGGCATGCCGCACGCTCTGCGCAGGTGCACCTGTCCGTGCACTCACCTCGGAGTGCACGCAATGCAGCCATGAGCGCAACAGCGGACCTGGAGCGTAGCGGGCGTGGCCAGCCGCGGCGTCGAGCAACGTCTGAGCTGCCGCACGATCCCCGGCGAAGCCGGGCACGAAGCTCCAGTGTGCGTACACGGCGGCGGTCAGTGCATGATCGCCGGACTCCCGCATGGCTGTCGTGGCGATCTCGAAGCACCTCTCGGCGAGCGCGACTCGTCGAAGGTCGAAGAAGGCTAGCCGTGCGCCAAGTAGCGCCGACTCAGCCAGGGAACCTGCCAGCCATCGCCGCACGTCGCCCTTGCCGGCCTTGAGCAGCCGCACACCGAGCCGGGTGTGTCCCAGCGCGGACGACCACAACATGTCCGCTGGCACCGTCCAGCACAGCGGGCGGTGCTGGACGGTGATCATCGTATAGGACTCGACGACCCGGGCGTCGACTCGACTGCCCCGGCCGGCTGCGAGCGCCAGCGGCTCGATGAGGTCTGCGGCGGCCTCCAGCGGTGTTAGACCGGGCAGCACGCCGGCCACTGTCAGGGCACGGAGGAACCGCTGGCGACTGATGTCAGCGTCTTGTGTCTGACCACCGAACATGGTCAGCAGTCTCTCCAGCGGGTCAAGAGGTTCGGGTGAGTTGGGTCTTACAGTGAGTTCATCAGGGGTGAGCAGGCCCAACTGGCTGGCCGGTTTGCCCAGGAGTGTCACGAGGTGCTTGCGGAAGCGGGGATCAGGCCAGCGCTCGCCGGTCTCCCAGCGGCGGACCGTGTTTTCCCGTCAACCCGGTGTCGGCCTCGCCAGTGTCGCGCATGCTGCTCTCGATCTGTTCGCACAGCTCGTCATAGCTCCAGCCGCGTTCGAGCCGTTCCCAGGTCAACTGGTGATTGGGCGGGTATCGCCGCGTCGTGGCCATCGTCGCATCGCCTCCGCTCGTCGCACGCGCTGCGGTGAGCCTATGGCTCGCGATCGCCTGATGTCACCGATCAGTCACTACCGGCTCAGCTATGGCTGCTCCGTGGCCGGTACCACGGTCGAGCGCTCCGAGATTGGCTTACGGCCGCATGGGTGTAGCGGCCGGAGAGCGGGGCGTCATGGGACCACGGCTATCGAGATGGATACGCGACCAGGAGCGACCCGGTGTCCGCATCTCGGAGGAACGCCGTGGTACGTGGCATCTATCCCGCGCCGCTGGCACCTTTGCCGGCCTCAAACCGTCGTGCTCGACCGCTCCCACAGCGTGATCGTCGGCATCTGCCACTGCGCTTGCGGTGCGTTCACCGACTGCTCCGGCCGCTGGGTAGGCCGCAACTCCCGCAGGCGCAGCCCGCCCTACGTGGTCTGCGACGCGGTCTCGTCTCAACCCAGCATCGCCAACGCGGCCGGTCAGCCATCTCCTGGGCGCAGCGGCATGACGGTACTGAGCGCCGGACCGGTGCGTAGATTGCGGATCAACGAATCGGACATCTCGGGTAGCTCGCCGTGATCCTGGAGATCGACGATAGATTTATGGCAACGCCATCCGCGTCAAGTCGTTCTCCTAGCACAGCCCCGAAAAGCTGACGAAGGAGAGCGTGATCGCGATCTTGTCGGGATCTCTGCTGAACTCGAGTACCTCCCAGCGGCCGGTGTCTGGCGACGAGATCGACTAGACGGTGATATTAAGGAGACCCGATGGATGGATCTTCCGCAGGCCTACTCCGGTACAAGCCGGCGGGCCAGGATGAGTTCGACCTCGAAAAATTCTTTCGGGAGGGACTTTCTCACGCATTGCGGGGCAAAGCTCGACTCAACGTCATGCTCGCCGGTCGTGTCGGTGTCGGAAAGAGCACGCTGGTCAACGCCATCTTCGGCGCCCCGATCGCCCCGACCGGCGTAGGCTCTTCAATCACTCAGAGTATTCAGTGCTATGCCCAGTCGAATCTCCCGATTTCTGTGTATGACACCCCGGGTATTGAGCTCGGCGTTGGGCCGGAACTGATAGTGAAAACCTATCTTTCCGAAATCAAGAAACAGATGAGTGGTGCCGACACTCGCGTGCACTTTTGTCTCTACTGCGTCCGGACCCGAGATGAACGTTTCGAAAAGGTCGAGTCGGACATCGTGAGGGCGCTGGCCAAGGAGGTGCTGGTGGCCCTCGTGCTCACGCAGTGTCCCACTCCTGACGACGCCCGTGCCGCCGAATTTGCGCGATACCTTGCGTCGCTCGGCCTTCCCGTCCTCGACGGGCGATGCTTCATGACGTTGGCGGAAGAAGACAACGTCGCCGGCGTCAGCCTTTCCCCGTTCGGGCTTCCTGATCTCGTGAGTTCGATCTACCATCAGCTCCCGGATGCAGAGCGCCACACGCTGGCCAGCTGCCAGCGCGTCTCACTGGAGCTCAAAATCGCCGAAGCAAGACGCTCCGTGAACGTCAATATGGGTAAAGCTGCATTGATCGCGGCTACTCCGATCCCCATCGTGGATGCCATTCCCTTGAGTGCACTGCAGATCAGCATGCTGGGTCAGATCGCCACCATCATGGGCTTCAAGGTCGACTCCAGAGCTGTCGCTACCGCTTTCGCGACTGTCCTGGGCGTGGCCTCGGTGGCCCGAACGACGGCAAGTTTCTTCAAGATCTTCCCCGGTAGTGGCACAACGATCAATGCGACCATCGCCTCCACCACGACGAAGGTTCTGGGTGAGGTGTTCATCAATGCGTGCGTGAACGTACTCATGCGTCAGATAGCAGGTGAACGCATACACCAGGACGACGTCGTGGGCGAGCTCGTGAAGGAGCTCCCATTTCTGCTCAACGGAGGTCTCCGGCATTCGGCCTAGTACCGCGACGGGGCCACGCTGCCACCGCAGCCCACCCCTTTCCAGTGTCATGCGGTGGACAGGGTGGACAGCGCCGTTCTCGGTCAGTCGAGCCGGGTGACTGTCATCGTGACCGAGCCCTTGTTGTTGGCGTAGAGGTCCCAGGCGTCGTTGGCGTAGGCGTACAAGTAACCGGGCTGTTCCACCTGTTGCTTGGACGCCTGGCCGATGACCAACGGCCGGTAGGGTTTCTGCGCGCCGTTTGCGTCGAGCTCGGTGGCGGCGACGACGGCGATCAGCGCCATCCACGGCGCGGCGTCGGCGCGCGCCGTGCCGAAGAAGGTGGCGGCCTCATTGCCGCTCAGCTGGCGGAAGCGTTCTTGCCCCCATCCAGCGATCGATCCCATCAAATGGAACACCTCTGCCGGCTGGAAGCGGCCGTCCCGGGTGCCGTCTGGACCGACGGCGATTCCACGGTCGAGCCACTCCCCGTGGGCCTGGAAGGAGTAGTGGCCTTCCTCCAGGTAGAGACCGCTGGTGTTCCACATCTCGCCGGCGAAGACCTGGCAGCTGACCGACTCGCCCACCGCCAACATGCGGCTGGGCCGGTACTCGCCGACCGTGATCGGTGGACAGGACCGGCGGGCGAAGACCGAGGAGTGCACGACCCCGGCGCAGCGTTTCTCGTCGATCAACGGAACCGCCCGCGGTGTCGGAGTGAGGTGCAGGTAGACCCCGGTGCAGCTGTTGTGCAGCACGTCGGTGGGGTCAGGCCGGATCTGCTCGAGCAGCTTCTCGCGGAAGGTCAAGCCGGTGCACCGCCTCGCCTCGTTGATCATCCACTGCAATGCCGCGTCGGACAGTCCGGACTGTAGGTGCCCGCCGCCCACATCGCAATGATCGCCGGGGAACCATACCTGCCGCACGCTGCGGTCACCGCCCGGTGCGGGCGGTTCGCCGGTCCACAGCGTGGGCGTGAACGGGCCCCGGCACTCGTCCAGAGCCACCGCGTGCCGGGCGTGATCGATCAGCGGGTTGAGCCGGGTGTCGTGGAAGCGGTGCCGGTCATCGACGTCGAAGAGGTTGAGCATGGGGAGGCTGTCGGGGATCCCCAACGAGCCGACGGTGTCCCAGACTCCGAGGAAGCGGATTCGCACCTGCGGGTAGGGCACAGATCGACCGGGCTCGCGCGGCTGGGTGGGGCGATACACCTCGTCGTACAAACGGTCGATTTCGGCCCAACGTTCCGCCGGCCGCGTGGTGGCCGGGATCCGGGCCAATCCGCAGGCCGAGAGCATCCCACCAAGGCTGCGGACCGTGTAAGCGCCCCGGCTGAACCCGAACAGGCAGATCGCGTCACCGGGCTGATAGGTCGTCGCCAGCCAGGAGTACGCGCTCTTGATGTTGCCGGCGAGACCGGTACCCAGCCCACCGCCGCGTAACCGGTCAACTAACCCGGGATCGGTGCCCACACCAGGGTGGTAGTAGCGCAGCTGGTCTTCGCGCTCGTGTAATGAGTGGTGGAGCCGCACGACATTGGTCGGCGTTGGTACGCCCCCTTGTTCCTGCCCCGGAGTGTTCCAGGTGCCGTCGCAGCACACCACGAGGTGACGCATGGTCGTCCTCCGCATTCCGGGCAGCCAGCTGAACGTGCTCCTGAGCGGCGAGGATTTTGCCTTTACCTAAGGTCCGTACCCGCCGAGATCGGGAGCACCTTCCCCGTATGCAAGCGTAGTGGGTTTTATCCGTGACGGGAACGAGATGTGACACTGCACGTCAGATGTCGGCGATCAGGCCTTCACCCGCCTGGGTGGCCACGAAGAACTGCACACACCCCGGGGCAGCCGGCGCAGGGGTTACCGCACGCGCCCGTTATGTCCCCTGCCGGCTCGTTCTCCGCGGTGAGACCCCGTCTCTCTCCAGCGGCCCGATTGGCGAACTCCTGCGCGATACTCGCGAACACCACGTTTCCGAACGCCGCCGTGCCGGACGCCTCGACGAGGCCGCACCGTCCGGCCAGCACGTCATCGGCCAGGGCGCGGAAGTCGTCGTTGTCGCTGTGATCCCGGAGTGTCGTGAGGGCGTCTCGAAGTTCCTGGGACAGCTCCGGGTCCTTGCACCCGACGTCCGTCATCGGCTCGTGGTCGGTCATCGCTCCTCATCGGGGGTGGTCGTGAGCATCGGCGGGCAGCACGATCCGGCATGTCGCGGAGCGCGTCACGACCTCATTGTGCACGTCGAGGGTGCCGGCCGGGTGTCAGCGGCCGGCCGGCACGCTGGGCCGGCACGAGGAGAACCCGCTCGGTGCCGCTGGGCGCGCCGGCTGGAGGTCACTACTCTCGGTATCGCCGCAGCGTACAGATGGTTTTCGGTAACTTGGAGTAATTTTCTGGTAATGCTGTGTAACGTTGTCGGGGCCTCCGTCGAACATGGTCAGTACACAGATGGTTAACAGCACCATCGCTGATGATGAACGGGAGATGACACCTTGACCGGCTACTTCAAGCCATTTGACCGTGCGCGCTGTGGATGGGACCGCGACGACTACTGCGACCGCCACCGCAGCCGCCACCGCAGCCACCGCAGCCACCGCCGTCGCCACGGCTGCTAAGCGGTAATTGCGATCTCTCGGCAGGGGCCTCACCTTCGAATGCTGTGGTGGGGCCCCTGCCCTGCGGTAGGAGGATTGGCTTTCAGTGACGAAGCAGCGGGATGAGCTCCCGGATCGGAGCTTCTCGGCAGCCAAGGTAACGTCCGCCGGGTCGGTGGCGGCTGTTCCACCAGCCGGCATTCGGGCGGTTTTCCGCTGGTTCTGGCCCGCTATCCGGCCGTACCGGGGTCGCCTGCTGATCAGCCTGCTGCTGGTCGTTGTCGGACCGTTCCTGGACACCGCGCAGATCTGGATGTTCAAGCTGCTGATCGACGACGTGCTGGCCCCGCGTAACTTTGCCGCCTTTCCTGCCATCGCGGCCGCCTACCTCGGACTCGCCGTGACCCAAGGACTCGGCTCGTTCGCCGATGAGTTGCTGTCGACCTGGCTGGGTGAGCGTTTCGTACTTGATCTGCGCACCCGGGTGTTCGACCACCTGCACCGGCTGTCGGTGGACTTCTTCGACCGCCGCCAGCTCGGGGACACCCTGTCCCGGCTCACCGGGGACATCGACGCGATCGAGGCACTGGTTCTCTCCGGGGTCACCCGCACCTTGGCCTACCTGTTCGAGATCGTGCTGTTCACCGGTGCGTTGTTCTACCTGAACTGGCAGCTCGCGCTGGCGTCGATGATCGCAGCGCCGGCGTTCCTGCTGGCCTCCCGGTACTTCTCGGCCAGGATCAAGGTTGCATCCCGGGAGCAACGACGGCGATCGGGCTCGGTCACCGCGGTCGCCGAGGAGAGCCTGGGCAATGTCGCCCTGGTGCAGGCCTACGATCGTCGAGCCGCCGAGACCGAGCGGTTCCACCGCGAGAACCTCGGCCGGTTCACCGCCGAGATGGCCGCGACCCGCCTGCGTGCCCTGTTCCGGCCGCTGACCGAACTGCTGGAGGTCATCGGTGTGGTGTTGGTCATGGGCGTGGGGGTGTGGGAGCTGCAACACGATCGGATCACGCTGGGCGGCCTGCTGGTGTTCGTGACCTACCTCACCAGGCTCTACAGCCCGATCCGGGGAGCCGGTCGGCTGTCCAACACGGTGTACGCCGCCAGTGCCGGCGCCGAACGCATCATCGACCTGCTCGACCACCAGCCCGACGTCCGCGACCCCGCCCGACCAAGGAGATCGCCCACCGCCCCCGGAGGGAGGACCCGAGGAAATAGAGCGCAGGGTCGGGTCACCTTCGACGCGGTCACCTTCGCCTACCCTGGCGCCGCCCGCCTGGCGCTGAAGAAGGTCACGTTCGCGGTCGCTCCGGGGCAGACGGTCGCGCTTGTCGGCGCGAGCGGCACCGGTAAGTCCACGATAAGCAAGCTGCTGCTGCGGTTCTATGATCCCCTCGCCGGGCGGATCAGCCTCGACGGGTGCAACCTGCGGGACTTACCGCTGGCCACCCTCCGCCGCAACATCTCGGTGGTCCTGCAGGAGACCTTGGTGTTCGACGGGACCATCCGCGACAACATCCTGTGGGGTAAGCCTGACGCCACCGAGACCGAGCTGGTGGCCGCGGCCACCGCGGCGGACGCACACGGTTTCATCAGCGCCTTGCCCGAGGGCTACGACACCCACATCGGCCAACGCGGGCGGCTGCTGTCCGGCGGTCAACGCCAGCGTCTGGCGCTGGCCCGAGCCATGATCCGGGACGCACCGGTGTTGCTGCTCGACGAACCCACCACCGGCCTCGACGCCGCCTCCGCCGAGCGCATCGTGGCGCCGATGCGTCGGCTGATGACCGGGCGGACCACGCTGGTCATCTCCCATAACCTGCTCACCGTCACCGACGCCGATCAGATCGTGTTCCTCGCTGACGGGCAGGTCACCGGAACCGGTACACACAGCGAACTCCTGGCCGCCAACCCCGGTTACGCCCACCTTTACCGGCTGCATCACGATCGCGGCGCGCTGAACGCGGCCGGTTACGCGCCCCTGTCCACTGATCCCCGATCGAGGGCCGTATCCCGAGAACCGGAGCTGATATGACCACCCTGCCCGATCTCGCGGCTCCCGCTATCGACGCCGAGCCGGACCTCGCAGCCACGGTGGAATCCCGCAGTGCGTCCCGCGACCGGGCCCCCGCCGGCCCTCCGGCTCACCCCCGGGGATACCCACTCGCGCCCGGTTACCAGGTGGTCGAGCATGTCCGCCGCGGGGAGGATCTGGACAGTTACGAGGCCTGGAGTTCCCAGCGCTACTGCCGGTGCTTCATCAAGACACTGCGGCCCGATGTCATCACCGACGCCTCAGCCCGCCGCCAGCTGCAGCGTGAAGCGCGACTGCTGCTCGCCCTGACCCATCCGCACCTTGTGCGCGCCTACGAATACGTCAAACCAGAGGAGAAACGGGCGCCGCTGCTGGTCCTGGAGAACCTCACCGGCGCCACCTTGAGCTACCTCCTCGATGACGGCCGGCAACGCCTCGGCGCGGTCGACCTGGGCCACCTCGGCCAGCACCTGTGCTCTGCTCTGCGCTACCTGCACAGCCGCGGCTACCTGCATCTCGACGTCAAACCCAGCAATATCATCGCCGACCAGGGCGTCGCCCGGCTGATTGACCTGAGCCTGGCCCGTCCTCCGGGCCGCTGCCCCGCGGGTGTCGGCACCCCCGGTTACATGTCACCCGAACAGATCGCCGGCGGCGATCTCGGCACCGCCGCGGACGTCTGGGGCATCGGCTTGGTGCTTTACCAAGCCGCCACCGGAACTCAACCGTTCGACATCCCCGACCGCTCCACCTCGGCCGGCTCGAACACCTCGACTCTGGCTCGCTGCCACACTCAGCTGATCCGGCCCGCGCCCAAGATCCGCACTCGACGGCGCCTGCCCGCCGATGTGGCGGGCATCCTCGACGCGTGCCTACACCGAGACCCCGACCAGCGACCCACCCTCGAGTGTCTCGACGCTGCACTCGCCACGCTCACCGGGTAGCGTCTGCGCCGACATGAGCGCGACGTTGCAGACCACCGGACTGGCTGCCGGGCACGGTGATCGGGTGTTGTTCTCCGGGCTCGACCTCGTCGTCGCTCCAGGCGATGTCGTCGGTCTGGTGGGGGCCAACGGTGCAGGCAAGTCGACCCTGCTGCAACTGCTGGCCGGCCTGCAGACCCCGCGCGACGGTGCGGTGCTGCTGAGCCCACCCGATGCAGCCGTCGGGTACCTACCGCAGGAACCCGACCGCCGTCCCGGTGAGACGGTGCGGTCGTTTTCGGCCCGCCGCACCGGGGTCGCCCAGGCGCAGTCGGCGATGGACGTCGCAGCGCAGGCACTGGCCGGGGGCGGACCCGATCGGTACTCCCCGGCACTGGAGCGCTGGCTGGCTCTCGGCGGCGCCGACTTCGACGAGCGCGCCGCGGAGGTGGCCGCCGACCTCGGACTCGGGGTGGATCTCGACACTCCGATGACCGGGTTGTCCGGCGGCCAGGCAGCCCGGGTCGGCCTGGCCGCGCTGCTGTTGTCCCGCTACGACGCGCTGCTGCTCGACGAGCCCACCAACGACCTCGACCTCGACGGGCTGGAACGGCTTGAGCGCTTCGTCACCTCGTTGCGCTCGCCGGCGGTGATCGTCAGCCACGACCGGGAGTTCCTCGCGCGCACGGTGACCCGGATCGTGGAGCTCGACTTGGCCCAGCAGCAGGTCGGTGTGTACGACGGCGGCTACGACTCCTACCTCACCGAGCGGGCCCGCACCCGCCGGCATGCTCGGGAGGCCTACGACGCATTCGCCGACACCCGCGCCGGCCTGGAAGCCCGCGCCCGGATGCAGCGGGCCTGGATGGACAAGGGCGTGCGCAACGCGCGGCGCAAGGCCGGCGACAACGACAAGATCGGCCGCAAGTTCCGCTCCGAGGCCAGCGAGAAGCAAGCCGCCAAGGCCCGGCAGACGCAGCGGCAGATCGAGCGGCTCGAGGTGGTCGAGGAGCCCCGCAAGGAGTGGGAGCTGCGGATGTCCATCGCCGCCGCGCCACGCTCGGGTTCGGTGGTGGCGGCCTTGTGCGGTGCCGTCGTGCAGCGGGGCGGGTTCCGCCTCGGTCCGGTGGATGTGGCGCTGGGGTGGGCCGACCGGGTCGTCGTCACCGGCGCCAACGGCTCGGGGAAGTCCACCCTGCTGGGCGCGCTGCTGGCCCGGATACCGCTGTCCTCGGGAACCGTGGCGCTGGGCCCGGGGGTGCGGGTCGGGGAGATCGACCAGACCCGCGGGCTGTTCCTGGGCGACGAATCGCTGCTCCGCGCGTTCGGTTCGACCCTGCCGGAATGGCCGGAGTCCGAGGTGCGCACGCTGCTGGCGAAATTCGGACTGCACGCCGCGCACGTTCCGCGCCCGGCTGCATCCCTGTCACCGGGGGAGCGGACCCGCGCGGCGCTGGCCCTGCTGCAGGCCCGCGGAGTGAACCTGCTGGTGCTCGACGAGCCGACCAACCACCTCGACCTGCCTGCCATCGAGCAGCTGGAATCCGCTCTGGAGTCCTATCCGGGCACGTTGCTGTTCGTGACTCACGACCGCCGGATGCTCGATGCCGTCCGCACCACCCGCTGCTGGACCGTCGCCGACGGCCAGGTGCACGAACGCTGAGCCGGCTGGGTCTTTGCTGCTAACGCTGGCGGGCGTACTTGCCGGTCAGTTGAGCCTGGGCGAGCACCTTGCCCGACAGGGCATGCGGCAGGTCGTCGCGTGGGCTGGCGCCCTCGGTCAGACCACTGGGCTCCGACAGGGCGAGCAGAGTGAAGATGTAGCGGTGGGCCTTACCGAGCGGGGGGCAGGGTCCGGCCCAATCCGTGCGGCCGTAGTCGTTCTTGCCGCCGATGGCTCCCGCGGGCACCTTCCCCTCCTCCAGTCCGCCGCTGGCGGGGTGGAGCCCGAAGAGCACCCAGTACACCTGGGTGCCGCCCGGGCCGTCAGGGTCTTCCAAGAGCAGGACCAGCTCGGCGGTGCCGTCCGGGATCTCCGACCACTCCAGTGGCGGCGACACGTTGTCGCCATCGCAGGTGTACTGGCGGGGAACGAACGTGTGGTCAGCGAAAGCCGGGCTGGTGAGGGTGAGCGCCATAGTGCGTCGATGCTACCGCCGATCGCTCAACCGTTGCGGATGTCGTTCAGGAGCTGGTCGATGCGTTGCGCGAGCTGGGCGAGGGTAGCCGGGGCCAGAGTGGTCCACACTGAGCCGTCCGGACCGCGCAGCGGCTGCAGGGTGTAACCGCCTCTTTCGGTGGCGAGATACACCAAGGCAGCGCCCGCCGGGTGCCGGGTGCCGTGACGGTCACGGCGGGCGACGCCGAACTTCCCGCCGCCGGGTTTGGGTCCGCGCACCATGGCCGCGAAGGACCGGGCGTCGGCAGGTTTGACCCCGCCGCGGACCAGCCGGTTCTCCAACTGCTGCCCGGTGAGTCCGGGCCCGCCGTCCTGGGTGGGTTGCGCCAGCAGCGCCGAGGGCACCGACACCGATGATCCCGCGCCGGCGGGTCGATCCGGCAGCTGGCGGGCGACCGCGGTGCACAACTCGCCGGCCGGGCCGGTGCGAACCAGCAGCCGTTGCTCGTCGAGCATCGCCAGCACTGCCCAGTCACCCCGGGACCCGGCGAGTAACCGCACCTGAGCCGCCCCCGTCTGCACCCATCCATTGATCTCGCGCACCGGGTTGGCCAGCAGGCGCAGCGAGTCCGCCACGTCAGGCGCCAACCCGCGGCGATCGGCCAACCCGCGGGTCCGCAAGCCGTCGAAGATGTCGCCCGTCTGCAGCTCGGCGCTCGTGCTCGGTCAGCTCCGGGAGACCAGGAAGGTCCAGGTTCCAGTGCCGGATGCCCAGGCCCAGGGTGTGCCAGACCGTGCGGTACTCCTCATGGGTCAGCTCAACTGTGGTACCGCGCAACTCGATCCCCTCAGTAGTCTGCGCCGATCACCGGTGGCGCGGTGGGTGGCAGGTCACCGACGATGGCGTGGGAGTCGTCGTGGACGAGGTATTTGGTTCGGTGTTCGCGGTCTTGCTCGCCGCGTTGACCGGCACCCCCGGCGAACGGTTGTTCGTAGCCTGTCCCGGCGGCACCGCGGGTCGCGGTGGTTGAACCGGAGTTGCCGTGGGAACCGCTCATCTCCTCGAGGGAGGGGTGCGCGCTGGCTGAGGGCCGGGGGCCGAATCCAGTGCTGGGTCGGGGGCCGAATCCGGCCGCGTGGCTTGCTCCGCCGTCCTGGCCGGCCCTGGCCGGCTGCGCTCCAACCGCTGTCCCGCGGGCGGATCTCGGCCTGTTTCGCCCGGTGGTGGCCGCTCCGAGCCCGGCGCCGATGGGCAGCGTGCCCGGGCTGAGACCCTGGCTGGATGTCGGGTTGCCGGCCCACTGACCTGGCGATGGAGCAAAGCTGCCTGCTGTTTCGGTGGGTCCGCCCTGGGCGAGTTGGGACACTGTGGCTGCCGGTTGGTGGGCTGCCGGTTGATGTGCGGCCGGTTGATGTGCGGCTGGCTGGGGAACCGGTGATGGATGGGCCGCCAGCAGATGGGCTGGCATGCCGCCGCCTGCCGTCGCTGGTGTGGTGATTCTGGGGTCGGTCAGCGGTAATGCGCCGATACTGCCGTCCAAGGCCTGCGGTGTGGTGAACGCCGGGGCGGGATCGACGTTGCCGTTGGAGCTGGTCTGATAGACCCGCATGGCCTGACGGGCCTGCTCGGCGGCTTCCTGCCGGCGCTGCCGGGCTTTCTCCTCCTCGGTGGTCAGCCCGGGGATCCAGTCCATCTTCTGGGTCATCCATTCGGTGGGATCACCGAAGAAACTGGCTGACTGCGGCGTTGGCGGCACCGGTGGCACGCTGTTTTTGGCTCTGACCCAGTGCTCGGCTTGACCCTGCGCTCGCTTCGCCGCGGTGGTCGCGATCTGTGTGACGTCATCCATCCATGGCAGCATCGCGCCGATAGCTGCGGCAGCGGCGTCCGCCGCCGCGCCCTGCCGGGTCGCGAGGATGATACCGATGGCGCTCTGCACGTAGGACTTGCAGGTGATCCCGACATCGTCGCCGAGCTGGTTCCAGCCCTGGCTGGCCTGCTGTAGCGGCTCCGAGCCGAACCCACCGTTGATGTCGTCGAAGATGACCTGATGGCTGGTGTCGTCGTAGTTGAAGTCCGTCCCCGTCACTGCATCCCCCTCAACTTTTCGGCGGCAAATTCATCAACGCCGCCGCGGCTACCTGTTTGCCCACCACACACGCCTGCTGGGGATCGTTGTTGAACGTGTCCGAGTCATAGCTCACTGTCACACTCTGGCGCTCCGCAGATTTGACATCAATGTCACAGTGTGGCTGATCTGCAACCGGTCTCGTAACGATGGCGGGATAGCCTGAGATATCGGTAAGCTCGAAGAATGGAAGACCCTTCCGTCTATCGTAGACGGCTTCCAAGGTAAGATTATTGGTGTACGTACTGATATAAACCGTTCGAAATATCCGCCGATCCCGCGTGGTACTCGTCCACTTGCAGTCCAAGTTACCGAGGACACCGTCCAATTGTTTCGGTGGAAGGTCGAGCCCGAATTCGGTCGCCTGCTGCGAGGTCAGCAACTCGCACGGCCGCCGAGCCACGGCCGCGACATCGCGCGGGTTCTTGACCGGCGGGATCGGGCTCACCACCTCCGTAGAGTTCGGTCGGGCGGATTCCGGCGCAGTGCTCGTGCCACCGCCGCAACCTGACAGCATGATCGCTGAGCCGACGGCGACCATGCCTGCGGCGAATCTGATCCTCATAGTGGTAGCCCCGGGCTGACCTCGGCAGGGATGTTCAGTTCCTCGACCTGCAGGTAGATCTTCAGGTCGTCACGCAACCTGTGGGCCAGGTCCTCAAGCTGCTTTGCGCCCGCGGCGAGTGTCGCGTAGAGATTGTTGACGCCGCTATCCGAGGCCCATCGGGAGATCTGGGTAGCCGCGTTCACGCTCACCCCATCGATACCGGGGGGGCGAATGCCAGCCAGGAGCTGTGCCTTCCTTGCGCGATCCCTGAGGAACTCCGCGGCGTGTTCGAGGTCGGCGATGGACTGCGGGACGCGCTCGTAGTCGATCGAGAAACCGGCCGCCGCGCCGTTGCCGCCAAGCAGGGCGCCCAGCGCTGTGCCGTCCAGCACGTTGCCGGTGTCGCCGGCCGTGCTGGGCCACTGGTTTTCGTTACTCATCGTGTTCCCCTTGACGCATGGTGTGCACGCAACCGCAAGAGTCTGCCACACCGGCCGGCGGCTACAGTGCGGTAATGGCCGCGCGGATCACCCTGGTGCACGGCGATATCACCGTTCAGCACGTCGACGCTGTGGTGAACGCCGCCAACAGCTCGCTGCTCGGTGGGGGCGGTGTCGACGGCGCGATCCACCGCCGCGGCGGGCCGGCGATCCTGGCGGAATGCTGGCAACTGCGGGCCAGCCGCTACCGTAACGGTCTGCCCACCGGCCAGGCGGTCGCCACCACCGCCGGTGATCTGCGGGCGCGATGGGTGATCCACACCGTCGGACCGGTGTACACGGAATCCGAGGACCGCTCCGCGTTGCTGGTTTCTTGTTACCGGGAGTCCCTGCGGGTGGCCGACGAGCTAGGCGCCCAGACCGTCGCCTTCCCTGCGGTATCTGCCGGAATTTATGGCTGGCCGCTGGCCGACGCCGCTCACATTGCGCTGTCCACGGTCCAGGGCACCCCCACCAGGGTGCGCGAGGCACGGTTCGTGTTGTTCAGCGATGCGACACTGAATGTGTTTCACACCGAGTTGGGAGGCGGGTAGCCGGCACTGCGGGATCGCCACCTATCCGGCGATCCCGCAGTGCCGGCTGGTCGTTATCATCACGCCATATCGGGTACCAGCCGAGTAGGGAGCCCCGACGGTCGGGGGAAATCGTCGGGGCTCATCATGTTCATCGGACCGATTTCAGGTTTTGTTACAGCGGGAACGGTGTGACGGGAATCGTCGACCAAGATTGTTGCCTGTCACATCTGTGGCGTTCATACCGTTACCGACCCGCTGCTCAGTGTTACCAAAACAGTTCGCAACGACAGATGAACTGCGCCGAATGGTGGTCGACATGTAGTACTGACGGCACACGGGCGCCGCCTGTTGTTCACTTTTCGCCGCTCCTTGGAGTGCGCGGTGAGGCTAACGGGGTGGCCGCTGGCTTCTGAGCGGGTGATGGGCCACCATGCCTCATACCTGACCATGGGAGGAGACGGGCATGAGCCAGCCAGACCTCAAGCCGCGCAGCCGGGACGTCACCGATGGGTTGGAACGTGCCGGGGCTCGTGGCATGCTGCGCGCCGTCGGCATGCGCGATGGCGACTTCGTCAAACCCCAGATCGGTGTCGCCTCGTCCTGGAACGAGATCACCCCGTGCAACCTGTCCCTGGACCGCCTCGCCAAGGCCGGCAAGGAGGGCGTGCACGCCGCTGGGGGCTTCCCGATGGAGTTCGGCACGATCTCCGTCTCCGACGGCATCTCCATGGGACACGTCGGGATGCACTACTCGCTGGTCTCTCGCGAGGTGATCGCCGACTCGGTGGAGACCGTGGTGGAGGCCGAGCGGCTGGACGGGATGGTGCTGCTCGCCGGCTGCGACAAGAGTCTGCCAGGGATGCTGATGGCTGCCGCCCGGCTCGACCTGGCCGCGGTGTTCCTCTACGGGGGCACCATCCTGCCCGGCCGGGTGGGTGACCGGGAGGTCACCATCATCGATGCCTTCGAGGCGGTGGGCGCCTGCCTCCGCGGTCGGATCAGCCGGGCAGACGTCGATGCGATCGAGCGCGCCATCTGCCCCGGCGAGGGTGCCTGCGCCGGTATGTACACCGCCAACACGATGGCGTGCGCGGCCGAGGCGCTGGGCATGTCGCTGCCCGGCTCGGCCAGCCCACCCGCCGTGGATCGGCGTCGCGACGGGTTCGCTCGGACCAGCGGGAGTGCGGTGGTGGACCTTATCAGCCGCGGGATCACCGCTCGGCAGATCCTCACCCGGGGGGCGTTCGAGAATGCGATCGCGGTGGTGATGGCCTTCGGTGGCTCCACCAACGCGGTGCTGCACCTGCTTGCGATCGCCCACGAGGCCGGGGTGCCCTTGGAGCTGGACGACTTCAACCGGGTGGGCGACCAGGTGCCGCACCTGGCCGACGTCAAGCCCTTCGGCGCCCACGTGATGGCCGCGGTGGATCACGTCGGCGGTGTGCCGGTGGTGATGAAGGCGCTGCTGGGAGCGGGGTTGCTGGATGGCGACTGCCTCACCGTCACCGGTCGCACCGTCGCCGAGAACCTCGCCGAGCTGGACCCTCCCGATCTCGACGGGAAGATCCTGCACAGCCTCGCCGACCCGATTCACCCCACCGGCGGGATCACCATCCTGCGCGGCTCGCTGGCCCCGGAAGGCGCTGTCGTGAAGTCCGCCGGTTTCGACACGACCCGCTTCGAGGGGACCGCGCGGGTGTTCGACGGTGAGCAGGCCGCGATGGACGCCGTCCCGGCCCTGCAGCCCGGTGACGTCGTGGTGATCCGGTACGAGGGTCCGCGGGGCGGGCCGGGGATGCGCGAGATGCTCGCTGTCACCGGCGCGATCAAAGGTGCCGGGCTGGGCAAGGACATCCTGCTGCTCACCGACGGGCGTTTCTCCGGTGGCACCACCGGGCTGTGTGTCGGCCACGTCGCCCCCGAGGCATCACATGGCGGGCCGATCGCGCTGGTCCGCGATGGTGACCCGATCGTCCTGGACCTCGCCCGCCGCGAGCTGAACCTGCAGGTCGACGACGAGGAGCTGGCGCGGCGCCGGCAGGAGTGGAAGGCCCCGCAGCGCCCACTCCGCGGTGTCCTGGCCAAGTACGCCCGGCTGGTGGGCTCTGCCGCAGAAGGCGCCGTCTGTGGATAACCCGTGAGTGGCAAATGTGGCTATGGCTCGCATCGCCACGCACGGAATACACCATTGCGCCACCCGCGCCGGTGCGACCGCGGGAGGTGTTCGTCTACTTCGACAACGACGCCAAGGTGCATGCCCCGATGAACGCGATCTCGTTGGCCCAGCGGCTTGGCTGACCACGGCGGCTGGGCGAGTGCGACACGCGCCGACGTCGGCGGCGCTGACGGTGCCCGACGTGGTGACCAGCGTTATGGGCGTGATGGACGTGACTTATCTGGGGTAGCCTCTGGACTTTGCCCGCTGCCGGGGGGAGTAGGAGATGACCACTTCAAGTCAGGTGACATCCAGCCCGGTGCGTAGCCGGATCCCGGCGAGGATCGATCGGTTGCCCTGGTCGCCGTTTCACACCCGGATGGTGGTTGCGCTCGGGGTGGCGTGGATCCTCGACGGTCTGGAGATCACGGTCGCGAGCTCTGTCGCAGACGTGCTGAGCCAGCCCGAGACGCTCAACCTGTCCTCGGCTGCGGTCGGACTGATCGCGACGGTGTACCTGGTCGGCGAGGTCGTCGGCGCGCTGGTGTTCGGTCGGATGTCGGACAGGTTGGGGCGTCGCAACCTGTTCATGATCACACTGGGTGTCTACCTGGTCGGCAGCGGCCTCACCGCGCTGACCTCGGGCAACGGCACCGGGTGGATCGTCTTTCTGTACGCCACCCGCTTTATCGCCGGCACGGGTATCGGCGGTGAGTATGCCGCGATCAACTCCGCGATCGACGAGCTGATTCCGGCTCGTTACCGCGGGCGGGTGGATATCGGGGTCAACGGCACGTATTGGGCGGGCGCGCTCCTCGGCACGCTCGGCACATTCATCCTGTTGCATACGATGAGCCTGAGCGTCGGCTGGCGGATCGGCTTCCTCATCGGCCCGGTACTGGGTCTGGTGATCCTGCTGGTGCGGCGCAACCTGCCGGAGAGCCCGCGATGGCAGGTCATGAACGGCCGCGAGGAGGCCGCGGAGAAATCCATCAAGTACATCGAGGACGAGGTGGCGCAGTCCGGGAAGACGTTGTCGCCGATCGACAGTTGCAAGGCGATCGAGCTGCGCCCGGCCGATCGGATCGGTTATCTGGCGTTGGTCCGGGTGCTGTTCCGCGAGTACCCGAGCCGGGCGGTGCTCGGTGCCTCCCTCATGATCAGCCAGTCATTCCTGTTCAACGCCATCTTCTTCACCTACACCCTGGTGCTGGGTAAGTTCTATGGTGTGGCTCCGGAGTCGGAGACACTGTTTCTCATCGCCTTCGCCGTCGGTAACCTGGTCGGTCCGCTGACCATCGGGCGCTTCTTCGACACGGTCGGTCGCAAGACGATGATCGCTGGCACCTACATCACCTCCGGCGTCCTGCTCGGCGTCAGCGCCGTGCTGTTCAACGCCGGTCTGCTCACCGCGATGACCCAGACGATCTCCTGGTGTGTGACCTTCTTCTTCGCCTCGGCCGGTGCCAGCGCCGCGTATCTCACGGTCAGCGAGATCTTCCCACTCGAAGTGCGAGCCAAGGCGATCGCGGTGTTCTTCGCGATTGCGCAGTGCTTCGGCGCGCTCGGTCCAGTGATCTACGGCGCGCTCATCGGTGACGGCTCGCAGCCGTTCAAGTTGTTTCTCGGTTACCTGTTCGCCGCGCTCGTGATGATCGCCGGCGGGCTCGTTGCGATCGTCTACGGGGTGGCGGCCGAAGGCCGCTCTCTGGAGGAGATCGCCGCGCCGCTGGCCGCGGTCGATCGCGGCCGCACCGGCAGCGTCCGGGCTGAGGGTGCGGCATCGCCGCGGTCCACCTGACGTGGCTCGAACAGGCGAGTGGGTGGCCGTCAGCGGAAGAGGGGGGCGTCGGCCGGGAGCCGCCGGATCGCGGGATCGTAAGGGTCGAGCTCGCCGGGGGCGAAGCAACACAGCTTGATGGCCCACCACAGGGAACGGTCCGGATCTCCCGCCAGCTTGTGCACGCCATCGGGCAGGAGTACCGCATAGCCGCCCGCGGTGAGCGCTAGCAGTGTTGCTCGTGAAGCGCCGGTGGCCGGGTCCCACAGCCGAATGGTGCCGTCGGTGGAGGTGGTGGCGAGCAGGGCGCCGTCGGGGGAGAACGCCACCCCGCGCACCCTGCCGGTGTGGCCGGTCAGGGTGGTGCGGTGCTGGCCGGTGGTCGGGTCCCAGAGCCGGGCGGTGCCGTCGTCGGAGGCGGTGGCGAGCAGGGTGCCGTCAGGATGGAATGCCACTCCGCGCACCCAACCGGTGTGACCGGTCAAGGTGGTGCGGTGTCGGCCGGTGGTCGGGTCCCAGAGCCGGGCGGTGTGGTCGGCGGAGGCGGTGGCGAGCAGGGTGCCGTCGGGGGAGAACGTCACCCCGCGCACCCAGCCGGTGTGGCCGCTCAAAGTCAGGTACCGCCGAAGGAAACCATGCCAGCCTGTGGTGAGGTCCCACAGCCGGATGGTGTGGTCGTCGGAGGCGGTGGCGAGCAGGGCGCCGTCGGGGGAGAACGCCACCCCCCACACCGGGCTGGGGTGGCCGGTCAGGGCGTGGGCGTGGCGCTGGCCGGTGGTCGGGTCCCAGAGCCGGGCGGTGCCGTCGGTGGAAGTGGTGGCGAGCAGGGCGCCGTCGGGGGAGAACGCCACCCCGCGCACCCAACCGGTGTGTCCGGTCAGGGTGCGGTGCCGGCCGGTGGCCGGGTCCCAGAGCCGGGCGGTGCCGTCGTCGGAGGCGGTGGCGAGCAGGGCGCCGTCGGGGGAGAACGCCACTCCGGTTGCCCAGTCGGCATAGCCGGTCAGGGTGGCTGCATGCTGGCCGGTGGTCGGGTCCCAGAGCCGGGCGGTGCCGTCGTCGGAGGCGGTGGCGAGTCGGGTGCCGTCAGGGGAGAACGCCACCCCCCACACCGGGCTGGTGTGGCCGGTCACGGTGATCTGGTGCTGGCCGGTGGTCGGGTCCCACAGCCGGGTGGTGCCGTCGTCGGAGGCGGTGGCGAGCAGGGCGCTGTCGGGGGAGAACGCCACCCCGGTCACCCAGTCGGTGTGTCCGGTCAAGGTGGTGCGGTGTTGGCCGGTGGATGGGTCCCAGAGCCGGGTGGTGCCGTCGTCGGAGGCGGTGGCGAGCAGGGTGCCGTCGGGGGAGAACGCCGCCCCGCGCACCCAACCGGTGTGGCCGGTCAGGGTGGTGCGGTGTTGGCCGGTGACCGGGTCCCAGAGTCGGGCGGTGTGGTCGGCGGAGGTGGTGGCGAGCAGGGTGCCGTCGGGGGAGAACGCCACCCCGGTCACCTCGCCGGTGTGTCCGGTCAGGGTGGTGCGGTGGTGGCCGGTGGAGGGGTCCCAGAGTCGGGCGGTGCCGTCGGTGGAGGTGGTGGCGAGTCGGGTGCCGTCGGGGGTGAACGCCACCCCCCACACCGGGCCGGTGTGACCTTGCAGGGTGGCTGCGTGCTGGCCGGTGGCCAGGTTCCACAGCCGGGTGGTGCCGTCGGCGGAGGTGGTGGCGAGCAGGGTGCCGTCGGGGGAGAACGCCACCCCGCGCACCCAGCCGGTGTGTCCGGTCAGGGTGGTGCGGTGGTGGCCGGTGGCCGGGTCCCAGAGTCGGGCGGTGTGGTCGGCGGAGGTGGTGGCGAGCAGGGTGCCGTCGGGGGAGAACGCCACCCCGGTCACCTCGCCGATGTGTCCGCTCAGGATGCGCAGCGGATGGCCGCTCGCCACGTCGACGATCTCGACGCTTGGTCCGCGGGACAGGGCGAGCAGGGTGCCGTCGGGGCAGAACGCGACGCCGGATATGTCCCCGGTGGGGGCGATCATGACGTCGGCGGGGTCACGTCCGGCGACGGCGGCCACAGCCAACTCTGGGGCCGTGCTGAGGTCGCCGAGTCCGGACACGCCCAGCAGAGCTGCCCGGTTCCACCGGCTACCAGCGATCTGCGCGCCACTGAGATCTCCCCCGACCATCCGGACCGCGGTCAGGTCGGCGCCCCGCAGATCCGCTCCGGCGAAGTTCGTTCTCACCAGCCGCATACCGCGCAGGTCAGCCCCCTGCAGGTTCGCGTTCTGAAAATCACGGTTCGTGAGGTCCTGGTCACGCAAGTCGATCCCGGCCAGCTCCTGGCGGGGACCGGGGCCAAGCCTCGTGGTGACGGCCAATCCGTTCTGTTTCGCCATCGTGGATGCTGCCGGGTCGGCCACCACGTCCGCTGCCCAACGGCGGGCCACCTCGTGCCCCGCGAGGTCACAGAGGAAGTCGAGCATGAGCGGCGACATCTTCCGGGTATGAAGGGTGTCGGCCTCTTGCCTGTTCCGGAGTCTGTCGGCTGCGGAACAGGCCACCAGCCAGTCCATCACGGACTGGTGGACGAACATGAACTCTCCTTCACCGTCATCGGTGCGCACCAGGAGCGTGCCCATCCCCACCGTGTGGGCTGCCTGGTCGGCGGTGTAGCGGCGCTCGGCGAGCCGGGTCAGCGTGGCGGCCACCTCGGTGGTGAACTCCGCCAGGGGAATCGTCGAGGCCATGGTCGCCCACAGCCGCAGGGCTAGGGCGGTGCAGGCCGCTAACCGGTCCTTCTCGTCCAAGGACGGCAGACCACCCCGATGCTGGTGCCGGCCCGCCTCCCGGAGTAGCCAGAAGCCGACCAGCTCCCGGTAGAGTTCGGCCGCGCTGATCTGCCCGTGCTCGCCTTGGATGGCACGCAGTCGCTGCTCGTCCAGCTCCGCGATGAACGACAGCATCCGCGGATTGCTCGACAGGCCGAGCAGGTCGCGCATGTCGGCGAGCAACGCGGACCGGGCTCGGGCGGCCACCCTGTTCCCGCGGTAATAGTTGACCAGGAACTGCAGGATCTGCTCTTGAGTGAAGCCCTCCAGCACGGCCACCCGGCTGTTGCCGCCGAGGGCGGCGACCTGATCTCCCAGCGCGGTGCGGATCTGGGCCGTGGAGCGGAAGTGCTGGGTGCGGCTGGTGAGCACGACCTTGGCGTCCCCCTGGACCGCCCGAAGCAGGATATTCAAGTAGTCGGCGGCGTTGTCGTAGCCGATCCGCAACTCCAGTTCGTCGAATCCGTCGAAGAGCAGCGCGAGCCGTCCCCTGCGGATCATGTATTGCAGCTTCTTGATGTCCAGGGGGTTCACCCCCTCTCGGACCAGATGCTGGGCGAGCAGCTCGATGGCGGAAGGGGCCTTCTCCAGGCTCCGCAGCTCCACCAGCACCGGCAACAGGCCGGGTAGGTGCAGGGGCAGGCCGCGGGCCAGCTCGCGGAGCAAGAACGTCTTGCCCCGTCCGAAGTCGCCGAGCACCATGATGAACCGCGGGCCGTCCTCGCCCAGCCACCTGATGGCCTGCGCCAGTAGGCCATCGCGGGAGGTGGCGCCCGGATCGTCGTCGAGTAGCCGGTACCGCTGGGGCACGTACAGCTCAGACGGGTAGATCGGGTCGGCGGCGAGCCGCTGATCTTGGCGCGTCAGCAGCGGCTGCAGGTCGACCAGCCGTTGGTAGCCGATGATGCTCCGCAGTCGTACACCCTGGCGCCGCGCTCGGTGCACCATGCCCTCAGCCACCGGGGAACCGCTGTATACCAGTTCCGACGGCACCGAGGGGTCGTCGGAGGCGAACTGACGGTGTACTCGGACGAAGGCCGCCAGCTCCGTGTCGCTGACCTCGCCGTCGACCACCCCGACGGGCCACTGCTCCACGCCACCGTCCGGCACCGGGTTGGATACCCGCAGGTAGCCGGCTTCCCGGCGGGGCTTCACGGTGGCCTCGGGGTACCGGACGCGGGTCGCCTCCAACACCCGGTCGAAGAAGTCGTTGCCGGCCGCTGCTCCGGAATGCTGGATTTCCGGGACCTCGAGCTGTGCCGCGGGGAACGCCGCCGTGATGTGGTCCGACCCGTCGGAGCTCACTCGGGTGTCACCGATCCAGCGACGCTGGTCGACCGCGTATTTTCGAGTGTGCCGGGTCACTCCTCCAGGGTTCAGGGTAAGCAGCTGGTACCGGTTCGGGACTTCCTGCGGCCGGGCCTCGACGGTGACCGCGGCGCTTCCGGTGGACAGCGCCAGCAGGCCCGACCGGAGCCGGTGCGGCCGCCCGTCGTGGGTATGCCCGTGCAGCAGCAGGTTCACCAGCTCGGGCCTCCCGAGCAACCGGTCGAGGTCGTTGGCGTCCCGCAGGTTCTCCTCATCGGCGACCGAGCCGCGCGTGGCATGATGGTGCACCGCCGAGAGCCGCAGCCAACCCTGCTCCCGATATCCGGCCAGTCGGTCGGCGAACCAGCGCAACTGGTGTTCTCCGATCCAGCCATAGTGATCGGTGTCCCGGTGGCTCTCGGCCAGGGAGGAGTTCAGTCCGGCCACCACCACCGTGAGATCGGGCATCTCGAACAGCGTCCACGGCTCGTCCGGGGTGAAGCTCACCCCGTCGACACCCTCGTAGAACTGTGTGAACGCGGCGGCGAAGTGCTTCCATTTCGGCCAGTACGGTGCCTGCGGCTCGCGCTCAGCCGCCCTTTCCTCCAGGAAGTGGGCGGCACAGTCGTCCCGGTTGACGTCATGGTTGCCGGGCACGATGGCCACGTGCCTGCGTGGCAGCTGCACTGCCTCGGTCAGCGCTGTCAGGAACTGCACCACGTGGTCGAACTCGCTGGGAAGGCCCGACGCGGTCAGGTCACCGGTGACCACCATCAGGTCCGGGCGCAGCCCAGGATCCTCGGCCAGCCGGTCTAAGTCTTCGTAAAGCCGCCGGAACACGGTGTCCTGGGCCTGATCGGCCGGGATGAGGCCGTTGCCGCCGAAGAGGTGGTGGCGGCCGAACTGGATATCCGACACATGCAGGACCGTCAGCTCATTGACCCCGTCGGCGGTCCACCGCCGAGCCCGAGCGTGTCGAGGATCGAGGACCTCCGGCCAGGCCAGCCGCAACCGGTCGGCGGTGATGGCGTAGCTGTCCCGTCCCCCGGAGACCGCTGGTGCAGCGGTGGTCAGTAGACCCATCACCCGGCCGGTGCTGCGGTCATACACCGGGCTGCCGCTGAACCCCGGCTGGATCCGCAGCGCGCTGTCGGATGTGGAGTCCAGCTGTAAGTGACGGCCCCCGACCTGGCCGCGGACCCTGGCCTCCACCCAGGCGCCGTGCGGACGCGGCGGGTCCTCGGGGTAGCCGAACACGTCCACCACCTGGCCCCGCGCGGGTGGGTTCATGGCGAGTCGAGCGGGAACGATGCCCGTGGGCAGCTCGGTGCCGGTCAGCACGAGCCCGGCGATGTCGTCTCCGATGGCTCCGGTCCGCGGCGGGGGCAACCAACATCGCACCCGGGCCCGCCACGGCGGACCACCGGCGACCGTGAATGCCACGGTGATCTCGCCTGCCGGTTTGTCCTGTGCCCTGCGGTTCCGGCCGAGTGCGCCGTTGACCACATGCGCGCAGGTCAGGATCTCCCGCGGGCCGACCAGCACGCCCACCCCCACGGTGTTGCCGTTCGCGTCCAGCACGCGCACGGCAAGCCCGTCGTCCGGTTGATCAGTCATCGTCGGCTACCGGCCCCCGGTGGGGCCGCTTCCAGCCGGGTGTCACCGCGAACTCCAGAGACCGCCGCAGTCGATCAGATACACCCTTGCCTCCAACGGACCCCTGGGCCCGGGTAGGAAGGTAAGCACTTCAGGTGCTCCGGCAGTGCCTGCCACCGGCCGAGGGCACGGCCGGGTGTTGGGCCGATCTTCATGCTATCGGGTGGGGCGCTACTGTGCGTCCGGCCACATCCACCGAAGGGGAAGCGATGAGCGACGATCGACCCGACCCGATCGACCCCATGTTGTACCGGCGTGAGGAGATGCGGGAGGTCCTGGCCAGGTGGGATATCGCGGCCCTGTACCGGGCGCTGAATGATGACGCCGGGCTCAGCCAGCGCCAGATCGCGGCCCGCACCGGGCAACAGCAGTCCGAGGTGGCCGAGATCCTCTCCGGTCGGCGCGGTCTGGTGGAGAACCATCGGGTGCTCCGGCGCATCGTCGGGGGTCTTAACGTCCCGCCGGAGATGATGGGTCTGTCCTGGTGGGGCCCGAACGGCAGCTACCACGGGCCGGAGGGCGCCTATCCTGAGGGAGTCACGGTCGCCGGCACCCCGAAGGGGTTGAGTGCGGAGATGCTGCGCAGGCACCTGATCGCGCTGGGCGGTGTGGCCATGGTGGGCCGGCCGGTCGAGCATCTGGGTGAGCTGTTGGAGCTGCCCGGTGCCGCGCCGGGACCGGTGCCGCTGCCGTCTCGGATCTTTCCGGTCCACGTGGCCAAGGTGCGGGGCTGCACCCAGTGGCTGCGGGATCTCAGTCGCGCCTCTGGGTCGGATCCGGAGATGAGCAGCGCGGCGGTGGTGTGGGCGCAGCGGTTGCTGGGTGTGTCGGGCGCCGAGCCGGTCACGAAGGCACTCCGAGTGGCGGTAGCGGAGCTGCAGGTTCACGCCGGGTTTGCCGGGTTCGACGCCGGTCTCTACGAGCGGGCCATGTACCACTGGGCGCGGGCGCTGGAACTGGCGCAAGCAGGCAGGTGACGCCTACCTGCAGGCCCTCGCTCTGTGCTACGCCGGGGTGGCCACCGTGGAGCATGGTCACCCCGGGGACGGGCTGAAGATGCTTCAGTCCGCGCAGGTCAAGTCGTGGGACATCCCGCCGGGCGACGAGCGCATGGTGGCGGTTGGGGATGGGCACGGGGGCGGCTGTGGAAGCGTGTGCGCTTGCGGATTCGGCGACTGCGCTGGATTGTCTCGGTGAACGGGAGGCTGCCGATCGGGCGCTGGGGAAGTCGCGGCAGCTGTGGACACCTGGCCGCACCGACGCCAGCGGTGATCTGGACGATGTGGCCGTGCGCCTCCTGCTCGCCCGCGGGCGGCTGGATGCGGCGGAGCCGTTCGCGGTGGCGTCGGTGCGGCGGTGGGAGGGCGTCAGCAACCAGCGCGCTCGCACCGCTTCTGGCGTCCTCCTGGCCACCGTCCACGTCCGGGCCGGCGAGCGCGACGGTCTGCAGTTGGCCCACGGCGCCATCACTAGCGTGACCAAACTCAGCTCGGTACGGGCCCGCCAGCAGTACCTCACCCCGTTGGCCGTCGCGTTGGAGACCCGTCCGGGTGGTGACGCCAAGCAGCTGGCCCGGAATGCCCGGCAGGTCATCGCCACCCGGGCGTGACCCACCACGTCGACCGCGCTGACAATCGGTCATGTCGGAGCTGCACGGCAACCCGGGAGCAATACTTCGCGCACCGAACGCACCAAGCCTCGCTCACAGCCCCCGAGCCCGACCTCAGGAATGGGTGCTCTCGTGGCGACGGACCGTTCCGATCCAGAGTCGATCCCTTGCCCGGGTACGGGCGACGAATTCTTGACGTAGCCGCAGTACAGTAACTGACGTTCGCCGGTGCCTGGCTCACCTGTCGTCGGTGTGGCTGGTGGTCGGAGTTGCGGTAGGTACACCGCAGCGAAGTCCAGGCCTTTGGCGCGGTGCACCGTGCCGAGTTTGACGGCGTTGTCGGGTTGGCCGTTCCAGGTATGTAGGTCGCGTAGCGGGATGTCGCGGCGTCGTAGTTGTTCGCGGAGGTAGTTGGCGTCGCGGTTGGTCGGGGTTAGCACTGCCATCTCTCCCCAGTGGACACCCTTCTGGGCGTCGCGGCGGAGGACCAGGGCGAGTTGCAGCGCCAGGCGGCGGCGGTCGGGGGCCACCTGGTGCTGTGGCAGGGGTCCGTCGCGGAGCACGTCGACGTCGCGTTGGCCGTCCCCTACCAGGAATAGGACATCCGGGCGGTCGCCGGCTAGTACTACAGGGCTAGATCGTTTTTCTGTGTGTCCTTGTTGCAGGTGGAACGAGCGCAGAGGTGCCTGCAGGTGTCTCCCGTGGCTTAGTGGCGCTGCTCGCCCTGACGTGTGGGGCGGCGGTGGCCAACCTGTACTACGTCCAGCCGTTGCTCAACCTTTTCACCCACGCATTGGGGGTGTCGCAGTCCGCGGCCGGATTGCTGGTGACCTGCTCTCAGCTCGGTTACGTGCTGGGTTTGGGGTTGGTGGTGCCGCTGGGCGATTTGCTCGAACGTCGCCGGTTGATCACTGGGGTCCTGGTCGGCGCTGCCGTTGCGGGTGCGGCCTGTGCCGCGGCGCCGTCGTTTAGTGTGCTCGCTGCGGCACTGGTCGCGCTCGGTGGGCTCTCAGTCGTTGCGCAGATCGTCGTCCCGCTCGCTGCCACCCTGGCCAGCCCTCAGCGGCGGGGCCAAGTCGTCGGGACGGTGATGAGTGGTCTGCTGATCGGCATCCTGCTCTCCCGCACCCTCAGTGGGCTCATCGCGGCACTGGGTGGTTGGCGGCTGGTGTTCGCATTGGCCGCCGCAGCGATGCTGGTGCTCTCGCTGGCGCTGCGGCGCGGGCTGCCGATCGTGGCAGCGTCCCCACGGCTGCGCTACCCGCAGTTGCTGCGTTCCGTGTTTTCGCTTATCACCCACGAGCCGGTCCTGCGCCAGCGGATGGCTCTAGGTGCGCTGGCCATGGCCGATTCTCTTTACTGTGGACCTCGCTGCCCTCCTGCTCGGTGGCGCGCCCTACCGCTACAGCGAAGCCACCATTGGCCTGTTCGGGCTCGCCGGGCTGACGGGCTCGCTCTTCGCACCGCTGGTGGGGCGCCTGGCCGACCGTGGATACGACCGGTTTGCGCTGGGCGCTCTGTTATTCGCCACGCTCGCGAGCTGGGTGATGCTCGCAGCCGGCCGTTCCTCGCTGCCCGGGCTCGTCGCGGGAGTGCTCATCTTGGACCTGGGCATTCAGAGCCTTCACATCAATAACCAAAACGCGATCTATTGCCTCCATCCATCGGCGCGCAGTCGCCTGACTACCGTGTACATGGTGTCGTTTTTCCTCGGTGGTGTCCTTGGTTCGCTGCTGTCCACCATCACCTACGGCATCGCAGGCTGGACGGCGACCTGCCTGCTCGGCGCCGTCATGGCGCTCACCGCCTGTGCCATATGGGCGACCATTCAACGACTCGGCCACGCACCACAGGGCACACAACAATGAATGACGCTGCCCGTTCACACAAACAGATCAACAAGAATGATTGCATCGGCCATCCCGCATGGAACCGCCCACCGGCTCTGACGCCAACCCACTAGCCGAACTGAGGCGAAAGCGTTATCCACAGCTCCCTCGCGGGTGAGCGCTGGCCTCAACACCAGCTCGCTGCCACGACACCACAGAGGTCGCAATACCAATGGCAACTACCACCACCAACAACGACTCCTGTACCGATACCACAAGCAACATAGCCCGCCTGTTGCTGCGCGTCGCCGACAGAGACCCGGGCGCCTGGGAAAAAATTCTTCACCGCTACAGCACTCTCGCTCCCACAGCCCGACCAAGACCGGAGAAGCTGGACAGACCAGCAGATCAACCATGCCGCCAGTCACGGTCAATTGATCAACAGCTGGCCGATCCACTCAGAAGATCAACTCTGGGTCTCGTCCACGGTCCAGGCTTAGCCATCCTTTGGCGCGTAGCAAGACCACTGTGTCTTGAATCACCCGATCAGCCTGAAGCATGGCGTATTTTTTCAATGCATGCCTTGTCTTATAGACAGCGTCACTTTTGCGTGATAGGGGCGCAGGAAGACACTGGCGACGATGCACCCTAAGGAGTCGATCTACTCCCTAAGGCGCAACCGACACGATTGGCTAGGGGAAATTTTTATTCAAGCTGACCTGAGTGTCCGCCGTCACGGCGCACGCTCAGACGGTCAGCTAACTCACTGTAGTGCCGACCCGCGCACGGAGGGGATTCACCACCGTGTTACGCCATGTCAGTACGGCTACCGGCAGCCAAGAGACCAGACACAGTCGACGACGACCCGTCCCTGGTTTGCGTCACGGGACTGGTCGACCGCCCTGGGATGCTGGCCGCGGAGAGCATCTCCTGGAGACAGGCGAGTCGTGCGATAGAACGAATTCAGTGCTTGGCTCCCGCACCAGGAACCTCAGTCAGAACGCTCACCATAACCAGCGACAATCCTCGCTAACACCGGATTTCATTCCAAATCACTCCCATTTCTTTAGGCCGGCTGCGTTAGGACGGGACCGCCGACGTTGCCAGATAGGCAAGCAGGGGCATGCCACGAAGGAGAGCTCGTCATGGATCGTTATTTCACCGAGCAAGGGCACGAGGAACTGCGCCACGAGGTAAGAGCGTTCGCAGAACGCGAGATCGAGCCACGAATACCGGATATGGAGACATCCCGTTCCGTTTCCCACGAGTTGTCCCGGCTGATCGCCCGTCAGGGGTGGATCGGAGTGACCATCTCGGACAGGTATGGCGGCATGGGGATGGGCCATCTCGCCAAGACGGTGATTATTGAGGAACTGGCCCGGGTCAGTGGTGCCATGGGTGCCATGGTCCAGGCATCACAGCTCGGCGTCGCCAAGATTGTCCACTTCGGTACGGAAGAGCAAAAGAAGCAGTGGTTGCCAGCCATCGCCTCGGGCGACTGCCTGCCGACGATCGCGGTGACCGAGCCGGACTCAGGCGGGCACGTCCTAGGCATGACCAGCAGCGCCATCCGGGACGGCGACGACTACCTGCTTAACGGCCGTAAGGTCTTCGTCGGCAACAGCCATGTCGGCGACCTGCACGGAGTCGTCGTGCGCACCGGTCCGGGATCCAAGGGGCTGTCTGCCTTCCTGGTGGAGTCAGACCGCCCCGGTTTCTCCCTGGGCCCACAGAAACCCGCGCTGGGTCTGCACGGGTTCAGCTTCGGAGAGCTGGTCTTCGACCACTGCCGGGTCCCGACGGCCAACCGGCTCGGTGAGGAGGGAGATGGCCTGTCCGTCGCGTACTCCTCCAGCGTGCTCTACGGGCGCGCCAACCTCACCGCCGTCTCGCTCGGCATCCATCAGGCGATCCTGGAGGAGACCACGGCGTTTTGCGTCGAGCGGCAGCGATACGGCGCCTCACTCGGCGAACTCGGCCCTGTCAAGCTGAAGTTGGGCCAGATGCAGTCGCGACTGATGACCGCGCGACTGGTCGCGTACCACGCGGTGCATCTGCTGGACCGCGGCCTGCCGTGCGATGCCGAACTAATGAACGCCAAGCTAGTAAATGTGGAATACGCTCTAGACTCGGCGCGCAACGCCATGGAGATCCATGCCGCATCGGGGCTGTTCACCGACCGTCCCATCGAACGGTACCTGCGCGATGCCCACCACATCTTCGCTCCCGCTGGCACCTCTGACATTCAGCGACTGCGGCTCGGCGAGACGGCGATGGGCAAAACAAAGGGCGAGTGGTCCGCACGGCTCGCGAAGCTAGTACGGCTGCCCGAACCCGCTATGTGAACCCACGTCAGGAGCTGCGCTCACACGGTCGACCTCGGGGCTTATTCACAAGCCGCGAAGAAGAAAAGCCCGATGATGACTTTGAGCATGCTTTGGTATTTTTCTATGGGTGCCCAGCGGACCGTTCCCGATCTTGTAGACAGTCGGTCAGGGGCCGCCGCTGAGAGCAGGCGCAGGGACCGTCTTGGCGACACGCCGATGCTTCACCCAGGAATACCAGGATCAAGCCGTTAGCCTCGTGCTTCATTCAGGCCGGACGATTCGCGATGTAGCGAAAAGTATCGGCGTCTACGAGATAACGTTAGGCAAGTGGGTAACAAAGCCAAATGGGGCGATTCGGGTCGAGACAAGGAGTTGTCCGAGACCGAGCGAGCCGAGTAGGAACGACTCCGTAAGGAGAACACAGTCCTGAGGATGGAGCGTGATTTCGCGAAAAAAGTTGCGGCCTGGTTCGCGAAACAACAGCCGTGAAATACGCGGCGATCGTAGACTGGGCTGAGCAAAAGGAGTACTCGGTCACGTTCATGTGCGACCAGCTCGGGGGGTGCGTCAGGGGTACTACCGGTGGCGTTCGGCAGGGCCGTGCGAGCGTGAGCGTACCGACGCCGAGCTCACCGAACACATCCTCGAAATCCACACCGAGCTGGACGGGCATCCCGGCGTGCGCCGGGTCTGGGCTGAGCTCGTCGTGCGCGGGGTGCGGATCGGGCCCAAAGGGTCTGGCGGCTGATGCGGGCCGCTGGCCTGCGCGGACGCCACCCGCGAGCCTGGAAGAAAACCACCATCGCAGGCCAGTGGCCCGTCGATGCGCCGGACCTGATCGGACAGGACTTCACCGCAGAGCAACCCGACACTCGCTGGTGCGGCGACATTACCTATGCGCGCACCGTCGAGGGCTGGGTCTACACCTGTGTGTGCCGAAAACCTCGGTTCCGTCATGCGACCTGCTGATATTCGTTGATCAAACCCCCGAGTAGGCGGGTGCGTCGCACTTGGGCTGGTGGTGGTCCGGGGGTGTTTTCGGGTCTGTCGGGTGGTTGTTGGTTGAGTGCGCGGAAGGGCAGTGGGTGTTGTAGTGGGTGAGGTAGGTCGTCAGGACTGTGGTTAGGTGTCGGTGGCCGAGGATGAGGATCCGGTCGGTGCATTCGCGGCGGAGGGTGCCGATCCAGTGTTCGGCGATGGCGTTCGCGCGGGGCGTGCGTATCGGTGTACGGATGATCTCCATCTGGTCAAGAACTTGTCAAGCCGCGGGCGTACCGCACCGACATCGTTGACCAGAATGTCCAGTCCACCGAACGCACGGACCGTCTCCTTGATCAGCCAGACACTCGGTCGCCTTAGCTGTGCTTGAGTTCTCATTGCCGACGAAGGCGAAGGGGTCAGCGGTCACATGGAGCCGTGTCAACCCCGGGGTCTAGCCGAACGCTCGCTTGAGCAGGGCGCGCAACTCGCGAAAGTGGCGCTCGGAGGCCGCCGGATCGTAGGTATTCTGGTCGGCCATCGTGTACCCGTGCCGGGCGCCCGTATAGACCTCGGCTTGATAGCGCACACCGGCTTTTTGCAGGGTCTGCTCAAGGGTGGCGATGTGCCCGGCGGTCATGCTGGGGTCTTGATCGGCGAAGCCGAAGTACAGCTCAGTCTTCAGGTCGCCAACCGAGCGGTGCGGGCTGTCGCGCGCGTCGGTGACGAGGCCGCCGGTGTGGAAGCAGGCCAGCGCGGCCACGCGATCAGGCTGGGTGGCTGCAATCTGCCAGCCGACCCGGCCGCCCATGCAGTAGCCGGTGATCCCGACCGGCCCGGGCGATGCCATCTCCCCGAGGTAGTCGAGGTATGCGGCGCCGTCGGCGGCGAGCCGGTCGGGGGTGAGCTGCTCGATCAACGGTTGGGCAGCTTGCCAGAAGCTTGTGCGTTGGTCGGGGTCGGCGAGATCCGGCATCGGCAGGACTGGTGAGCGGCCGGTACGGTAGAACACGTTCGGCGCCAGTACCACGTACCCGTCGGCGGCGATGCGGTCGGCCATCTCCTCGATCGTTGACCGCAGCCCGAACACGTCCATGATGAACAGCACGCCAGGATGGGGTCGATCATCGGGTCGGGCGAGATAGGCATCGGCGACGCCGTCCGGGGTGGTGAGCTCAACGGTTACGCCCGTCATGCTTGTCAACTCCTCTCCTGGCCGCGACGCCCGAAGGCTGGATCGGTCAGGGCAGGACTCATCCCATCGTTCGCCATGCCGCAACGTCGATCCACCGCATTCCGCCCTGGAACCGGGCTCCTGACACCCAGCTTCGCCGCCCGCCATGCTGGATGCCATCGCAGCTAGCACCAATCACCCGTACCTGGTAGCCGGTATTCTAGCCGTGGAGCCTGGGCGCGGTAACCCGCGCGTGGCGCCGACCAGCGGTAGGAGGTGCCTGCTTGGCCGAGCGGTCACCGGGTCGTCGCCGGTGACGATTTCGATCTTGCAGCGGTGCGATCGGTCGCAGTTATCGCCAACGGGAGGTCTCCATCCCTGCTAGCGGGCGGCAGTGGGATGCCGGTCGGGCTACTAAGGAAAACGTAAGTTTCAAGACAAGTTTTCCCCTCACGAGGGTGACGAGCTGATGTACCGGAGCTTTGGATCACCGAAGAATCCTTGGACGATTCCAGGGCACTTCTTGAGTCGTTCAAGGGCTTCGAGTGCGACTTCCCTCAAGTCTTCCCTGGTCATTGGTACGGCCCGCGCGATCCTGTCGTGCTTGACGTTCTTGTTGACCCACTCGTCGGGGTTCAGCTCGGGTGAGTAGGGCGGCAGGAAAAACAGCTCCAACCGTCCGTGGGTGCTGGCGACGTACTCTTCGACGATTTTTTCCTTGTGCACGGACGAGCCGTCGACCACCAAGAAGACGGGTGTGTCGACATCATGGAGTATGCTGTGGAGGAACTCGATGAACCGCTCTGCATTCATTGATCCTTCGTGAACCTGAAAGCTCAGCTCGCCGCGTTGGCCGACCGCTGAGACTATCTTGACCGAGTGCCGTACCGCCGAGCTGATCACGACGGGTGTCTGTCCGACCGGTGCCCAGGTGGTGCCGGCATGGTAGTCCGTCCGTACCGACGCCTCGTCTGCGAACAGGATCGTTGCGCCGTCGGCTGCCGCTCTGGCTCTGATTGCCGGGTACTCTTCCCGCTTCCAGCGCTCCACCCGCTCGGGGTCTTGCTTCCACGACCGGTACAGCGGTCGCTGTGGTGACATTCCGAGCTTGGTGAGTATCCTTCCCACCGTGACCAGCGAGACGGACTTCTTGAAGTTGATCTTTATCAGGTCTCGGATCAAGGACCGCGTCCACAACGCCATGCCAAAAGCCGTGGACTCGCGGGTCCTTTCCGTTGATCATTGTGTAAAGGCGGATCATCTCGCAGTCATCCAGTGTCGTCGGCCGACCCGAGGCGACCTTCGTCGATATCGGCAGCTAGCCCCGTAGGTGCCGAAAACCTCGTCCGTCCTGTTCAGGCAGCATGGTGGTACTCGTGGAGGATGCCGCCGAGTCGATCGCGTCGTCGGATGGTGAGGTGGTCCAGTTGGTCTGATTCGGTGAGCGGTTGGGGAAGTGGGCCTAGGGGAGCTGCGGCATGCAGGGCGCGGTGTGTCCGGTGGTCGTTGTAGAACGTTTCGAATTCGCGCAGGGCGTGCAGAAGGTGGGCCTGGTTCACAATGAGGGTGCGGTCGAGCAGTTCGGCTCGGCAGGTTCGGATCCAGCGTTCCATGATTGCGTTCATCCGCGGTAGGCGGATCCCGGTCGTGATCGTTGTGATGCCGCTGTCGGCAAGAACGGCATCGAAGGCGGCGGTGTATCTGCTGTCACGGTCTCGGATCAGGTACTTCACGGTGGTGCTGGCGTCCTGCAGGTCCATGACCAGGTTTCGTGCCATCTGGGTGGTCCAGGCTGCGGTGGGGTGTGGGGTTGCGTCGAGGATGCGGATGCGGTGGGTGGCGTGCTCGATGATGGCGAGGACATAGAGCCGCGCTCCGGTCAGGGTGCTGGTGTCGAAGAAGTCGGCGGCGAGCAGGGCGTGCGCTTGGCTGCGCAGGAAGGTGGCCCAGGTGAGGTGGTCGCGGTGGGGCGGGCTGGATGCCGTGGGTCTTGAGGATCTCCCAGACGGTGGAGGGTGCGACCTTGATGGTGAGGGTGGCGAGTTCGCCGTGGATTCTCCGGTAGCCCCAGCCGGGGTTTTCTCGCGCGAGGTGCAGGACGAGGGCGCGGATGCTGCGGGTGGTGGGCGGTCGGCCGGGCTGTTTGGGGCGAGATGCCTTGGCGTCGGCGGCGGCGGCGGTGCAGCAGGTCGCGGTGCCAGCGCAGGATGGTGTCGGGGGAGACGATCAAATGGAACTGTCGCAGCGTTGGTCTGGGGATGGTGTGGAGCAGGGCTGCGAGGAACGCTCGGTCGGGCGGGGTGAGCCGGGGCTTGTCGACCTGGCGCTGCAGGACGGCGAGTTGGTGGCGCAGCGTCAGGATTTCGATGTCTTCGTCGGCGTTGCTCATCGCCAGTAACCGGAGAAACCTGATCATGCCGGTGAGGGCGAGGTAGGACAGTCGCAGGAGCACAGCGGATGATCCTCGCGTGAGCCTTGTCCTGCGATCCTCGGTGGGGCCCGGGAAGTTGCAGGTCACAGCGCACGGACGAGGTTTTCGGCACTCACAACCCTCGTCTGCACTCTGCGGGCACCCGCCCAACGCGGGGAAATCCGGGGGTGTGGCGCGTGAGCACCGCGTCCCTCCCCGAATCCCCCACCCATCCTCGGCTACTGAAAGTAACGATCACTATCGCATCAACCCGGGCCCGCGCCCCGCGATGACCTCCCGGCAGGGCAGGCAGAGGTACCCCGTCCGGGCCCTGTTGAAAGCGGGCTGCTTTCGGTGTGGTGGTGTTAGTCTGCCTCACCGGCTGGTCTGCCTTCTTGCAGCTCACGGGTAGGGCAGTGACCGGGCAAGGGGGTGAGGCATGTGCCCTAGCAGAGGGTGGTGCCGCACCGCCTGTCTCACGCCCGGACCGCCGTCTGAGATCCCACTCGAATCGTCTGAAGCCCCGACCAAACCCCTTGTAGGCCCGTTCATGCAGGTCATCACGTAGTGTATGAACATGGCTTGACTCACGTCATGATCTACCGGTGGGGGCAGTCTTCTCGCCACTGGTGATCGACGCGGCCTGGCGGCGTCGATACACCCCAGGCGATCGCTGGTTCGCCGATGAAACCTACGTCAAGGTTACCGGACGGTTGGATTACGTGTATCAGACGATCGACCAGTTCGGGTAGGTCGTTGACGTGCTGGTGGCAGAGAAGCGGTATCTGGCGGCCGCCCGCCGGTTCTTCATCCGGGCGCTGCAACACGGCTCGCGACCAACCGAGGTGACTACCGACCCAGCGCCCGCCTACCCACGGGCACTGGATGAACTATGACCACCGCATGCCATGTCATGAAGAAGTACGCGAATAGCCCCATCGAAGCCGACCACAGCCCACTCAAGTCCTGACTACGGCCGATGCACGGCCTCAAACGATTCCGCTGCGCGCGGGGTGATTAACGCCGGGCACGCCTTCGTGCAGAACATCCGCCGCGGCCACTACGAACTTGGAGTCGAGGAAGTACGGTAGCAAACCTCTGGGTCCTGACTGCCTCCACCGACCTGACCCTGGCGATCTGACCAATCGGGATCAACGAGCTCATCTGCCGAGCTTCGCACAACGCAACTGTGCCATGGTGCTGCCTCCTGCGGGCGGAGAATGTCGCCTGCTGCGAGGGTACCGAGGGGGAGCACAGGTTGAGTGCGCTACGCCACGTCATTGAGAAGCCGAGATCGGCACGCTAATCGAAGCTGCGGACCTCATAACCGGTACCCGAGTAAGTCCCTGCCAGTTCAGCCAGTACCCCGTCGCTGAACTCCGGCCAAGCGTCCTTGGCCCACTGGTCGAAGTCCCGGTCGGCCAGCGCGATGCAGGCTGCGCCCGCCGCCGGGTCCACCCACAGGAACGTGCCGGACCGCCCGAAATGCCCGAAGGTCTCCGGCGAGTTCCGGCTGCCCGTCCAGTGTGGACTCTTGCGGTCCCGTAGCTCGAAGCCCAGGCCCCAGTCGTTGGGCCGCTGCATCCCGTAACCGGGCACTATCCCGTCCAAGCCGGGGTAGGCCACCTGGCTCGCCCGGGCCAGGATCTCCGATGCCAGCAGCGTCGGCGCCTGCAGCTCAGCGGCGAAGCGGGCCAGGTCCGCGCAGGTGGACACCGCACCGGTCGCGGCGGAGCCGACCAGCTGGGACGATGACATCCCCAGCGGCTGCAGCACCCCTTCGGTCAGATAGTCCGCGAAGTGGATGCCGGACGACGATGTCACCGCCTCGGCCAGCACGACGAACCCGGTGTTGGAGTAGATCCGCTTGGTTTCCGGCGCCGCCGAGACCCGGGACGTGTCGAACGCCAGCCCGGAGGCGTGCGCGAGCAGGTGGCGCACCGTGGCGTCGGCCGGCCCGGCCGGCTGGTCGAAGTCCAGTGCGCCCTCCTGCACCGCCAGCAGCACCGCGTAGGCGGAGAGCAACTTGGTCACCGAGGCGAGCCGGAACGGTCGATCCTGCGGACCGTGGCTGCCTACCACCGCACCGGAGGAATCCACCACGGCGACGGCCACCGTGTCGACCGGCCACCGCCGCGCGGCGCGCAGGCTGTCCATGGCCAGCGAGGGTACGACAGACGTGACAAGATCCGGCTGTGCACTCCGATCTGCTGCTTCTCGGGCCTGGACCGTCGAATCCCTACCCGGAGGCCATCGCGGCGTTGACCCGGCCGGTGCTCGGGCACCTGGACCCCGATTTCCTCACGCTCGTGGCCGAGATCGCCCAACGACTGAGGACCGTTTTCGGCACCCGCAACCGCCTCACCCTGCCGGTCAGCGGCACCGGGTCGGCGGGGATGGAAGCCTGCCTGGCTAGCCTGCTGGAGCCGGGTGAGCTGGCCATCGTCGGGGTGAACGGCTACTTCGGTGAGCGGCTGTGCGAGGTGGCTCGCCGGGTGGGCGCGCAGGTGCAGGCGGTGCACGCGCCATGGGGGCGGGCGCTGGACCCCGAGCAGCTGCTCGACGCCCAGCGCGCCGCACCCCGGGCCCGGCTCGTCGCGGTGGTGCACGCCGAGACCTCCACCGGGGTGCGCAACGAGATCGAGCCGCTACGTGAGCTGCAGGACACCGGCACGCTGCTGCTCGTCGACACCGTCACCTCGTTGGGCGGGATCCCGGTCGAGGTGGACGCCTGGGGCGTCGACGCCTGCTACTCGGCGACCCAGAAGTGCCTGGGTGCACCGTCTGGCATCGCGCCGGTGACGCTGTCCGAACGGGCAGTGCAGCGGATCCGGGACCGAGAACAGCCGGTCTGCTCGTTCTACCTCGATCTGAGCCTGCTGGACGCCTACTACCAGGGCGATCCTCCCCGTTACCACCACACGGCCAGCTCCACCCTGATCTCTGCGGTGCACGCGGGTCTAGGTCGGCTGCTGGAGGAGGGCCTGCCGGCTGTATGGGAGCGCCACGCCCGGGTGGGCGAGCACCTGCAGTCGGCGCTGCCCGAGCGCGGTTTCGAGGTGTTCGCCGAGCATGGCCACCGGTTGCCACAGCTCACCGCGGTTCGGCTACCTGATGGCGTGGTTGACGCTGCGGGCCGCAAATCATTGCGAGAAGACTTCGGCATCGAGGTCGGTGGCGGTCTCGGCCCGTTAGCCGGCGCCGGCTGGCGGATCGGCCTGATGGGCCACAACGCCCGAGACCGCGCCGTGACCACCCTGCTCGCCGCCCTCGCCGCCGTCCTGACCTGACGACGCACCCAGCGTTTCCTATGGTCATCGCGGCTGGTCTGGTGGTTGCGTTGAGTGCGCTGGTGCAGGGCGCGGTGGGCTACGGCATGGCCCTCGTGGCGGCACCATTGCTGGCCCTGGTCGACCCCACACTCGTGCCGGTTCCGTTGATCTTACTGACGTCCGGGCACGCGGTGCTTGCGGTGGTCCGGGATGGGCGGCACGCCGACTGGCCCGGTATCGGCTGGGCGATGCTGGGCAGGTTGCCCGGCACGGGACTGGGAGTGCTCGCCGTGGTAGCGCTGTCGCAGCGGGTGTTCAGCCTCCTGCTCGGGCTCAGCGTGCTCGCGTGCGTGGTGCTCTCGTCACTCACCTGGCGCCCACGTCCCCGGCCAGGCTCGCTCCTGGTAGCAGGGCTGGTCAGCGGTGCGGGAGGGACCGCGGCATCGATCGGCGGCCCTCCCATCGCGTTGCTGTACCAGGACGCGGGGGGCCCGCGGATCCGTGGCACGATCGGTGGTTATTTCGTCCTGGGCTCGGTAACCTCGATCGTCGCACTCACCGCTGCGGGTCAGGTCACGGGCGAGTCGTTGGCGAGTACCGCTTTGCTCACGCCCTTTGTGATCGTCGGTTTCGCGCTGTCCGGTCCGGCCCGCAGGGTGCTCGACAACGGCTGGACGCGGCGTGCGGTGCTGGCGGTCGCTGCTGCGAGTGCTGTCCTGCTCATCAGCCGCGTGTTGTTGTCGAACGGATGAGCATCTCCGCCGGTCGATACGGCCGACGTTGGTCACCTGTCGGCGGACAGCGAGGAGCTCGGGATGACGTCGCAACCGAATAGCCGAGCTGATGTCCTCGCCGAGGCCTTGCACCGTGCTGTCGAAGCCGAGATCCTCAGCGCCGATCAGGCGCAGGCAGTGCTCGCCGCAGAGCTGGCCCGCGGCGAGGTGACAGACGGTGGCCATCGGTCACCGGTGACCGAGGCACTGGGCTATTCCGGCGGCCGCCGGGCGAGACCTAAGCCGCCTCGGCGCTCCGCCTCGGTGATCATGGTCAGCGCGGGAACCATCTCGCTGGTGACCACGCCGTGCTCGGCGGTGAGCTCATCGACGATATCGAAGGAGGCCGCGATCCGGTCCGGCGCATCGACGATGATCGTCACCACGGGGACACGGCGCCCCAGTTGCAGCAGCTGGTCACCGTGCGGGGCCCCCTCGCCATGGAAACCCCACATTCCCCGCACTGCGGTCGCACCCGAAGCGCCGGACTCCCGCAGCCGCCGCACCAGCGCCCGGTGCACGGGCTGCCCGCGGTGCAACGCTCGTTCCGAGGTGTAGACCATGAGCTTCTGCCATACCGCCATTCCGTGCTCGTCGGCGGCGGGCAGGGCATGCGGAACTTCGAGGAGCTCGCCGTCACGTTTGCACACCCGCACCCGTTCGAGAGTGATCAGCGGTCGGCTCAGCAGGCCGCCGAGTTCGGGCAGGACCCGGCCGATGAGGTCACCGGAGCCGACCGCAATGATCATCATCGGTACGTCGGCATTGCGCCCGAAGAACCGGGCGCGGGTCCGCTTGCCGTGGGCCGTCCCGTCGACGCCCAGCAGCACGGTGGCCCCGGCGATACCGCGGCGGCGCAACAAATCGCAGACCGCGGCGAAAGCCGGCGCCCGGTAGACGCGCTCCTGCCGGCCGACGTACACGGTCAGCTTGGTGGCCTCGGTGAAGTCCTCGGGCAGGCGCAGTGGGCTGACGTCGCCGCGCAGCATTCGCGCACGCTCAAGCGTCGCCAGCCCCCGGTGCTCGATCGCGGGAAGAACCTCGAGCAATGCCTCGATCTTGGAGCGGGTATCCACGGCGACTGAGACGATCGGCAGATCCTCGGACAGGGTGAGCAATCGGTCGGTCCGCAGATGGTGTTTGAGCCCGAATCCCTCCACACCACGCAGCAGGACACTGGTGGCGATCTCCCTGCTGCCGAACAGGTCCAGCAGGGCATCGGCGAGAAAGGCTCGCCCGGTCCGCTGCCGCTCACCGAAGTAGGTGGTCAGTTTCAGGCAGTCCTCGGTCACAGGTGGCTCCCCACCAGCTGACCCAGCGCTGCGGCGGCGACGCCGGCGACCAGACTCACCACGATGTTCGCTGCCAGGTTGGGGGCCTGGCGATCCTCGGCGAGGCGTTGGGTCTCGAACATCCACGTCGAGAAGGTCGTGTACGAACCCACCGCGGCGGTGCCGGCCAGCAGTGCCCCGTCATGGCTCAACGCCAGACCTGTGACCAGGCCGAGCAGGACCGCACCGGAGAGGTTGACCACCAGCGTGCCGTAGGGGAAGGCGCGACCCGTTCGGGAGGCGATCGCGCCATCGACGGCGAAGCGGAGCACCGAACCCACGCCGCCGATCAGCCCCACCTCGACCCATGTCAGCACGGTCATATCCGGACCCGGACCCGTCGAACCATGGCGGTGGCGAGGTGGATCGCGGCATAACCACCGACGACGCTGGCTGACGCGTATCCCACGGCGAGCTCGTAGTTGCGCGCGTCGATCATCGTGAGCAATTCCACCTGCATCGTCGAGAACGTGGTGAGCCCGCCGCACAGCCCGGTACCCAGCAACGGGCGCCGGTAGCTGGACAGTGGCAACCGTTCCTGCAGGCGGGTGACGAAGTATCCCAGCAGGAAGGAACCGACGAGGTTCACCGCGAAAGTCACCCACGGCCACGTCAGTGCCGGTGCGGGATATGTCTCTCCCAGGAGCGCACGACACAGCGCGCCGACGGCGCCACCGGCGAACACCGCGGCCACTTCCCGGCGGTCCGGTGTGGGCATCACGGCAGCTGATTCGACATGGCATCTGCTGAGCGCATCGGGCCCGGTTGTGCTCAATCATCGTGCGCGGTCGCCCGGGCGGTCGCCCCTACCAGCCCGGGCGACCGCCTCCCCCGCGGGACCCCCACACGTGTCAACACCTACGGAGAGTTGATCATTCAGAGGCGGGACTCTTCATGAAACATACCAGTGGGTGTGTTTGCGCCGCCACCCACAGCGTGAGGGCAACCTCGCAGGCGTGAGGCGGGTAGCTTCGAGGCGTCATGTCCAGCACCGGTCCTCGAAGACCCGGAGCCAGCGAAGGCGACGCCCGTGCAGGCCGGGCCAAGCTGCAGCCACGGGCCCGGGCGACGCGGATGGCGATCCTGACCGCAGCCGCCGAGCATTTTGCTCGCCACGGTTACCACGCCACCTCGCTGGACAGCGTGCTGGCCGACAGCGGCAGCACAAAGGGAGCGCTGTACTTCCATTTCGCCTCGAAGGAGGCCTTGGCGCGCGCGGTCATCGCCACGATGGTGCAGGGATGGGGAGATCTGCGCTCACAGGTCAACGCCCGCGGGCTGGATCCGCTCTCGGAGTTGTTGGCACTGGTCGACCACATGATCGAGCAGCTGATCGACAACCCGATCGCTCGAGGTGGCACGCGGCTGCTCAACGACCTGCCGATAGGCGTCCAGGACACCGGCGGACACTACGATTTCGGTGAACGCGATGTTGTGGCGTTGTTGACCCAGGCGGCGCAGGCCGGGCTGCTCCGGGAAGGAATCGAACCCGCGCCGGTGGCTCGGCAGATCGTCGCGCTGTTGGCCGGGCACCGGCAGATCTGCGACTCCATGGGCGATCGCCACAATCTGTGGCAGCGGGTCGACGAGGCCTGGACCCTGCTGCTCCCAGCGATCGTCACCGATGCGTGGTTGGCCGACTGGCACGCTTCCTCGTGGGCCGCACGCCCCCGCCCCTGGTAAGGGAGCTCGTCATGGGCCCCGGCGTCGCGGGGGCAACGCGACGCCGGGGCCATAAACCCGATCCGCCCGGGCGCGGTCGGACAGATCGGGGGTTCATTGCGGCAGGGATTCGTCAACCTGGGATCAGCGAAGCCGTCCCGTGGGACAACCGGTCGGCGGTAGCGACGACCTACCCGGATGTCGCGAGATCAGTCCGGTGACGTGGAGGGCTGCGCAGCAGGCGACCGTGGGAGGTCGCTGGCGCCGAGGTAGCGCAGGCGATGCATCGGCGCGATGCCCATGGTCGGCCAGGTGTTGTTCACCGCGAGGTCCGGCGCGCTCTTGGTGTTCGTACCGCCTGCGGTGCCGCCGATCAGGCATGGCGAGGTGGTGCTTCCGGGTGGACTCACCGGAATCGGGCCTAGCGGGTCACTGCCGAGCATTGACAGCCAGGGGAGAGGACCCGCACCAGGCGCGGCGGCGTGGGCCGCAACGGGGGATGGGACGTGGCTCGTTGCGGTGCGCACGGGAGCGGGCGCAGGTGTCGTTGCGGCTGCGGCCCGAACCGGGGAGGAGATCGGCGGGCCGGTCGTGAGCCTCTCGTCCGGTGTATGTGACCGGATGGCGGCGCGCGGCGCGGGCCCGACAAGGGGCCGGGAGACCGGAGCCACGACTGGGGCCACGACTGGGGGCAGAAGTCTCGGAACGCCGACGGCGTTCACCACGGGGCTCAGCACGTCGGGTTTCACCGGCGGTGGGGTGGATCGCCATGGCGTCGGGGCGGCAGCCAGCACTCTCGTGACGGTCGATGCGACCGCGGGGGGCACACCGAACCTGCCCCCGGATTCCCCATCCGCTGGTGCAGCCCACGCCGATGGTGCAGTGCCGACCATCCCGGCCAGGCCGGTGCCCGGCTGCCCGAGGTTCTCATCCGCATGGCCGGTTCCGGATCCCAACAGCCACGCCGCGACGACCAACCCACCGAGCGCGGCGACCCGCACCAGTGCGCGCATCACCCCACGGGGCGCGCGCTGCGCGCCACCTGCGATGGGGATGGCGGCCACCGGTTCCCCCTCAACCCTTCCGCCCGATCCGGCCTTGCCTGGCCAGTGGTTACCCACACTACACGCTGTGACCACATAGCGTAATATCACGGAGCGGCTGGCACGAGGATTCCTGCCGTCACAGCCTGGCCGACGCGAGGCGCGCGATCGCCTCGTCGAGCATCGTGTCGCGTTTGCAGAACGCGAAGCGCACCACATGCCGCCACGGCGCCGGGTCATCGGCGAAGACCTGCACGGGAACCGCCACCACACCGGCCCGTCGGGGCAGCTCCCGGCAGAACTGCACGCCGTCGGAGTACCCGAGCGGCCGGATGTCCGCGCAGACGAAGTAGGTCCCTTCTGATCGGCGCACCCCGAACCCCGCTGCGGCCAGCCCCGTGGCCAGCCGCTGCTGTTTGTGTTGCAACGCCGTCCGATGCGCCGTCACCCAGTCGCGCTCGGCGCGCAGCGCGTGGGCCACCGCCGGTTGCAACGGTGCTCCGCCGACGAAGGTGAGGAACTGCTTGGCCGCCCGTACCGCCGCCACCAGATGCGCCGGCCCGCACACCCAACCGATCTTCCAGCCAGTGACGCTGAACGTCTTGCCCGCACTGGAGATGGACAAGGTGCGGTGGGCCATCCCGGGCAACGTGGCGATCGGCAGGTGTTGCGCTCCGTCGAACACCAGGTGCTCGTACACCTCGTCGGTGATCACCAGCAGATCGTGCTCGACCACAAGGGCTGCCAGGCCCTCCAACTCGGCGCGACGCAACACGGTGCCGGTGGGGTTGTGCGGGCTGTTGAGCATCAGCGCCCGGGTGGCGGGGGTGATCGCCCCAGCCAGCGCATCGAGGTCCAGCGCGAACCGGTCCCCGTCGGCGACCAGCGGCACGGACCGTCGAGCCGCGCCCGCCAGTGCGACCGCGGCGGCGTAGGAGTCGTAGTAGGGCTCGACGAGGAGCACCTCATCGCCCTGGTGAACCAGGGCGAGCAGTGCCGCGCTGATCCCTTCGGTAGCGCCGACGGTGATCAGTACCTCGGTGTCCGGATCGTGCACCAGGCCGTAGTGGGCCGCCTGGTGCTCGGCGACGGCGGTGCGCAGTTCGGGGATGCCCGCCCCGGGTGGGTATTGGTTGTGCCCGCTGGCGATTGCCGACCGGGCGACTTCGAGCATGCTCGCGGGGCCGTCGGTGTCCGGGAAGCCCTGACCGAGATTCACCGCGCCGGTGCTCGCAGCCAGCGCTGTCATCTCCGCGAAGATCGTCGAGGTGAACGGCTGCAGCCGGGGGACCAGTCCGTGGGTTCGCACGGTGCCATCCTGCTGTACGCGCTGCAGCCGGTGCACAATCGGCAGCGTGGAACTGACCAGGAGCGAGCAGGCCAAACAGCGCGGGCTGCGCCGGATGAAGGCCGTCGCGCTGGCGTTCCTGTTGGGTGCGGCAGTGATGTATGTGGTCGCGCGGCGTTATGAGAATGCTGCGCCGTGGGTGGGATACCTGGCAGCGATGGCCGAGGCCGGCATGGTCGGCGCACTGGCCGACTGGTTCGCGGTGACCGCGCTGTTCCGTCACCCACTCGGGCTGCCCATCCCGCACACCGCGATCATCCCGCGCAAGAAGGATGCGCTCGGGGAGAATCTCGGCGACTTCGTGGGCGCCAACTTCCTCGCCGAGGAGGTCGTGACCGACAAGCTGCGCCGGGTGGGGATCGGGGGTCGGCTCGGTGGCTGGCTGGTGCAGACCCGCAACGCCGAACGTGCCACCGCTGAGTTCGCCACCGCGGTGCGCGCGGTGGTCACCGTGCTGCGCGACGAGGACATTCACGCGGTGCTGGAGAACTCCCTGCTGAAACGATTCGTCGAGCAGCCATGGGGTCCGCCCCTGGGCCGGTTGCTCGGTGAGCTGCTCACCGACGGTGCGCACCACAAACTCGTCGATCTGGTCACCGAGCGGGCCTACGAGTGGGTGCGTGACAACCATGGCGCGGTGTTGCGTGTGGTCAGCCGGCGACTGCCGGGGTGGTCGCCGAAGTTCGTCGACGAGCTGGTCGCCGACAAGTTGTACGGGGAGGTGTTGGCGTTCGCCTGGGCGGTGCGCAGCGAGCCCGATCACCCCATGCGCAAGGCGGTGGACACCTTCCTGATGGAGTTCGCCCAGGATCTGCGGACGGATCCGGCAACGATCGAGCGCGCCGAAGCGATCAAGCTGCAGGTGATGGCGCACCCCGATGTCCAGGTCCTGGTCGGGTCGGCATGGAGTACTGCGAAGAAGATGATCCTCGACGCCGCGGAGGACCCGTCGTCGGTGCTGCGGCGCCGGGTGCGCGATGGGCTGGTCGCGCTGGGCGGGCGGCTGACCGAGGACGCGGAGCTGCGGTCCAAGGTCGACAACTGGCTTCAGGGCGTGGCCGGTTACGTGGTCTCCAACTACCGAGGGGAGATCACCACCCTGATCACCGACACGGTGCAGCGTTGGGACGCCGAAGAGACCTCGCGCAAGGTGGAGCTGCAGGTCGGTCGGGATCTTCAGTTCATCCGGATCAACGGCACCGTAGTCGGCGCCCTAGCCGGCCTAGCCATCCACGCGGTCTCGCAACTCTTGCTGTGACGCCTACCCCGACATGGAGACATGTCGAGCCTATCGGACCGGTCTTTTCCCCGATATGTCTCCATGTCGGGGGTGGTGCTTCAGGGCTGGGCGGCTCCGGCTCTCGGGGCGGCTGTTGTTTGCGTATCCTGGGGGGGTGCTGCTGCAGTCGCTGGACCTCTGGGTCTTCCTGATCCTGTACGGGCTCGCGATCCCGGTCGGGCTCTTCGCGTTCATTCACGCTGCGCTCCAGCGAGCCGACGCCTACACCGCAACCGACAAGTTGACCAAACCGGCATGGCTGGGCATCACCGGCGGCGCCACCGTCGCCCTGATCCTGTTCAACCCCGCTGGATGGCTGATGTTCTGGCTGATCGGCCTTGTCGCAGTACTGGTGTACCTGGTGGACGTCAAACCGGCGGTGACCGAGGTCCAGCGCGGCCCACGCTGGTGACTAACCGGTGGAGTTGCGCAGCCACTCCAGGGTGAACCGGTACTCGGCCTCCATCAGCCTGCCGACGCTGCCGGTGATCATCTTCTCCACCTTGCCGCCGATCAGCGGCAGCCCGATCTCGGCCGTGAGCTGAGCGCCGAGCACGCATCCAGCGGGGTCCGGCTCGAGGCGCATCACCCCGGTGACCGTGCCCGGCGCCCCGTCGACCACCGCGTGCACCGTTCCACTGGAACTGCTCCAGGTCTCGGTACGGCGGATCGTCAGGTCACCGGGTAGCGCAGAGCGCAGGAAGGACGGCAACGCGTCGTCGGGCACCGCTTGCTGCAACACGATGGTGATGCCGCGCTCGTGCTGCTCCCGAGACACCAGCTCTGCTCGTGGACCGCCCACGGCGTGCAGCTTGGCGCGCAGGTAGGTCGGGTCGGTGAGGACCTGCCGGATCCGTTCCGGCGGCTCGGGGTACTGGTGCCGCAGCGCCAATCGGCTGGCCATGACCCGGAGGCTACCGTGAGCGCCCGTGACGACACCGGCGCCGACGAACCCCGCGCGCGATGCGGTCGACCTCGCCTCGTTCACCACCCTGCGGCTGGGTGGCCCAGCCCGCCGCTTCGTGGTCGCGCGCACGGCGCAGTCCTGTGTCGACGCGGTGCGCGCCGCTGATGCCGCAGGCGAGCCACTGTTGCTGCTGGCAGGCGGGTCCAACATGGTCATCGGTGACAGCGGGTTCGACGGCACCGCGGTGCGGATGGCCAGTACGGGGTCAGGCATCGACAGCGACGGCCTGCTGCACGCCGCCGCCGGGGAGAACTGGGACGCGGTGGTTGCGCACACCGTGGCGGCCGGCTACGGGGGACTCGAGTGCCTGTCGGGCATCCCGGGGTCCGTGGGTGCGTGCCCGATACAGAATGTCGGCGCCTACGGCGTGGAACTGTCCGACCTGCTGCTCGAGGTGGATCTCTACGACCGTCGGCGCGGTGCGGTGCGCACCGTGCCGACGCCGGAGTTGGGGCTGGGTTACCGGACGAGCGTGCTCAAGGGCACCGATGCCGCCGTGGTGCTCGAGATCCGGCTCGCGCTGCACCGCGATGGGTTGTCCGCGCCGATCCGCTACCCGGAACTGGCTCGCGCGCTCGACGTCGAGCGCGGCACCCGGGTGCCCCCGGCACTGGCCAGAGCTGCCGTGCTGGACCTGCGCAGGGGTAAAGGGATGGTGCTCGACCCTACCGATCACGACACCTGGTCGGCGGGATCCTTTTTCACCAACCCGGTGCTGGACGCGGCGCATGCTGCTGTCGCGCTCGAGCGGATCCGGGCGTGGGTGGGCCCGCAGGTAGCGGTGCCACAGTACCCCGGTGGCGGGCCGGGGCGGACCAAGTTATCCGCAGCCTGGCTGATCGAGCGGGCTGGATTCGGCCGGGGTCACCAGGGCCCCGGGGGCCGGGTTGCGCTGTCCGGCAAGCACACACTGGCGCTGACCAACCGCGGTGGAGCCTGCACGGAAGACCTACTCGCGCTCGCACGTCAGGTCCGTGACGGCGTCGCCAACCGCTTCGGGGTCAGGCTGGCACCCGAACCAGTGCTCGTCAACTGCACTCTCTAAGCCTGCCCCGGTAGCCGCGTTCCGGGGAGGCGGAAGGATCGCATCGCGGAGTGCTGGTCGCGGGGCTTGACGACGATCAGGTCGAGGTTGACGTGGGACGGTCTGGTTACGGCGAAAGTGATGACCTCGGCGACGTCATGCGCGGTCAGCGGGGTGAGCCCGGCATAGACCTGGTCCGCCTTCTCGACGTCGCCGCCCAGGCGCACCAGCGAGAACTCGGTCTCCACCATGCCGGGTGCGACCTCGATGAACCGCACTGGCTGCCCAAGATGCTCGCCGCGCAGCGTGCGGTGCACGGCCGCCTGCGCGTGCTTGGCGGAGGTATAACCGGATCCGTTGTCGTAGGCCTCCAGGGCGGCGATCGAGGTCACGGTGACCAGCACGCCGTTCCCGGAGTCGATCAGCTTCGGCAGCAACGCCCTGGTCATCCGTAGCGTGCCGAGCACGTTGGTCTCCCACATCCAGCGCCACTGGCCTTCGTCGGCCTGCAGTGCCGGCTCGAATCCCTTCGCGCCTCCCGCGTTGTTCACCAGCACCCGCGCGGCGGGCACCGCCGCAGCGAAGGCGGCCACCGAGTCAGGGTCCAGCACATCGAGTGCCAGGGCGGTACCGTCGATCTCGTCGGCGATCTCCCGGCAGCGCTGCACCCGGCGGGCACCGAGCACCACATGGAAACCTTCCGCGGCCAGTGCTCGGGCCGTAGCCGCACCGATTCCGCTACTGCCCCCTGTGACGACGGCCGTCGGTCGCTGCTCCTCCATAGCCCCAACCCTAAATGGGTGGATGGCGGCAAGATGGGCTCCGTGATCGGCCGGATCGGGATGTCACTGCGTCGCGTCGCGGTGCTCTCCGTGCACACATCCCCGCTGGACCCGCCGGGCACCGGCGACGCTGGAGGGATGAACGTCTACATCGTGCAGACGGCAACCCGGCTGGCTCGACGTGGCATTGAGGTGGAGGTCTTCACTCGAGCCACCTCCTCCGGGCTACCCCCGGTAGTGGAGCTCGCCCCAGGGGTCACCGTGCGGCACATTTCGGCTGGGCCGTATGAGGGTCTGGCCAAAAACGACCTACCCGCGCAGCTGTGCGCATTCACCGCCGGGGTGCTCCGGGCCGAGGCACACCGCGAGCCGGGCTACTACGATGTGGTGCACTCGCACTACTGGTTGTCCGGCCAGGTCGGATGGCTGGCCCGGGACCGTTGGGGAGTGCCGTTGGTGCACACCGCACACACCCTGGCCAAGGTGAAGAACGCCGCGCTGGCCCAGGGCGACGCTCCGGAGCCGCACACTCGGGTGATCGGCGAGCAGCAGGTGGTGGCCGAGGCCGACCGGTTGGTCGCGAACACCGCGGCCGAGACCGCCCAGCTCATCGAGCTCTACGGCGCAGACCCGGCTCGCACTGCCACCATTGCGCCGGGAGTCGACCTGGAGCTCTTCACGCCGGGATCCCAGGACGCCGCCCGGGCCGGGTTGGGTCTGCCACTCAACGCCGTGGTACTCGCCTTCATCGGTCGCATCCAGCCGCTCAAAGGGCCCGACGTGCTGTTGCGCGCCGCGGCCGAGATGTTGCGTCGTGACCCGGCGCTGCGCGACCGGCTGCGGGTGCTGGTGGTGGGCGGACCTTCGGGCAGCGGGCTGGCGGAACCCACCGGGTTGCACCAGCTGGCCGCCGGGTTGGGGATCTCCGAGCACGTCGTGTTCGCTCCCCCGCAGGGTGGTCCCGCGTTGGTCGGGGTGTACCGCGCTGCTGATGTGGTGGCGGTGCCCAGTTACAGCGAGTCGTTCGGTCTGGTTGCACTTGAAGCGCAGGCGTGCGGGACGCCAGTGGTGGCCGCGGAGGTGGGCGGTCTGCCGATGGCAGTGGCCGACGGGGTGTCCGGGCGGTTGGTCACCAGCCACCACCCGGTGGACTGGGCTGACGTGCTGTCGGCCGTGTCGTTGCACCCAGAGCAGCGTCAGCTGCTGGCGACTGGTGCCGCCCGTCATGCCCGGCGGTTCTCCTGGGACCGCACCACTGAGGCATTACTGCGGGTCTACGCCGAGGCGGCGGCTGCCTACCGGGTGGACGCTCTGGAATGCGAGGTGGCGGTGTGAGCCGCCCGGCGCAGCTGGATCAGGTCATCGCTGGAGTAGTGCACGGGGCTGGGCTCGAGCATGAGCACCGTGGGCCGGGCAGCTTCGTCATCACCTTGCCGGGCAGCAAGAAGTTGCAGACCACCTGCTGGGTGTTGGTCGGCAGGCACGGGGTGCTGGTGGAGGCTTTCGTGTGTCGTCACCCCGACGAGGCACACGAAGATGTCTACCGCTGGTTACTGCACCGCAACGCCAAGCTGTACGGCGTGCACTACGCGCTGGACAGGGCCGGCGACATCTACCTGGTCGGTCGGTTGGCCCATCATGCGGTGACCGCAGACGAGTTGGACCGGGTACTGGGTCAGGTGGTCGAGGCTGCTGATGGCGACTTCAACACCCTGCTGGAGATCGGGTTCGCCTCGTCGATCCGCCGCGAATGGGCCTGGCGGGTAGCCCGTGGCGAGTCGCTGAGCAACCTCGCCGCATTCGAGCACCTGGTGCGCTGACTCGTCATGGAGCGAGTCCCGGATTGTCGTGGCGGGGCGGCCCGGAGGAGAGGGGTAGTCGCACACTCGGGCCCGCCCCGCCACTGTCATCCCGCGTGAACGGATCCCCCTGGGCGAGGGGACACCCAGGGGATCCTGGCGGGCCGCGGTCCGACGGGGGGGACGAACCGCGGGCTTACGCTCGCCCGCCGAGGCTATGGTGGGAGCGGCGAGGAGAGCGGTGAAACACTCTCAGTCGGGCGACCGGATCTCAAGACCTTCATGGTGGTTGATTCAAGCGTGACCCGATTGGCCTACACCACAGGGGTGGTGTCCCGCCCAGCGAAGATGCGCTGTCGTGGGGAGGCAGGCGACGAAGACAGCTGCCGGTTACCGCCGGACACGTGGCGTGTAACGCTCCGGACGGCTACAACGACAACACAGTGAGTGGCAAGTACTGTGGCCGTCCCAGCGCAGGCTTCCTGGTCGCGCTGGAGGTGGCGCGCCGTGCTCGGAGTGTCGAGAGAGGAAACCGAGGGTGTGAAGTGCCGTCGGGCCGTCGGTTGTAGGCTGCTCCGGTCTCTGGGAGGTAGATGAACATGAGCATGGCAGCGATCCTGGCCGAATTGCCGGACATGTGGCGTAGCGCGTTGAACGCGCATGTTCCTGACCCGCAGGGTCGCTGTTGGGCCTGTCGCGACGAGAACGGTGTCGCGGCGCCTTGGCCGTGTCTGACCCGAGAAGTCGCCGAGGAAGCCAAGTACCTCTCCGAAGGTGGGCTACCGGGCACCTTCAGCGGTCGTCATGCCGCCCGCGCCTGATCGCACTGCGCCTGATCACACCACCTGATCAGCCATTGACGATCATGGCTGACTCGTCGCTGAGGGATTTCAGCCTGGCTGGCGAGTCCGAGCGCGAAAGTGGCAAGAATGCAGTGGACCGAACGTGTGACTGGGGCAGTCGGCGACGGGCATCCCAGTGCAGGGAACCGCCGCCCCAACCAGCCTTTCCCGGGGGGCGGGGGAAGCGGGTGGCAAGCGGTTCCCTGCGACGACGGTGGGAGTGTCAGCAGGGGAATTCAGCACACCGTCGTCGCAGGTTAATGTACGGGTAATCAGGCAGTCACGGCCAGCGGCCGTTCGGGCCATGTTGTTGAAGGCGCGTGGGTTGCGGTTCAGCTGGGGTCGACTTCCGGCTGCGTCGGGGGGTTCGACTTCCGGCTGCGCCGGGTTCGACTTCCGGCTGCGAGGACCTCATCGCATCGTGAGCCGCAGCACCTGGCAGGCTGCGGGCATGAGCCTAGGGACCCTGGTCCTGCTCCGCCACGGCGAGAGCGACTGGAATGCCAAGAACCTGTTCACCGGGTGGATGGATGTGCCGTTGTCGGCTCGCGGCGAGTACGAGGCGGTGCGCTGCGGTGAGCTGATGCGCGAGGCCGGGCTGCTCCCTGACGTGGTGCACACGTCTGTGCTGCGCCGCGCGATCAGCACGGCCCATCTCGCGCTTGACGTCGCCGACCGGCACTGGATTCCGGTGCGTCGTGATTGGCGGCTCAACGAACGGCACTACGGCGCGCTGCAAGGCATGGATAAGACACAGGTCCGCAAGGAGTACGGTGATGAGCAGTTCGCACTGTGGCGTCGCTCCTACGACACCCGGCCTCCGTCGATAGAGCGTGGCAGCAAGTTCAGCCAGGACGACGATGTGAGATATGCCGGGGTCGACGTTCCCCACGCCGAGTGCCTAGCCGACGTGGTGGCCCGAATACTGCCCTATTGGGAATCGTGGATCGTGCCCGACTTGCGGGCCGGGCGTACCGTGCTCGTTGCCGCCCACGGCAACTCGTTGCGGGCTTTGGTCAAATACCTGGACGAAATCGATGCTCACACGATTGTCAGCCTCAATATCCCGACTGGCATCCCGCTACGGTACGACTTCGACGATCAGTTGCGACCGGTCACTCGCGGTGGGACCTATCTCGATCCCGGTGCGGCGGCCGAGGCCATCGACGTGGTCGCCCAGCAAGGGCGGTAGTTCGCTCGTCCCGGCACCAGTGCGACGTAACGGGGTGAACCCCCGGTGAACTGCAGACGAAGATTTACCCGATTGCGCGTAGTTTCGGTCACTCTTGTTCGCCGGCACTCGGGGTTTGCCGTGAGATGCCTACGATTGCCGCGTGACACTTGCAGCCGTCGTCTTCGCCGCGATCGGCACGTTGATGGTCGGTCTGGTGATGGGGATCCTGGTCGGTCGGTATACCGGTCGACGCGATCGCGGGACCCAGCCACCGGCTCCGGATGGTGCCACCGTCGCCGAGTTGGTCCAGCGGGTAGTGCTCTCCTCGCACAACGGCGTGGTGCTGCTCAACCACAAGGGCGATGTGGTGCTGGCCAATCAACCCGCCGTCGAACTGGGTCTGGTCCACGGGTCGCGCCCGGATGAGCGCGCGCGTAAGGCCGCCGAGCAGGTACGCCACACCGGTGAGGTCGTTCCGGTCGATCTGTCGCCGTTGAACAGTGGGGTCCGAGCCGGTCGCGGGCCCACTGCCGTGCGCGGCGAGGTTCGGCCGCTGGGTGACGAGTTCACGGTGATCGACGCGTCTGACGAATCTGATGCGGTTCGGTTGGAGGCGACTCGGCGGGATTTCGTGGCCAATGTCAGTCATGAGTTGAAGACGCCGGTGGGGGCGATGGCGTTGTTGGCGGAGGCGGTGCTGGATGCTGCTGATGATCCGCATGAGGTGCGTCGGTTTGGTACCAAGATTCTTCATGAGGCTAACCGGTTGGGCATGTTGGTGACGGAGTTGATCGCGTTGTCGCGGTTGCAGGGTGCGGAGCGGTTGCCGGAGTTGGGGACGGTGGAGGTTGACCAGGTGGTGTGTGAGGCGTTGGATCGGTGTCGGTTGGCTGCTGAGTCGGCCGATATCCGGATCACTGTTGATCCGCCGAGTGGGTTGTTGTTGAGTGGTGATGCCACGTTGTTGGTGACGGCGTTGTCGAATTTGTTGGATAATGCGGTTTCTTACTCTCAGTCGGGTAGTCCGGTGTCGGTGAGTCGGCGGTTGGTCGATGGTTTGGTGGAGATCGCGGTGACCGACCGCGGTCTGGGTATCGCTGCTGAGCATCAGGAGCGGGTGTTCGAGCGGTTTTTTCGTATCGATCAGGCGCGGAGCCGGTCTACCGGTGGTACTGGGTTGGGGTTGGCGATCGTCAAGCACGTTGCGGCCAATCATGGTGGTGACGTCCGGTTGTGGAGCAGGCCTGGCACCGGCTCCACCTTCACCCTGCGGATTCCCGTGCACCCGGACAGTCCACCCAGCCCACCACCTGCGCCGTACCCGTCATCGATACCCGAGCATGTAGGAGGAGCGCTATGACCAGGGTGCTGATCGTCGAGGACGAGGAAGACTTCGCCGACCCGCTGGCTTTCTTGTTACGTAAGGAGGGCTTCTCGCCGGCGGTGGCCACCACCGGGTCCGAGGCATTGGAGGAGTTCGATCGCAACGGTGCCGACATCGTGCTGCTCGATCTGATGCTCCCCGGGATGAGCGGCACCGACGTCTGCAAGCAGCTGAGGGCGCGTTCCGCGGTGCCGGTGATCATGGTGACGGCCCGGGACAGTGAGATCGACAAAGTGGTGGGGCTGGAGCTCGGCGCCGACGATTACGTCACCAAGCCTTACTCAGCCCGCGAACTCATCGCGCGGATCCGCGCGGTGCTGCGCCGCGGCGGGGAGGTTCCGGATAGTCCTGCCTCCAGCGCCGCCGCGTTAGGGCCGGCGGTGCTGGAGGCGGGGCTGGTGCGGATGGACGTGGAGCGGCATACCGTCACCGTGGCCGGGCAGGAGGTGGGGCTGCCCCTCAAGGAGTTCGACCTGCTGGAGTACCTCTTGCGCAACGTGGGCCGGGTACTCACCCGCGGTCAGCTCATCGATCGAGTGTGGGGAGCAGACTACGTCGGCGACACCAAGACCCTGGACGTGCACGTCAAGCGATTGCGCTCCAAGATCGAGGAGGACCCCTCATCGCCCCGACACCTGCTCACCGTCCGCGGACTTGGCTACAAGTACGACATCTGAACCTGCGCTGGGCGTAGCCTGGCCTACCGTGCGGCTCGGTGTGCTCGACGTGGGTTCCAACACTGTCCATCTGCTGGTGGTGGACGCCCACCACGGTGCCCACCCGATGCCACAGAGCTCGGAGAAGTCGGTGCTGCGGCTGGCTGAGCAGATGGACCCGCGCGGGAAGATCACCCGCGAGGGGGCCGACCATTTGATCAGTACCGTCCGCGATGCTGTCGACTCGGCAGCGGAGATGGGCTGCGAGGATCTGATGGCCTTCGCCACCTCCGCGGTGCGCGATGCCTCCAACGCTGCTGCGGTGCTGTCCCGGGTGCAGGACGAGACCGGGGTCGAGCTCGAGGTGCTCTCCGGTGAGCAGGAGGCCATCCTCACCTTCCTTGCGGTCCGCCGGTGGTTCGGTTGGTCTGCGGGTCGGCTGCTCATGGTGGACATCGGCGGCGGGTCACTCGAGATCGCCAGCGGAATCCACGAGGAGCCCGACGTGGCGGTGTCCCTGCCGCTGGGCGCCGGTCGGCTCACTCGGGCCTGGTTGACACACGACCCACCCCGCCGTCGCGAGTTGGAGAACCTGCGTGAGCACATCGTCGAGCGGCTGGAGGACCCGGCCCGAAAGCTCCTCGAGGCCGGCCCCCCGAACCGGGTGGTGGGCACTTCGAAGACGATCCGGTCGCTGGCCCGGCTCAGCGGTGCCGCGCCGTCCTCGGCGGGCCTGCGGGTCCGACGTACGCTCACCGATGCAGGTCTGCGCCAGGTGATCGCCTTCATCTGCCGAATGAGCGCTGAGGACCTGGCCGAACTCGAAGGGGTCAGCGCCAGCAGGTCCCATCAACTCGTCGCCGGAGCTTTGGTCGCCCAGGCCGCGATGCAGGCCCTAGGCGTCGAGAAACTGGACCTCTGCCCGTGGGCCTTGCGGGAAGGTGTGATCTTGCGAAGGTTGGACTGGTTGGACGGAATCGACCGGACGGCGCAGCTGGCCCGCCGCCCGCCTCGACGAACTAGACGCATAGTGTCCCGGGGTGCACGGTGAGAGATGATGAGGCGCAGTAGCGAGCCCGAGGAGCGGGCGCAGTTCACCGTGGCTGAGTTGCTGGCCCGGTACGGCGAGTCGGCCCCGCCCACCGCGCGTCGGCACCGTCGGGCTGCCGAGGAGCCTGCCGTTGCCGCGGATGCGGTTGCGCAGCCGGTCGTGGAACGGAATTGGGCTGACAACCGCGAACCCGTGGTCCGACCGTCTGGTCCGTCGCCGGTCCCAGACTCGCTGACGCAGCCGCACCTCAATGGGCGCGCCCGTCAGGAGTGGGCTCCAGCAGTGAGTCCACCGCCAGCGCTGAGCGGACGAGCGCCGGTCACCCCGCCCGCCGTCGCCAGGCGGGTGCCGCTGACCAGGACGGTGGCACCTGACGACCCGGTGACCGAGCAGCTACCGCGGCTCGATCCGGCGCTCGTGGCCCCCCCTTCATCGTCGAGCTACCGTCCAGTTCGGGCCGAGGCAGGAATTGCCCAGTCAGGTAATGCCCAGCCCCCCGCCGGGCTGGACACGGCAACCCGCGCCATTCCCGAGCAGGACGAGTCCGTCATCCCAGCGGATGAGGCGCCGGAGGCCAGCTCCCCGATGTGGGAGTGGGCCCTGGTGTTGAGCCAGGTCGGGATTGGTGTCGTCGGCGGTGCCGCGCTGTGGCTGATCTGTGAGTGGCTCTGGCAGCGGATCCCCGTGGTTGCACTGATCGTGGCCTTGGCCGTGATCACCGGGCTGGTCTGGGTGGTACGCCGGGTCAGGTGCGCTGAGGACCTGCAGACGACGGTGATCGCGGTGCTCGTCGGCCTGTTCGTCACGGTGTCTCCCGCGGCGCTGCTGCTCGTCGGCCGATAGCCGGTGACCCCGGCCGGCTCGATTCGGGTGGCCCTGTCTACCGCCTCGGTGTGGCCCGAATCGATCTCCGTGGCCTTCGAGTTGGCCGCCGAACTCGGCTACGACGGTATCGAGGTGATGGTGTGGGGTGACCCGGTCAGCCAGGACGTCGCAGCCCTGATGGCATTGGCGACTCGTCACCGGATGCCCGTGCTCGCCCTGCACGCCCCCTGCTTGCTGATCACCCAGCGGGTGTGGGCGGCAGATCCGGTGGTTCGGCTGGATCGTACTGTGCAGGCGGCCGGTGAGCTGGATGCTGGTGTCGTGGTGATCCACCCGCCGTTTCGCTGGCAGCGAGACTATGCGACGGGTTTCGCCCAGCAGATCGCCGCGCTGGAGGCAGCCTCCGGGCTCACGATCGCCGTGGAGAACATGTTCCCCGTGCGCCGTGGCCGGCTGACGCTGTCCAGCTACCTGCCCTCACCGGACCCGACCGACGTCGGGTACTCGCACTACACGCTGGACCTGTCACATACCGCCGCGGCTGGAGTCGACGCGGTGGCGATGGCGCAGCGCATGGGGTCGCAGTTGGCGCACCTGCATCTGGCCGACGGGAGCGGTGCACCCCGTGACGAGCACCTGGTGCCCGGTCGGGGCAGCCAGCCCTGCGCCGAAGTGTGCCAGACGCTGGTGGACCGCGGTTTCACCGGCACGGTGGTGCTCGAAGTGAGTACCCGTCGGGCCCGCACCCGCCCGGAGCGTCGCTCGGCCCTGGCCGAGTCGCTGCTCTTCGCCCGCCTGCACCTGTGAGCAGCCCCACAACGAGTCATTAGGCTGAACGGGCGTATCGTACGTGCTGCTTCGCAGCATGCGTGTCAACACCGGTTAACCAAAGAGTGGGGGAGTCTTCTTATGAGCATGGTCATCGTCCTCGAGGTCATCGTCGCCATCATCGTGCTCGCGGTCGCCGTGCGGTTCGCGGTCCGGGATACCCGCCAGCGTCGCGATGTCAGCCCCGAGCAACGATTCCAGTCCGAGGACACCGGCGGGACGCAGCCGCACGCCGGCAAGCAGGTTGCGGAGCAGCACCCGAGCGAGGTCGCAGACCAGCGGGAGAGCGAAGAGGTCGCCGCGGTGAGTGCGTCGTCGACCGCCGGGGAGTCAGGCACGGAGACGCACTAGCGTCATTCTGTGCTGCGTTCGCTGATCCTTGCCGCTGCCGGCAGTCCGTCCGTCCGGCGGCTCGTGGCCACCGCCCCGGTCAGCCGGTACGTCGTTCGCCGCTTCGTGGCCGGGGTAAGCACCGAGCAGGCGGTGGCAGCGGCCACTGCCCTGGTGGCCGATGGCCTGGCGGTGACCTTGGACCACCTGGGGGAAGGCGTCACGGATGAGGCCGGCGCGGAGTCCACCGTGCAGGCCTATTTCGAGCTGCTTGCTCGCTTGACCTCTGAGGGTTTCGCCAACCGGGCCGAGCTCAGCGTGAAGCTGTCCGCTGTGGGCCAGCAGTTGGACGGGGCACTGGCGCTGCGTAACGCCTCCCGGATCTGTGCGGCTGCCGAGCGGGCTGGTACCAGTGTCACTTTGGACGCCGAGGACCACACCTTCACCGACTCGACCCTGCGAGTACACGCCGAGCTTCGCCGCAGCTGGCCCACCACCGGGGCGGTGGTGCAGTCCTGCTTGCACCGCACGCTGGACGACTGCCGGATATTGGCCGCCGAGGGTGCCAGAGTCCGGCTGTGCAAGGGCGCCTACGCTGAGCCGCTCGAGCTCGCTTTCCGGACGTCGCAGGAGGTCGCCCGCAATTTCGTGCGCTGCGCCAACGTCCTGCTCGCCGGACCGGGCTACCCCATGTTCGCCACCCACGACCCGCGGCTGATCGGCATCATGGGCGAGCGGGCCCGTTGGTACGGGCGCTGCCCGGGCAGCTACGAGTACCAGATGCTCTTCGGGGTGCGTCCAGTTGAGCAGCGACGGCTGGCCGCAGGCGGAGACACCGTCCGGGTGTATCTGCCCTACGGTTCGGATTGGTACTCCTACCTCATCAGACGGCTTGCCGAGCGACCCAGCAACGTCGTCTTCTTCTTCCGCGCCCTGGTGTCCGGTAGCTGAGTGCCAGCAGTCGAGCGCCGCCGCTGCGGATTGTCGGGGGACTATGGCACCCTGCGGCCATGACCACGATCGCCGTCCTGGGCGCAGGCAAGATCGGTGAGGCCCTGCTGTCCGGGCTGCTCAATGCCGGTCTCAGCCCGAGCGACCTGATGTTCACCGAGCGCTCTCCCGACCGGTCTGCCCACCTTGAGCAGACCTACCGGGTACGCGCAGTCGACACTGCTACCGCGGCGGGCAAGGCCGACGTCCTGATCGTCGCCGTGAAGCCGCAGGACATCGACCCGCTGTTGGCTGAGCTCACCGGACTGGTCGACTCAGATACCCTGGTCGTGAGCCTGTGTGCCGGGTTGCCGACCGCGCTGTACGAACGTCGGCTCCCTGACGGTGTGCCGGTCGTGCGGGTGATGCCTAACACTCCGATGCTGGTCGGCGAGGCGATGAGCGCGCTGTCCGCCGGCCGCTTCGCCACCGAGGCTCACATGGAGTTGACCGAGCAACTGCTGGGCAGTGTGGGCAAGGTGGTTCGGGTTCCGGAGAATCAGCAGGACGCCGTCACCGCGCTGTCCGGATCCGGTCCAGCCTACTTCTTCTACCTGGTCGAAGCGATGATCGATGCGGGGATCATGCTCGGGTTACCTCGGCCGACCGTGACCGAACTGATCACCCAGTCTGCGGTCGGCGCAGCCCGGATGCTGCGCGAGACCGGTGACCACCCGGTGCTGCTGAGGGAGGCGGTCACCTCACCCGGCGGCACGACGATCATGGCGATCCGGGAGCTGGAGCGTCACGGGGTGCGGGCGGCCTTATTGGCCGCCATCGAGGCGGCCCGGGAACGGTCGGTCGAACTCGGAGTCGCCCATCTCGACTGATACCACCCACAACAGACGTCAACTGCAACTCTATGGGAGTCGCACGGCCATCACCAGTCCCGCTACTCTCATCAGAACAGGTGCGTCACGGACCCTGGGAGGGGAAGCCCAGCGGGGCGCGACGTGGTGAGGACGCGATGACCCATGCTGACGAACGAGCAAGCCGGGCCGACCAAAGTACAGTTCCTCACGGTCGCCGAGGTGGCCGCGATGATGCGGGTGTCCAAAATGACGGTTTACCGGCTGGTACACGCGGGCGAGCTGCCTGCGGTCCGCGTCGGGCGCTCCTTCCGGGTTCCGGAAGCGGCCGTGCACGGTTATCTGGAGAACGCCTACTTCGATGCGGGATGAGATCGGGTCGGGTGCAGGCCCCCGATCCGACCAGGGGTAACCTGGGAGACCGTTCGCGCCCACTACCGGGCATTTTACACCGCAGCGACGACCACTGCGGTCACAACCAGCGAGGAGGCCGGGCATGGGCTCGGTGATCAAGAAGCGCCGCAAGCGCATGTCCAAGAAGAAGCACCGCAAGCTGCTGCGCAAGACCCGGGTCCAGCGCCGCAAGCTGAAGAAGTAATTTCAGCGCCCAGCGATGGTCCGGGTGGGCTCCTTGCATGATGCGCAGGTGCCCGTTCGGCGCAGGGAGCATCATGTCGCCATCCACGGTGCTTGTCACTGGAGTAAGTCGTTTCGTCGGCGGCGAGCTGGTGGCCAGGCTCGCCGCCGACACCGCGATCGAGCGTGTTCTCGGGGTGGGATACCGTGTGGCCGCGCCGAGATCTGCTGCGCCGGATGGGCCGCGCCGAGTTCATCCCTGTCGACCTGCGCAATCCGCTGATCGCCAAGGTGATCTCTGCTGCCAGGGTCGACACTGTCGTGCACGTCTCGATGAGCGCTGGCTCGCGTGATCCGGCTGACCCCAGAAATAATGGGGGCAGAATATGGACGCAGTGCGATGAAAGAGATGAACGTCATCGGCACCATGCAACTACTCGCGGCCTGCCAGAAGTCGACGACGGTGAGCCGGCTGGTGATGAAGTCCACTGGAGCGGTGTACGGGGTGAGCGCTCGGGATCAGGCAGTGTTCACTGAAAAGGGTCGGGTGCAGCTGCTGCACGAAGAGGATGCACTGGTTGTGCTCGAGCGAGCCACTAAAGCACAGCTACCCGGGGTCTTCAACGTCGGTGGCGACGGAGTACTGCTGCTGTCTCAGGCGATTCGCCGGGTGGGACGACTTCCGGTCCCTATACCTGAGCTGGCGGTGGCCACCGTTGGGCGGTTGCTGCGCAGCGTCCAGCTTGTCGACTACTCCCCGGAGCAAAGTCGATTTCTCAACTTCGGCCGCGTGCTGGACACCACCCGGTTGCGCACCGAGTTCGGCTTCGCGCCCCGATGGACCACCGCCCAGGCGTTCGACGACTACGTGCATGGCCGAGCGTTGCGGCCCACGATCGACCCGAAGCGGGTGGCTGCGGCGCAGCGCTGCCTGCTCACGCTCGCCGCCCGGTTACGGTAGCCGAGCGGTTGCGCGAATGGTCGAGCCGCAGTGGTATCGGGCGTTGACCGATCTGCTGCATTCCTGAACCGACGATTGTGCGGCGACTACGGTGTCGATGAATTCGGCTTCGACCCGGGCCTCACCGATCATGTGCTGCTCCCGCTGCTGCGGCCGTTGTACCGCACGTGGTTCCGGGTCGAGCCGCTCGGTATCCACCACGTGCCCGCCCAGGGCGGTGCTCTTGTGGTCGCGAACCATTCCGGAACACTGCCGCTGGATGCGTTGATGACCGCGGTGGCGGTGCGTGACAAGCATTCGGTTGGGCGGCACCTGCGGATGCTCGGCGCCGACCTGATATTCCGTACCCCGATGGTCGGCTCGCTGGCTCGAAAGTCGGGACAGACCCTGGCCTGCGTCCCCGACGCTGAGCGATTACTCAATTCCGGTGAACTGGTGGGGGTATGGCCGGAGGGATTCAAGGGCCTCGGCAAACACTACCGCCACCGGTACAAGCTGCAGCGTTTTGGGCGCGGGGGGTTCGTCTCCGCAGCGTTGCGTACACAGACGCCCATCATCCCCTGCGCTATCGTGGGCGCCGAGGAGATCTATCCGATGATCGGCGATATCACGCTACTGGCTCGATTGCTCAACATTCCGTACTTCCCGGTGACGCCGCTCTTCCCACTGCTAGGGCCACTCGGGATGATACCGCTACCATCGAAGTGGTACATCGAGTTCGGCGAGCCGGTCCGAACTGACGTGTACGAGTCGGATGCCGCTGATGATCTGATGCTGGTCTTCACCCTCACCGATCAGGTGCGCGAGAGCATTCAGGAGACCCTGTACCGGTTGCTCACCCAGCGCCGCAACCTATTTTTCAGGTGAACTGCCATCCTGGGCAAGCTCTGGGCACGTCCAGCCCGGGTCAGGCGCGGAAGCGACGATGGTAGGCGAGTCTGGCGGCGACTGCACCAGCTACTACTCCGACGCCCAGTACTGACGGCACGCCGATCTTCGCGGCCTTGCGACCGGTTCGGAAGTCCCGGATCTCCCAGCCCCGTGCCCGAGCAGTCTCCCGAAGTTCGGGGTCAGGGTTCACCGCGACGGCAGTACCCACCAAGGAGAGCATCGGAATGTCATTAGCCGAGTCGGAGTAGGCCGTGCAGCGTTGTAGGTCAAGCCCTTCGTCGGCGGCCAATGCACGCACTGCTTGGGCCTTGGCTGCTCCGTGCAGGATGTCGCCTACCAGCTGGCCCGTGTACACGCCATCGACGGTCTCGGCTACGGTGCCCAGCGCCCCGGTGAGGCCGAGCCGGTGGGCGATGATCGTGGCCAGTTCCACGGGAGTGGCAGTGACCAGCCACACTCGTTGGCCGGCGTCGAGGTGCATCTGAGCCAGCGCCAATGTCCCGGGCCAGATCCGCTCGGCCATCAGCTCGTCGTAGATGTCCTCGCCGAGTTCGACGAACTGCCGGGTAGACCTACCAGCCACGAACGACAGCGCCTGTTCACGGTTGGTGCGAATTTCTGCGAGGCTGAGCTCCTTGCCGAACACTCTGAACTTCAGCTGCTGCCACGCGAGCGCCGTGAGCGCCCCAGCGGGGAAGAAGTTCCGGGCAGTCAGGCCCCGAGCGAAGTAGAAGATCGACGCGCCCCGCATCATGGTGTTGTCGACGTCGAAGAACGCGGCTGCGGTGAGGTCCGCGGGGATCTCCAGCGCCTCGTCCAAGTCCGCAGCACCCGCACCAACGGGGACGGATTCTGCGCCAGCTTCCCCAGTAAGGGTGGCCAGGGCGACTTTCTCCTCTCGGATGTCCTGATGACGCCGTCGTCGCACTAGATCATGCCCCGGGTATCGGAGGTGACCCTTCCTCTTCGGTCCCACTCAAGAGTAAGCCGATCAACAGACTGCCGTGATGGCTTCTCCTGAGCAACCAAACAAAAAGATCTAGCCGACATACAGTGGGCGAAATTGAGCTGACAACTAAGCAGGTGGAAGCAACCGAGGCTGCAGAATCCATGGCGGCAGGGGAGTGGCGGGTGGTGGGGAATCCTGTCCTGGGAGGGGACGCCAAGGATCTGGACGCAACGGTTCGGTGCCGGGTCGGCTCGGGTTGGGCAGGACACCACCGGGGTTTCGGGTGCTCGGAAGTCCAGACGGGCCGCTTGGGCCGTTCTGAGCCGGAACACGAACCGGATTCCCTGAAGATGGCCGGGGGAGCAGGTTGGGTGGCACGATCATGTTGCTCGGCGGGGTCACCTCTGGTGTACCGGTTACATCCGGCAAGGGTGCCGCCGAGGAGGTTCCGTCCACCGGTGGGATCGGCTTGCAGGCGTTCCGGGCCGGCATCAGTCCCAGCTCGTCGCGGGTGCCGGAGGTGATCGTGACGCAGCTGGAGCGGTGGCTCAGGGCAGCGACTCTTGCGACCACCCGATCCAGCAGTCCGAGCGTGCTGTCCAACCGTGCCTTGGTGGGCAACGGGAGAGCGGCTCCGATCGCTGAGAGCCGGCCTTTCTGCTGTTCGGCCCAGCTGCGCAAGGAGGAGAGGCTGTTGGCCTGCCCGCTGATGGCCAGGCCGGTGAGGAGTCTGGCTCCTGCGGTGGCATCTGAGTCGAAGTCATCGAGCGCGCGGAGGAACTTGCTCTGCCCGGTGGACCAGTTCCCCGTGGCGTCCGCCTGGTCAGCCATGATCTCGATCTCGTTCACCCGCGCGCTGGCGAACTCCAGATGCTTGAGTGCCTTGGGCTGGTCACCGAAGGTCAATCCCAGTTCGGCGGACTCGGTGGTGCGCTTGAAGCTGTACAACGCGTCACCGGGCAGTGCGTCTCGGGACAACAGGACGCTCATCCCGGACAGCGACATCAACAGGCACAAGCCTGCAGCCGCTGCCACGACCAACCGTCCTCGAGTCTGATCTGGTACCCAACGACGAGCGCGGACACCCCGCAGCGGCAAGACGGGACTGTTGCCCTCGCACACCACGGAGGAGAACTCCGCCATGACGCGCTGGCGCATCCGATCCCGTTCGACCGAATTCGGACCGCCTGTTCCGCCGGTCTGGCGCAACACCGCAACCACGGCCAACTCACGCCGCCAAGTTCGGTCAGAGACGCTGCACATGCCTGTATCCACAGCACGGGCGAAGCTCTCTTCGTCCTGCTCGTCGCTACTCCGACCCCCGGATGTGCGCGTCGTCCTCACCGCCTTCGGGCCCTCGGGCCATGTCCCTGGGAGCAACGAGCGGCAATCCGGGTGGTTACGCCCGACCGGCGCATGCCGGGTACCGGTGTGATCGTCATCGCAGGCCCTCGGGCAGCAGCTGTGCCAGCCTGCGGACCGCTCGATGTTGTAGGGCCTTGACCGCGCCTTCGTTGCGACCCATCACAGCCGCCGTCTCCGAGACCGACAGGCCCTGCATGAACCGCAGCATGATGCACTCCTGCTGATCCCGGCCCAGCTGGGCGACGCAGCGCATGAGCTCGGCAGCGGTGGCCTCTTCGACCACCTCGTGCTCCGGGCCGCGGTCGTCCGCGCTGGAGTCCAGAATGTCGGCTGTGGTCATCTCCAGCCGGTAACGACTGGATTTGACATGGTCGAGGACCAGGTTACGCGCGATGGTGACGAACCAGGCGCCGACGTCGCGGCCCTGGTAGCTCACCGACGAGATCCGGCGCAACGCGCGCAGGAAGGTCTCGCTTGTGAGGTCTTCGGCCAGCGGACGATCACCCACCCGGAACAGAACGAAACGGAAGACCACATCGACGTAACGGTCATAGAGCCGGCCGAAGGCATCTTGATCGCCTTGCTGGGCGGCGGCGACGAGTTCCCACGCTGCAGTGTCGACCTCTGGCCCGGCGGCGCCGACACCCCCGGTGGTGTGGTCCGTCGTACCTGGGCCTGGCGTGCTCGGGCCTGGTGGGCTCGGATCTGGGACCGGCTCTGTCTTGGGCCGGGAGGCGAACTTCACGCGATCAGGCGCCGGGCTTCGACACGGTCTAGCGCCGATCGGCGTAACCGGCGCAGCTGTGGTCGGGGGCCGTCCGCACGGCAGCTCGCCATCACGGATCGGCCCCGGGGTTCCGAGGACCATCTCGGTTGCGGCATGAGCCACTCCTCGTTTGCTCGTGCCGACCGTTCGCGTCAACGGTCGCCTAAGGCGTGCGGAAGCATACGACGGCGACACGTTACGCGCTGCACCTCCCGGGCTTCGGACCGTACGCAGCTGTGCGGAGTCCGTGGTGGCGGACAGCCCGGGGTGGCGGCAGTGGCAGGATGAGGGGATGCGCCACGAGGTGACGTTGCTGGTCCGGGACGACTGCCAGGCGTGTGCCGCGGCTCGCGAGGACATCGCCCGGATCTGCGCCGAATTGGACGTTGCGTGGCGAACCAGCGACGTCGATGCGGACCCTGAACTGCGGGCCGAGTACGGCGACCGGGTCCCGGTGATCCTCGTCGACGGACGGGAACACGGCTTTTGGGCGGTGCAGGAACAGCGCCTGCGAGCTGCACTCACCCGGTAAGCATTATGACGATCTGGTCACCGATCGAACCTTTCGCCGCAGGGAAGCCGAACTGGCAGACATGACTTCGTCCCGGTTGTCCGTCCCGGCGGCCACCCCCGCCGTGCCGTCCCGGTTGCCCGTCCTGGTGGCTGCTGTGGTCGGCCTGTTGTCGATGGCTGCGGGACTGGCGGCAGGGCACCTGGTAGGTGGGTTGATCTCCCCGACCGCCTCGCCGTTCCTCGCGGTGGGTAGCAGTGCGATAGACCTCACCCCGATCTGGCTCAAAGACTTCGCTGTCCGCACCTTCGGCAGTTACGACAAGGCTGTGCTGCTGTTGGGCATGGTCGTCGTCATCGGCCTGGTCGGGGTGGCCGCCGGAGTGCTGTCCAGGCGCTCTCGCACACCCGGCCTGGTGCTGATCGTGGTGCTCGGCCTGGTCGCCGGCGTCGCGGTGCTGACCCGTCCCGCTGCTGGACCATTCGACGTGCTCGCGCCGCTGGCCGCGCTGATCACCAGCACGGGGACGTTCGGTGCTCTGCACCGCCTGGGCCGGCTCAGCCGGCTGCCCACCGGGGACGCGATGACGGGCATGTCTCGTCGCACGTTGCTCGCCGGATCGGCGGCGGTCGCGGCGGGTGCCGGCATCGCGGCGGCGGGCGGTCAACTGCTGATCGGGCGCAGTGGCGTCGAGGAGTCCCGTAAGGCACTCGGGCGGATCGCGTCCGCAGTGACCGCGCCGCGGATCCCGGCTGGGGCGGACTTCGCCTCCGACGGGTCGCCCACCTTCATCACCCCGAACCGGGATTTCTACCGAGTGGACGTCAACCTCACGCTGCCGCAGCTACGCGCCGAGGACTGGCGGTTGCGGGTGCACGGGATGGTCGACCGGGAACTCACCCTGAACTGGGCGGACCTGATCTCCCGGCCGCTGGTCGCGCGTCCGGTGACGATGACCTGCGTGTCCAACGAGATCGGCGGACCCTACATCTCCACCGCTGTCTTCACCGGCGTGCTCCTGGCCGGCATCCTCGAGGATGCCGGTGTGCAGCGGGGCGCGGACCAGGTGTTCACCACCAGCATCGACGGGTGGACCTGTGGCAGCCCGACCGCCGTCCTGACCGACCCGGGACGGCAGGCCATGCTGGCGATCGGGATGAACGGCGAGCCGCTGCCGATCGAGCACGGTTTCCCGGTTCGGATGGTCGTCCCCGGGCTCTACGGGTTCGTTTCCGGCACCAAGTGGATCACCGATGTGGAGCTCACCACCTTCGACGCACGGCGGGCCTACTGGCTGGAGCGCGGCTGGGCGCAGCGGGCGCCGATCAAGACGATGTCTCGAATCGACAATCCTGGCGCGTTCGGACGGGTCAGCCCGGATACCCCGATCACCGGCGTCGCATGGGCGCAGACCAGAGGCATCGAGAAGGTCGAGGTACGGGTCGACCACGGCGAATGGCGAATGGCGGAGCTGTCCACGGAGGTCAACGTGGACACCTGGCGGATGTTCCGCTTGCGGGGTCGCTGGGAGCGGGGGTCCCACGTCGCGGAGGTCCGCGCGACCGACAAGACTGGTTACACCCAGACCGCGGATCGAGCCGCGCCCATCCCCGACGGTGCCAGTGGGTGGCATTCGGTACAGTTCACCGTCCGCTGAAAGACGTGCCGCGTCGAATCGTCTCGCGCCCAGTGCAGGACAAATGTGTCCCATTCGTAATCTGCAAACCGTGAACTCACCGTTGCGGATTACCGAAGTAATACATGTGAGGCCCGGATCGGCCGGGCAGATGAGGAGTTGAGATCGAGTGAAGAGGATCCAGCGACTGGCCGCGGTGGGCGCCATGGCGGCTCTGGCCGCCGTGGTCGGCGCATGCAGCAGCGCGCAGGGACCGGCCACCGGGAGTCAGGCTTCCGCACCGGCCAGTGAGTCAGCCACGCCCAGCGCGGAGGCGACCGCTCCCACTGGAAGTGGCGTCACCAAGATCAGTGACATCTTCGGGCCGGCCTGCGACCAGGTGCCCAAGGAGGGCCCCGGCTCGGCGCAGGGTATGGTCAACGACCCGGTGGCCACCGCAGCCAGCCACAACCCGCTACTGACTACGCTGGTGAAGGCGGTTACCGCCGCCAACCTCGTTGACACCCTGAACAGTGCCCCGGCGATCACCGTGTTCGCTCCGGCCGACCCGGCGTTCCAGGCGTTGGAGGCCCAGCATCCTGGCATCCTCAAGGAGCTGACCACCGCCCCGGACGTGGCGTCGCCGAACAGCAAGCTGGCCAAGATCCTGACCTACCACGTGGTCGGGCAGCGCTATGACGCCGCAGGAATCGTCCAGACGGGCACCCTGGACAGCCTGGAAGGCGCCAAGATCAAGATTGGCGGGACCGCCACGGCGCCGACCGTGAACGGTGCACCGGTGCTGTGCGGCAACATTCCCACCAAAAACGCCACTGTGTTCGTGATCGGGCAGGTGCTGTCGCTACCGGCTTCGTAAGTAGATCGAGGCAGCTATCGTCGTCAGGGGCGACTCCGCGCGGAGTCGCCCCTGACGCATGTCTCGGCGCATTGGTCCCGCTCCACGATTGCGTAACGATTTCATATACGCGTTTTTCGCCAGCGGGATTGTGGGAACCCTCGGGCGTTCACCGTCCGCGCGGACGTGTGAATACAGCGAAGTATGTCCTATTCGTCGTCCCGCCGGCATGAATCCTCCTGGAGGAGATCACGGAAGCCCTGCAAGCGAGGTGCCGAGCCAGGCGGGCAGCCCGAGAAGGAGTTGAGAGCTAGTGCGGAAAATCCAGCGACTGGCCGCGGTCAGCGCTATGGCGGTCCTGACCGTGACGGCCGGTGCATGTAGCAACGCGCAGCAGCCGGCGACCGGAGGCCAAGCCGGTGAGACGCCCTCGTCCAGCGCGCAGGCCGCGCCCAATCCCGGGGTCACCGCGCCCCCCGGTAGTGGCGTCACCAAGACCAGTGACATCTTCGGTCCGGTCTGCGATTCGATTCCCAAGGAGGGCCCCGGTTCGGCTCAGGGCATGGTCAACGACCCGGTGGCCACCGCGGCTAGCCACAACCCGCTGCTGACCACCCTGACGAAGGCGGTGACCGCCGCCAAGCTGGAAGACACCCTGAACAGCGCGCCGGCGCTGACCGTGTTCGCTCCCGCCGACGCGGCGTTCAAGGCCTACGAGGTCAATAACCCAGGTGTCATCAACCAGCTGACGACCGCCCCGGACGCGACGTCGCCGGATGGCAAGCTGGCCAAGATCCTGAAGTATCACGTGGTCGGGCAACGCTACGACTCTGTCGGCATCATCCAGGCCGGCACGTTGGACAGTCTGGATGGCGCCAAGATCAAGATCGGCGGCACCGCGGAAGCACCGACCGTCAACGGCGCCCAGATGCTGTGCGGCAACATCCCGACCAAGAACGCCACCGTGTTCGTCATCTCGCAGGTGCTGTCACCGCCGGCTTCCTAGGTAGGCCAGGCCAGCTGCTAGGCACCTCAGGGGCGGCTCGACCATCGAGCCGCCCCTGACGTACGTTGCGGGCTGGAAAGATCGCGACTTTGTTCCTGCGTTCACAAGCGGCTACCGTGGACGCCTGGCAGAACGGCTGTACCCCACCGGACCCGGTTCGCCAGTGCGAGACCCGAAAGGAAGCCAAGCGTGACGGTGCACGAGCACGGCAAGTACAGCACGCCGGGCGATGACCTGCCGTACCGAGCCGTACCCGAGGCGGCAGTCGGCCGTCTCGCCGTCTACTTGCGGGTGCTCACCTCGATGATCGAGCAGGGCGTGACCACGATGTCCAGCGAGGAGCTGGCCGGAGCTGCCGGGGTGAACTCGGCGACGCTGCGCAAGGACTTGTCCTATGTGGGTTCCTACGGCACCCGAGGGGTGGGTTACGACACAGCGCTGCTGGTGGAACACATCGAACGGCTGCTCGGGCTCACCCGGCACCACAGCGTCGCCGTGGTCGGCATCGGCAACCTCGGTCATGCGCTGGCCAATTACGCGGGCTTCCCCGACCGTGGCTTCCCGGTCACGGCGTTGTTCGACCTCGATGAGGACCTGATCGGGGTCCCGGTTGGCGGGCTGCCCGTCGACCGGGTCGACAGCATCCCCACGGTGTGTGCCGAACGGCAGGTGACGATCGGGGTGATCTGTACCCCGTCGGCTGCCGCGCAATGGGTGTGCGACCTGCTCGTGGCGGGCGGCGTCCGGTGCATTCTGAACTTCGCGCCGGTGGTGTTGCAGGTACCTGACGATGTCGAGGTACGCCGAGTGGACCTTGCAGTGGAGCTGCAGATCCTGTCGTTTCATCAGGCCCGCCGGTGCGGTGGTGACGGGGTGGTGCCGGTGGCCACCCCGGTCGATCCGATTGCGGTGGGCCGATGAGTCTTCTGGTCGTCGGGTTGTCCCACCGCAGCGCGCCGGTCGAAGTGCTGGAGCGAGTCGCGGTATCTTTCACAGACGCCGACAAGGTTCTGGGCCGGCTCCTCGAGTGTGAGCACATCGCCGAGGCGTTGCTGCTGTCGACCTGCAACCGGGTCGAGGTCTATGCAGTGGTCACGACCTTCCACGGCGGGCTCGCCGATAGCACGGACGTGCTGGCGAGACAGGCTGCGATCGCGCTGGACGAGCTGTCCGACCACCTCTACGTGCACTACGCGGCGGCCGGGGTGGAGCACCTGTTCTCGGTCGCCGCCGGACTCGACTCGATGGTCGTCGGTGAGCCTCAGATCCTTGGCCAACTGCGCACCGCATACGCCGGCGCCGAGCAGTCGGGCACCGTCGGACGCACGCTGCACGAGGTAGTTCAGCAAGCGCTGCGGGTCGGCAAGCGGGTCCACACCGAGACCGGCATCAGGACCGCCGGTGCCTCGGTGGTCTCCGAAGCCCTCGCCGCTGCGGCTGTTGCACTGGCCTGCGCCGACCCGGGTCCCGGTGGGACGGGTCTGGCGGGCAGGCGGGTGCTGGTCCTCGGTGCCGGTTCCATGGGAGGTCTGGCCGCAGCGCAGCTGCGCCGAGCTGGGGTAGCCGAGATCGTCGTGGCCAATCGCACCCAGGCCAGCGCGCAGCGGTTGGCCGGGCTGTGCCGAGCCGAGGGCACCCCGGCTCGGGCCGTCGGCTTGGACGACGTCGCCACCGAGTTGGCCACCGTGGACCTGGTGATGTGTTGCACGGGGGCGAGTGGCGCGGTGCTCAGCGTCGATCAGATCACCGACGCTCGGGGCGTCGATCAGATCACCGACGCTCGGGGCGTCGATCAGGCCACCGACGCTCGGGGCGTCGATCAGGCCACCGACGCTCGGGCACCGCTCGTCGTGTGCGATCTGGGTCTTCCTCGCAATGTCGAGCCCGGGGCGGGTGACCTGCCCGGTGTGACCCTGCTGGATCTCAGCACCGTGGCTCGCCTGCTGGAGCAGCGCGGCACCGGGTCCAATGCGATCAGCGCGGCTCACCGTCTTGTCGCAGAGGAGGTGCGCAGCTACCTGTTGGCCCAGCGCACGGCAGAGGTCACCCCGACCGTCGCCGCACTGCGCAAGCGGGCTGCTGAGGTGGTGGACGCGGAGTTGTTGCGGTTGGACGGCCGGCTACCGGGACTTGACGCCGCGGTGCGCGAGGAGCTGGCTCGGACCGTGCGCCGCGTGGTGGACAAGCTGTTGCACGCGCCCACGGTGCGGGTCAAACAGCTTGCCGAGGCCGGTGGGGGCGAGGCCTACGCCGACGCGTTGCGCGAACTGTTCGAACTCGACCCGCAGGCCGCCGCCGCCATTGTCGCGACCGTCGGTACCGATCCTTCCGGGACCAGCTGATGGGCGCGCTTCGACGGTCCACATTGCTTCTGGGAACCTCAGGAAGCGCGTTGGCACTCGCCCAGACCGAATGGGTGGCGCAGCGGTTGCGGGCGGCTGAGGTGCCGGTCCGCATTGTGGCCGTGGAGGCCGCGGGCGACGCTTACTCGGCCCTGCGCGCGGCACTGGTGGCCGGTGAGGTCGACGTGGCGGTGTACTCCTATAAGGAACTGCCGACCGCGGCGGACCCTCGGGTGGTGGTCGCCGCCGTACCGGAGCGTGCGGACCCACGCGATGCGCTGGTGGCCCGGGACGGGATGGTGCTGGGTGAGTTGCCTGCCGGGGCGGTGCTCGGCACCGGTTCGCCGCGGCGCGCGGCGCAACTGCGGGCGCTAGGCCTGGGGCTGCAGGTGGTGGCGATCCGCGGTCACGTCGACTCGCGGATCCGTCGCGTCGTCGAGGGTGAGCTCGATGGGGTGGTGATCGCCGCCGCAGGGCTGGCCCGGCTCGGCCGCAGCGATGAAGCCACCGAGCTACTCGACCCGTTGCAGATGCTGCCCGCGCCAGGTCAGGGAGCGCTGGCCTGCGAGTGTCGGGTTGCTGATCTGGACACCGAGCACCTGCTCAGCGCGGTGCTCGATGACGCGGCGGCGCGCGCCGCGGTCACCGCCGAGCGGGCGTTGCTCGCCTCGGTCGCGGCTCGCTGCAGCGCCCCGGTCGGCGCGCTCGCCGATGTCGTCGAGGACTTGGATGACGGCGGACGGGTCGTGCTGCGGCTGTCCTTACGGGGGGCCGTAGCCACCGCGGACGGTGACCTGCTCCGGTCGTCCGCTACTGGGCCTTACTCCGCTGTGCCTTATTCCCCTGTTTCCCCCCCTGGGCTGTATTCCGTTGCGCCGTATTCCGATGGGGAGCTGACCGATGCCGAGAACCTCGGCCGCCAGGTTGCGGCTGAGCTGCTGGACCTGGGTGCCGGCGCGCTGGGTGTACACCCAGCGCTGCACGGCCCGTGTCCTGGCCTGATGGGAAACGAGTAGCAAGATGAGCCGTGTGTGCAAGACCACTGGACGGATCGCCTTTGTCGGTGCCGGGCCCGGCGACTCCGGAATGCTCACCGTGCGAGCGCAGCACCTGTTGAGCTGCGCGGAGCTGTTGGTGACCGACCCCGACGTGCCCGCCGACGTGCTCGCGCTGGCCGTCCAGCCCGCTGAGGTTCGCCCAGCGGTGGGCGAACCCGGCGAGGTTGCCAAGGATCTGGTCACCGAGGCCAAGGGGGGGCGGATGGTGGTCCGCCTGGTATCCGGGGACCCGTTGACCGCCGACGCTGTGGTCGCTGAGGCGTTGGCCGTGGCTCGCACGTCGGTGCCGTTCGAGGTGGTGCCCGGGGTGCCCGCGGGTACCGCGGTGCCGGCCTTTGCCGGTGTGCCGCTGGGCTCGAGCCACACCGAGGCCGACGTGCGCGCGGGAGTTGATTGGGCGTCGCTGGCCGCGGTGCCAGGCCCGTTGGTCTTGCACGCCACCGCGTCGCACCTGGCTGAGGCGGCCTCCGCGTTGGTCGAGCATGGGCTGGCTGCGCAGACCCCGGTGGCGATCACCGCCGGGGGCACCATGCCCATCCAGCACACCGTGGAGACCACGTTGGCGTCGCTGAGCTGCGATACCGCAGAGCTCACCGGTCCGTTGGTGGTCACCGTCGGTTCGGTGGTCGGGCAGCGGGCGAAGCTGTCCTGGTGGGAGTCCCGGGCGTTGTATGGCTGGAAGGTGCTGGTGCCGCGGACCAAGGAGCAGGCCGGGGTGATGAGCGAGCGGCTGGCGGTGCACGGCGCGGTACCCGTCGAGGTCCCGACGATCTCAGTGGAGCCGCCCCGGTCACCGGCGCAGATGGAGCGCGCGGTCAAGGGCTTGGTCGACGGTCGCTATCAGTGGGTGGTGTTCACCTCCACCAACGCGGTCCGGGCGGTCTGGGACAAGTTCGCCGAGTTCGGGCTGGATGCCCGCGCATTCGCCGGCGTGAAGATCGCTTGCGTGGGGGAGTCCACTGCGGAGCGGGTGCGCTCGATGGGCATCGTCCCCGAGCTGCTGCCCTCGGGTGAGCAGTCCTCCGATGGGTTGCTGGCCGACTTCCCACCTTTCGACGACATCCTCGACCCGGTGGACCGGGTACTGCTGCCGCGTGCGGACATCGCGACCGAGACCCTGGCCGCCGGGCTACGCGAGCGGGGCTGGGAGATCGATGACGTGACGGCCTATCGCACGGTCCGGGCTGCTCCACCGCCTGCCGAGACTCGCGAAATGATCAAGACGGGTGGCTTTGACGCGGTGTGCTTCACGTCCTCGTCGACAGTGCGCAACCTGGTCGGGATCGCCGGTAAGCCGCATGCGCGCACGCTTGTCGCCTGCATCGGCCCGGCTACCGCCGAGACCGCTGTCGAGTTCGGCCTCCGGGTGGACGTACAGCCCGACGTGGCGCAGGTCGGTGCCCTGGTCGATGCCCTAGCCGACCACGCCACCCGACTCCGCGCCCAAGGAGCCCTCCCTCCACCCCGCAAAACCAAAGCACGCAGGCGCTGAGTGGGTAACCCGTGAGTGGCGATGCGAGTCATCGCTCGTATCGCCACTCACGAGGCTGGAGGCCACTGTGTACCCAACGAGCCGGCCGCGGCGACTGCGGACGACGGCGGCTATGCGGGGGTTGGTGCGGGAGACGACGGTGCGCCCGCGTCAGCTGGTGCTGCCGGTGTTCGTCAAGCAGGGCGCCACGGAGCCGGTGCCCATCCGGTCCATGCCCGGTGTCGTACAGCACACTCGGGACTCGCTACGCAAGGCTGCGGCGGAGGCTGCGGCTCTCGGGATAGGTGGGATCATGCTGTTCGGTGTGCCCACCACCAGGGACGCCACCGGCTCCGGCGGGACCGACCCCGACGGCGTGCTCAACACCGCCTTGCGTGAGGTGCGTGCCGAGGTCGGCGACGACATCGTGATCATGGCGGACACGTGCATGGACGAGTTCACTGATCACGGGCACTGCGGCCTGCTGGACGCCGCCGGCCGAGTGGACAACGACGCGACTCTCGCGGTGTATGCGCAGATGGCCGTCGCGCAGGTGCAGGCCGGTGCACACCTGGTCGGGCCCAGCGGCATGATGGACGGTCAGGTCGGAGTGATCCGGGCGGCGCTGGACGCCGCGGGCCACCACGATGCCGGAATCCTGGCCTACAGCGCCAAGTACGCCTCGGCCTTGTACGGGCCGTTCCGCGACGCGGTGGATTCCCAACTGCGCGGGGACCGCCTGACCTACCAGCAGGATCCGGCCAACGCGCGAGAGGCGTTGCGCGAGGCGGCGCTGGACCTCGCCGAGGGCGCCGACATCGTGATGGTCAAGCCCGCGATGTCCTACCTGGACGTGCTGCACTCCGTAGCCGAGATCTCCGATGTGCCCGTGGCCGCCTACCAGGTCTCAGGTGAGTACTCGATGGTCGAGGCGGCGGTGGCCCGCGGCTGGCTGGATCGGCGGCGCACCGTGCTGGAGACGCTGACCTCGATCCGCCGGGCCGGTGCTGATCTCGTGTTGACCTATTGGGCGGTGCAAGCGGCAGGCTGGTTACGCTGATCCAGCGTGTCCCCAGCGGTGCTGATAGACCGCGACTAGCGTGAGAGGGCATGACGACGCCCCCGCCTCATCGCCCGCCGTTCGGGGACCCGCCTGCCGCACAGCGGCCGACGCCGCCACCGCCCCCAGGCGGTTACCCAGTGCCCGAAGCGTTCGGGGCACCGGCACGGGCAGCCCGGCCGAGGATGGTCGAGATCTCCTTCTGGATCTGGATTGTCAATCTGGCTTTCGGTGGGATCACCATCCTGGTCGCGTTGACTCAGATCGACCGGCTACGGAGCGAGACGATCAACAGCGCGGTCGCCGGCAACCCGACGCTGGATCGGTCGGTGATCGAGAGCGCGGCAACTGGTGTGCTGGTGGGAACGATCGTGGTCGGGCTGTTGTGTGTCGCGGTCGGATTCGTCTTCGTGTTCCTTATGCGCGGGGGCCGTAACTGGGCGCGGATCATGCTGGCCGTCCTCGGCGGTCTGATCGTGCTGCTCAGGTTGTTCGGGCTCACCATCACCACCGGTCCAGTGCTGGCCATCTCTGTTGTCCAGCTCCTCCTGCTGACGGTGGCCATCGTGACCATGTTCGGGCGAGCCGCCAACGCATGGTTCCGCCCCCGCCATCCCGGACCCTGACGATCGGCGTGCTGCGATGCCCATGAGATCGGTCGACTGGAGCGGGCGACCACCTCGGCGACCTCGTCGAGGATCGATCCGAGCCGGGTCTGGACATCGTGGGCGGTGTAGCGTAAGACGGTGTACCCGTGCGCTACCAGCACGTTCTGGCGGGTACGGTCGCCCTGGAAGGCAACCCAGGTGCCGTGCGTGCGATACCCGTCCACCTCCAGGATCAGCCGGCGCACCGGATCGAGGAAGTCCGCGATGTACCCGAGTACCGGCTCGTTGATCAAAAAATCGGTCAGGCCAGCCGATTGCAGGCCGCGGGCGAGCCGACGCTCGGGTGCGGACGCGGCTCCGGGCACCAGCGATGCCAGCTGCCGTGCGATGCGAGGCGAGCCACGCAGTCCGATCTCCTCGAGGTAACGCATCCGCAGTGCTCGGTCCGAGGTCAGGGTCGCAGTGGCATGGTCGAGCAGAGCAGCACACGGTGCGTCGCCGAGCAGCGCAAGGCAGTCAAAGATGGTGCGAGACACGTCGGTGACCGGCCCGCTGACGGTGCTGCGGCGAGTGCGGGGTGTGTCCCGGCGGAACAGCTGAAGCCAGGGCACGGGCGACGTGCGTGCACAGCTCAGCGGTACCGTCAGGTGTACGACAGCAGGCTCATCGACCGCCATTTTCCACCGACGAGCTGCAGCGAGATGGCTCACCACACCTTCTGGTTGCCATAGGTGCGCGGCGTGTGCCCGGGTGGCCAACGAGGGCGCGCCGGTGGAGTAGACGCCGGGCAGGACCCGCCGCAGTTGGCCACGGCGGACCCAGGAGTCGATGGTGTTCGCGTTCAGCCCACTCTTGCATAGTTGAGCGCGGGCCACGGCGCCGTGTTGACGGCGGAGCAACCGCTCGATATCGCTTCCTTGGATCATGGTGACCACATTGCCAGCGATCACTGACAGTCCCTGCCAACCAACCGCGGGAGTGGTCATGGCAGGGTTCTGGTGTGGGTATCACAACGTCGATGCGGCGTCGTCCGCGGTGGGCCGTGGCCGCTGCCGCTGAGGTGCTGACAGCCCTCGTGCTCATCGGACTTGCTTGGTGGTGCTGGCACCGCGGTGTGATCGTCACGATACGTCGCGGTGCCGCCCTCAACCGAATCGAAGGACGCTGGTGGGCGACCGCAGTCGGCGCGGCCACGCTGGCCGGGATCCTGTTGCTCGACGTGGCACGGCGGGTGATGAGGGAAGGCGGGTGATCAGCCAAGCGTCATGACAGCACCTGCGTATGATGCTTGCATGCGCGCCACCGTCACTCTCGATGACGATGTCATCGCTGCGCTGCGAGCCGTGATGCGCAAGCGTGAGCTGCCTTTCACGGGGGCGCTGAACTCGGCGGTCCGTTCTGGGCCATCCGCCAACTCACCAGAGTGCCCCTATCGGGTCACGCCGTGCACCGCGCAGATCCACCGCGGGGTCGGCGTCGCGAAGATCAACCGGTTGCTGTCCGCCTGGGAGGATGACGACATCCTCCGGAAGCTCGAGCTCGGCAAGTGACGCTGCTCGACGACCACCTGCTGATCTTCGCGACCGGCGACGCGGCTCCCCAGCATCTCCGGGGCCGCCGGGGGTTTGAGGAGATCATGTCCGGCGCGCAGACCGTGGCCCTGCTGTGGCACACGCTGATCGGCTTCGTGCGGGTCACCACCCGTCGCGCTGTCATGGATCCGCCGCTCAGGACGTCTGCGTGAGTGTCACCGAGTCGGCTCGGTTGTTCAAGCGGGCCAGCGCTGTGATCCCGGGCGGGGTGAACTCCCCCGTGCGGGCTTTCCGCGCGGTGGGCGGCACGCCGCGCTTCATGGTCCGCGCCGCAGGGCCCTACCTGTGGGACGCTGACGGTCACCGTTATGTCGATCTGGTCTCGTCCTGGGGTCCGATGATCTTGGGTCACGCGCATCCGGTGGTGGTGGACGCAGTACAGGCGGCCGCCACCCGGGGACTGTCCTTCGGCACTCCCACTCTCGGCGAGATCGAGCTCGCCGAGGAGATCGTGCGCCGGGTCGAGCCGGTCGAGCAGGTCCGCCTGGTCAACTCCGGCACCGAGGCGACCATGAGCGCGATCAGGTTGGCCCGCGGCGCCACCGGTCGCCGCGGCGTGGTCAAGTTCGCGGGGCACTATCACGGGCATGTCGATGCGTTGCTCGTCGCCGCCGGATCCGGCGTCGCCACCTTCGGGCTGCCCTCCAGCCCCGGGGTCACCGGCGCGCAGGCCGCTGACACGATCGTGGTGCCCTACAACGACCTTGATGCGGTCAGCGCGTTGTTCGCCTCACGGGGTGGGGAGATAGCTTGCGTCATCGCCGAAGCTGCCGCTGGGAACATGGGCGCGGTACCGCCGGAGCCTGGTTTCAACGCCGGGTTGCGCGAGCTGTGCCACGCCCATGGCGCGCTGCTGGTCCTGGATGAGGTGATGACCGGGTTCCGGGTCTCGGCCGCCGGTTGGTTCGGACTCGAGCACGTGCCGGCTGACCTTTACACCTTCGGCAAGGTGATGTCCGGTGGCTTGCCGGCAGCGGCCTTCGGTGGTTCCGCGGAACTGATGGCGCACCTTGCGCCGGCTGGGCCGGTGTACCAAGCGGGCACGCTGTCCGGGAACCCGGTGGCGGTGGCTGCCGGGCTGGCCACGCTGCGGGCTGCCGACCAGGAGGTCTACGACCGGCTGGATGCTGCGGCCGCCCGGCTGGCCGGTCTGCTGGGCGAGGCGCTGGACGCCCAGAGCGTGCCGCACCTGGTGCAGACCGCCGGTTCGCTGCTCAGCGTGTTGTTCACCACCACCGGGCCGGTCTGTGACTATTCCGCGGTGCAGGCCACCGAGACCTGGCGGTTCCCGGCGTTCTTCCACGCACTGCTCGACCACGGCGTCTACCCGCCGCCCAGTGCGTTCGAGTCCTGGTTCGTCTCCGCGGCACTGGATGAGAACGCCTTCGACGTGATCGCCGCGGCGCTGCCATACGCTTGCCGGGCCGCTGCTCAAGCATCGAAACCGGCATGAGTCGCACGGTGGTCCACCTGCTGCGCCACGGTGAGGTGCACAACCCGGACGGGATCCTCTACGGCCGGCTACCGGGTTTCCGGCTCTCCGAGGTAGGCCTGCGCCAAGCGGAGCAGATCGCGGCTCACCTCAGCGACCACGATGTGGTGTATGTAGTCGCCTCGCCGTTGTTGCGGGCGCAGCAGACCGCTGCGCCGATCGCCGCGCGCCACGGCTTGGACGCGGTCACCGACGAGGAGCTGATCGAGGCGGGCAACGTATTCGAGGGCGCCCGGGTGTCGGTCGGTGACGGGGCGCTGCGCAACCCCCGGAACTGGCCGAAGCTGCGCAATCCGTTCTACCCGTCCTGGGGAGAGCCGTACCGGGAGATCGCGGGCCGGATGCTTGCCGCCGTGCTTCGTGCCCGACAGCAGGCTGCCGGGCACGAAGCGGTCTGTGTGTCACATCAGTTGCCGATCTGCGCGGTGATCCGGCACCTGGCCGGGCAGCGGCTCTGGCACGACCCGCGGCGTCGGAAGTGCTCGCTGGCATCGTTGACCAGCCTGGTATTCACCGGGGAGTCGCTGGTCGACATGGTCTACAGCCAACCCGCAGTGACCAGGCCATGAGGCGTGCGCTGGTCGTCGTGGCCACTGCGTTACTGCTGACGGGTTGCGCGGCTGTCGCACTGACCGGCTGCGCCACCGGGACCGACGCGGTGGCCCCCGGCGGCACGTTCGAATTCGTCTCACCAGGCGGAAAGACCGACATCGTCTACGATCCGCCGGCTGACCGGGGCACCGTCGGTGACCTGTCCGGGGAGAGTCTCACCGAACCCGCGACGACGGTGTCGCTGGCGAGTTATCCCAACCAGGTGGTCGTGCTCAACGTCTGGGGCTCGTGGTGCGGGCCGTGCCGGTCCGAAGCCGGTGATCTGGTGCGGGTGGCTCGTGACACGGCGGCTCAGCGTGTGCAGTTCATCGGGATCGACGTGCGGGACAGTCAGCAGGCCGGCGCGGACTTCGCCCGCGACTTCGGCCTGACTTACCCGTCGATCTTCGACCCATCCGGCCGGACGCTGCTGGCGCTCAAGGCGATCCCGCGTTCGGTGGTGCCGTTGACGATCGTGGTCGATCGCCACCACCGCGTCGCCGCAGTATTCCTGCACGCCATGCACGCGAAGGATCTGCACCTGATAGTTGAGCGCATGACGCGCGAACCGTAGCCTCCGGCGCGCACCGTGTCCGCCGGAGGGGTTCGTAGCCGTCGAGAGCCACCCGGCCTGGGGTGGGTGGGACGTAGCGGACTACCGCGACCTACGCTGGACGATGTGGGGCTCAGTGAACTCGCCATCTCCGGGTCGTTGCTGCTAGCAACCGGCGCCGCGGGTCAACAGCCGGCGCGGGGTTTCGAGACACCGATCTGATGGCTCGGTTGGCACGGGTTCTGGCGTTGGCGCGGAACACCTGGCGTGGCCTGACCAGCATGCGCACTGCGTTGGCGCTGCTGTTCCTGCTGGCGCTGGCTGCGCTGCCGGGGGCGCTGCTGCCGCAGTATTCGCTGAACCCCCAGCGGGTGCGGACTTATCAGGCGCAGCACCCGACCCTGGCGCCGGTGCTGGACCAGTTGGGTTTCTTCGAGGTCTTCGCCAGTCCGTGGTTCGCCGCGATCTACCTGTTGCTGTTCGTCTCGCTGGTGGGTTGCGTGGTGCCGCGCAGCATCGACTACGCGCGGCAGCTGCGCCGGGCTCCGGTGGCCACCCCCCGGAACCTGGCCCGTCTGCCGCACCATGGTGCCTGCGAGTCCGCAGTCACCCCCGATGAGGTCATCGCGGCCGCACGGCGACGGCTGCGTGGTTGGCGGATCGCCGAGCGCGAGGAGCCTCGCGGCGTCCGGACGCTCTCCGCCGAGCGGGGTTACCTGCGGGAAGCAGGCAATCTGGTCTTCCACGTCGCCCTGCTCGGGTTGCTGGTGTCCTTCGCGATCGGCAAGCTGGTCGGCTACGAGGGCCAGGTGATCGTGCTTGCCAACGGCTCACAGTTCTGCAATTCCGGTTCGCTGGTCTACGACTCGTTCCGCCCCGGCCGGTCCGTCGACGGCACCGCGCTTACCCCGTTCTGCGTGCAGGTCAACGCGTTCACGCCGACCTACCTACCGACAGGACAGCCGCAAGACTTCCGCGCCGCCATCGCCTACCAGGGACCCGATGACCTTGCCCCCGGAACCTGGCATCCCTACCAGTTGAAGGTCAACGAGCCGTTGCGGATCGGCGGCACCAGGGTTTACCTGCTCGGCCACGGTTACGCGCCGCAGTTCACGGTCACCTTCCCGGACGGGCAGCAGCGCAGCGCCGTGGTGCAGTGGCCGCCGGTGGAGCTGGCCACCCTGCTGTCGGAGGGCACCACCACATTCGACCCACCCGGGATCACCGACGACGCGGCACGGCGCACTCGCCAGCTCGCGATCACCGGATTGTTCGCCCCGACCGCGGCATTCCGCGGTTCACTGCTGTCCTCGGCGTTCCCGGACATGTTCGATCCGGCCGTCGCGATCGACGTGCTCAAGGGCGATCTGGGCAACAACTCCGGCCGTAGCCAGTCGATCTTCTCAGTCGATCAGTCCATGGTGGACTCGGGACGGCTCAGGCAGGTGGCGCGGCAGAACTTGCGGCCCGGGCAGCAGCTCACCTTGCCCGATCGCACAGTGGTGCACTTCGACGGAGTCACCCGCTTCGTGTCGCTGCAGGTCTCCTACGACCCGGCGCAGCTGTGGGTGCTCGGCTTCGCGGTGCTGGTGCTCGGTGGGCTGGGGTTGTCCCTGACGGTGAAGCGCCGCCGATTCTGGGTGCGCGCCACACCGGCGGAACCGGCCGGTACCGTGATCGAGCTAGGTGGGTTAGCCCGCACTGAGGCCGCTGGCTACGGAGAGGAGTTCGAGCAGATCGCCGCTGACGTGCTGCCGCCCGAACGGGCACAGCCACCGGTGCCTACCGTGGTATCGAAGGAAGGGGGACGAGCGGATGCCGATCAACCCGGTTCTGGAGTCCTACAGTGACCTCGCGTATGGCACGACGCTGGTCCTTTACCTGTTCGCGATGGTCCTGCACGCCATCGAATACTCAGCGGGTCGGGTCCCGGTGGCCACCGTAGCTGGGCGGGCTGCTGCCCAGGGTGCCGGGGCGGTCGCGACCCTAGGTCCTCCTGCCAGCAAGCCACCGCGGGACAAGCCCGAGCGAATCGGCCGGTCCGCGGTGGCGCTGACCGGGCTCGCGGTTGTGGTGCACGCCGGTTCGCTGGCACTGCGCGGTGCCGCGATCGGCCGCGTGCCCTGGGCCAACATGTACGAGTTCACGTCGGCGATCTGCTGCGTGGCGGTAGCGTGCTGGTTGGTCGCGCTATACCGCCAGCGTAGTGCCCCCGATAAAAGTTCTGCCTTGTTGCCCCGCCTGGGTGCTTTCGTGTTACTGCCCGTTGTGGTGCTGATGTTCTTGGGCGGCACGGTGCTCTACGCGCGGGCTGCGCCGCTGATCCCGTCGTTGAACTCCTACTGGATCACCATTCATGTCTCTGCGGCCATCACCGCGACAGGCATCCTGCTGGTCTCCGGGGTCGCCAGTGCGCTCTACCTGATCGGTGCGCCGTCCGGCTCACGGATCGCCACCCGGCTGCCGGATGGTGTCACCCTGGACCGGCTGGCTTACCGCACCGCGGTGGTCGCCTTTCCGGTCTGGACCTTTGCGATCATCGCCGGCGCGATCTGGGCCGAGGCCGCGTGGGGCCGCTACTGGGGCTGGGATCCGAAGGAGACATGCGCCCTGGTCGCCTGGGTGGTGTATGCGGGTTACCTGCACGCCAGGGCGACGGCCGGATGGCGCGGTTCGCCCGCGGCGTGGATCAACGTCATCGGCTTCGCGGTGATGCTGTTCAACCTGTTCTTCGTCAACATCGTCGTTGCCGGCTGGCACTCCTACGCCGGGATCTGACATCTCATCGGAGGCGAGATCGACCTCCACCGTCAGCTCTCGTCGCCGGGCTGTGGCCGCTTGGGGTTCAAGCCCCGGAGAAATTCCGGATCGTCGTCCGGCGCGAGCACCGAACGTGCGGCCGGGCGCTGCGGGCGCAACGCCTTCAACAGCAGTGCGGTGAGCCCAGCGACCCCGAGCGCCGCCATGATGTACTGCACGGCAGCCACCTCCTTCACGTCGCCACCGAGCGTAGTAGCGTCCAGGTGACACTGGCGCGCCAGTGTCACCTGACGTCATCCGACGTTCTTTCGGGCCGTGCGGTCCGATGAACGGTCTAGTGGCGCCGGAGTGGTGAGCGATGCGAGCAGTGCGCGCACCTCGGTCTCGCGGAATCGCCGATGCCCGCCCGGGGTCCTGATCGAGCCGATCCGCCCAGCGGAGGCCCACCGGGTGACCGTCTTGGGGTCCACTCGGAACAGTGCAGCCACCTCCCCTGGGGTCAGAAGGCGTTCAGTGGCGTGTGGCTGGGACATCGCGGGCCTCCCCAGACTCGTCGACCTCACAGTCGGGACCTACCGGAGTATCGTGACAGGTTACGCGGCAGGTACTCGAACGGTTCTGTAGAGGTAAAGCGCCGGTAATGGGATGAACCGTGCCAAATCGGCGCCTCGACCGGCTGGTCGCTGAGTTCCCCGCGGTGCGCGCGGCCGGTGAGTGGGAGGCGGGTTGCCTGTACCGACCTCAGGCCGACAGCAGCCGTTGGAAGAATTCGCGATAGCGCTGGAAGCTCACTCGGAGATCTTCAGTCGATGTCGGACCGCTGGCCTGCTCGCCCGAGACGTTCCGGTGGATCTCTTGCAGGGTCCGCTCGACGAGCCGGCTGGCCTCGTGCACCGCACGCTGCGGGTCATCGACGAAGGTGCCCTGTACTCGTTGCCACTCGTCGCGCAGGCTGACGGGGTCGTTGAGCAGTCCTACTCGCTGGGCGCTGCCGTCAGCGACGGTCTGATCGCTCGGGCGTGCCTCAGACTCCCCGGTCACGGGGGTTTGGTCTGGTTCGGGGGTTCGGTCGAGTTCAGGGGTCTGCTCGGGTTCAGAGGTGCGCTCGGGTTCAGAGGTGCGGAGCAATGCGGGAGCCGGATCCGGCTGCTGTTGCGGGGTGTCCATCTCTGCCTCCGTAGATGGTGTGTTGACGCTGTCTTCGACCGGTGGCCTGCCGGGCGTTGGTCATTCGCTGACGAGCTCCTCGAACAGTGCGCGGTAGTGCACGAAGGCCTGCCGCAGTCCCTCGGTGTCCACAGCACCCGGGTGCCCGCGATGGTCCTGTCGGGCGGCATGCGCAGCGCGGTAATTCTTGACGATCTGCGGATGGTCGGCGGCGACGAGCTCAGCCCGTTCTCCGAAGTCGTCCACCGGGTAGCCGCGGTCTCGCATCACGTCTGTGACCAGCCGATCGGCCTCGTCCAAGGCGTGTCCGGGCTTGTCGACGAACTCGGTCTGCACGGCTTTCCAGCGCTGCGTGTAGCGATCACGGGCGGCGGGCTCCAGGCGGCGGATATCGAGCTGATCGCGCCGATCAGCGACGTCGCGCAGGTGACGTGCCGCGTCGCGCTCATTGCCGCGAGCGGCCACCTCGCGGTCGTACTCGGGCCCGAATCGTTGCTGCAGGCTCACCCGGTTCCGCCGGCGCATGGCCATTACCAGCAGCACGATGATCGTCAATACGACGATCGCCAAGACGATCCACTCCACCGTATTCATGACACTCCTCCACTATGGGTCGCTGGTCAGGGACTACCCGATGACCGGGAGGGATACACCTGCCGCACCTGTTCAGGCCCACTCACCGGCTGCCCCGGACGTCAGGACACCTCTGTCGAGGAACCCGGACCAGCACCAGTGGGGTTATGCTCGACGGTCGTGGTGGCCCCGCAGATTCCCCCGACCGGCCCTACGCTCGCCCGTGATGTAGCGCTCTACAGCGCGGCCCGGCTGACTCTGGTAGCCGTGACGGCGTTGCTGCTGGTCCTCGCGGGTGTGCCGTTGGTGGTCTCGTTGCTGCTCGCGGTGGTGGTGGCGCTACCGCTGTCGATGGTGCTGCTGGGTCCGCTGCGGGCCCGGGTCGACGCCGGCCTAACAGTGGTGTCAGCGCGCCGCCGAGACGAGCGGGACCGGCTACGTCGGCAGCTCCGTGATGGGGACAGCCAGTAACCCGATCGCTTACCAGGCCAGTGCCGCGGCGGTGGCAATCGCCCACACCAGCAGCGCCAGCCCGGTGTCCCGAAGCACCGGGATCAGCTCCGGCCCGTTTGCCCCACCCCGTACCCGGCGCAGTGCGGGCACCGCAAGAAGCAGGGCGAGCAGGCCGGCCAGTGTGGTCCACCGGGTGGTCGCCAAGCCGAAGGTCACCGCGAACGGGACGGTCACCAGCGCGGTGTACAGCGTGCGGGTGCGGTGGTCGCCGAGGCGCACCGCCAGAGTGCGCTTGGCTGCCACCAAGTCGGTGGGGATGTCTCGCAGGTTATTGGCCACCAGCACCGCGGCCGACATAGCTCCTACCGCAACCGCCGAGAAGCCACCGGTCGGAGTAATCCGCCCACTGACGACGTACTGGGTGCCGAGCACCGCGACCAGCCCGAAGAAGACGAACACGGCCGGCTCGCCGAGCCCGGCATAGCCATAGGGGCGCGCCCCGCCCGTGTAGTACCACGCCCCGGCGATGCACGCTGCACCCAGCGCCAGCAACCACCACTGCCCGGTCAGCGCGATCAGCATGAGTCCGGCCACCGCGGCGACCGTGAAGCCGGCCAGCGCGGCGATGCACACCGCGGCAGGTGCCGCAGCGCCGGATCCGACCAGCCGCATCGGACCCACCCGGACGGCGTCGGCGCCACGGATACCGTCGGAGTAGTCGTTGGCGTAGTTGACCCCGACCTGCAGCGCCACTGCGACGACCAGGGCGAGCAGCGCCCGCACCCAGTGTGACGTGCCCAGTGCGGCCGCCGCGCCCCAGCCGGCGACCACTGGTGCGATCGAGTTGGGCAGGGTACGCGGCCGCGCCCCCTCCACCCACTGCGCCACGCTCGCCACCAGCCGATCTTACGGGCTTGCGCAGTGCTGGCCGGACCCGTGGATCAGGACGTAGGCGGCCGGTACGAACTGTTTCGGGCCGATCCGCAGCCATCGGTTGACAGGTCCCGTGCTTCCGGTGATGACCTGGCCGGTGACGGTGCATTCGACGTGCAGCGTGGCGCGCTGCGCGGCCAGACCTACTGCCGGATACTGCTCACCGGGGCCGCTGTGAACAGGCAGAACCGGGATCTGCACGATGGCCTGCGAGCCGCTGTCGGTCCACAGGTAGGTGACGGTGACCCAGCTGTTGTCGTGCAGCCCCAGGCCGTCCCAGAACGTGCCGTCTGCCAGGTCGATCCCAGCCGGGTTGCGCACCTCCCTGCCGAACTGGTCCGTGCCGTCGTGGTATCCGTCGTTATAGGCTGCCTGCGCCTGGGGCCGGCCCTGCGGCAGGCCGGGCCAGGACTGGCGGACGTCGGCGGGACTCCAGTAGTCGTCTGCGGTATTCCATGGACCGACGTCCCAGACCGGTGCCCATTCGCACCTGCCGTTGCCTGCGCAGATCTTCACCGTGTAATCGCCCGAGCCGCGGGGGGACAGCCCCCTGCGGGAGGGGAGCGCGACGAAGTGGTCCCGCTGGTGGATCACGTGACCGTTGGCTGTGGTGGCCCCGACCAGCCCCTCGCGGGTGGCGAACACCCGGTAGCTGCGGGGTGTTCGCGGGCGAGCGGCGAGCAGCTGGACACCGGGCTGCGCGGTCAGCCGTACCGATCGCACCACAGGGCTTGCGCCGCCCTTGCCGGCGCGCAGCACGACCCTGGCCTGCACGCCCGTCACCGCGGCGTTCATCATCGCGGGCCTCCCCGGGCCGGTGGCCACCCACTCGGTCCACGACCCGTCGCCACGAGTGCCGCGGACGTCGACGGTGACCGTCGAGCCGGCCGGCTGATCGGCGCCGAGTTCCGTCGCCACCTGGCTGCTGAGCTCGGACAGCGGGTGCACCGCGGTGAGCAGCATCCCTTGCGGTGGGCCGGACCTGACGCTCGCCGGCCCGGCAGCGCTGGAGCCCAGCCGCAGCCCGTCGGCGTCGAAACGTACGTTGGTGTCGTCCCAGTCGGGAGTCAGGCGGGCAAACCAGGTAGTGGCTCGGTTGGGGCTGCCGCCCTGCGCAAGGGCCGGGAGGTTTGCTCCGGCGAGCAGCGCGACGACGGCCAGGGCGGTGATCCGAGCTGTGTTGCGGACGCGGCGATAGCGACGAGCCGGCGTCGTCACGGGATGCTCCTGACTGTCATACGCAAGTGTTACCGCTGTGACCGATGTGATGTGTGAGCTGGTTGGTATCCACAGAACCCCGTGATGGGTGTTGCCGTCCATACCCAGAGTGGGTGAACGTGCACGTAACGTGTCAGTGTGGTCAGTGGTCTCGGGCGGCGAGCAAGGTTCGGACTGCCCTGCGGTCGGGCTTGCCGATGCCGCGCAGCGGTAGCGCGTCGACCAGGATGATCTCTTTGGGTACCTGCGCCCCGGTCAGCAGGCGGCGTGCGGCCACCTGCAGCACGCCGGGGTCCGGGGGTCGCCCAGGATCGGCCGGTGTCACCACGGCTGCGACCCGTTCGCCCCACTCCGCGTCAGGTACGCCCACCACACAGGCTGCGGCGACCCCGGGCAGGCCGGTGAGTACGGCCTCCACCTCCACTGGGACCACGTTGAGCCCACCGGTGACGATCACGTCGTCAGCCCGGCCGAGCACCCGCAGCCGGCCCTGCGGCTCCAGCCGTCCGAGATCACAGGTCCGAAACCAGCCGCCGCGGAACGCCACCGCGGTCTCCTCAGGAGCATCGAGGTAGCCGGTGGCCAGCATCGGCCCCGCCAGTTCGACGCGCCCATCGTGATCCACTCGGACCTGTACCCCGTCCAGCGGCCACCCGTCGTAGACGCAGCCACCTGCCGTCTCGGTCATGCCGTAGGTGGTCAGCACGCGTACTCCCGCCGTCCGGGCGCGGTGCAGTAGCTCGTCCGGTGCGGCGGCACCGCCCAGCAGCACCGCGTCGAATCCGGCCAGCAGCTCGGGATCGAGGCTCAGCAGCCGGGCCAGCTGGGTGGGCACCAACGCCGTGTAGCATCGTCGGGCCTCGTTGACGAGTCGCTGTGCGGCGGCGCCGAACCTGGCCGGATCGAACCCACCACGCAGGTCGACCACCGCAGGTCGGCGGCCCGCAAGAGCTGTCCGAACCAGCACCTGCAACCCGGCGACGTGCTGAGCCGGCAGCGCCAGCAGCCACTGGCCGGGACCGCCGAGCCGCGCATGGGTGGCCGCCGCGGAGGCGCCCAGCGCGGCGGCGCCGAGTTGCACCCACTTGGACTGCCCGGTGGAACCCGAGGTGGCGAGTACAACCTGGCCGGGACCGGGATCCCGGGGCGGGATCTCCTGCCCCGACCCCAGCGGGGCCACCGCCTCGCCTCCGGTCAGCGCGGCGCGCAGCGCCGTGTCCAACTCCCGGACCACCTCCGGAGATCCATCACAGTGGATCACCCGCATCGCAGGCCCGTTCTCGAGGTACCGACCGTTCCCCGGGTCCGGACCGCTCCCTGGTTCGGGAGGCCTAGCGCGAATGGGTCCGCTGCCCTCCCCCGATCGTGCTCGACTGATCCGGCACCTTGATAGATCACCCGGGTTCACTGTATCGGCGAGCTCGCGCCGGGCATCGGCGGCGCCACCGCCCATCTTCAGCTGTGTTTACCTACCGTGAGTAGTACGGCTGAGTCTTCGAGCGCGTCGAGGGTGTGCCGGGCGGTGGGCACGATGAGGAGATCGCCTGGGGAGCCTTCCCAGCTGACGTCCCCGGCGCGCAGGCGCACCCGCCCGTGCAGCACGTGCACGGTAGCCTCGCCAGGGTTGTCGTGCTCATCCAGCTTGTGGCCTGCTGCCAGCGCGATCAGGGTTTGATGCAGCACGTGTCCATGGCCGCCGTAGACGGTCTTGGCACTGCGCCCGCTGGATGCCTGCCGCGCGATCTCCAGCTGTTCACGGGCGAGGGTGGTCAGCGATGACTTCTCCATGGATGCACCTTCCGGAAGGTCAACGTGGCTCTCGGCAGCCGAGCAGCCGGCGTGCCTCGCGAGCGATCTGCAGGTCTTCTCGAGCGGTGATCACCACGGTCTGCACGGTTGCTGCGGTAGCGGTGATGACGCCGTCGTCGTGGACGGTGTCGTTGCGGTGGGTGTCGATGGCGACACCGAGGAAGCCCAGCCGCTCGACCGCTCGCCGTCGCACCGTGGCTGAGTGCTCGCCCACGCCGCCGGTGAACACGAGCACATCCACGCCTCCGGTGGCCGCGCTCATCGCGCCGATGCCGCCCACCAGCCGGTGGGTATAGACGTCGAGGGCGAGCACCGCGGCCGGATCACCGCGATCCGCGGCAGCCTCGACGTCACGCATGTCGCCGGTGCCGGCCAGCGCGGTCAGTCCGGAACGCTGCTCCAATGCGGTAGCGACCTCGTGCGGTGCGAGGTGCTCGTGTTCTTCGAGCCAGAGCACCAGTCCGGGATCGACGGTGCCGCAGCGGGTCGCCATGACCAGGCCCTCCATCGGGGTGAAGCCCATGGTGGTGTCGACGCTGTGACCATCGACCACGGCCGCGAGTGAGGCACCCGCGCCCAGGTGACAGGTGACGATCCGCAGACCCCGCAGCGGCCGGGCGAGCAGTTCTGCGGCGCGCTGCGAACAGTAGGCGTGGGACAACCCGTGGAACCCGTATCGGCGAATCGCGTAGCGGTGCCGCCATTCCAGCGGCACCGCATAGGTCGCGGCTGCGGCCGGGATGGTGGTGTGGAAGGCGGTGTCGAAGCTGGCGACCGCGATGACGTCGGGCAGCTGCGTGGTGACGGTGTCCACCGCCGCGAGGGACTTGGGTTGGTGTAGCGGGGCGAGGTCGGTCAGGTCCTGCAACTGCGCCCGCACGGCATCGTTGATCCGGACCGGGCCGGTGAACCTCGTCCCCCCGTGCACGATGCGGTGACCGACCACATCGGGCTCACCCCAGCTTTGCAGGACGTCAGCGAGGCGGGAGACGTCGAACCCGTCCGGGCCGGCGGGAAGGTCCGCGCTGTGCTCGATGGCGTCGTGCTCGTCGAGCAGTCGCAGTTTCAGGTTGGAGGATCCAGCATTGACCACCAGTACTCGCACTGATCAGTCCCGCTCTGCTGATCCGAGGGCTGATTCCTGATGGGCTGATTCCTGATGGGCTGATTCCTGATGGGGCCAGGTCCAGTCGGTGATCGCCGGGTCGTCCTCGCCGTGTTCGCGGGTGTAGGCGCGGGCGGCGAGGCGGGCGTCGGCCATCTGCTGGCGAAGAACCGCGGCGTGGCTACCTAGCGACGGGACGCGGTCGATGACGTCCATGACGAGGTGGAAGCGGTCGAGGTCGTTGAGCATCACCATGTCGAACGGGGTGGTCGTGGTGCCCTCCTCCTTGTACCCGCGCACGTGCAGGTTCGGGTGGTTGGTGCGTCGATAGGTGAGCCGGTGAATCAGCCACGGGTAGCCGTGGTAGGCGAAGATCACCGGCTTGTCGGTGGTGAACAGCGCGTCGAAGTCGCGGTCGGACAGCCCGTGTGGGTGTTCGATGGTCGGCTGCAACCGCATGAGGTCCACGACGTTGATGACCCGGACCTTCAGCTCAGGCAGGTGGGTGCGCAGCAGGTCCGCGGCGGCCAGGGTCTCCAGGGTGGGGATGTCTCCGGCGCAGGCGAGGACCACGTCGGGTTCGCCGTCGGTGTTGCCGGCCCACGGCCAGATCCCCAGCCCGCGGGTGCAGTGCGCGATCGCCTGCGCCATGCTCAGGTAGGTCAACGCGGGTTGTTTGCCGGCGACGATGACGTTGACGTAGTGCCGGCTGCGCAGGCAGTGATCGGCCACCGAGAGCAGGGTGTTGGTGTCTGGTGGCAGGTACACGCGGACGACCTCGGCCTTCTTGTTGACCACATGGTCGATGAACCCCGGGTCCTGGTGGGACAAGCCGTTGTGGTCCTGGCGCCAGACGTGCGAGGACAGTAGATAGTTCAGCGATGCGATCGGTGCCCGCCACGGGATGTGGTTGGTGGTCTTGAGCCATTTGGCGTGCTGGTTGAACATCGAGTCGACGATGTGGATGAACGCCTCGTAACAGTTGAACAGTCCGTGCCGTCCGGTGAGCAGGTAGCCCTCCAGCCACCCCTGACACAGGTGCTCAGACAGCACCTCCATCACCCGACCGTCTGGGGACAGATGATCGTCGCCGGGCACCGTGGTCGCATCCCAGGCCCGATCGGTCGTCTCGAACACAGCGGAGAGCCGGTTGGACGCTGTCTCGTCCGGGCCCATGATGCGGAACCGGTCGGGGTTGGCGGCGATGATGTCACCGAGAAAGCCCCCCAGCACTCCGGTTGCCGAGCTGAACTCGACGGCGGGATGCTCCACCGGCACGGCGTAGTCGCGGAAGTCCGGCATGGCCAGGTTGCGCAGCAGCCGCCCGCCGTTGGCGTGCGGGTTGGCGCTCATCCGCTGCGGCCCCTGCGGCGCGAGCGCCTGCAGCTGCGGGACCAGTTGCCCGGTGCCGTCGAACAGCTCTTCGGGCCGGTAGCTGCGCAGCCACTGCTCGAGGAGTTCGCGGTGCTTGGCGTTGCTGCGGGTTTCGGCCAGCGGGACCTGGTGGGCGCGGAAGGTGCCCTCGACCGCGACGCCGTCGACCTCCTTCGGCCCGGTCCAGCCTTTCGGGGTGCGCAGTACGATCATCGGCCACGCCGGGCGGGTCGCCGACGTGCCTGCGTGCCGGGCCGCGTCGCGGGAGTCGTGCTGGATGGTCGCGATGTCATCCAGCACCTCATCGAGCGTAGCCGCGAGCTGCCCATGGACCGCTACGGGATCGTCGCCGCCGACGAAGTACGGGTGGTAGCCGTAGCCGCGCATCAGCGCCGCGAGCTCGTCGGAGGGGATGCGGGCTAGCACAGTCGGGTTAGCGATCTTGTAACCGTTGAGGTGCAACACCGGCAGCACCGCACCGTCGGTCACCGGGTTGAGGAACTTATTCGAATGCCAACTGGCCGCCAGTGGACCGGTCTCAGCTTCCCCGTCACCCACCACGCACAACACCAGCAGATCCGGATTGTCAAATGCTGCCCCATAGGCATGCGCCAGCGCGTAACCGAGTTCACCACCCTCATGAATGGATCCAGGCGTCTCGGGAGCGACGTGGCTGGGGATGCCACCGGGAAAGGAGAACTGCCGGAACAGAGCCCGTAGCCCGTCCTCGTCTCGGCCGATCGAGGAGTAGACCTCACTATAGGTGCCTTCCAGGTACGCGTTAGCCACCAGCCCCGGGCCGCCATGACCCGGGCCGGTCACGTAGAGCGCGTTGAGGTCACGTTGTTTGATGACCCTGTTCATGTGCGCATAAAGCAGGTTCAGTCCGGGCGTCGTTCCCCAATGCCCCAACAGGCGCGGCTTGACGTGTTCGGCCTGCAGCGGTTCGCGCAGCAACGGATTGTCCAGCAGATAGATCTGTCCGACCGACACGTAATTAGCCGCTCGCCAGTACCCATCGATCAACTCCAGGTCCTGGCGACTGCAGACCCCGGCCGGCGTCGAGTCGATGCGTTGCACAGGGTGACTCCTCGTCAGGCAGACGATGGGCGCCGTCGAGTGGGCACCGTGAGACGTGGCGGCGCTCCCAGGACGCGCGCAGCGGCACGATCCGTTCGTAGTGACCTTGATGTGTCGACAGCGATGACGCAACACCCGCGCTGTGAACGATGCGTGTCATGATCGGAAGCTTTTCACGCTGCACGCAGGTCAGGCATAGTCATTGCCGTCCCGGTTGTGCCGTGCGGCCGTGGTGGTTCATGAAGCCCCCGGTAGCCTGGACATCTGAGCACAGTCGTACATCTGCCCGAACGTGGCCGACGATGACGGTCTCCGCTTCGGCGCAGCCGACCCGGTTCGAGACCGGGATCATGTCCGCCGCTACGCTGTCCACGGCGGACATGCTGCGTGAGTTCGGCGTCGTCGCAGGTCAGGGTCTGTCCGGCGATGAGGTCGCGCGGCGGCTGGCGCAGTACGGGCCCAATGCGGTGTCCTCGCATCGTGCCCGGTTGTTGCCGGTGCTCTGGCACCAGTTGCGGTCGCCCCTGCTCGGGTTGCTGTTGACCGCTGCGATCGCGTCCTATTTCGTCGGTGAGCGCAGCGATGCGATCATCATCGGTGTGATCGTCGGCCTGTCGGTCGGGCTGGGTTTCGTCAACGAGTACCGGGCTGAGAAGGCCGCTGAGGCGTTGCACTCCCAGATCAGCCACCAGACGGTGGTCATCCGCGACGGGCGACCGACGACGGTGGACGTGACCACCCTGGTGCCCGGTGATCTGATCGAGCTGCGGCTGGGCGACATCGTCCCGGCCGACATTCGGCTGATCGAGGTCACTGGCCTGGAGTGTGACGAGTCGGTTCTCACCGGCGAATCGCTGCCCGTGGAGAAGAGCACCACCGCCGTGCCGCCGGGTACTGCCCTGGCTGAGCTGTCCGGGTGCGCGCTGATGGGCACTGTGGTGCATGCCGGTAGTGCGGGTGGGATCGTGGTGGCTACCGGCGCCCGCACGGAGTTCGGCAAGATCGCCGCCGGGCTGAGCGCGCATCAGCTCGACACCGGCTTCCAGATCGGGCTGCGCCGGTTCTCGATGCTGCTGGTGTATGTCGCCGGCGCGCTGACCACGTCGATCTTCGTGATCAATGTGGTGTTGCACAAGCCGATCATCGACGCCTTGTTGTTCTCGCTGGCGATCGCGGTCGGTATCACCCCGCAGCTGTTGCCCGCGGTCGTGTCCACCAGCCTCGCCGCGGGGTCCAGGCGGATGAGTCGCCGCAAGGTGCTGGTCAAACGGCTGGTGTGCATCGAGGACCTCGGTGACGTCGACGTGCTGTTCACCGACAAGACCGGCACCCTCACCCAAGGCCGTATCAACTACATGCGTGCCGTGCCTGCCGGTGACGACGGGCCCGACGCGGTGGTGCGGTGGGGGCTTTTGTGCACTGAGAACACCGCACCCGGCGGGCAAGCCGTGGGCGGCAACCCACTCGATCAGGCACTGTGGCAGTCACCGGCTGCCGCGAGCGAGCGGGCCACGGTGGCCGGCTGCACGCGGCTTGCGGTGCTTCCGTTTGACCACGAGCGCCGGATGGTCTCGGTCCTCGTCCGTGACATCTCAGGCCAGTTGACCTTGGTGACCAAAGGGGCACCAGAGACCGTCCTGGACCGCTGCATCGATGTGCCTGCTGCGGCGCGGGAAGCACTGGAGGCGGAGTTCACCGCCGGCAACCGGGTCGTCGCCGTGGCTACCCGCCCGGCCGCCGGTCCGCGCCAGCCCAGGCCCGAGGACGAGCGTGGCTTGCGCCTTGTGGGGCTGCTGGTGTTCCTGGACCCACCCAAGCAGGACGCGGCCCAAGCGCTGCGCCGGCTGGCCGAGCTCGGCATCGCGGTGAAGGTCGTCACCGGCGACAATCCCGCGGTCGCGATCAAGGTCTGCCGCGACCTCGGACTGGACGAGGGCGGCGCGCTGACCGGCGCCGACCTCGATGCCCTCGACGACTCCCAGCTCGCCCCGGCGATCACCCGCACCACCGTGTTCGCCCGGGTGAGCCCTGAGCACAAGGCCCGCATCGTGCGCGCTCAACGGCGCAGCGGCGGTGGGGTCGCGTTCCTCGGCGACGGGGTCAACGACGCGCTCGCCCTGCACGCGGCCGATGTGGGCATCTCGGTCGACTCGGCTACTGACGTCGCCAAGGACGCCGCCGACGTGATCCTGCTGGACAAGGACCTCGACGTGCTCGCCGACGGGGTCACCGAAGGACGGCGGATCTTCGCCAACACCATCAAATACGTCCTGATGGGCACATCCAGCAACTTCGGCAACATGGCCTCCGCCGCGGGTGCATCACTGTTTTTGACGTTTCTGCCGATGCTGCCCTCCCAGATCCTGCTCAACAACCTGCTCTATGACACCAGCCAGCTGGCCATCCCCACCGACACCGTCGACGAGGAGCAGCTACGCCGCCCCTCGCACTGGGACATCGCCTTCATCCGCCGTTTCATGATCTACTTCGGGCCGTTGAGCTCGGTGTTCGATTTCCTCACCTTCGGTGTCATGCTCTGGGTCTTCCACTCCGGCCCGACGCAGTTCCGTTCCGGCTGGTTCGTCGAATCCCTGGCCACTCAGACCCTGGTGATCTTCGCGATCCGTACGCGGCGCATCCCGTTCTTCCGCAGCCACCCCAGCCTGCCGCTAACCCTGGCCGCCCTCGGCGTCGTCGCGGTCGGCACGCTGCTCCCCGCCACACCCCTGGCACACTCCCTGGGCTTCCAACCCTTGCCGGGCGGGTTCTTCGCCGCGCTGGCCGGCATGGTCGTCTGCTACCTCGCCCTGATCGAGATCGGCAAACGGATCTTCTACGGCGCCGCACCCACCACTGCACCACCCACGCGACGGCCCTACAGCACACACCGCTACCTGCGCCGCCGCGCCGCCTACTTCAGCACCGCCACCCGTGAGTAACATGGAGGTATCGCTCCGGACCCCGGCGACCCGTTTCCAGCTCCGAATCCACCATCCTTGGGAAGGACGGGGCGATGCAATCGATGACGCTGCACACGAAAGCCGATCTGTGGCAGCACGGAGCAGCCACATTCGCGGCACTGTTCATGGAGAGCGAAATGCGGTCGCCCGATAACGAAATCGATCGTACAGACGTGCTGCTCTACGCGGTGATGAACCGCGGACTGCGCTTAGCCACCGACTTGCCCCGGTTGGCCCTGAGCCCGCGTCCCGGCTGGGCGGTACGGCTGAACCCAACTGGAACACTGACACTCACCTGGCCCCACCTCCAACCGCTGCTCCTCGACGCGCCGCTGGACCTCCCCACCGGGTGGCGCGAGGCGGCCGCAGAACACGACATGGTGGTGCTCTTCGTCGGTGACCGGCTCGGCCTGCACGGGCACAGCGATGACGACCAGGCCAACCCTTGGAAGCGTGCACTACAGGCTGCCGAGCGAGGGGAACTGGCGGCGGGAGCGATCGCCTACCTGTGCCACCAGCAAGAAACCCGCCCAGCGGCGGGACGTGCAGCCGGGGAGTACCGCCGACCAGCGACCCCCGCGAAGGTAACCACCGCCGCGCGCAGAGCCCAGCGCAGGCCCTCCAGACTCGTGTGGAGTTCCAGATGACCGGGACGAGAACGCCTGCTGGCTCGACCAGAGCGGTCTACTCGATGTGGGTCCAGGATAGAGATTGATCTGGACGCATCCTCTCACGGTGACCACGCCGCCGGGGCACATCCAGCAGCGGGAGAAGCAGAATCCTGAGCCCCCGGATCCCGGAGAACATCCGGGATTTGACGGTGCCCAGCGGGACTTTGACCAGCTCGCTGATCTCCCGATGGGTGTAGCCGCCGTAGTAGGCCAACAGCACTGTTTGACGTTGCCGGAGGGGTAGCTGTTGCAGGGCGGCTCGAACCTCGCCGGCGAACACCGACTCGAGCGCAGCCTCATCGGCGCCCGGGCCAGGGGACAACTCGCCGTCGGCGCCGCTCGGGACAGTCCGGCGGCGTGCCGTGTGTTCCCGGCGCACCGCGTCCACGGCCTTGTGGTGGACCACAGTGAGCAGCCAAGTGGGGAAGGTGCCCCGGGCTGGGTCGTAGCGCGGGAACTCGCGCCACAGCATCAGGAATACCTCCTGCACGACGTCCTCAGCCAGAGTCTGGTCCCGGCAGATCCGCTGGGCCAGGTGGTGTGCCGGCCGACCGTAGCGTTCATAGAGCAGCCGCATGGCCTGTGGATCACCCGCGTCGAGCCGGGCGAGGAGGTCGACGTCGGGTGGTCCGCCTGGAGGGTTGATCGATACGTTCGGGCCGGTCCGAGTCATCCCCACGGCCGCAGATCGGGCAATGACGATCGCTCGGGCCACGAGCGGTGTCCCACATGAAAAATGCCAGTCGATGACGCATGATCGGCGTCGAGCCGGCTGGCGTTGATCACGCGTGCTGATTCCGTTGTCGCCATCGGCAACCCCTCTCCACGTGCACTCGTTTCCGAGTGCACGTGGAGAGGGTCTAGGGCGCCATGTGCTCTGCTTGAGTTGTCAAACACCAACCTTACTCTGGTATGGAGGATTGAACCCTGTCGGACGGGTGATCTCAGGTCGTGAACCTTCTGATCGATCGCCACGGCCAGCTCGGTGAAAGCAGCCACCACCCGCAGCAGCGTGGGCTCCTCGACCACATCCAGAATCAAGATCAGGTCGGGGCGTGTACTTTGCCTGCGGATCGGTTGTGCGCAGCTGCGCTGTCGGAGTCCGATTCCGCCGATGCCGTCGTCGCACGCATCGAGACCTTGAGGACTAGTTCGGAGGACTGAGATGACCACCGCCGACCATCTCGCGTGGCGGATCTCCAGCCGCAGCAGTAACGGCGAGAACTGTGTCGAGGTGGCCCCGGCAGCAGACGGCGTGGTGATCCGACACGGCAAGCACCCCTCCGCCGGAACGATCACCTTCCCCGGCTCCGCATGGAGGGCGTTCGTCCACGACGCTCGCGACGGTGTAGCGACCACGAACGGCGAAGCCACCATCACCAAGATCGGCACCGACACCCTCGTGAAGTCACTCCACACCACAGTCGCGCTGCGCGTCGACGCCGAGGAGTGGTCCGCCTTCCTCGCCGGAGCCGCCGACGGCGAATTCGACTTCACCGGCCAACTCGCGTCAGCACAGAGTTCCGCCGCATTGGTCGAACCCACCAGCCAGTTCTTCGCTACGGCCGATATTCCATATCTGGCCACTGTCAACACCGCCAGTGACGGCGACCTCTGGGCGAGCTGCTGGGCTGACGATGGCGCGCTCTACTCGGCCAACGGGGATGGCCGCGGCTTCTCAGCGAACGCGAAGGACTTCGCCGACATCGTGGTGAACAGGATCACCGGTACGCCACCGACCGGCATCAGCGGCGTCCGGCTCAGCGGTGGGGGCCAGGTGGGAAAGATCTGGACCGCAGGCAACTACAACCGCAAGCCCACTGGAATGGTCGCCGTTGACGGCAATGGCGACGGTCGTGACGAGCTCTACCTGGCCGTACAGGACCTATGCACCGGACCGGGTACCCTCGCGTTCAACGACGCCCCGACCGCGAGCGTGTCGGTCTCCACCGACTACGGCAGGACTTGGCGGACCACCACTGCGCCGATGTTCGCCGACCACGTCTTCACCACGATCTTCTTCCTGGACTTCGGCCAGAGCAACCGCAACGCTTCGGTGCTCGGCCCGGGTGGCGCGGCCTACGTCTACGCCTACGGACTGGACAACAACTGGCGCGACTCGTTCAGCAACACCGTTGCCGATCCGCAGGACCTCTACCTGGCACGAGTACCGAAAGGTTCCATTCAGAACCGCGTGAGCTGGCAGTTCTTCACCGGCACCGACGGCTCCGGTGCCCCCACCTGGAGCAGCGACATCGGCCGCAGGGTCGCGGTGCTGCATGACGAACGCCGGGAGTATCCGGGCACGGTGACCTCGGACGGCTGTTCGGTCCTTTCACAGGGCGGTGTCGTCTACAACGCCCCGCTGCGCCGCTACCTCTACACGTCCTGGACCGAGTACACCCACGAGTTCTACGAGGCACCGAATCCGTGGGGGCCGTGGAAGCTGTTCCTGCACAAGGACTTCGGGCCATATCCATGGTGGGGCGATGGCTCGGCCATCGGGCCGAAGAACGGCGGGTACGCCACCACCCTCCCGTCCAAGTTCATCAGCGCCGACGGCCGGCGGATGTGGATGCAGTGCAACTGGTTCACCGGACTCGGCGGAGGAAGCAACAACTACAGGTTCTCGCTGCGTCCGCTGACGGTCAGCCCCTATCAAGCGGGCACGCCGAGTAACCCGGGAAACCCAGTGGTGAACCTGGCACGAGCCGGGGACGCGGTGCCGATCGACAAGACCTCCCACTACGGGAAGCTGGCCTATCTCAACGACGGCAATCCGTCGGCCAGTGAGGACAGCTGGGATGGCTCGCCGAAGAATGCCGACCGCTGGGGCATCACGTGGTCAAGGCCGTACAACCTCGACCGGGTCGTCTACACGACCGGAACGATGTTCCCTGACGGAGGCTGGTTCGCCAGCGGGTTGACCGTCCAGGTCAGGAACAACTTCGTCTGGAGGACCGTCACCGGCCTCGCGGTCAACCCCGCCTACCCCTACGACGCCAGCGCGGGTCCCCACCGACGGTTCACGCTGACCTTCGCCAGCACCTCCGGCGATGGGGTCCGCATCGTCGGCAGCCCGGGCGGCAGCGCGAGCTTCACCTCGATCGGCGAGCTCGAGGTTTACTTCGACGGTTGAGCGCGGTTCATGCCAACGCGGTCGGTGGTGACCTCGGTCGGGGACGGCCGTGCTCGAGTGCGCGGATGAAGAATCGGCGGGTAGCCGCGAGATCCCACTTCTCGGCGACCAGAACATCGATCACCTGCCCGAACTGGTCGATCGCCCGGTACAGATAAACCCACCGCCCAGCAGTCTTGACGTAGGTCTCATCACGAACCAGCGATCACCTGGCGCATGTCGGCAGGGTCGTGCCGCGTCGATCAACGACGGTGTGCAGCGCTGCACCCACCGGAAGACCGTGACGTGACCAGCGCTGCGGCCCTCGCCCATGCCTGCGCCGATGATGCTGGTTACGGTCTTGCTGGGCGGGGCTTGGCCGTGTTGCTCGTTGAGTGGCAAGTCCAGGCCGTGACCGGTGACAGCGCCACCCGCCGCGCCGCGCTGACTGCTCTGGTGGTGGCGTGCAAGGTGGCCTACATCCTGGCCAAGAGGATCGGGCGCATCGAGTTGGCGGGAATCGCCGCTCAGCGTGGTCTGGAGGCCGCTGGGCTTGTCGAGCGTCCGGATCTGGTCGTGCTGATGGAGATGAACCGGATCAGCACGCTGATCGGTGTCGGTGCCCACCGGCGGGACCGGCTTGTGTGTGCCGAAGCTCTCCGCGAGATATCGGCGTTGCCAGGTCCGACGAAAGACGACACCACCACCGCCGAAGCCTGTGGAATGCTCCACCTGACCACGGCACTGATCGCCGCTCGTGATGGCCGCATCGGGGATGTCGCCACCCACCTTGCCCAGGCCCGTTCGCTGGCCGCGTACACCGGGGAGCGCACTCACATGCGTTACCACTTCGGTCCGACCACTGTGGCCGCCTGGGAGCTGGGCCTGGCGGTGGAGGCCGGTACCGGACCGGTGGTGGCCGAACGCCTGGCCGCAGCGCCGATCGACCTGTCGGTGTTCGCCAGCAAGGGGCGAGCGGCCTATGTACACGTTGACCTGGCCCGAGCCTGGGCGCAGGCCGATGGCGCACATGATGGCGAGGCTGTGCGCGCGCTGGATACCGCCGACCGCCTGGCACCGGTTCGCCTCCGTAACGACCCGATCGCCCGGGACCTGGTGGTCACCCTGGACCGGCGGGCCCCGCGCCAGGTATGGGAGCTGGACAGCGTGCGTAACCGCTTCGGCATCGGCAAGCGGGTTTAACGGAGTGTGAAGAGCTAGCTCGATCTTCACCGCATTGCCTGCCGGGTGAATGCAGCAGAACAATCACCCGAGACACAGTCGTCAATCGTGAACGACGTACCCGAGACGCTGCACTCGCAGCGCGAGTGCGACCGGCTGCACGCGCAGGGCCGCCGCACCGACGACCGCAGTCATTGCACGCTGCTGGTGATCCACGAGGCGGACGGTTCGTGGGCGATCCACGGCCTGGGCGCACCCGGAGTACGACTGCCCAAGGACGAGATGATCGCCCTGGCCGAGGCAATCCTGGCGGGTGCCCGGTGAGCTGGTCCGGGCACCGTCACCGGGACGGAGGCCGGCACCGGTGTGGCGCCGCGCACCGCCCGATGCCCAGCGCGCATCCGCATCGGCCGATTCGGATCGTGGACGCTCGGACCAGCATGGCGCACCTGGTCGCCGATGGGTCTGTGGTGGTGCTGCTGGGTGCGCAGTTGGGTGTACAAGCTCTCGGGCACCGCTCGCTGTGCCGATCGGATCACGTGTTCGGCCGTTGTCGTGGGTATGTGCGACAGTGTTGTGTGATGGCATCGCACACCGGAAGGGGGCGCATGAGGGACCGGACAGCTTACGACGTCGAGGTTGATCAGATGAGCGAGCAAGCAGCGGACGAGGTCTTCGACGGCATCGCGCGTCGCGAGCTGGGGATCAGTGGCTCCGAGTTCCTCCAGCGATGGGACGCCGGCGAGTACCAGGAGACCGACCGCGACGACGTGGACGGACTCTCCGAGGTCGTCGCGGCCATGCCTCTCGTCCGGTAGGGCGACCCCGCCAAGCACAATGCTGGCATGCCCGGAAGGACGCCAGCGGAGGCCGTAGACGCGTTCCTCGATCCACTGAGGGATGCCCTCAGGGTCCTCGAGGGGGTCGCCAAGCTTATGATCAGCCCGAAGGGCGGGTTCCGTACGGGCGTGCGCTACTCGTGGGTGCTGAACGGCGCAGACGGCATGGATCTTGGCGCTGTTGGTCGCTTCATCGCCTCGATGGAGTTCGAGATCATCGATGCGGACCCGGCGAAGAACGAGTTCGGCCATCCGTTTCGCGTGACTGCGCGCAGCTACCACTACAAGCTGCGCGGCGCAGACGGCATCGATCAGTGGCGCATGCACTGGCACCCTGAGGGCCGCAGCCGGATCACCACGCCCCACCTCCATCGGCCGCCGAACCTGAAGTCGCATTGGCCGACCGGCCGCCTGACCCTTGAGAATGCCGTGGGGTGGTGTGTCGAGTCGGGGGCGGCCGTGACCAGCGACAGTGCCATGCAGGCGCATGAACAGCTCGCGCTCATCGAGGCGCCGCACAGGCTCTACCGCTCGTGGACCTGAGGCTGCCAGAAGACCCTCGCTCGGCTGGGCTCGTCGGGCAAGTGCTGGTCGCTTCAATCAGCAGGTACGCCAGCTGCCTGGAGATCTTCAGCACCGGGAGCGGTGTCCTGGTGAAGATCGGCCGCAAGCATGTGCGGGACTTCGATGCCGGTCACGCGCCCTCTGGCGGGGCGGCGCAGCGGGTGCTCACCGAGCTGCGCACGCTGGCCAAGCACATGGCGGCGCCGGCCGCCACGGCGGCCACGCCGGTGCGCAGCGTGCTTGACGACCTCCGTGCTCGCCGCGCTGCCCGGCTCACCGGCGCCCATGATCGAGAGCGTTCTATGACGCTGGGCGAGGACGAGGACTCCGCATCGCCGCCCCCGTCTGAGGTACAGTGATCACCCGGTGCGCACCTGAGTCCGACGCTTGCTGTGCCTGCCTGCCATGAAAGTAGAACGTCCACAGGGGACGGTTTAGTTGATCTCCAGCTGTCCGCAGATTGTCCGCAGGACATCCACAGACGGCCAACGGCTGCCAACCGGTGAAGACACAGTTCAGAGGGGCTGTAGAGATGATCGCGCCCGGTAGAAAAACCCCGGTTAGTAGTACCAGGGGAACGGTGACCAGTCGGGTGCGCGTTTCTCCAGGAAGGAATCCCGGCCTTCGACGGCCTCGTCGGTCATGTACGCCAGTCGGGTCGACTCGCCGGCGAAGAGTTGCTGGCCGACCAGCCCGTCGTCGATCAGGTTGAACGCGTATTTGAGCATCCGTTGTGCAGTGGGGGACTTGCCGTTGATCGTGCCGGCCCATTCCAAGGCGATGGTCTCCAGTGCCGTGTGCGGCACCACCGCGTTGACCATGCCCATCCGCTGGGCGTCGGCCGCGCTGTACTCCCGTCCCAGAAAGAAGATCTCCCGGGCGAACTTCTGGCCCACCTGCCGGGCGAGATAGGCCGAGCCGAACCCGCCGTCGAAGGAGCCCACATCGGCGTCGGTCTGCTTGAACCGGGCGTGCTCGGCCGACGCCAGGGTCAGGTCGCAGACCACGTGGAGAGAGTGCCCGCCGCCGGCCGCCCACCCCGGCACCACCGCGATCACCACCTTGGGCATGAACCTGATCAGCCGCTGGCACTCCAGGATGTGTAACCGCCCAGCCCGTGCCGGGTCGATGGTGTCCGCCGTCTCCCCGGACGCGTACTGGTAGCCGGAGCGACCTCGGATCCGCTGGTCCCCGCCCGAGCAGAAGGCCCAGCCGCCGTCCCGGGGCGAGGGCCCGTTGCCGGTCAGCAGGACGCACCCCACGTCCGGGGTCATCCGGGCGTGATCCAGCGCCTGGTACAGCTCGTCTACTGTCGACGGGCGGAAGGCATTGCGTACCTCAGGGCGGTCGAAGGCGATCCGGACGGTGCCGTGCGCCACCGCGCGGTGGTAGGTGATGTCGGCGAAGTCGAAGTCCTCGACGCGGTGCCAAGCGGCCGGATCGAACAGCTCGGAGACGGTCACGGGAGCGAGCATACGAACACTGTCGGTGATCGTGTCACCCCCGGGTGCGTGATCCACCCGAGGCGAGCCTCCTGACGGTGATCGCTTCGCGCCGAGTCCTTTACGACACCGGCATGGTCCCCCAGGCTCTACCCGAATGATATCGGTATACTGCATCGACAGTCGTCAACGCCACCTGATATGAATTCTGTCCCGGTCAGGTTGGAGCTGCGATCGGCACCGGAACACTTCTGCGTATGATCGGCGTTCGGTAGATGCAGGAATCTCCCGAAACCGTCGTTCGCTGAAAAGCGGGATCGCCCGTGGGTCAGGGTCGGTTAGTGGACCGCTCCGGCTTGGACAGTGAGGATCCCACCACTGGTGCGCGGTCATCGAGTGCCCACCGCGTGAGTGCCGCCGCGAGCGAGCAGCCGGTTGTGCATGAGCGGGTCGGGGACGAGCGCTGGCGATGGCGGTAGGGTGTGCCACGCAAGATGGCTGTCTCGCAACGGATCGAGCGCAGTCTGTACGGGCTGGAAGGGAACGTCATGGCGACAGGGACAGTGAAGTGGTTCAACGCGGAGAAGGGGTTTGGCTTCATCGCTCAAGACGGTGGAGGCCCGGATGTCTTCGTCCACTACTCGGCGATCAACGCCGCAGGATTCAGGTCCCTGGAAGAGAACCAGCAGGTCAACTTCGACATCACTCAGGGCCCGAAGGGTCCGCAGGCCGAGAACGTCACCCCGGTCTGAACTGTCCGAACACGGTGAAGCCCTGGCTGTCCCGCAAGGGCGATCGTCCAAGTCCGAAGCCGCCCTGACGGCGCGGTATCGGAGGTCAAGGGAAGATCCAGACCATGCGCTGCGCGATCTCGGCGGCAGCTCCACTGTCGTCCGTCTCGGTACGATCCAGGTAATAGCCGAGGCGGCGGGGGGCCGCTTGGCGGACGAGTCCGACGCTGGGTCGCCGTGCGTCGGGTGTCGGCCAAGGGCATTCTGATCACTCGTGAATCCGTCTACAGCGCTGGCGCGGGTGCTAGTCGATGAGTTGGTGCGGTGCGGCGTGCGGGACGCCGTGCTCTGCCCGGGGTCACGCAATGCGCCGCTGTCGTTCGCCTTGCATGCCGCAGAGCAGGCTGGCTGGCTGGCCCTGCACGTCCGGATCGACGAACGCTCTGCGGCGTTCCTGGCGTTGGGTCTGGCGCTGCGTTCCGGCGGGCCGGTGCCGGTGGTATGCACGTCGGGCACAGCAGCGGCGAACCTGCACCCGGCGGTGTTGGAGGCCCATCATGCCGGGATCCCGCTGCTGGTGGTCACCGCCGACCGTCCGATCGAGCTGATCGGTACCGGAGCCAGCCAGACGGTGGTCCAAACCGGGCTCTTCGGTGCTGCGGTGCGCGCGGCGCCGTTGTTGGCGGCGCCCACGGGCTGCGGGCAGCAGGCGCACTGGCGCTCCACAGTGGACCGTGCGGTGGCGGCCGCGCGTGGTGCCTTGGGCGGCGCTCCGGGGCCGGTGCACGTCAACGTGCCGTTTCGCGAGCCGCTGGCGCCCGAGTCTGGCCCCGGTTGCGAGTCGGCCATGGGATCGGGTTGGTCTCAGGCCATCGCCGGGCGCGCGGGTCACGCGCCCTGGACGGTGGTGCGGGCCGGTCCGCCGGTACGCACGGAGGTGGAGCTGGACCTGGGCCGGCGCACCCTGGTGGTGGCTGGCCACGGCGCCCCACCGGCCCCACCGGGCCTGCCGATGGTGGCCGAACCCACCGCACCCGGCTGGCCGGACGGGCTGGCGGCCGGGCCGTGGCTGCTGGGTTCGCCGGTGTTCGAGCAGTTGCGGCCAGAGCAGGTGCTGGTGCTTGGCCGCCCCACCTTGCACCGATCGGTGCAGCGGTTGCTCGCTGACCCGTCGGTGGCGGTGACCGTCCTGACCGACCGTCCGGAGTGGACCGATGTGGCGGCGACCGCGGTCGCGGTGGGCACCGTGCTGCGCTGCGTCGGTTCGCCGGATCCGGAGTGGCTGCAACGGTGGCAGCAGGCCGACGTGCGGGCCGCCGCCGCGGTGCGTGCCACCGTGCAGAGCCACCCCGAAGCCACCGGTCTAGAGGTGGCCCGGCTGCTGGTCGCCGCGCTGCCGGCTGGGGCGCTGCTGTTCCTCGGCTCGTCCAATCCGATCCGGGACGTGTCGCTGGCCGCGCGACCGCGGCGCGGCCTGACCGTGCTGGCCAACCGGGGCGTCGCCGGCATCGACGGCACGATCGCCACCGCAACCGGTGTGGCGCTGGTGCACGGCGGGCCGGGGTATGCCCTGGTCGGCGACCTGACATTCCTGCACGACGCGAATGGGCTGCTGGCCGGCTCGAACGAGGCTCGCCCGGACCTGACGGTGGTGGTCGCCAACGACGACGGTGGGGGCATCTTCGGGCTGCTGGAGCAGGGCGCCCCGGAGTATGCCGACGCCTTCGAGCGGATCTTCGGCACGCCACACGGCACCGACCTGGCGGCTCTGTGCGCGGCGCATCACGTTGCGCACATTCGGGTGCCGGTCGGTGAAGCGGCGGACGTCCTGGCTCCCGCCCAGGGACCGCGTGTCGTGGAGGTGCGCACCGAACGGACCGGGTTGCGGGCGTTACACGATCGAATCCGGACCGCGGTGGCGGTGGCTGTCGCGCCGGTTGTCAGTGGGAGGGCCTAATGTCGAGGTCGGGGAGGTGACCATGCGCAAGCGGGTGTTGATCGGGCCTGTGCTGGCGCTGTTGCTGGTGGCGATCGCGCTGGTGTACCCGTGGCAGAAGTCAGAACCCACTCCCGCCGCTCCCACCCCGACCACGCGCCCGCCGTCACCGATGCCGCCACCGCGCGTCGGCGCCGACGGCATCGGTGATCCGTACTTTCCCCGCGCCGGTAACGGCGGCTACGACGTCACCGGGTATGACATCCAGGTTCGCTACGACCCTCCGACCGATCGGGTCGAGGGCCACACCACGATCGCCGCTCGCGCTACCGACAACCTCTCCCGATTCAACCTCGACTTGAGGTTGCCCGCCTCGGCCGTCACGGTGGATAACCGGCCGGCTGGGATCCATCAGGATGACGGGGAGCTGCAGATCACCCCGGCCGTACCGGTGCGGGCCGGAGCGCCGATGACGGTGCGGGTCGACTACGCCGGGATCCCCTCGAGCATCCCGGGTGGCACCGGTGTCCCCTCGCCATGGGTGCGCACCGCCGATGGCGCGGTGGCGGTGGGCGAGCCGGACATCGCTGCCTGGTGGTTCCCGTCCAACGACCACCCCTCGGACAAGGCGACCTTTGCGATCACCGCGATCGTGCCCGCAGGCCTCCAGGTCATCTCCAACGGTGCGCTGCTCGGTGGTCCGGAGCCGGCCGGGCCGGGTCTGCAGCAGTGGCGTTGGCAGGAGACCGAGCCGATGGCCACCTACCTGGCATTCGTTGCGATCGGCAACTACGACATCGTCCGCCGGGACACCCGGTTCGGTCTGTACCTCGCCGCATACGATCGGGGACTCGACCCGCAGGTCGCCGAGGCCGCACGGACCTCGGTGGAGCAGACCCCGGAGATCATCGAGTTCCTCTCCGGCATCTTCGGTCCCTACCCGTTCCACCAACTCGGCGGGGTGGTGCCGAACGCTCCCAACCTGCCCTTCGCACTGGAAGACCAGACCCGCCCGGTATACGGACCGGTGTTCTTCGCTTCCGGTCACGACTCCACCGTGGTAGTGCACGAGCTGGCCCACCAGTGGTTCGGAGACAGCGTCTCGGTGAGCCACTGGAGTGACATCTGGCTCAACGAGGGCTTCGCCACCTATGCCGAATGGCTGTACTCCGAACGCACCGGAGGCCGCACCGCGAAGCAGATCGCCGCACAGGACTACGCGAGCACCCCCGTCCACGCCGATTTGTGGCGGATCCCGCCGGGGGCTCCCGGCGCTGCCGGCGTACTCGACTCCGGAGCGGTCTATATGCGCGGCGGGATGGCTCTAGAGGCGATTCGGGCGACGGTAGGCGACGATGACTTCTTCGCTGCACTGCGCGCCTGGGCCACCGAGCGGGCCGGTGGCAACGGTTCGGTGCAGGACTTCCTGGCCGTCGTCAAGCGGGTCTCCGGCAAGAATATCGATGACGTCGCCCAGACCTGGCTCTTCAGCCCCACCCGCCCGCCTGCGCCGCCCGGCTGAAAAGACTCACGACCCTTCCAGCGCGTCGCGGATGGGGACGAGCTTGGCAGCGGCTTCGGCGACCTCCGAGTCGGGGTCGGAGCCGGCCACGATTCCGCAGCCGGCGAACAACCGGGCGAACCGACCAACGATCTGGGCGCAACGCAGTGCGATGCCCAGCTCGCCATCCCCGGCGGCGTCGATCCAGCCGACCGGGCCGGCGTAACGTCCGCGGTCCATCGCCTCCAGCTCACCGATCGCGCTGACTGCGGCCGGGGTGGGGGTGCCGCCCACGGCGGCGGTCGGATGTACGGCGTCGGCCAGGGTGAGCAGCGGGGGACCCGCGGGGTGCAGCACACCACGCACCTCGGTAGCCAGGTGCAGCACGTTGCGCAGCTGCAGCACGCTCGGTGCGCTAGGGACCATCAGATCGGTGCAGAACGGTCGCAGCGCCTGGGCCAGCGAGTCCACCGCGTAGCTGTGCTCGTCACGGTCCTTGGCCGAGTCGAGTAGCTCGGCAGCCAGCGCTCCGGCGTCGGCCCCGTCATGCGGCCAGGTGGTGCCGGCCAGTACCTGCGAGAGCACCTCGGTGCCGCGCCGGCGTAGCAGCAACTCCGGGGTCGCTCCCACCAGGTGGTCGACCGCGAATGTCCAGCAGGACGGGTACCGTGCGGCCAGGCCGTGCAGCAGGAACCGGGGATCCAGCGGCTCGTCGGCGACCGCGAGCAGGTCGTGCGCGAGCACTACCTTCGCCGGCACCGCCCCGTTGCGCATCCGCGACACCGCGCGGGCCACGGCGTCACGCCATGCGGTCACCGGCAGCTCACCGTCGAAATAGCGCAGGCCTCGGGGGCGGCTCACCGGCAGCACCGGCCCGGTCGCGACACCGGTCTGGAACTCGGTGATCCAGGTCCGGCCGTCTCGCCTGCCCACCACGATTCGCGGCACCACCAGCACCGAGCTGCCCGGGGAGTCGTCGAAGGCGAGGCTGGCGAAGGCGATCGGACCGCTGCCCGGCAGTCCGACCTCATCGCGGGTGTCCAGCTGCGTGCAGAAGGACTGCCACCAGTCCTGCGCGCGGGCAAAGCGGTGCGGCCCCTCGGTGCACACCCGGGCCACCTCGCCCCAGGCCACCAGTCCCTCACCGGCGCGTACCCAGGACAGCACCCCGCGGGGGGAGGGCAACATGTCGAGCAGGTCGTTACCGCCCTGCACCAGATGCGAGCAAACGACCAGCCGGTCGGTCAGTGGGGCCGTGGTCACGCCGTCAGCGTATTGGGGCTGACTCCGACGGGCGCGCTGCGCGCCGTCGATCCACCGTCGCATCGGCCGCTACGCTGCGTGTGATGACCGCGTTGGTGACCGAACCCCTCCCCGGAGCTCCGCGGCGACCCCTCGGCCGGTGGCGCTGGCCGCTGTCGTGGGTGCTGCTCGCGGCGGCAGGGTTGGTGACCGGGCTCATCACAGTGACGTTGGCGGGGGCGGCACTCGACGACGCCGAGATCGACGCCCGCACCGGCCACGCCACCGCCCAGGTGCTCGCGGTGACCTCGATGCGGATGTTGGTGCAGTTCGCTACGCCCGACGGCAGGGTGTACCGCCCGGACGAGGGAGTGGCTTATCCGTCGGGGCTGCAGGTGGGGCAGTTGGTGCGAGTGGAGTACGACACCGCAGACCCGGGGCAGGTGCGGGTCGCTGGGCGGAGCTGGGTAGCCGGAGTGGCGCCTGCGTCGATCACGCTCGTCATCGTGTGGGTCCTGGTCGCCCCGGCCACATGGTGGTTGCGCCGGCGTCAGAGCCGCCTTGCGTAGGGTGTGCGCGTCGGCGAAGTACGAGGAGTTCGTCAGGAGTTCCGCGGTGCGACATGGCCACTTAGCCTCTACGGAGATCGCACCCGACACGGTCAGCGGCATGCGCGTCGCGATCGTGACCGAGACGTTCCTGCCCGTCATCAACGGCGTCAGCAACTCGGTGATGCGGGTAGTGGAGCACCTGGTCCGCTGCGGGCATCAGCCGCTGGTCGTCGCCCCGGGTCCGGGCCCGGACAGCTACTTCGGCGCTCCGGTGGTGCGGATCCCGGCCTTGGACCTGCCGGTGGTCGACTCGGTGCCGGTGGGCGTCCCCACCCGCAAGGTCGTCACCGCCTTGCGGGATTTCGCCCCGGACGTGGTCCATCTGGCCTCCCCGGTGATCGTCGGGGCACGCGGCTTGTGGGCCGCGCGCAGGCTCGGAGTGCCCACGGTGGCCGTGTATCAGACCGACATCGCCGGGTTCGCCGACTCCTACGGGCTGGGTTTCGCCGCGCGCACCGCGTGGCGCTGGACCCGGCGGGTACACAGCGTGGCCGACCGCACGCTCGCTCCGTCCACCTCCGCAGCCGCCGCACTGGTTGCCCACGGTGTGCCACGGGTGCACCGCTGGGGGCGTGGCGTGGACACCGCCCATTTTCGTCCGTCCCAGCGAGACGAGCGCCTGCGCACGCAGTTGGCCCCGCGCGGTGAGATGCTCGTCGGCTTCGTCGGCCGGTTGGCGCCGGAGAAGAAGGTCCTGCGGCTGTCCGCACTGCGGGACGTTCCCGGTATCCGGCTGGTCGTGGTAGGTGACGGCCCGGACCGCCGCCAGTTGGCCAAGCGGCTGCCCGAGGCGGTCTTCCTGGGGTTCAAGACCGGTGATGAGCTGGCGCAGGCGTATGCAAGCCTGGACGTCTTCGTGCACACCGGACCGTTCGAGACGTTTTGCCAGGCGGTCCAGGAGGCGCTGGCCTCTGGCCTGCCGGTGATCGCCCCGGACGCGGGTGGCCCGCGCGATCTGGTGGTCCACGGCCGCAGCGGTCTCCTGTTACCCGAGACCGGCAAGCCCGACGCCGACGAAGTCTTCGGCGCTGCGCTGCGCGACGCGGTCCTGGCCCTGACCCAGGATCCGGAGCTGCGGACCCGGTACGGCACGGTCGCTCGACGCGACGTGCTGCGGCGAACCTGGTCCGCGGTCTGCGACGAGCTGATCGGGCACTATGCCGCGGTCACCGGCCTGCCCGCGGACGCCCGGTGGGTGGCGTGATGCGCATCGTCCAGTTGGCGAATTTCTACGGTCCGTGCTCTGGTGGGTTGCGCATCGCGCTGCACCACCTGGGCGCCGGGTACGTCGCCGGAGGCCACGAGGTCGTGCTGGTGGTGCCGGGGCCCCGGCGGACCGACGAGGTGATGTCCAGCGGGGTCCGGCGGATCACGTTGCCCGCGGCGAAGGTTCCCTGGACTGGTGGGTACCGGGCGGTTGATCCGTGGCGGGTGCAGGGGTTGTTGCGGCTGTTGCGTCCGGACCGGATCGAGGTGTCCGACCGGCTCACCCTGCGCGGGATGGGCCGGTGGGCCGCTTCGCGTGGCGTTCCCAGCGTGGTGATCTCGCACGAACGGCTGGACCGGCTGCTGCACCAGTTCCTCCTGCCCGACCCGGCGGCCCGCAGGCTGGCCGACTGGGCCAACCGCCGGATGGCGGCCTCCTACGACACCGTGGTGTGCACCACCCGCTTCGCCCGCGCGGAGTTCGACCGGATCGGTTCGCGCAACGTCGTCCAGGTCCCGTTGGGGGTGGACCTGGCCATGTTCGCGCCCTCCCGACGGGACACCGCGCTGCGGGCCGAGCTGGCCCGGAGGGCGGACGCGTTGCTGGTGCACTGCGGCCGGTTGTCGCCGGAGAAGCACGTGGAGCGCTCCGTCGACACCATCGCCGAACTGCACGAGTCGGGCCGGCGGGTGCGGCTGGTCATCGCTGGTGACGGTCCGCGCCGGGCGGCGCTGCAGCGCCGCGCCGCCGGGTTGCCGGTCACCTTTCTCGGGTTCGTGCCCGGGCGTGGCGAGGTGGCCACGTTGCTCGCCACGTCGGACGTCTCCATCGCGCCGGGGCCGCACGAGACGTTCGGGCTGGCGGCGCTGGAGGCGCTGGCCTCGGGCACTCCTGTGGTGGTATCCCGTTCCTCGGCGCTGCGCGAGATCATCCACCCGAACTGCGGCGCCGCCGTCGCTGATCACGCCCCCGCCTTCGCCGGCGCGGTCACCCAGTTGCTCGACGCACCCGAGCAGTCCCGCCGGGCGGCGGCCCGAGCCCGCGCCGAGGAGTTCACCTGGCCCACCGCTGTGACCGGGATGCTCGGTGCCCTGCAGGTTGGCTGCCCTTAACAGCAGCCAACCTGCTACTACGGCGCGCAGGTGTCACCACTCGACGTGGATCGAGAAAACCATCGCTTGAGCCGGATGGGATTGCCCGGCGCACGAGTAGCTACAGTGCCAGCCACGGTGACTGCGTCGGCGCAGGACTGAGTGAGGAGGGGTCATGCCGGGTGATGAAGGGCTGCCTGAGGTCGTGGTTGTCCCGGCCTATCCGGTTGTGGCGGGAGAACGCAGGGACGTACGGTTCGAGTTGCGGCGCGCGGAGTCCGGTGACGCTGCGGGGATCGCGTTTACGACGTTGGAGAAGTTGATCGATCAGCTTGGCCGGTTCCAGCCCTGGATCGTGATGAGATCTGACCGCTTCTGCCAGTTGCTCGCGGCGGTGCCGGTAAGTTCGATCGTGCTCGACCCTCAGGTCGCGGGCTCTGCCCCGCAATGGTCGTCGGAAGCGGTGGACGCCCTCACGCAGGTCAACGATGTCGGGGTTTAGCGTCGTATTGGACGACGTCAGCGCGATGGCCGGCACGTTCCACAGTGAAGCGGACATCTATCGGGATCTGAAGTCGAAGGTCACACCTCCGACCGCCGATACTGGGGATGGTGCACTGAACGGCGTGCTGAAAGCGGTGATGGAGACCTTGGACGTGTTGCACACGAACATGGCGACAACCATCGAGGATCACGGTGACAAGCTCAAGGCAGCGCGCGACGCCTACGCCAAGCAGGAGATCGACAACCACGGCCTGTTCGACGATCTGATGAAGGATGCCGGGTGAGGGGGGCAGGACGTGGCTGAGAGTTGGGTAGGTGGTGACCTCGCCGGGTTGCAGCGGATGGCGCAGACGATGCAGGCGGCGCCGGGTGAGATGGAAGATGTGGTCCGCGCGCTGAGTTCGAAGGTCGACACTCTGGTCGGTGACGCTGGGTGGAAAGGCGACGCGGCCGATAGCTTCCGCAAAGCGTGGACGGCCAACTCGATCCAGGCTGGTGCCCTGTCCGACACGGTGGGCACTGTCGGCCAGGTGGTCGGTGACCTCGCGGGCAAGCTCCAACAGATCGACAACGCGTTGTACAACGCGGCTCACGAGGCACAGAAGAAGGGCGTGGCGATCGGTCCACTGGGGGAACCGCAGCCGGTTGCGACGACGACTGGTTCCACCGACCCGCCGGTGGCTGCCGTACTGCAAGCCCAAGCCGACTACGCCACGACCTACGACTCGGCGATGCAACTGGCGAAGGGCTACCGGCTCAACGCTGCCGGCACGCTTTCGGGCATCTACGACCAGATCAGCTTCGATCCCGGCAGGCAGAACACTTCGGACCAGTGGGTCACCATCGGTGACTACCTGCGGGGCCTGTACACCATGCCTGGCGAGAAGAACAACATGGCCAAGGGCAAGCTCCCCGCCGAGATCGCCGACGCGCGCGAGCAGATGAAACAGGCGCGCAAGGATCTCAAGGCAGCACGGGATGCATACCGGGCCAAGGGCATGAAACTGCCCATCGACAACGACGCCCGCCTTGCGCACGGGCAGGTGGTCAACGAGTTGAAGGGGCTGGAGACCGAGCTGGCGTCCGCGGAAGCGGGCAAGGGCGAGCTGCCGTTGACCAAGGCGCTCAATGTCAAGCTCGGTGATGTCGCCAAGGAGATTCCTCAGTTGGCCTCCGTCGCCAAGGCACTGCCGAAAGGTTTGGAGTTTCTCAAGGAAATCCCCGTGATCGACGTAGCCGCCGCGGGGGTAGCCGCCGAGCTGCAGGCCCAAGACGACATGAACAAAGGTTGGTCACCTGAACACGCCCGTGCGGCCGACTACGGTGCGGCCGGGATCGGGCTGGCTGTGGGAACCGGTGTCGGCGCAGTCGCCCTCGCTGCTGGTGCGCCTGTCAGCGCTGTGGTCATCGGTGGGGGCGCGCTTGTCGTCGGAGTCGGCGATTTCGCCTACCAGGGTTTTCACGAACACTGGAGCGAGGACATCGATCAGCACGGTGCCGTCGGAGGAGTACTCACCGGCATCGGACACATGGGCGAGAACACCGGCAAGGACGTCGCGGACATGGGCAAGGGGATCTGGCACGGGGCTAAGAGCCTCTGGCACGGAGCCTTCGGTTGATGGCGACGGCAGCCCGCGAGAATGCACCGCAAGGCCCCACTGTGGTGAGTCTACCGTTCCTGGGGCGGAGCTGGTACCGGCGCGGACCCTCGTACTGGCTGCGTCGGGCGCTGTGGAGTTTCTGCTGCCTACTCGTTCTCATCGTGTTCAGCTTGATGACCGGCGGGTTGATCAACGCGATCGCTACCGACTCGATCCCGATGTGGGTACGGACTCTGGTCTTGACGCTGATTGCGGCGGCGATCGTGCATAGCATGATCACAGCGTGGGGTGCGTTCAATGTCGTCAATCGTGCGCGTAAGCGGGGTGAGGCGGTGAGCCTCGCCCAGGCGTCGGGAGACGGCAGGACCTACCGGCAACGTCGGCGTGCCAGTGCTGGAGGCGCGGGCCTGGGGGCGTTGGCGTGGGCTGGATCGGCAGCAGCCGGCGGACTGTTGGTGATCAGCGTGATCTTCAACTTCGGTTGGGGAGTCGTGCTGTTCCTCGCATCGTTCCAGCGCTACTTCAGCCCTGAGGAGTTCCACGCGGCGGAGCAGATCAAGCGGCAGCAGCAAAGGCGGGCCACCTAGCCCGGCCACCCCGACGACCATGACCATGTCTGCCTACGGCGCCGGCCAGGAACCCTTAGGGTGGCGTTGTGTCGAGAGCCGGGCTGGACAAGGACCCTCACGACGTCGCGGCGATGTTCGACGGGGTCGCCCGCCGCTATGACCTGACCAACACCGTGCTGTCGTTCGGCCAGGACCGGCGGTGGCGACGGTGCACCCGGGTCGCCGTCGCGGCTGGCGCGGGCGAACGGGTGCTCGACCTCGCTGCGGGCACCGCGGTCTCTACCGTCGAGTTCGCTCGCGCTGGAGCATGGTGTGTGGCCGCGGATTTCTCCCTGGGGATGTTGCGTGCTGGTCGGCACCGCGAGGTCCCGCTGGTCGGAGCCGACGCGCTGGCCCTGCCGTTCACCGACGGGGTGTTCGACGCGGTCACGATCTCCTTCGGGCTGCGCAACGTCGCGGATCCCGACGCTGCGCTGGCCGAGCTGGCTCGGGTCACCCGGCCCGGTGGTCGGCTGGTGGTCTGCGAGTTCTCCACTCCTACCTGGCGGCCGTTTCGCACCGTGTACCTGGAATACCTGATGCGCGCGCTGCCGGCGGTCGCCCGGCGGGTCAGTAGTAACCCGGATGCCTACGTCTACCTGGCGGAGTCCATCCGCGTCTGGCCTGACCAGCATGCGCTGGCCCGACGAGTGGCCGCCGCAGGCTGGACCGACGTCGGGTGGAGCGACCTCACCGGCGGCATCGTCGCGTTGCATCGGGCGGTCAAGCCCACCCAGGGCGTCGGGTGAGGCCAGGCCCGGGATCGCTAGTCTGAGTGCCTGCCATCCCGCTCTGCTGCCAGGAGCCTGCGCTGACCCAGCTCCGCGTGCCGATCCCGACCCGGGTCGTGGTCCTGGTGTCCGGTACCGGGACGCTGCTGCAGGCCCTGCTGGACGCGGCCGGCCCGGACTATCCCGCCCGGGTCGTCGCCGTCGGCGCGGACCGGGTCGGTACCGCAGCGCTCGAGCGTGCCGAGGAGCTGTCGACCTTCGTCGTCGATCTGGCTCGGTATCCCGACCGGGCATCCTGGGACGCGGCGCTCACCGAGGCGGTCGCCGCGCATCAGCCGGACCTGGTTGTCGCGGCCGGGTTCATGAAGATCCTGGGCCCGGCTTTTCTGAACCGCTTCGGCGGTCGCATCCTCAACACCCATCCCGCGCTGCTGCCCGCGTTCCCCGGCCGGCACCCGGTGGCTGACGCGCTGGCGCACGGGGTGCGGGTGACCGGTGCGACCGTGCACCTGGTCGACGCCGGGGTGGACACCGGCCCGATCCTGGCCCAGCGCGCCGTCGAGGTGGCGCCCGACGACACCGAGCAGCGGTTGCACGAGCGGATCAAGATCGTGGAGCGGCGGCTGTTGGTGGACGTCATCGCCGACCTGGCCCGCCACGGGTGCACCGTCACCGGACGAAAGGTCTCACTACCGTGACTTCCGAGGATCGCCGACCGGTGCGCCGGGCGCTGCTGAGTGTGTCGGACAAGAGCGGTCTGCTGGAACTGGCCACGGGTCTGCATGCGGCCGGGGTCCAGATCTTCTCCACCGGCACGACAGCGAGCGTGATCGGCAAGGCGGGAGTCCCGGTGACCCGGGTCGAGGAGCTCACCGGGTTCCCGGAATGCCTGGATGGGCGGGTCAAGACCCTGCACCCCCGGGTGCATGCCGGGCTGCTCGCCGATACCCGCAAACCCGAGCACGTGGCCCAGCTCGCCACCCTGGACATCGCGCCGTTCGAGCTGCTGGTCGTCAACCTCTACCCGTTCCAGGCCACCACAGCCTCCGGTGCTGGGCCCGACGAGTGCGTCGAGAAGATCGACATCGGCGGTCCGGCGATGGTGCGGGCGGCCGCGAAGAACCACACCTCGGTAGCTGTGGTGGTGGATCCAGCGGCCTATTTCGACGTCCTGAGCGCCGTCCGCGCCGGTGGGTTCACCCTGGCGCAGCGCCGGGCGCTGGCTGTCGCCGCGTTCCGCCACACCGCTGACTACGACATCGCCGTGGCGTCCTGGCTGGGGTCCTCAACGCCGGGAGACGAGGGGTTCCCCCCCTGGGTGGGCGCCTCCTGGCGGCGGACGGCGGCGTTGCGTTACGGGGAGAACCCGCACCAGCGGGCCGCCCTCTATGTCGCTGGTGACACCCGGGGGTTGGCCACCGCGGAACAGCTGCACGGCAAGGAGATGTCCTACAACAACTACGTCGACGCCGACGCGGCCTGGCGCGCAGCGCATGACCACGACGGCGCGTGCGTAGCGATCATCAAGCACGCCAACCCGTGCGGCATCGCGGTGTCGCCCACCGGCGACGTCGCCGACGCACACCGCCGGGCACATGCCTGCGACCCGGTGAGCGCGTTCGGCGGAGTGATCGCGGTCAACCGTGAGGTCACCGTCGAGCTGGCCGAGCAGGTCAGCGAGGTGTTCACCGAGGTGCTGGTGGCACCGTCTTACGCCGACGGTGCCGTGGACGTGCTGGCCCGCAAGAAGAACGTGCGGCTACTGGTCGCCGAGGCGCCGCAGCGCGGCGGTATCGAGTTCCGGGCGCTGTCGGGCGGGTTGCTGCTGCAGACCCGAGATGCGCTCGACGCCCCCGGGGACGATCCGGCGTCCTGGACGCTGGCCACGGGTCTGGCGGTGGACGATTCGACCCTGGCTGACCTGGTCTTCGCCTGGCGTGCCTGCCGCGCGGTGCGCTCCAACGCGATCCTGCTCGCCGCCGACCTGGCCACTGTCGGCGTCGGGATGGGCCAGGTGAACCGGGTCGACGCCGCCCGGCTCGCGGTCAGCCGGGCCGGTCAGCGGGCGGGCGGCTCGGTGGCCGCTTCCGACGCGTACTTCCCGTTCCCCGACGGGTTGGAGGTCCTGCTCGACGCGGGGGTTCGCGCCGTGGTGCAGCCCGGGGGTTCGGTCCGTGACGCCATGGCGATCGCTGCCGCGCAGGCCGTTGGCGTGCCGCTTTACCTCACCGGGACCCGGCACTTCGCACACTGACCCGCACCCCGGAATTGTACGATTCGAAAGCGATTCGACGTTGATAGGATGTGGCCATGCCGACCCGGTCTACCCCGCTTTATCTTGGTGACGAGTTGCGCGCGCAGGCCGAGCGGGCCGCCGAAGTAGCTGGTCTGTCCCTGTCAGCCTGGGTTCGGGAAGCGATCGAGGTTAGGTTGGGTCACGACGCGAAGGTCGCTGCGGGTCTGGCGGTTGTGCGTGAGTTCGAGCGGGACTGCGGTCCGATCCCGCCCGAGGTAGAGGCCGTCGCCCGTCGGGAGCTTGAGGACGCCGGAGTGATCCCCCGACTCAGCGCGTGAGCGTCACCTACGACGCCGGGGCGCTGATCGCAGTCGATCGCGATGACCCGCTGATGTTTGCTCGGCACAGGCAGGCCGTCTCCAGGGGCCTCGTCCCGGTCGTGCCGGCACCGGTGATCTGGCAGGTGTGGCGCGACGGCACGAAACAGGCACGACTTGCGCGCTTCCTCAAGGGCTGCTGGGTCGAACCAGTCGATGACGACGTGGCCCGTGACGCTGGGGTACTCCTCGGCCGGACTGGAACGGTCGATGGGGTGGACGCGGCGGTGGTGTTATCCGCTCAGCGCCGGGGCGGCGTGGTGTACACGTCCGATCCGGATGACCTCGGGCTGCTGGCCGGTTGCCTCGGCAAGGTGAGATTCGTCATCCATCGGGTGTAGTGACCAACTCGACCACAGTACCGGGCCGCAGGCCGGTGTGGCTTGCCGCCGAACCGTCTCGGCAGGCCACGGCGAGGTGCCCGGCGGAGTCGACCAGCAGGACGAGTTCCCTTGGCGCCACGTCCGCAAAGGTCCTACCGAGCAGCACCCGCTCGGCACCGGCTGGCCACTGGAGAGTCGCCGCCGCGCCGGTCCGCAGCCCGACCGCCTGCAGCTCTGCTGCCCCGGCGGCCAGCGCCACGTTGCCGAAGTGGTCCACCGTCAGCACCTCGACCCGGATCCGATCGCCCTCCACCTGGCACACCGGCGTCGGCAGGACGACCAGCGAGGCCGGGTCGACCGCGGGCCCGAGCGCGTCCGGCGATACGCCGGCGGCCAAGTGCGCGGCGGCCGGCGCGAAGATATCGCGGCCGTGGAACGTCGCACTCACCGTCGGCAGCCGGTAGGCGGGTTCGACCAGCTCGTAGGCGGCGCGCACGCCGCCCAGGACCTTCGCCGCGGGGAGTAGCAGGCCGTTGTCCGGGCCGACGAGCACCGCGTCACCGCTGATCAGCGCGACTCCGCGCCGTGTCGTACCGACCCCGGGGTCGACGACCGCGACGTGCACCGCCGCCGGCAGCCAGGGCAGCGTGTCGGCAAGCACCACCGAGCCATGACGCACATCGCCCGGCGTGACCGCATGCGTCACGTCCAACACTCGCGCGTGCGGGGCGAGCCGGGCGATCACCCCGTGGCAGGCGGCCACGAACCCGTCGGCGCGGCCGTAGTCGGTGCACAAGGAGACCCAGTCGAAGCCCGCCACAGCGTCGAGTGTGCTCGTCTGGTTTCGGCGCCCAGCGATGGGTTGACCTTAAGAGCGCAGCAGCACGACCAGCAGTACGAGCAGCGGGCCACGGCACCCGGCGGGGCAACGATTGCCCCCGTATTGCGTCTGGGCTGGTAGTCGGCGTGCAACTGCCGTGCAGCGGTCTGCGCCGCTGATTGGCCGTGTCATAGTCCAAGCATCGTTGTGACGGCAGACACCTGGGAGTAGCGATGCGTGAGACGGTGTTGGAAGCGGCCGTGCCAGCAGGGGTTGATCTCGTCGAGCACACCCGTGAGATCCGGCGGGTGCGCGAGATGGTGTAGTTCGGCGTCGGGCCTTCGGTCTCCCCACGGACGACGACCCGAGCGGTGATTCGACCGGTGATCAGGCAGGATTGGGACACGATGCTCCGCCAGGGAGTGAATCCCCGGAGCGTGACTCCTCAGTTCCTAGACTCACGGGAACTGGAAAGTCTCCAAGACGACCCGGATCTGGCCCTGACGTGGCGGATGCTGGTCCACCATCTGGGGCTGGTGCGCAACTCGGAGTTCATGGCTACGGCCGGCGATGCCCGCGGGTGCGTCGTGTGGACCGCCAGCAACGCAAAGATACGTGACGAGGCTGAACGCTATGGGCACCAACGGGATCAGGCTGGTGACACAATCACGCATGAGGGGTCCGCAGATCTACGGGCCGGAACACTGGATGGATTTCCAGCTCCGCTGGACGTGCACGGCTGTCGGGATTTTTGACCCGCATACTCGCCCCGTCGCCTCCTTGCAGTGATCAACAGACTGTTCCGTGGATGAAAGTGCACAGCGACACGCTGGGGTGGCTTTATGAGATCGCGCAGCGCATCGAGGACGCGCTGCGCACCGCCCGATACCGCACGCAGTGGGGGCGGTTGGCTGCGGCGGCGGGACTGCTGGAGCGGATCGACGGCTCGGCACTGGTGATCGACAGCCGCGGTGTGGTGGTGGCTGCGCACGACTCGATCTTCCCGGCGGGGGACCGGGTGATCCCCGCGGACGCAGGGCTCGTACCTGGCCTAGCATTCCTGCCGGCGCTTGGTTGGTGTGTGCTGGAACCTCTGCCGGCGTGCGGATGACTCGTCCGGTCGTTGCGGCAACACGAGGACGAGCCAGCCATCCGGGTCACCCTCGACCTGACAGACGCAAGCCCGGCGACAACAGATACCGGTTCGGCCACAACGTCACCGTCGATATTCACCAGGGAACTTCTGCGGCTGGTTGACCTCAAGCCGCGTTCCCCGGTCACGTCGACGTGGGGGTGCGGGTTTTTGGCCTCGGTGTGGTGGCTGGGAGGAGTCTGTAGGCGTGCAGTTGGGCGTCGAGTTCCTGGACGGTCTTGGTGTTCTCCCAGGGACGCATGAGGGCTCGGGTGGTGTGGAGTTCTCGGATGAGTCGTGGTGAGAGGTGAGCGTAGCCGGCGGTGTCGCCGAGAATGTGGGCGGCTTCGTCGATGTCTTTGTCGAGTACCAGCGCGTGGCTCAGCCGCACCTGGCAGCGCACATAACTGCCCGCAATGGTGCGGTTGAATCGATCTCGGGCGTTGCTGGCGGCGTTGACGGCGTCCCTGGGTTTATCCAATAGGCAGAGAAACAGGCTGCGTTGACTGTCCAGGCTGCCCTCGTGTACCCAGTACGCCAGTGAATCGGGGGTATGACCGTTCGCGCTGGCGAGGAGGTCGTGGGCGCGGGCACAGGCGGCCATGCACGGCCCGTATTGGCCGTCGAGTGCATAGGCGGCGGCGGCCCTCTGCTCAGCCAGGGCTTTGAGGCGCGCGTCGTCGGTGCGTGCTGCCAGGCTGCGAGCGGCCGCGGCGGTGTCCAAAGCGGTGGGTGTGTCGCCGCGGAGGAATGCGGCATAGCTGGCGTTGGCTGCCGCGTAGGCAGCGCACGCGGGGTTACCGGCGTGGTGACCGGCTCTCCGTGCGCGCTGGAAGTAGTCCCTGGCCGCCTCGGGGCGATTCATATCAATCAGGTAGCCACCAATGGTGGATGCGATATTGCCTTCCACCAGCATAAGAGGCTTGACCAGGTTGTCTGGGCATCCACCCGTCAACAGATGGCGCACGAGCCCATGCTGGGCCATGACCGTGTCAAGCACTTCGCACGGGCCGAGTTTGTCCTCCAGGTGCCGGCAAGAGGTCAGCGTGACCGCCAGGTTCTCCACCACCTGGGCATCCACCCGATGTGGAGCTGCTACAGCGTGGGCTACCCGCGTGTACTCGTCGGCATCCAGACCCGACAACCCCACCGCCGCCAGCGCCCCGCTGATCATCCGCATCGCGTCGCGACGACCCAGCGACCGGATTAACTTCGTGACCACCGCCATGAGCTCCTCGGCTAACTCACCGCTGACCCGTGTCATCTCCTGCCACGCTACGTCCTGGTCACGCCGCCACGCACCAGGTGCGGACGCAGACCGGGCTAACCGGGCCTGAGCTTCGGCGTGTGCCGCCTGCCGCACCTGGCGGCCTCGGGCCCGACAACGGGCCCGATAGTCCTGCTCAGCGTCGGCCAGCGTGCTGTGTTCGGCCACCAGGGCACCGTCGGCACGGCAGACGTCGTCGGTGATCTTCCACAATCTCGCGGGCATCCCCCGGATGCCATGCTCGATCTTCGAGATGGTGCTGCGCGTTCTCCCTACGGCATGGCCCAGTTCGGGTTGGGAGACCCCGGCCGCCATGCGATAAGTGGCCAGCCGGGCACCGAGATCACGTCGCAAGGACTGCAACCTGGCGCGATCAACGGTCAGATCCCCCGCTTCTGCTGTTCTGTCCACGGCCTTGAACCCTAGAGGGTGACAACCAGGGTGACAGTCCATCCAGAATGCCCCCTGCCGGCACGTTGGTTACTGCCGCCAGCGTGTCCCCTCAGCACCTGATGTCGGCCCGCCGCCCACCGTGATGCGGCGGGCGCAGACACAGCAATGACCGCTCGTCTGCGTGCAACCCCCCGACACCAGGTGCGCCCAAGAACAACAGGTCGACAGGGGGAGGGATGCGAGGGTGATCCAGGGTGATACTCCGCGATGTCGGTGATTCCTGTCTCATACCCGGAATCCCACCCGTTTTCGTGGTTTCCGCTTGCCCGTGAACGGCACGCTATCGATCGGCGTGACCGTAATGTCCCCCCGGGGGGCGCCGATGCGCTGCCTTTGCGGTGTCACCCATCCGCGAGGTCCGGATGGTGACATGGAGTGGCTGTGGCCCACCTGCCCACGATGCTGGGAGGAGACCTGCATCATCGTCGGACTACGCCCACGCCGATGACTGCGGATCATTCTCTGCTAGTTCCCGGAGCACGACGATATGGTGATCCATCAGCCTGTAATCGTCGGATCCGGTCGGTTGCGAAATCGGGAGTCACAGGTGTTCTCACGTTGTGAGCAGCCGCTACGTTCCTCGGCTCGCCGACGAGTTGATCGCTGAACTGCTCGCGGAGTTTCCCGCTCTGCGCCGGTGCTGATCGATGAGTGGCAGCTCGTTCCGTCGGTCCTGGGAGCGGTCAAACGCACCGTCGACGCCGCTCCCTGACCCGACCGGTTCATCGTCACCGGCTCGGTGCGTGGATTCCCCGACCTGGCCTGGCACTGCGGGGTGGTTTTCCCGACGTGCTCGGCGGGCGGACCGGGCGCGGCCGGATGCTGTGGTCGAGGAGTTACCTGGACCAGGTGTTCACCCGAGATGTCGATCAGCTCGTCGGGCGGCGCGATCCGGGCCGGCTGCGTCGCTTCTTCGAGGCGTACGCGCTGAACACCGCTGTGGTGCCGTTGCCCACCGTGCACGGGGCTGCTGAGATCGACCACAAGACCGCGGAGGCTTACGAGGGGTTGCTGCGGGACCTGTTCGTGATCGAGACCGTGCCGGCGTGGAGCACCGACCGCCTCAAGCGGTTGTGCGCTCACCCAAGCGTTTCGTTGTGGATCCCGGACTCGTCGCGGGTGCGAGCTGGACCCTCACCGGATCGTCGCCATCGAGGTCAAGGCGACCGCGGCGCCGCGGGTGGACTCGGCCAGGCACCTGATCTGGCTGCGTGATCAGCTGGGCGAGCGTTTCGTCACTGGTGTGGTGCTGCACACCGGCCCCCGGGTCTTCTCCCTCGCCGAACGGATCATCGCCGCGCCCGTGGCCGCGCTCTGGAGCTGACGTGATGTACACCGTCACCGTGGTGGGCGGGTGGCGGCGGCGAGTCCGGCGAGGTCGAGCTCGACCGGGAACGGTTCAGTCAGGCACAGGAGTTGCCCCGGCCTCGACGACGTGACCTCGACGTAGTGCCCTCGGTGCAACCGGTAGGCAACCGAACTCGGCCCCGGGCTGGTGAGCTCGATCCGCAGGTAGTGCTCGATGCCCGCGCCCGAGTAGAGCTGTGGCTTGATCGCACGATCAGCGGGATACTGCTCGGGCTGACGATCTCAACGACCATCACCACATCGGCCGGGTCCCAGACCGTCTGGTCTAGCCCGGGCTTGGTCACCACGACGAGATCGGGAATCAGAATCCGCCCAGGCGCTACCCGGACGTTGACGGCTTCCAGCACTTCCAGCCAGCTCGGTGCCGCCCGCCCCAGGGCATACCAGAGTTGGGACGACAGCCGCTGATGCGGACTCCCGGCTGCCGGGCTCACCAGTAACCCGCCGTCGAGTAGCTCGATGCGGCGACGGTCCTCGGGCAGCGCGAGGTACTCCCGCTCTGTCCACGGCCCGACGTGGTCGAGCAGGCCAGCCTGGGCAGGCGACGACATCCGCAGCTCACCTCCGTGCGTTCTGGGGCAACACCATGGTCCCATGCTGCCGGGCAGCACCGACAGTTCTCACCGAGCTTGCTGTGTCGTCGCCATCACGCGAAGCTGCTGGTTGCAGTCGGCGCAGCTCCGCGGCAGGTCGCGCGCGTTGAGGGTAAGGCCGATGACCGTGACCATCGGCGGGCTCCTTGCGCGGCACTGCACCAATACCTTCCTGGGTGAACGCTACCGGCGCATCGCCGGCGCCGCGGCAAAAAGAGAGCCATCGTCGCGGTCGGCTGGTCCATCCTGGTCATCATCTGGCACTTTCCTGATCGGTAACTGCAAGTCGTTCGTAAATGTCGATCCGAATCGCGTCGGCCTCGGTCGAGAAGTGAACCGTCTACCGCCCCGGCCCGTCGGAAGGGGTTTTCCAGTGTCTGTACGACGAGTCGATGAACAGAGCGTGTTGCCTGCGTGCCCGGAGGGTATGCAGATGTTCACTGCGGGCACCAGTTCGCCGAACTCGACATGGCGAGCCACGACCAGTCTAACGGCGCGTGATCAACAATCTCCGACTGTAACAGATCGATGCCTTTCACGATATCTTGAGTTGGGAGCCATTTTAGATATAAACAGATTCTAATAGGTGAGGACCTGTCATGCGTAAGACTTTGGCCATCGCCAGCGTGGCGACCGCTGGCGTGGTGACGTCGTTAACGCTCGCCTTAGGTGGCACGTCACTCGCTGCGACCATCAATGGCACAGACGGCAACGACTTCATCGCTGGTACCGCTGGCGCTGACACCATCGACGCGCGTGCTGGAAACGACCTTGTGAACGGCTTCGGTGGCGACGACATCATCATCGGAGGCGATGGTGACGACAGCCTCCAGGGAGGTGACGGCAACGACATCATCACCGGAGGCGGCAGCGACGACCTCGTCCAGGGGGGTAACGGCAACGACACCATCAACGTCCAGGGTGAAGGCACTGACCGCGTTGGGTGCGGTAGCGGTAACGATGTCGTCAACGCAGGTCCGGAAGACCTAGTCGCCCCGGACTGCGAGCAGGTCAACCGCGTACAGCCACCACCGACGACAGGGCCACCACCGACGACAGGGCCACCACCGACGACAGGGCCACCACCGACGACAGGGCCACCGCAGCCACCACCGAGCGCATAGGACGGTCACCCTCCCGCTGTAATGCCGCGGAGCAGGCCTGAGCCAGATATCCCCGGCGAGATGGCAGACCGCGTCGCGGGTGTCCTCGGCGAGTAGGGTGTGCCGCATGCACGGCGGCTCGGCGCCACGGGTGCGGGCGGGGCCGTGCACCGGTGGGTCGTCGAGGTGTAACGCTCGGCGGGCCGGTTGCGGGTCTGCTCGCCGGTTCGGACCGATCGTTGAGGAACTGACTGGTGAACGCACCCGGGCACTAACGCCTGTGACGCCCGGTGAGCTGTTGGCGACTATGGGCCATGCTGCGCCGACTGGTGGCCGCAATCGAGGTGGGGGAGCTGTCGTTGCTCGGCGGGCTACCGCGCCGGCTACCCGGCGCCGTGGTGGCGCTGGAGCCCTGGCCCCAGTGCGGTCAGGGCGACGCTGTGAGGGCGCCAGGGTCGTCGGTGTCGGAGTCCAATACGCGGTAGATTGTCGGGCGGGTCACGCTGAAGGTCTCGGCTACGGCGGACACGGTGGGCTCGCCGCTGGCGTGCATCTGTCGCAACCATCCCACCTGCCGCTCGGACAGCTTGGGCTCGCGGCCCCGGGCGCGTGCGGCTTCCAGGCCGTCGAGAGTGCGCTCGGAGGTCAACGACAGAGAACTCGGCGACCATGGCAGGTCTGCAGGAACAATCTGCCGAACGGGTCTTTCCAGTCGTAGACCGAGGTTCCCAGGCGAAGAGCACTCCCCGCTCGGACAGGTCAGTGAGGATAGCGTTGGCGACGTCGCGAGCGAAGCGGTCGAACTTGGTGACGGTCAAAATGCTGACTTCCGGGCCACAGCGCGGCGAGTTGCTCGGTCTGGATGTCGATGTCTTGTTCGTCGGTGGAGCAGCGCGTAGCCGACTCGGGTGGCGTTCACATCCGCGATCGTTCCGCATAAGGGGCTGCTACCGGAGCACTGTGTGGAAACGCGCTCGACCCTTCCAGATCCGAGACCCAGCGCGAGCTGAACACGAGACAGGGCCACACTCCTTCAGTTGTTTCGATGATTATCGATGCAGACCTTGCGCCCTGATTTGGAATCAGTCAAATTAGAAGAATGTCAAATCAAGAGCAGATGTTGACCGCCCTGTCCGAGGCGGTGGGGTGCTGCTCGCCACTGGCCCGCGAGCCGCTGACCGCGGAGCAGGCCGTCGAGTTGTCCCGGCTGTTCAAGGCGATGGGTGACCCGGCGCGGCTGCGACTGCTGTCCCTGATCGCCTCGCACGAGGGCGGGGAGGCCTGCGTGTGTGACCTGACCGGGGCGTTCGAGCTGTCCGGGCCGACGATCAGCCATCATCTCAAGGTGCTGCGCGAGGCCGGGCTGATCTCCGGTGAGCGCCGGGGCACCTGGGTCTACTACCGGGTGCACCCCGAGACCCTTCGTCAGCTGTCTGCGGTGCTGGTCCCCGACGGCACGGCGAGCACCGCGCCGGTGACCGCGTGAGCACCGACAACCTCACCTCGACGCGGGCCGACGCCGAGGCCAGCGTGGTCGCCAAGCTCTCTACCCTGAACCGCTTCCTCCCAGTCTGGATCATCGCGGCGATGGCCGTCGGACTGGTCGGTGGCCGGCTGATACCCGGACTGGGACGGGCACTGGACGCGATCTCGGTCGACGGAATCTCGCTGCCGATCGCGCTGGGTCTGTTGATCATGATGTATCCAGTGCTGGCCAAGGTGCGTTATGACCGACTCGACACCGTCGTCCGCGACCGTCGACTCCTGGTGCCGTCGCTGCTACTGAACTGGATCGTCGGGCCGGTGCTGATGTTCGCCTTGGCCTGGCTGATGCTGCCCGACCTGCCCGCCTACCGCACCGGACTGATCATCGTCGGTCTCGCCCGCTGCATCGCCATGGTCATCATCTGGAACGACCTCGCCGGCGGGGACCGGGAAGCCGCCGCGGTGCTGGTCGCGCTGAACTCGGTGTTCCAGGTGCTCGCCTTCGCCGGGTTGGGCTGGTTCTACCTGCACGTGCTGCCCGGTTGGCTGGGCCTGCCCCAAGCAGACCTGACCGTTTCGGCCTGGCAGATCGCTCGCTCGGTGCTGATCTTCCTCGGCATCCCGCTCGTGGCCGGCTATCTCACCCGACGGCTCGGGGAACGCGGCAAGGGCCGCGCCTGGTACGAGGAGCAGTTCCTGCCGTGTATCAGCCCGTTCGCCCTCTACGGGCTGCTGTTCACCATCGTCATCCTCTTCGCCCTGCAGGGCGGGGCGATCACCAGCCGCCCGTTGGACGTGGCCCGAATCGCGCTACCGCTGCTGGCCTACTTCGCGCTGATATGGGCCGGCTCCTACACCCTGGGCATAGCCATCGGATTGTCCTACGAGCGCACGACCACGCTGGCCTTCACCGCCGCGGGCAACAACTTCGAACTGGCCATCGCCGTGGCCATCGCTACCTTCGGCGTCACCTCCGGCCAGGCCCTGGCCGGTGTGGTCGGCCCTCTCATTGAAGTCCCCGTGCTGGTCGCGCTGGTCTACGTCTCGTTGTGGGCTCGCCGACGCTGGACCGCAACCACCACCTCGAGCGGCGCCCACGTCACGGTGCACCGCTAGGTGTTCGAGTCCTACGCCGCGTTGCGTCACACTGCGAAGATCACAATACATGTGGTTCCGCTGATCACCCACTTCGCCACCGCCCGGCTCACCGCGCTGGCCCATGCTCAAGGGACACCGATGAACACCGCCCCCGAAGCGCTGTTCGTCTGCGCGCAGCGCACGATCTACCTCAACCATCGGGGACGCTGGGTATCCTGTTTCCGGCTGCAGGTACGCGGGTGTTAAGCCGTTTACGGAGCTGACGCTGTCCTTGGGCGCGGTCGGCTGTCAGCCGAGGATGGGGGCACCGGCGGGGAGCCGCCGGACCGCCGGGTCGTAGGCGTCGAGCTCGCCGGGAGCGAAACGGCAGAGCTTGATGGCCCACCAGAGGGAACGGCCCGGGTCGCCGTCGAGCTTGTAGGAACCATCGGGCAGGAGCACCGCGTAACCACCCTTGCCGAGCGCTAGCAGCGTTGCTCGTACAGCGCCGGTGGTGGGGTCCCACAGCCGGGCGGTGCCGTCGTCGGAGGTGGTGGCGAGCAGGGTGCCGTCGGGGGAGAACGCCACCCCGGTCACCCCGCGGGTGTGGCCGGTGAGGGTGGTGCGGTGGCGGCCGGTGGTGGGGTCCCACAGCCTGATGGTGTGGTCGGTGGAGGTGGTGGCGAGCAGGGTGCCGTCGGGGGAGAACGCCACCCCGGTCACCCCACGGGTGTGGCCGGTGAGGGTGGTGCGGTGGCGGCCATTGGTGGCGTTCCACAGTTGGGTGGTGTTATCCCCGGAGGCGGTGGCGAGCAGGGTGCCGTCGGGGGAGAACGCCACCCCGGTCACCCAGCTGGTGTGGCCGGTCAGGGTGCTGCGGAGAGGTCGCCGCAAGTAACGGCGCACGCCGATGGCTAGGTCCCACAGGCGGGCGGTGTTATCTCTGGAGGTGGTGGCGAGCAGGGTGCCGTCGGGGGAGAACGCCACCCCGGTCACCTCGCGGGTGTGGCCGGTGAGGGTGGTGCGGTGGCGGCCGGTGGTGGGGTCCCACAGCCTGATGGTGTGGTCGGTGGAGGTGGTGGCGAGCAGGGTGCCGTCGGGGGAGAACGCCACTGCGGTTGCTTTGCGGGTGTGGCCGGTGAGGGTGGTGCGGTGCTGGCCGGTGATGGGGTCCCACAGGCGGGCGGTGCCATCATCGGAGGTGGTGGCGAGCAGGGTGCCGTCGGGGGAGAACGCCACTGCGGTTGCTTTGCGGGTGTGGCCGGTGAGGGTGGTGCGGTGCTGGCCGGTGGTGGGGTCCCACAGGCGGGCGGTGTTGTCTCTGGAGGTGGTGGCGAGCAGGGTGCCGTCGGGGGAGAACGCCACTGCGGTTGCTTTGCGGGTGTGGCCGGTGAGGGTGGTGCGGTGCTGGCCGGTGGGGTCCCACAGGCGGGCGGTGTCGTCATCGGAGGTGGTGGCGAGCAGGGTGCCGTCGGGGGAGAACGCCACCCCGGTCACCTCGCGGGTGTGGCCGGTGAGGGTGGTGCGGTGCTGGCCGGTGGTGGGGTCCCACAGGCGGGCGGTGTTGTCTCTGGAGGTGGTGGCGAGCAGGGTGCCGTCGGGGGAGAACGCCACCCCGGTCACCTCGCGGGTGTGGCCGGTGAGGGTGGTGCGGTGCTGGCCGGTGGTGGGGTCCCACAGGCGGGCGGTGTTGTCCCCCGAGGTGGTGGCGAGCAGGGTGCCGTCGGGGGAGAACGCCACCCCGGTCACCCAGCCGGTGTGGCCGGTGAGGGTGGTGCGATGCCGGCCGGTGGTGGGGTCCCACAGGCGGGCGGTGTTGTCCCCCGAGGTGGTGGCGAGCAGGGTGCCGTCGGGGGAGAACGCCACCCCGGTCACCCAGCCGGTGTGGCCGGTGAGGGTGGTGCGGTGCCGGCCGGTGGTGGGGTCCCACAGGCGGGCGGTGTTGTCATCGGAGGTGGTGGCGAGCAGGGTGCCGTCGGGGGAGAACGCCACCCCGGTCACCCCGCGGGTGTGGCCGGTGAGGGTGGTGCGGTGCCGGCCGGTGGTGGGGTCCCACAGGCGAGCGGTGTTGTCCCCGGAGGTGGTGGCGAGCAGGGCGCCGTCGGGGGAGAACGCCACCCCGAGTACCGATTCGGTGTGGCCGTGAAGGACGCGCAGGGCGTCGCCGCCGGCCAAGTCGATGATCTCAACACTTCGGTCCCGCGACACCGCGAGCACCGTGCCGTCGGGGGAGAACGCCACACTGCAGATCCCCCCGCTGGTGGCGAGTATGGCGTCAGCGGGGTCACGCCCGGCGACCGCGGCCACGGTCAACTCTGGGGCCGCGGAAAGGTCACCGAGTCCCGACACACCCAGCAGAGCTGCGCGGTTCCATCGGCTACCAGCGATCTGCGCACCAGTGAGATCTCCCCGGACCATCCGGACATCTGTCAGGTTGGCGTCCCGCAGGTCCGCTCCGGCAAGCGTCGTGTCCATGAGCCGCATACCGCGCAGGTCAGCCCGCTGCATGTTTGCGTTCCGAAGGTCCCGGTTCGTGAGGTCCTGGCCGCGGAGGTCTATCCCAGCCAGGTTCTGGTGCGCTCCAGAGCCGAGCCGGCGGGTGATGGCGAACCCGTTCTGTTTCGCTACGTCGGATGCCTTTGGGTCGGCCAGCACGTCCACTGCCCAGCGGCGGGCCAGGTCGTGCCCCGCGAGATCGCAGAAGAAATCCAACATGAGCGGGGATATCTTCCTGGCGACCAGGGCGTCGTCCGCCGCTCCTTCCTGGAGCTTTCCGGCGGCGACCTGGGCGACCAGCCACTCCATCACGGACTGGTGGACGAACGCGAACTCCCCCTCCGGAGTGCGCACCAGGAGAGTGCCCGACCCCACCGTGTGGGTTGCCTGGTCGACGGTGTATCCGCGCTCGGCGAGTCGGGTCAGCGTGCTTGACACCTCGGCGGTGAGCTCTACCACCGGAATCGTCAAGGCCGTAGTCGCCCACAGCCGCAGGGCCAAGGCGGTGCAGGCGGTTAGCCGCTCCCTGTCGTCCAAGGACCGCAGGCCGCCCCGATGCCGGTGCCGGCCCGCCTCACCGACCAACCAGAAGTCGACCAGTTCCCGGTAAAGCTCGGCAGCGCTGATCCACCCGTGCTCGGCTTGGACGGCGCGCAGCCGCTGCTCGTCCAGGTCGGCGATGAACGACAGCATCCGCGGATTACGGGACAGCCCGAGCAGATCGTGCACGTCGCCGAGCAAGGCGAACCTGGCCCGGGCCTCCTGCATGTTCCCGCCGTAATGCTTGGCCAGGAACTGAAGGATCTGCTCTTCGGTGAAGTCCTCCAGCACGGCCACCCGGCTGGCGGGCAGGGTTGCCACTTGGGCGCCCAACGCGGTGCGGATCTGGGCGCTGGAGCGGAAATGCTGGGTGCGGCTGGTGAGCACGACCTTGGCGTTGTCGGTGACCGCGCGAAGCAGGGTGGTCAGGTAGTCGGCAGCGTTGTCGAAGCCGACCCGCAACTCCAGCTCGTCGAATCCGTCGAACAGTAGCGCGAGCCGCCCACTGCAGATCATGTACCGCAGCTTTGTGATGTCGAAAGTGTCCACGTTCTGCCGGACCAGGTGCTGCGCGAGCAACTCGTCGAGCGAAGGGGCCTTCTCCAGGCTCCGCAGCTCCACCAGCACCGGCAGCAGGCCAGGCAGGTGCTGGGACAGGGTGCGGGCAAGCTCGCGGAGCAAGAACGTCTTGCCTCGCCCGAAGTCGCCGAGCAACATGACGAACCGGGCGCCGTCCGCGCCGAGCCAGGAGATCACTCGAGTCAGCAGGTTCTCCTGGATCGCGTCGTTTTCGGCGTCGTCGAGCAGCCGGTACCGCTGGGGCACGTACAGCTGCGCCGGGTAGATCGGATCGGCGGTGAGCCGGTCGGCCTGGCGTGCCGCCAGCGGCCTGAGGTCGACCAGCCCCTGATAGTCGACGAAGCTGCGCAACCGCACCCCGTGCCGTCGGGCTCGGAGCACCATGTCCTCGGCCGCCGGGGAGCCGCTGTACACCAATTCCGACTGGACTAAGGGGTCGGCCGAGGCGAAGTGGAGGTGCACCCGCTGTGCGAAGGACTCGAGTTCTTCGCCGGTGACCTCCCCTTCCACCACCCCGACGGGCCACTGCTCGGCACCCCCGTCCGGCAACGGCTTGGACACCCTCAGGTAGCCGCTCGCCGGTCGAGGTGTCACGGCCGCGCCTGGGTGGCTGACCTGGGTCGCCTCCAGCACCCGGTCGAAGAAGCTGTCCCCGGGTCTCGTCCCGTCGCGGCGTGGATCGGGATCGTGATCGGAGCCTCGGGGTGCCTCAGTGCCCGGTGGGGTCGTGGGGAACGTCGCGCCGACGTGGTTCAGCGGGTATGGCTCGTGGTGGCGCCAGTCCGACCCATGGGGGCTGACCCGGTTGTCTCCGACCCAGCGGCGGTCGCCGGCGATGTACTGGCGAGCGTGGCGGGTCACTTCGCCGGGGCGAACGGTGAGCAGCTGGTACTGGTTGGGGACTTCCTGCGGGCGGGCCTCGGCGGTGACCGCGGCGCTTCCGGTGGACAGCGCCAGCAGACCCGAGGACAGCCGGTGCAGCCGCCCGTCATGGATGTGCCCGTGCAGCAGCAGGTTCACCAGCCGGGGCTGTCCGAGCCACCGATCGAGGTCGTCGGCGTCGCGCAGGTTCTCATCGTCAGCGACCGCCCCGCGAACGACATTGTGGTGAACCGCGGCAAGCCGCAGCCAGCCCCGGTCCCGGTATCGGGCGAGTTGCTCGGCGAACCAGCACAGCTGGTGTTCCCCGACCCAACCGTAATGGTCGCTGTCGAGGTGGCTCTCGGCCATGGTGGAGTTCAGCCCGGCCACCACCACCGCGAGATCGGGCATCTCGAACAGCGTCCACGGCTCGTCCGGGGTGAAGCTCACGCCGTCGACACCGTCATAGAACTGCTCGAACGCGGCGGCGAAGTGCTTCCATTTCGGCCAGTACGGTGCCGCCGGCTCGCGCTCGTCGGCCTCTTGGTTCTGGAAGTAGCCTGCGCAGGCTTTCCGGTTGACGTCGTGGTTGCCCGGCACGATGGCCACGTGCCTGCGGGGCAGCTCCACCGCCTCGGTCAGCGCGGTCAGGAAGTGCACCACCTGGTCGAACTCGCTGCGTAGGCCCCACTCGGCCAGGTCACCGGTGACCACCATCAGGTCCGGGCGCAGCCCATGGTCGCAGGCCAGCCGGTCCAGATCGTCGTGCAACCGCCGGAACAAGGTGTCGTGGGCTTGGTCGGCCGGAGTCAAGCCGTTGCCGCCGAAGAGGTGGTTGCGGCCGAACTGAGTGTCCGACACGTGGAGGACCGTCAGCTTCTCGACCGCGTCGGCGTGCTGCCTCCGGGCCGGGGTATGCCGTACATCGAGGATCTCCGGCCAGACCATTCGCAACCGGTCGGCGGTGATCGCGTAGCTGTCCCGTTCCCCGGAGGCTGCCAGCGGCGCGGCAGCCAGCAGACCCACCACCCGGCCGGTGCAGCGGTCATACACCGGGCTGCCACTGAACCCCGGCTGGATCCGCAGCGCGCTGTCGGGGGTGGAGTCCAGCTGCAGGTGGTGGCCCCCGACCTGGCCGCGTACCGTGGCCGCCACCCAGGCACCGTGTGGGCGGGGCGGGGTACCGGGATACCCGAACACATCCACCACCCGACCCCGCGCGGGCAGGTTCGCGGCAAGCCGGGCGGGGTCGGCACCCGGGGGAAGCTCGGTGCTGGTCAGGACGAGTCCGGCGATGTCGTCGCCCGCGGCTCCGGTGCGCGGCGGGGGCAGCCAGCGCTGCACCCGGGCTCGTCGCGGCGCGCCGGCACTCACTGCGAACTCCACGGTGATCTCACCTGCCGGCTGATCCTGCGCCCTGCGGTCCCGGCCCAGCGCGCTATTGACCACATGCGCGCAGGTGACGATCTCTCGCGGACCGACGAGCACACCCACACCGACAGTGGTCCCGTGCGCGTCCAGCACGCGCACGGCGAGCCCGACGTCCGGTTCGTCAGTCATCCTCGGCCGCCGAACCTGGCCGCTGCCAGGTGAGTGTCACCGCGAAGTGCATCTCGCTGGTTCCCTTGGCGACCACCACGCCGGTCTCCGCGCCCAGCGTGAGCCCGAACTCCACGCTCATCTCATCCGGGGACATCGCCACCAGGCGGTCGAACACTGCTCGCATCGCCGGCTTGATCTGATCGAGCGCCTGCTCCAGGGACTGCCGCGCCCGCGCGACCACCTCACCCGGTCGCACGGACGCCAGCTGCAGGTCGCCCGGGAGTTCCGCGTCGGAGGCCTGGACCAGCAAGCGGCCCCCGCCCTCGACGGGCACCTCGATCAGATACACCCGTGTCTCCTCTCGCCAGCCGGAACAAGGGAAACACTGTATGCGCCGATCACCGCCTCCGGTGCCAGGTGCTCCGGTGCCAGGTGGCGGAGCCGTGAGGCGGCGCTTGACGGCGTCCTCAGCACTCGGGTTAACTGTCAATCGAACATGTGTTCGATACATTGATATTGTTCGACGCTGCCTTCCCCGCGGCGGATCTGGGTGTGGCGGTTTGCCGCCGGCATCCACTCGTTGGGAGGCCGCGGGATGATGGGTGCAGGCGTCGCGTCGGTGCTCCAGCGGGTGCCGGTTGCATCCGCGTCGGCGCTGGGTGAGCGGCTCGATGCCCCCGGCGGCCGGCCACCGTTTCCGGTGGTCGAACCCCTCGCGCCGCTGCTGCCCGGCGGTGGGCTGCGTCGGGGGTCGGTGGTCGCGGTGCACGGCTCGGCGGCGTTGCTGTTGGCGCTGCTGGCCGCGGCCACTGCGCAGGGCGTCTGGGCCGCGGTGATCGGTGTCAGTGATCTCGGGATACTGGCTGCGGCTGAGGTGGGGGTGGCGGCGCAGCGGCTGGCGCTGATCCCCCGCCCTGGGTCGGATCCGGCACCGGTGGCCGCGGCACTGCTCGACGGAGTGGGCCTGGTGGCGCTGGCGGGCGCGGACCGGATGCCCTCCGGGGTGCGGCGATTCCTGGCCGCCAGGGCGCGCCAGCGCGGGTCTGTCTTGCTCCCGCTCGGCCGATGGCCGGGCGCGGACGTCGAGCTGAGCTGCCGTGCCGAGGCCTGGCATGGTGCCGAAACCGGGCACGGACGGCTGCGCAGCCGCGAGGTCGAGGTGCACGCGGTGGGCCGTGGTGCGGCGGCCCGGCCTCGCACCGCCCGCTTGCTGCTGCCCGGTCCCAGCGGCGCAGTGGTGGAGGCGCTCGCGGACCCGATTCCAGCGATCAGAGCGGTGGGGTGATGGCGCCTGCCCGGGTGGTGGTGGTCTGGTGCCCGGAGCTTGCTGTGCCCACCGACGACCCGAACCGGGACGCCCGGGCGTTCGAGCCGGTGGTCGCCGCGGTCGAGGCCTTGGCGCCCGGAGTGGAGGTGGTGCGCCCCGGACTGGTTGCGGTGCCGGCCCGCGGTCCGACCAGGTATTTCGGCAGCGAATCCGCGGTGGCCGAGCGGATCGTCGATGTGGTCGCCGCGCAGGCCGGGGTGGAATGCCAGATCGGCATCGCCGACGGCCTGTTCGCCGCGACCCTGGCCGCGCATCGGGGTTTGCTGGTGCCACCGGAGGGGTCGGCCGGCTTCCTCGCCACCCTGAGCATCGGCGAGCTGCACCAGCCGGCTACCGGAGTTGATCGGGCCGCGCTGGTGGACCTGCTGCACCGGCTGGGGCTGCGCACCCTCGGCGCGTTCGCCGCCCTGCCCGTCGACGACGTCGCCTCCCGGTTCGGTCTCGACGGGGTGCGCGCGCACCGGCTTGCTCAGGGGCTCGACGAGCGCCCACTGGTCCGCCGCGACCCGCCGGTCGACCTCACCGTCACTCGCCGGTTCGACCCGCCGCTGGGTCGGGTCGATGCGGCGGCGTTCGCCTCCCGGGAACCCGCCGAGCAGCTGCACCTCGCACTGGCCTTGCGCGGTCTGGCCTGCGTCCGGCTCGGAGTCAGCGCTGGTACCGGGGCAGGCGAAGAGCTGCACCGGGTGTGGCGCTGCGCTGAGCCGCTGACCGCATCCGGCATCGCCGATCGGGTGCGCTGGCAGCTGGACGGCTGGTTGACCTCCCGTGGAGCGCGCCCCAGTGCGGGGATCACGCTGCTGCAGCTGATCCCGGAGGAGGTGATCGGTGGGCAGGCCCTGCAGGGCGGCCTGTGGGGGGAGGCGGGGGAGGATGACGAGCGGGCCAGCCGGGCGCTGGTCCGGGTGCAGGGGATGCTTGGACCCGAGGCGGTGCTCACCGGCGTACTCGGCGGTGGCCGGGACCCCACTGACCGGGTGTGTCTGGTGCCCTGGGGAGACGACCAGACTCCAGCGCGCGATGCGGAATCGCCCTGGCCGGGGCGGCTGCCTGCGCCGTCCCCGTCTCGGGTGCCTACCCGCCCGTTACTCGCCGAGGTGCTCGATGATGCTGGGCGCATCATCGGGGTGAGCGGGCGCGGGCGGCTCACCGGAGTCCCGTACCGGATCGCGGTGGACGGTGACCCGCCGCGCCGGGTGCTGACCTGGGCCGGGCCCTGGCCGGTCGAGGAACGCTGGTGGGAACCCGGTGGAGGGCGGCGCTGCGCGCGGCTGCAGGCAGTACTCGACGCCGAACCCGCCGGGGAGCCGCTCGCCGTGTTGCTGGCCTGCGAGACGGGCCGCTGGCGGGTCGAGGGAATCTACGAGTAGCTCGCGTCCATTATCCGCTGTACCGGGCACCGGTGTCCGGCACAGCCACGCGCACTCCAGTGGGCGGCGCCGGCGATGTAGCCGTTGATGAGCTTGACGACGGTGTCCATCTTCAGAGCATCAAGGCCGAGTCCCTCGACGGCCCGCCGCAGAGCCCTGCTCCGTGCAAGGTCACCGCCTCCGGTCTGGCAATTTCGCATGGGTGACATCGATGAATGTCACGGCAGGACGACACGCGGACCTGCCCGTGCTGGTACGGCACGTGAACGTGCCGTCGAACTCCGCAGCGGCGACCGTTGCCGGTCTGTGCTGGGCCTCGTCGGAGTCGAGGATCCGGTAGATGTGCTAGTAGGGTCCGGCGAAACTGTTTCCGCAGTGCGGCGTTGCCCGACCAGGGAGTGCCAGCCCGCCAGCGTGTGGGTCAAAACCGACCGGCTGCACACCCTCATCCCCCGCACCACCGACCGGTGGAAGGCGATCTACCGCACCCGTGGCGCGGTCGAACGCGGGTTCGGACGGCTCAAGCACGAGTGGGGCATGCTGCCCCTACGGGTCCGTCGCCTACCCCGCATCCGGCTGCACGTAGACCTGACCATCCTCGCCCACCTAGCCTGCGCACTAGCCAAGGCCCGAGCCGTCCCCCTGGCGGCATAGCCCCGCTCCCCATCGAGCCCGCCCACAGCGGGCGCTTCGGCATGCCCACACCACGAAACCGAGCTGTACACCACCGCTGACCCCCATGAACTGGGTCTCACGCACCCAATTCCGAGCGAAACCCCAGGTCAACACAGGTCAAGGAGCACTCGGCCCCAACTTCGGCGAGTTTCGCTTGCAGTTTCGCCGGACCCTACTAGAATCGAACATATGTTCGATGAAGGTCTGATCGACGGGACACCCGCTGGCGGTGTCCCGTTCGATGATGACTGTTTCGACCCGGCCTGGCTGGATGAAGCTGCCTGGCTGGATGAGGCTGCAGTACCGCAGGAGGCAGCGCAGCCTCCGATGTCGGAGTGTGCGCCGTCGGGATGGTTGGCGTTGGAGTTGGATCAGGGCTGTGCTGATCCGGCTGCGCTGTCGGATGGCGAGTTGATCGACGCGGTGATCGGGTTCGATCGGATGGCGTCGTGGGCCTCGGCGCGCCAGGCAGTGTTGCTGGCCGAGTTCGCCCGGCGCCGCCCGGGGGATCATCCGCTGGCAGCCAATTCGGATATCCCATCGCGGTGCAGTGAGTTCGCCCCGGATGAAGTGGCCTTGGCGTTGCGGTTGTCACGGATGACCGCGACAGGGCGGTTGGTGATGGCCCGGGTCCTGGGCCAGGACCTGCCCGGCACCCTGGCTGCGTGGGAGGCCGGGGTGATCGATTCGCTGAAGGCGAGGGCGATCACTGAAACCAGCTATCTGCTGGCCCCTGAGCTGCGGGGGGCCTTGGAGGCGCGGGTGCTGCCCCGTGCCGGAACCCAGACGATCGCCCAGCTGAGAGCCGCGCTGACCCGGGCGGTGCTGGCACTCGACCCCCAGGGGACCGCTGAGCGTCACCAGCGGCGGCGTCAGGACCGGCGGGTGGTGGTGTCCCCAGACGAGGACGGCATGGCCTCGTTGTGGGCGTTGCTGTCCGCTCCGGATGCCACCGCCGCCTACCAGCGGCTCTGTGACCTCGCCCGCGGCCTGGGCAGCGAGGACCCCCGCGGGATGGACGCCCGCCGCGCTGATCTGCTCGTCGAGCTGCTCACCGGGCGGCGCTGCGCAGCCACCGGCTCCTGCATGGACCAGCAGTGTTCCGGCGATTGTGACTGTCCCGACGATGTCACCGGCATCGTGCTCACCGACGTCACACCGGACCCGGTCCCCGATCTCGATTCCGATTCCGATTCCGATTCCGATTCCGATTCCGCAGACCAGACCACGCCCGGCAGTCCCCCCAACCCACTAAGCCCGGGTGGTCATGGCGGCACCCCCACCCACGCCACCGGGCCGGGCAAGCCGCTGGTGTCGGTGGTCGTGCCGATCACCATGCTGCTGGGTTTAAATGACCAGCCTGGGGAGCTGGTCGGCTACGGGCCCATCCCGGCCGACCTGGCCCGTGAGATTGCCGCCCAGGGCACCTGGCGGCGGCTGCTGACCGACCCGGCCTCGGGTGCCCTGCTCGACTACGGTCGAACCACCTACACCCCGCCCATAGGGCTGGCTGATTTTGTCCGTGCCCGCGACCTGCACTGCCGCAACCCGATCTGCGGCCAACCCGCTGCCCGGGCTGACCTCGACCACACCATTCCCTACCAGCCCGACGGCACCACCAGCGACCACAACCTGCACGCCAGCTGCAGACATCATCACCGACTTAAAACCCACGCCCCCGGCTGGCAGATCGACCAGGATTCCGACGATCGGATCACCTGGACCACCCCCACAGGACACACGTACACCAGCCATCCCCACAACTACCAACCCGATCCGCATCCACCACCCGGCGACGATCCGCCACCTTTCTAGGTCCGTGTCATGGGCTGGAACAACCCGCCGGTGCGGTGGGCCGATCTGGAGCGGGCGCTGTCCGGGAAACCCGCCGATTCCACACCAGGGTGGTCCAGATCAGGCAACCGCGACGAGGAGCATCCCGGTGACGGCGGGGATAGCCCGGCGTGGACACGGCATCGGAACCGGTACGAGCCACCGCCGCTCGCGCACTCGCAGGCCGCTGAGACCCAGCCGCGCACTCCTCAGCCGCGCACTCCCTACGCCGAGCTGCACTGCCACTCCAACTTCAGTTTCCTGGACGGAGCCAGCCACCCCGAGGAGCTGGTCGAGGAAGCGGCCCGGCTGGGTCTGGACGCGATCGCGATCACCGACCACGACGGGATGTACGGGGTGGTGCGCTTCGCCGAGGCAGCCCGGGCGCTGGGCGTCAGGACCGTGTTCGGGGCGGAGCTCAGCCTCGACCTCACCACACCACAGAACGGGGTAGCTGACCCGGAGGGTGAGCACCTGCTCGTGCTGGCCCGCGACCCCGAAGGTTACCGCAGGCTGTCCCGGGTGATCAGTGACGCTCAGATCGCCGGGAAAGAGAAGGGCAGGCCGGTCTATGATCTCGACGAGGTCGCAGCCGCCGCGGGTGGGCACTGGGTGGTGCTCACCGGTTGCCGCAAGGCAGCGGTACGCCGGGCGCTGGAACGCGAAGGCCCGGCCGCCGCGGCCGCGCAGCTACGCCGCCTGACTGAGCTGTTCGGCGCGGACCACGTTGTCGTCGAACTCACCGCCAACGGTCTGGCGGACGACACCGAGCGTAACGACCGACTCACCGCGCTGGCCGCAGCGCACCGGCTGGACACCGTCGCCACCACCGCCGCGCACTATGCCACCCCGGCCCGGCGCAGGCTGGCCACCGTACTTGCCGCGGTCCGGGCCCGGCGCAGCCTGGCCGAGATGGACGGTTGGCTGCCGGTCGCGGCAACGGCGCACCTGCGTTCCGGTGCCGAGATGGCCGAGAAGTTCGCCCGTTGGCCCGGGGCCCTCGAGCGGGCTGCCGCGCTGGGTCGGGAGTGCGCCTTCGACCTGCACCTGGTGGCCCCGGACCTACCGGCGTTCGCCGTCCCCGACGGTCACACCGGGGTCAGGCATACCAGGGCTGGACACACCGAGGCCAGGCATACCAGGGTCGGCCATACCGGGGCCGGCCACACCAGGGCTAGACACACCGAGGCCAGCTGGTTGCGCGAGCTCACCTGGCTCGGCGCCGTCACCCGTTACGGCAGCTACGACGAACGTCCCGGCGCCTACCACCAGATCGAGCACGAGCTGGCTGTCATCGAGGAGAAGAACTTCTCCGGCTATTTTCTCATCGTCCACGATATCGTGGAGTTCTGCCGCCGGGCCGACATCTTCTGCCAGGGTCGCGGTTCGGCGGCCAACTCCGCGGTCTGTTACGCGCTGGGTATCACGAGCGTTGACGCGGTGGCAATGGACCTGCTCTTCGAACGGTTCCTCGCCCCGGACCGGGACGGCTACCCCGACATCGACCTGGACATCGAGTCCGGCCGCCGCGAGGAGGTCATCCAGTACGTCTACGGCAGGTATGGCCGCGACTGTGCTGCCCAGGTCGCCAACGTGATCACCTATCGGGCCCGCTCGGCGGTGCGGGACGTGGCCAGAGCCCTGGGGTACTCGACCGGCACCCAGGACGCCTGGAGCAAGCAGATCGACCGGTGGGGATCGCTGGAGCGGACCGGAGCAGAGACCGACATTCCCGAACCGGTGCTGGCGCTGGCCGCCGAGCTGGTGGGATTCCCCCGGCACCTGGGCATCCACTCCAGTGGCATGGTGATCTGCTCCCGTCCGGTGGCCGAGGTCTGCCCGGTGGAGTGGGCGCAGAGGGAGCACCGCTCGGTGGTGCAGTGGGACAAAGACGACTGCGCTGCCGCCGGTCTGGTCAAGTTTGATCTGCTTGGGCTCGGGATGCTCTCCGCGCTGCACTACGCGGTCGATCTGGTGGCCCGCCACTACCGCCACCGGGTGCAGCTGTCGGATCTGCAGCCCACCGACCCCGCCGTCTACGCGATGCTGGCCAGGGCCGATTCGGTCGGGGTGTTCCAGGTGGAGTCCCGCGCGCAGATGGCCACCCTGCCGCGACTCGCCCCGCGCTGCTTCTACGACCTGGTGGTCGAGGTGGCGCTGATCCGTCCCGGCCCGATCCAGGGCGACTCCGTGCACCCCTACATCCGGCGCCGCAACGGCCAGGAGGCCTGGGACTACGACCACCCGCGGCTGGCCGACGCGCTGCGCAAGACGCTGGGGGTGCCGCTGTTCCAGGAGCAGCTGATGCAGATGGCCATCGACATCGCCGACTTCTCCGCCGCCGAGGCCGACGAGCTGCGCCGCGCGATGGGCGCCAAGCGGTCCACCGAGCGGATGGAACGCCTGCGCGGGCGGCTGTTCGACGGGATGGCCCGTCATGGCATCACCGGCGAGCTCGCCGAGAAGATCTACGCCAAACTGTTGGCCTTCGCCAACTTCGGCTTCCCGGAAAGCCACTCGATCAGCTTTGCTTCGCTGGTCTACTACAGCGCCTGGTTCAAGCACTACTACCCGGCGGCGTTCTGCGCAGCCCTGCTGCGAGCCCAGCCGATGGGTTTCTACTCGCCGCAGTCACTGATCGCCGATGCCCGGCGTCACGGTGTCAGCGTCCGTGGTCCGGACGTCAACGCCAGCGGGGTACACGCCAGTCTGGAACCGGCCGTGGAGGGTGTGCCGGAGCAGGCGGTGCGGCTGGGACTGGCCATGGTGCGCACGGTGGGTCAGCCGTTGGCCACCCGGTTGGTCGAGGAGCGCCAAGCGCACGGCCGCTACCGCAGCATCGCCGACGTCGCGGACCGGATGGGGCTGAGCACCGTCCAGGCCGAGGCGCTGGCCACCGGTGGGGCGTTCGACCAGCTCGCCCCGCAACGCCGGCAGGCGCTGTGGTCGGCCGGAGCAGTGGCCGCGCAGCGGTCCGACCAGCTGCCCGGTACCGCGGTCGGGATCGTCGCCCCACCGCTGCCCGGGATGAGCGCGCTGGAGCTCGCCGCGGCCGACGTCTGGGCCACCGGGGTCTCGCCGGATAGCTTCCCCACCCAGTTCCTCCGCGCCGACCTGGGCAAGCTCGGCGTCGTACCCGCCGCTGACCTGCAGGGACGGGAAAGCGGGCAGCGCGTTCTCGTGGCTGGTGCAGTAACCCACCGGCAGCGCCCGGCCACCGCGGGCGGGGTCACCTTCCTCAACCTGGAGGACGAGACCGGCATGGTGAACGTGATCTGCTCACCCGGTTTCTGGGTCCGGTATCGCACCATCGTGCAGACCTGCCCGGCTCTGTTGTTGCGCGGCAGGCTGCAGATCGCTGAGGGGGTGATCAACGTACTGGCCGAGCACGCCGCACCACTGGACCTGCGGGTGCGCTCGGATTCCCGCGACTTCCGGTGAGACCGAGTCACCGGTGCACCATCGAGAGGATCATCCGATCGGCCTGCCTCCCAGTGCGCCCCGACTTTGCCGCCGTCCTGGGGTGCTACCCGGTCCGGCGGAGCGGGCTGACAAGGTGAGTGCATGACGGCGACCAGCGATGAGGGCTGCACCGCTGAGGATTTCACCGACGCTGTGTTCGCTGATCAGGAGTGGGAGGGGCGCTGCTTCGTCGGTTGCCGGTTCATAGATGCCGACCTGCGCGGGTTGCGCACCCGCAGCTGCCGGTTCACCCGCTGCGACTTCACCCGTGCTGACCTCGGCGCCTCTGAACATCGCGCGACGGCATTCCACAGCTGCACCTTCCAGCGCACCATGCTGGCCGACTCGGCGCTGGAGCACTGCTCGCTGCTGGGCAGCACGGTCAGCGACTGCCGGCTGCGACCGTGGACACTGCGGGAGGTCGACCTGAGCCTCACCGGGCTGGGTCACGCTGATCTCCGGGAGGTGGTGCTCGCCGGGTTGCGGCTGACCGAGGCGAACCTGGTGCAGGCCGACCTGCGGGGCGCCGACCTCTCTGGCGCCGACCTGACCGGGGCCCGGATGCTGGGCGCTCGGTTGGAGGGCGCTGATCTGCGCGGGGCCCGGCTGGACGCCGACGCCCTGGCGCAGGCGCGGTTGGTCGGCGCCCGGATCGATGTCGACACCGCGATTCGCTTCGCCGCAGCGAACGGGCTCCGGGTGGATCTCGGGATGTGACGAGGGGCTTGTGACGCAGTCGGATATCGCCGCCGGGTCCGAGAGTCTGAGCACCGGAACGGGACCACCGGTGCAAGGATGCTCCCCGTGAGCGCGGTGGTGCTGGACGGCAAGGCGACCAGGGACGTGATCTTCGCGGATCTGCGGACCCGGGTGGCCGCGCTGCGCAGCGCCGGAGTGACTCCCGGGCTGGGCACCGTCATCGTCGGGGACGATCCCGGCTCGCATGCCTACGTGCGGGGCAAGCACAACGACTGCGCCAAGGTCGGCATCGCCTCGATCCGCCGCGACCTGCCCGCGACCACCACCCCCGACGAGTTGTTCGCGGTGATCGACGAGTTGAACGCCGACCCGGCCTGCACCGGTTATCTGGTGCAGCTGCCGTTGCCGGGCGGACTGGACACCGGTGCCGTACTGGAACGGATCGACCCCGGCAAGGATGCCGATGGCCTGCACCCGGTGAACCTGGGCCGGCTGGTGCTCGGTGAGCCCGGGCCGCTGCCCTGCACTCCACGGGGGATCGTGGAGTTGCTCCGTCGCTTCGACGTGCCGGTGGCCGGCTCGCGGGTGACCATCGTGGGCCGCGGCATCACCGTCGGTCGCCCGCTGGGGTTGCTGCTGACCCGGCGCAGTGAGAACGCCACGGTCACGTTGTGCCACACCGCTACCCGCGACCTGGCGGCTGAGGTGTCTCGCGCCGACATCGTGGTGGTCGCGGCGGGGCGCCCCGGGCTGATCACGGCCGATCTGGTCAAGCCGGGGTCCGCGGTGATCGATGTCGGGATCAGCCGCACTGCGGCCGGCTTGGTGGGTGACGTCGACCCGGCGGTGGCCGATGTCGCCGGGTACCTGGCCCCGGTTCCTGGCGGGGTGGGTCCCATGACCAGGGCGATGCTGCTGGTCAATGTCGTCGAGGCCGCCGAGCGGGCCGGCGGATCACGATGACCAGGCGGACGAGCCTGCAGCCACAGCTGTGCTTCGGTCTGATCCTGGCGGTGGTCATCGTGGGTATGATGCGCGTCGGGCAGTACCACTGGCGGGAAGGCACGGTGATCATCGGCGGCGCCCTGCTGCTGGCCGCCGGGTTGCGGGCAGTGCTGCCGCCCGAGTGGACGGGATTGCTCGGGATCCGCCGCCGGGCCCTGGACGTGCTCACTTACAGCGTCTTCGGGCTCCTGATGCTGGCGGTGGCCCTGACGATCACCGGGGGGCCGTTGACCGCTGGCTGAGCCAGGTGTCAGGGGGAGCCCGGCGCGCTTGATAGCCTGCCGAAATGGAACGTTTCGGTCAGGTCGCCGTCATCGGGGCCGGTTTCTACGGTTCGACCACTGCCCAGCGGCTGGCTGAGTACGACCTGTTCGACACCGTCGTGCTCACTGACATCATCGAGGGCCGGTCGGAGGGCTTGGCCCTGGACATGAACCAGTCCCGGCCGGTGGAGGGCTTCGAGACCAGGATCGTCGGGCAGACCACCGGCCGGGACGGCTCGGGCTATGAGGCGATCACCGGCAGCGACATCGTGGTGATCACCGCTGGGCTGCCCCGCAAGCCTGGGATGAGTCGGATGGACCTGATCGAGGTCAACGCCGGCATCGTCCGGCAGGTTGCGGAGAACGTCGTCCGGCATGCCCCCGACGCGGTTGTCATCGTGGTGTCCAACCCGCTGGACGAGATGACCGCGCTGACTCAGATCGCCACCGGATTCCCCCGCCACCGGGTGATCGGCCAGGCCGGGATGCTCGACACCGCGCGGTTCACCAACTTCGTCGCCGAGGAACTCGCCGTCCCGGTGTCCTCGGTGCGCACTCTCACCCTGGGCTCGCACGGCGACACCATGGTCCCGGTGCCCAGCGCCTGCATGGTGGACGGCACGCCGCTGGCCGACCTGCTGCCCGCCGACAAGATCGAGGAGCTGATCACCCGTACCCGAAACGGTGGCGCTGAGGTGGTCGGCCTGCTCAAGACCGGGTCGGCGTACTACGCCCCTTCCGCCGCCGCCGCCCGCATGGTGCGCGCGGTGCACGAGGACTCCCTCGCGGTGCTGCCGGTCTGCGCCTGGGTGGACGGCGAATACGGGATCTCCGATGTTTACCTGGGCGTCACAGCTCAACTGGGCAGGGGTGGGGTACACCGGGTGGTGGAAATCCCCCTGACCGCCGGCGAGCTCGCGCAGCTGCGGCAGGCCGCGCACGCCGTTGCGGCCAAGCAGGCCGACGTGCAGAACCTGTGAGTGGCGATACGACTCATCGCTCGCGTTACCACTCACGGGTCCAACGAAGGAGGGGCATCGTGATCAAGGTATCGGGGACCGTCGTCGAGCTTGACGGCGACGAGATGACCCGAATCATCTGGCAGTTCATCAAGGACAAGCTGATCCTGCCCTATCTCGACGTCACCCTCGACCATTACGACCTCAGCATCCAGCACCGGGACGCCACCGATGACCAGGTCACCGTCGATGCTGCACACGCGATCCTCAAGCATGGCGTGGGCGTCAAGTGCGCCACGATCACGCCCGACGAGGCGCGGGTCGAGGAGTTCGGTCTGAAAAAGATGTGGCGCTCACCCAACGGGACGATCCGCAACATTCTCGGTGGCGTGATCTTCCGCGAACCTATCGTCTGCTCCAACGTCCCCCGCCTCGTGCCGCATTGGACCAAGCCGATCATCATCGGCCGTCACGCCCACGGTGACCAGTACAAGGCCAGCGATTTCACCGTCCCCGGGCCGGGCACCGTGACGATCACCTACACCCCCGACGACGGCCGGGCGCCGCTGGAGATGGAGGTGGCGAGGTTCGGTGAGGATGGCGGCGTCGCAGTCGGCATGTTCAACTACCGCAAATCCATCGAGGACTTCGCCCGGGCTTCGCTGCGCTACGGCCTGGCTCGCGAGTACCCGGTCTACCTGTCGACCAAGAACACCATTCTCAAGGCCTACGACGGCATGTTCAAAGACGTGTTCGCCGAGATCTACGAATCGGAGTTCAAGGCCGACTTCGAGGAGCACGGCCTCAGTTACGAACACCGGTTGATCGACGACATGGTGGCTGCCGCGTTGAAGTGGCCCGGCGGCTACGTCTGGGCCTGTAAGAACTACGACGGCGACGTGCAGTCCGACACCATCGCGCAGGGATTCGGCTCACTGGGCCTGATGACCAGCGTGTTGCTGACTCCGGATGGCCGGACCGTCGAGGCCGAGGCCGCGCACGGCACCGTCACCCGGCACTTCCGGCAACACCAGCAGGGCAAGCCCACCTCGACGAACCCGATCGCGTCGATCTTCGCGTGGACCGGAGGTCTGCGCCACCGCGGCACGCTGGACGCGACTCCAGAGGTCACCCGGTTCGCGCAGACCCTGGAGTGGGTGTGCATCGACACCGTCGAGAGCGGCAAGATGACCAAGGATCTTGCGCTGCTGATCGGCCCTGACACTCCGTTCCTGACGACGGAGGCCTTCCTCGACGAGCTTGATCGGGGGTTGCGGCACGCCATGGGGCTGTGAAGCATTACGTCATCGTCGAAGTGAAGTCATCTGAGGGTGGGGTCAGCGCAGCGTCGACAGCGGAGAGTGGCTGGTGACTATTACGAGAGGGCAGAAGTGGTTCGCGGGAGGGGCGGTGGTGCTAGCTGCCCTCCTGTTGATCTCGCACAACAGCCAGAGCACGATCGGGACCACCGACAGGGGCACCAGCGGGAGTGGCAGCTCGTCGCCGTGCACGGTGAAGGTCACTGTGGATCTGCTCGACGTGCGGTCCAACCCTGACTACAGCGCTTCCGTCGTGGACACCTTCCATCTGGGGCAGGTGGTGGCGGCAGAACGGACGATCCGCAACGGCTTCCGGCAGCTCGGGCCGAGCCGCTGGGTCGCGCAGGAATATCTCGACCCGACGCCGGGCAGCGACTGCGGCTGACCCGGTGCGCGCGGTGGACAACCGGGTGGGTTTCCTCTCGCCGACAGGCTGAATCCATATCTCCCGATTACCGTAGGAGGGCATGGGGGACACAGGTCCACAACAGGCAGACCGTAAGCCCGGTCTGCTCCAACGGTGCCGGCTGCGCTATCCGGGGTTGGATCATCTGGTGCAGGCCGGGCAGTCCTACACCACCCACCACGGCGACCACTACGCCGCGGCGATCACGTTTTTCAGTGTGCTCTCGCTGGTGCCGCTGTTGATGATCGCTTTCGCGGCCGCAGGTTTCGTCCTTGCCGACAATCCTGAGCTGCTGGGCAAGTTGCAGGACCAGATCCAGGCGGCGGCGCCCGCCGGCTTGGGCCCGACGCTCAACCAGGTCATCGACGAGGCGATCGCATCTCGCAGCGGGGTAGGGATCGTGGGTCTGCTCGGCGCGCTGTACTCCGGGCTCGGCTGGATGGGTAACCTCCGGGAGGCGCTCACTGCCCAATGGAAGTCACCCCAGGGGAAGTCACCCCAGGGGGAGCAGCCGCCCGAACCGGAGGGCTTCCTGCGCACGAAAATGTTCGACCTGCTGGCGCTGCTCGGTCTTGGGGTGGCGCTGATGGTGTCTTTCGCGCTGACCGCCGCCGGCACCGCCTTCGCCAATGTCGTGCTGAACGTGCTGGGCCTGGGGCAAGTCGTCGGGGCCCGGCTGGTATTGACCGTCCTCGCCCTGGCGGCGTCGGTGGCCGGCATGTGGCTGGTGTTCCTCTGGGTGATCGCACGGCTGCCGCGGGAGCCGGTCCCGCTGCGCAGCGCGATGCGCGCCGCGTTGGTCGGGGCGGTGGGTTTCGAGATCCTGAAGCAGGCCTTCGCCATCTATCTGGACAGCGTCACCAACAGTCCCACCGGACGGCTGTTCGGCCCGGTGATCGGCCTGATGGTGTTCGCTTACTTCGCTTCCCGGTTCCTGCTGTTCCTGACGGCGTGGGCAGCGGCGGCCCGGGACACCGCACCGGGCGACCGCTGGCCGGTCTCCCAGGAGGTCCCGCCACAGCGACGCTTGTCACCTGCGGAAATCCGTTCAGAGGTCACCCCTGGCGCGGCCGGTTCTCGCCCCGACCTCAC